>JAPYOP010000211.1 GCA_029938115.1 Colwellia sp. | reverse complement strand
TTGGCGACCTCGGCTGGGAATGCCTTTCTCTAATAATGCACTAATAGCCGGATTCATGGATTGTCGATTGCTAATATTTTTAATTAGAATTTGCGACTCTAACTTAGCGTTATGCTGATAGTTTAAATTAATATTATGCAACCAAATGCTGGGAAGGGTAATTAAGCCGTCCCCCGATAAGTTTTTATTGGATGACTGATACACGCTAGTAAACCCTCCGCTATACTTATTTTTGTACCATAATGCCGCCATAGAACCGGCGCTTTCAGATAAGCGAAAGCTTTCTTTTAATACGCCATTTTGGCGGTAATATGTGAGCTTTAATTGTAGGTTGTCGCTAAATACCTGATTGTATTCTAACTCCATACCATCGTTTGAGTCAGATGGTGAGTTGTCAAATTTTCGTTGTCCAGAAGTAATAACAACCTGCTTAATAGCGTTCTCTATTTCAGTATAAAAATACGAGAAATTAAATACTCCAAACTTTGATGTAGATGCCAAAATTAATTCAGCTGTTTTTGATTTCTCAGCCACTAAGGAATTATTCCCAGTGAGGGTGTTATTATTAATGGCGTACAACTCTATTGATCCTGGGTTACGAAAAGCCTCGCTGTAAATGGCTTTAAAATAATGATCGTTAATGAATTCATACACGAATGCCAGCCTAGGAAGTACTTCTTCTGATTGAGTGTTTTGTGCATAGTCGTAGCGCAGAGAAAAAGTCGTATTTATCTCATGGTTGACTTGGTATTGGTATTCACTGAATAACGAAAAATTTTGATTGTCATGGGCACCAATAAATGGAGTGGAGTCTGGGTCATTTGCATAATAACGAATGGGGATTTGATTGTTGTTAATGTCATAAAGGTTGAAGTTGGAAAATGCGAGTGCTTTAACCGGTTTACTATATTGAAACTCGCCTCCTATCGTTAAATGTGAATTTAGCATTAACCAATCACCAATTAAGCGAGTTCCGTATTGTTCTGATTTAGTGGTGGCACGCACTAAAATTGGTTCAAGACTGTTGCCATCATTTAAGCCATTTAGTGCGCCAGTTGGACTTAATTGAGCTGAGAATGTCGTGTTTCGCTTGTTGTAGTTAGTATGCAACGTTAAATCAAAATGTGTTTCACTGATAAGTGAGTGAGAAGAGCTTGCTACTAAATACCGACGGTTTTCTTTATTGAAATTGTTATTAACGCGGTCAATGACATAAAAACCTGTCGATGCAACTCTATGGTGTTGAAAGAAAAATTTATGCTGACCATTTTTTTTTGCCAGATAAAAATGTGATTGATCAATGGGATCTTTAGAGTCAAGGTGCATACCTGTATCTGGGTCTTGTAGTTTGTAGTCATCTCCAGAGCTAGTGGAATAGTCAATCGAGGCATAAATCCCGTCATCAGAATAATTAAAATGATTGCCCACATACCCCCAAGTACCCATAGAAATTTCAGCGGCATTTTCGTCTTGGTAGGTTTCAATATTAATGCTTGCCAGTAAAGCGCCGCTACCGTGTACAACCGACCCCGGTCCACGAATAAACTCAACTTTTGATACATTGTTTAGAGGTATTAAATTAATAATGGCGGTGGAGGATTCAATGTAGGCTGAGCTAATGGGCTGTCCATTAATAATCACTTTAACACTGCGAGTCCCCGTACCCACTTGGCGGCCACGAGCCGATATACTGTAAACCGATGCCCCGTCACTTTGGCGTTTAGATTGAAATCCTGGCACTAAATTGGCCAGTTCACTTAAATACTGTACACCTAGAAGTCGTATTTCCCGCTGAGTAAAGACGGTAACGGCAGCGGGTGCTGTATTTAGGGTTTCTCCTGAAAAAGTAGCCCCTGCTACTTCAATGTTCAGTAAGTCTTCTAAAGATAAGGCAAACAACGCCTCGTCCAGCTCGGCATAACATGGCTGAAGTATAAATAAAGTTAATAAATACAGTAGCTTAGGTATTTTCATACATATTACTAACTCGGAAATGATGCCACTTAATACAATCAGTTTAGCAG
>JAPYOP010000004.1:50006-138981 GCA_029938115.1 Colwellia sp. | reverse complement strand
GAAGTTGAAATAACGCGAGGATGATTGCGTATTGTTAACTTAACTAAGCTAGCTATTGCCGCTGATGAAGTATTCAAAATACTGCCAGTAAATGACATTAAGAAATCATTCAAGTTACTGACTACAGGAACTAGCAATAAAATTATTAGGGATATGTACAAATAACTACCTAAAGTAAAGGTGCGACGGTCGAACTTTCACTCAGGCAGCTCAACCTTATAGTATTTAAAGTATACTTAAAAATTAATAAAACTAATCATTAATCCACTTATAGCATTCCTGTATCATCGCGCCATTCTTTAACCATCTAAGCAAATACACCAAGCTTGCGATAAAAACAGTTAAACCATCAATTATGATGCAGCAAACCGCCAAACCATCCCGCATTGTAAAACCATAGTTGTCAGCGTTGAGCACTGTCGAATTAATTGTTTGAGTAACTAAAAATACGGTTACAAATTGATGACAGACTTCTTGGTTACGTTTGATTACAATGCGCCGCATATTTTTGATGGTAAATATTAACGAAAGTTAATAAGAGAAAAACTACCAGCCAGAAATACTCAGGGAGGTCAAACGCTGGTGCTTTAACTGTGTCAGTAGAAACTGCCTTATACGTCATTATTTAATGTTGTTTATTAAGCATGCTAATAAACAAATAAGGTTAAAAGTAAATGTTAAAAGGTAAATGCAGCATTAATGGACCAGTATTTAAGCGACTCTTGAGAGCAAACCATATTCAACCATCAGTTTTTGCATTTCAAACTAAAATCGAACTTACCAAAGTTCAACAAACATTCGAGTCAAAAAATCCAGTTCCTAAAGTTTACATTGATAAACTCGAAGTGATTTTTAATGTCACCTCATTCAAAAAACACCCTGAAAACTAACTATTCACCCTATCCTTACATTCCTGTATAAATCCGTCCATTCTTAGTAAAGACGCCTATGACAGTTAAGCAATTTGACCCAAGCACAAGTAATTCAGCTCAAAGCCAAACAACCACGTTAGACATTCCATCTAAAATGATTGAAGAGCAGCATCAAGCCGTTGTTACTGCAAACAAAGAGTCAAATCGCGCTGCAAAGGAGGGCTTCGTGAGTCTTGGCTGCCTAAACTAATTCAACCGTTGCTTTGTAGCGAAAACATTCACTCACATATTTCAATAACACTCCATAACTTCTTCATTATCACTAAAATACTCAAATTAACTAGGCTTTGACTGGTTTGAAAGTTCAACAATCGAACTTTGAGATGATTTCAATAAATGAAATGACACACTGCTGTATGTTTTGGTTAGTTTTCTAGCTTCAGCGTTAGACAATAAAAATTATGACAATGCAATCATTAGCAAGGTGGTGTTTTTTATATTCAGTGTTGATTTAACCTCTACATTTGTTCACTTGAATATTCATTGGTTTAGATAATTCAATTAGTTATCAAGCAATGAACGTACTCGGTTTAATAAAACATCAACAGTGATAGGCTTAGCCAAAATGGTTGATAGCAGTTGTTTATCAATATTTTCCACTTGGACGGTATCGTTATAACCACTCACTAGTTGTATCTTCACTGAAGGAGTTGCTGTTTTTATTCTAGCAGCTAGTTCAAAACCATTCATACCCGGCATAAGGATGTCTGAAATAACTAAATCTACTGAAGTATCTTTTAATATATTCAAGGCTTGTTCTCCACTTGAAGCAGCTTTAACAATGTAACCTTGTAGCTTCAAAATTTCACAGTTCAAATTAAGAAGTTGAACTTCATCATCTACAATCAATATGATTTCAGTTCCTTGATATGACGTTTTTTTCCCTTCTGTAGAAGATGTTTTTTCATTGTTTTGAGTTAAAAGACGAGGGAAATAAAAAATAAATTTTGTACCTTTATCTATTATAGATTCTAAAGTGATACAGCCTATACTGCGCTCAACAAAGCCATAAACTTGACTTAATCCAAGGCCTGTACCCAATTCTCCTTTGGTTGAAAAAAAAGGCTCAAACACCCTGTCTGTGGTCGCTTTGTCCATGCCACAGCCATTGTCTTCTATAGTAAGAACAACATAATCGCCAGCTGCTAAATTTAATGATTTTGCCTTTTTATTATCAATATTTTCATTACATGTTCTAAATGTTAATTCGCCATGCCCATGTATAGCATGCATTGCGTTAATGCTTAAATTAATAATAGCGTCTTCAAAATCATTGATACTGACATTTATTGGCCATATGTTATCAGAAAAATTAAACTCAAGATTTATTCGTGGAGTAAGGGTTTTTTGGATCATTTCTTGTTGTTCTTGCAATATTACATTGATGTTTGCAGGTTCATAATCTCCAATGTCAGCTTTTGAAAAAGCCAGTAGTTTTTTGGTCATATGCGCACCACGCTCTGCTGCATGGTTTATTTGTTCAGCATACTCCAGTAGTTTAGGTTGTTCTTTTAGGTGCCGTTCTAATAGTTCTGAATATCCAGCAACTATTGAAAGCATATTATTGTAGTCGTGGGCTATTCCTCCTGTGAGTTTTCCCACAGCATCCATTTTTTGTGTTCGACGTAATATTTCTTCCATTTTTATTCTTTCAGTGATATCCGCATGAACTGCAAGCCAAACTTCACCAAATTCAGGATGTATAAAACTTGATACATTGGCAAAACACCAAAAAGTAGAGCCGTCTTTGCGAATGTTTTTTACGTCACCACTCCATTTATTGTCTTGCTTTAATTTAGTAATTATATTGGAAGCTAAATCTTCAGGGGAAAATTCGCTAGGTGCATTTACAATCGATACATGCTTTCCTAACATTTCATTTTTTTCATAACCAAACATACTTTCAAAAGTTGGATTAGCATAAACGATTAATGAGTCACTACACCGTATAAGATAAGCTCCTTCTGTCATATTTGTAATGATCTTGCTTTGAGTAAGTAGCTTTTGTTCATCCTCTTTACGTTTACTAATATCAAACATACTTACTGATACACTTTTGAAGCCTTCATCATTCTCTGGGATTTGATAGGAGACAATCGCAGTAAATTTTTTTCCTTTTAACCCTAGAAAATTTGCTTCAGCTCGAAATGTTTTTTTCTTATCCCAAATGCAGCATAGTTGCTCAATAAAAACTGTTATTGCATCGTCACCAAATGTTTTGCTTATATTATCAAGTAAGTCTTCTTGAGACTTTGCTTGAAAAAAATTAAGTGTTGCTTCATTTACTTGAATAACATTAACTTCTTCTGCTAGTTCGAAGGCTATATTTTCGTTTTCTGTTAAATAAGATTTTAGATCGATGATTCCTTTTGATTTTAGTTCTCTTAGCGCAAGGTAAACTTGTGAAAGATCTTCATTCCAAATAGCAACATCCGTATTTTCAAATAACCCTCTAAAGCGTTGTTCGTTCTTTTTAATCTCATCTGTATAATTAGTAACTAGATTTCGAAGGGAGTTTATTGAATAAACAACAGAGTCCAGCTCGTCAGAAGAACTATTCGTAGAAATATTTCGTTCGAGTATTAGGTCTTTCTCCTCATCGATGAACTTCATTGAAGAGGTGTAATTAGCAATGTGGTTTAAGTGTCGAGTGACTAAATATCTAAATATAAGAAATTGACATCCAGCGAGGATAAATATCCATACAGCAAAATAGAAAAACGTTTGAATTGCCTTAGCAGTGATTTTGTTAAATACTTCGTCTACATTTACCTGAATAACCATGGTTCCAACTAACAAGTTTTCGCCCAAATCAGCATACTTTAATGGGATGCTTTTAACTAATACGTTAGTGGCTAATTTTTCTCCTTCTGACCAAAAATCGTCATGTGGTGTTGTAATTTCAATATACGAAAATTCGGAAATACTATGCAAGCCTTGTAACTGAGTTTGTATTTGTTTATGAGAAACATTCCATACGTTTGATGCAATACTTGGAGCATGCGTCTCTTGAATACTTTCTAATCGACTATTAATATGTTTAAGTTCAGCTTTATAATCCCAATATATTTCGATTGTTGAAATGACTAAAGTCGCGGCAAAGCCTAACAAAATTAACGCCATTGATAGCTTTCGAGCTATAGAACCAGCAAAAATCAGCGATAGATAATTCATGCAAAGTTGCTCTTAAAATATAGAGGTAATATTTTTATTAAAATTAATTTTTTTCTATTTTGCATTTATTTATTAAACAATATCATTTGATGTTTCATTGACCAGGATTAGTCACAATAGCTGTTACTTCACGGTTAATTACGTATTTCATGAATATATCTCGATATGCTTTATTCTCTCCATGCCATCTTTCAATTACTGATAAATGTTCCATCAATGTATCATTTGTTAGGATTTTTTCAACCTCAGACATAACTTGTTCACCAAAAGGCGTTTTAGAACAATGGGTGTGCATACTTGTATAAAGGTCCATTTCTTCAATATTGTAAAACTGATATTTATTGTTAATGCCTTTTAATTCTGCATCAAAAATAGCTTGCGCTGAAAAGCTAAAAAAGTAATCTAAATGTTCTCTGTCCAGCATTGATAAATTAAATTCAACCTCATTTCTTGATGAGAAATGAATGTTGCCTTTATTTCTATTTTCCTCAAGTAGTTCATGAACTCGTTTGGAATAGGTCATCTCTTCTAAATAACCTAGTTTTAGATCAAGGTTCGTTAACAGATTTTTTAGAGATAATGTTTCTCCTGGTTTACCAAATAAATGTTGTTTTGTTTTCAAAATTTGAATGCCTGAACGAGGTGCTAATGAAACGGCTCTACTATGAATTCGATATTTTTCACTTCCAGGTACGATCCAAGCCCAAGCAACACAAACGTTTTTTTCTTTTATGAGAGATTGATACCTTCTAGTATTGCTTAATACGTTTATATGGTTATATTGAGGTAAGTTATCTTGAAGTTTTTTTGTTAAAGTTCCACCAATACCTTGCCCCTTAAATTTTCCTTCAATGATAAAGTTTGGTGCTTGTTGCCAAGTTAACCAACGTATTGTTGGTTTTTCAATTGCGTGAATATATTCCGAAAACAAAACGGAATAAAGAAGCAGATAGATAATTGCAAAACATCTCATTATTTCTTCTTTTTAATTGGGAAGATAAAAGCAGTAATTCCTAAGTTTAGTCCAATTATTAAAAATAATTTGGTGTTTTTAAACATGATTTAAGTTTATAAACAACGAAACCAAACACATTATCTTGACGGTGAAATTTATTGGATGGGTTTTATGTTGAAGTTGGTGACCAAGTTTGTGTGCAAAAAACACATCAGCCAGTCCCAAGTTATACAGACTTCTACATCGTAATCCTGTATAATCCGCGCACTAAAAATCACCTGAAACACGCTATTGATTAGCAAAGGCGCCTATGACCGTTAAGCAATTTGACCCAAGCACAAGTAATTCAGCTCAGAGCCAAACAACCACGTTAGACATTCCATCTAAAATGATTGAAGAACAGCATCAGGCCGTCGTTACTGCAAATACAGAGTCAAATCGCGCTGCGAAAATAGGTTTTGTCAGTCTCGGCTGCCCAAAGAACTTAGTGGACTCAGAGCGTATTCTTACTCAACTTCGCACCGAAGGTTATGATGTAACCAATAGCTACGATGATGCAGAATTAGTGATTGTAAATACCTGTGGTTTTATTGATTCAGCGGTGCAAGAATCACTTGATACCATCGGTGAAGCGTTAGCCGCAAATGGTAAAGTATTGGTTACCGGTTGTTTAGGTGTTAAGAAAGATGAAATTATCGAATTGCACCCTAATGTATTAGGTGTAACAGGCCCTCATGCATACGATGAAGTATTAACACAAGTACATAAGCATGTTGTAAAGCCCGTGCATAATCCGTTTATTGATTTAGTACCGCCACAAGGTGTGAAGTTAACACCTAAACATTATGCGTATTTAAAAATATCAGAAGGCTGCAACCATCGTTGTACTTTCTGCATTATCCCTTCAATGCGTGGCGATTTAGACTCTCGTCCTGTGGGAGATGTATTAGGCGAAGCCAAACGTTTAGTTGATTCAGGTGTAAAAGAGTTGCTAGTCATTTCTCAAGATACCTCTGCTTATGGTGTTGATGTTAAACATAAATTGGATTTCTACGAAGGCATGCCCGTTAAAACACACATGCAGCAGTTATGTGAAGAGTTAGCGAAGCAGGGCGTATGGATCCGTTTGCATTATGTTTACCCTTATCCGCATGTTGATAAAATCATACCTCTTATGGCAGAAGGTAAAATATTACCGTATTTAGATATTCCTTTTCAGCATGCTAACAAACGTATCCTTAAACTAATGAAACGTCCTGGTAGCTCAGACAGAGTCTTAGAGCGTATTGCTAAATGGCGAGAAATTTGTCCTGAACTCGTTATTCGTTCAACGTTTATTGTTGGTTTTCCAGGTGAAACTGAAGAAGAATTTGAAGAGTTATTAGACTTTTTAGAAGAAGCGCAATTAGACCGTGTAGGTTGTTTTAAATACTCGCCTGTTGAAGGTGCTACGGCGAATGCTCTACCTGACCATGTTTCAGATGAAGTAATGGAAGAACGCTTACAGCGTTTCATGGCAGTACAAGCTAAAATCAGTGCGGATAAACTACAAGCACGCATTGGCCAAGAATATTTAATTCTCATTGATGAAGTAAATTCTCTTGGCGCAGTAGGGCGTTCTTATATGGATGCACCAGAAGTTGATGGCAAAGTTTATTTGTCTGATGATTTTGATGCCAAACCTGGCGACCTAATATGGGTTCAAATTATTCATGCAGATGAGCATGATGTTTGGGGCGTTCGTGTCGAAGATGAAGAAGCTTAACGATTTAGGTTAAGTTTTCAATTGATGGTTTCTTTGTGAAAAAGGCGAGTAGGAGAATCATTTAAACACTCGCCTTTATAATAATAGCGGTCCAAATTTTATACCATGTATCAGCAGGGCATTTTTGACCTAAATAACTCACCGTTAACAGCAGCTACTTTTGCAGCAGCGATTTGAATTCCCGCACCTGTATGAAGATTACGAACCTTACGAGCAGCACGTTCATTAACTTTGTAAGTACCAAAACCCACTAATGCAACTTCACCTCCATTAGATAATTCTTCAGTGATAGAGCCAATCAAACTATCTAACGCCCGAATATCAGAAGCTTTTGATATATCTGCCCCTTCAGCGATTTTCCTACCAATTCACTTTTATTCATATTTTTATTTATAAATGAACATTAGTGCAACTTTATTTTTTTTGCGGCGTATTGCTTATATGAAACCTAAAATTGGATGGATTATGATCATGCATAAGCAAATAAAAAGTAAACTCATTATTACCTTAATCAATTATACAAAATACATTTTAATTTCTAGTGTTGCCGTTGTTGTACTTTCTGCTTGTGGAGGAGGTGGCGGTGGATCCTCTTCATCAACGAATGATGATCCTTATATTGATCCACCACCGTCTACGCCGACAGCAGTCTTTCCAAGCCAGATCTCTAAGCCAAATGTAACGGTTGTAAATAACAATGGTTCATTAATTATTGCTGAATCTGGCTTGTCTTTGTATACCTTCGATAATGACGAAATAAATTCTTCAAGTTGTGAAGGTACGCCAGATGATACTGATACCTGTGCTGGCCGGTGGCCGCCACTACTTGCTGGAGAGGGAGCTGAAATAGACGAATTAATGACCATAGTTGCTCGCGGTGAGGGTGATATGCAATGGGCTTATAAAGGCCAGCCTTTGTACCACTGGTATCTAGACTCTGCTCAGGGAGATATTGGCGGAGATGGTATTAACAATGTTTGGCACCTTGCACGCCCTACGCCATTAATGTCAGCTAATCTCTCAGGTGTGAATAGCTATATCGGTAACGAAACTATTCTTACGGTTAGTGATAGTTCAGGAGTCTTGTCTCAAATGCGTAGGGATAAGGCGGGCTTTGCCCTCTATAGCTTTGATAACGATCCGTTAAATGATACTGCCTGTGCAGGTGATTGTATCAATATTTGGCCACCTCTGCTTGCTGATACTGGCGCTATGGCAATGCCACCTTTAAGTATTATTGAGGTGAGTAACGGCAATATGCAGTGGGCATATAAAGGCAAACCTTTATATTTCTTTGTAAATGATAATGCCGCAGGAGATGTGAACGGTGATGAAGTCAATGATATCTGGCATATAGCCACACAAGAGCCCGCTATACAACGCACCACAGCCAATGGCCGTTCATTATCAGCAACGGGCATGGTTAATGTGTCGGCCTTAGCCAATACCGTTACAACCATGGATAAAGATGGTTTTAGCTTATACGTATTTGATAACGATACAACGGGCACATCAAACTGTATTGATGCTTGTTTAGATATTTGGCCTGCATTTGTACCAAATGAGGAAGATGTTGCCATTGGGGAATTTAGTCTAATTAGCCGAAACGACGGAACTAAGCAGTGGGCTTTTCAAGACATGCCACTTTATTTCTTTAAAAGCGACTTTGCCAGAGGAGAAATCAATGGTGATGGGATCAATGGTATTTGGCATTTAATCACCCCTGTTAACACGGTATTAAAACAGGAAATCAATATATTAGGGGCTACGTTAACCTTAGAAGGTGCTGTTCATACCTTAATACGCGATGAGAATACTAACGAATTTGTTGATTCAATCGCTAATAAAACTGGCTTTGCACTTTATACCTTTGATAACGACACGGCGGGTGTCAGTCTTTGTGAAGGTGACTGTTTAGCTGCTTGGCCACCCTTAATTGCCGATAAAACTGATGTAGCAACTGCGCCATTTTCAATCATTACCCGCAGTAATGGTAGCAAGCAGTGGGCAATAAATGATATGGCGTTATATTTTTTCACGCCAGATGAAACTGCTGATGATATCAAGGGTGAAAATGTAAATTCAATTTGGCATGTTGCACGACCGGCACCAATTAAAGTTGATGATCATGAAACTGAGGGGCCGTTACTGGTGGCTCATGGCGATGTACTTGACAGTATTGGTAAAACAGCCGAGGAACTTAAAGGGTTAACTTTATACACTTTTGATTCAGATGTGAAAGATTCAGGTGTTAGTGTTTGTTTTGATAGTTGTGCGGCCTTATGGCCACCGATTTATGCAATATCTCCAGAGCAAGCCTTTGGTGATTATACCATTATTTCTCGTGCAGAAAATGATACAACAACCTATCAATGGTCTTATCAAGGCTTACCATTGTATTTCTATATAGGTGACAGTGAAATTGGTGATACGACTGGAGATTACCCTAGTTGGACAATTGCTCGCCCGTAGCGTCGACCAAACTCAACACTAATATTATCTAGTGTTGGGTTTTCATGTATTAATGAAAACGAGATGTGCTATGAAACTTCCATTATCTTTAGCTATTTGTTTACTACTTTTTTCTGGTTGTAACGCAGGAAGTGGTGATGGGTTAGATGAACAAGGCCGCCCTCTTGATGAAATAACCGAAGTACCGCTGGTGGAAGACGGCATTCAAGCAACGTTACCATCAATTCAAGATCACGTATTTACACCTATTTGTTCTGTTTGTCATGGAGGAGCTAACCCAGCAGCAGGACAAGATTTGTCATCACTTGAAAGTTCAATTGATAACTTAATAAACGTAGACTCTTCAAATTCGTTATTTAAACGAGTTTTGCCCGGCTCTGCTCAAGAAAGCTATCTATACCTCAAAATCACAGGTGATAACCGGGCAGGTGCTCGTATGCCATTGGGGCAGTCTGCACTTGATGAGCAAACTATTTCCGCAATTAAACAATGGATAGATGAAGGAGCGGTGATCCCACAAAACACTGCAAACATGGCAAAAATCAACCGAGCAGTAGTCACTATAGTAAAGTTTAAAGAGAATGTATCAGAAGAAAATGTTGCCGACTTTATGAGTCAAAATGATTATATATGGCGAGAAAAAAACGCAATAACGATAGTTTTTTGGTTTAACAAAGCAATGAATTTCGCCAACTTAACTAATGATCAAATACTTGTTAACAGTTTTAAAGGTTCCCTATCATCGGTTTATTCGACGTTGGTTTCTAATGAGCAAGTTTCAATTCATGTTATTAACGACCAGAGCATACAAGTGAGTGTGCAGGGGTTAGATCGCGACATTACCAAGTTAATGATTCGGTTAAATGAAAGCAGTATCGCAACTATGGTTACTCAACAAGGGCAAATTATAGATGGTGATAATAATGGCATTGAAGGAGGAGTATTTTATTATGAATTTTCTTTATAAACGAATAACCGCAGTAATAATATTATCGTCAGTCATCGCATTTGCTTTTAGCATTGCAGCACAAGCCGAGCCGTATTTAGCCATTAAAAATAACCTTGCATGCAGCGCATGCCACGTGAACCCTATTGGCGGTGGTTTGCGAAATGATTTTGGTAGAAATTACGGACAAACAGTATTACCCCGCAAAACTTATCAATTTGATAGTAAAACAATAGCTAAATTAACACAATTCTTAACCATTGGCACTGATGCTCGTTTTAACGCGAGTTATCAAAAAAGTGAAGCCGAAACTAACGACACTAGCAAAGGCTTTTCAACGGAAAGTGCGCAGATTTACTTACATTTTAGCATCCCTGAAACAGGCTTATCTTTTTATGTTGATGAACAAGTAGCCCCCGGAAGTGCCATTAACCGTGAAGCTTTTGTTATGTATAACTTTGCTGAAAATTCATCATTACAAGCAAGCTATTTAAAAGCAGGAAAATTATTTATTCCATATGGATTACGCATTGAAGATGACAGTGCTTTCATTCGTCAAGTCACCGGTATGAACTTTGATAATAGCGACAATGGCATTGAGTATGGCGTTAATTTTGGAAAAACCACCGTAAACCTTTACTTGGCTAACGGCACGAGTCAAGCGACTAATGACGACGATAGTTTGTTATACGGTACTCGAATAGAACATCTGTTTCCACATTTCAGATTAGGTGCTAGTGCAATGCTAAATGACGGCGACCACCAAACGAAAATGTTTAATGTGTTTGCAGGGACTCAATGGCGGAATATTGGATTGTTAGCCGAAGTAGACTATATCAATTTAGAAGCAGCTAATACTTTTACTAAACAAGACATTAGTCAACAGGTAGGTTTAATTGAAATGAATTATCAGTGGCGAAAAGGTTGGAACTTTAAATTAACCGCCGAGTATTTTGACCCTGATAATGACGTCGACGAAAATGAACAAACACGATATTCTTTTATTACAGAGTATACGCCATTCTCAAATATTCAACTGCGTTTAGGCATTAGAGTTAAGCAAGATATCCCCCAAATGCCAGAACAAAACTATGACGTCATCTTTTTACAAAGCCACTTTTATTTTTAACTGTCTTTTTAATTGTGACCAGCCTATGATTTACTAGGTTGAAATATATGAAACTTTCATTTTATCAAGATGATAAACCAACAAGGAAAAATCACATTGACTGAGCAAAATACCAAAGTAAAAGAGAAAAGTCGTTACGATGGTGATAAATTAGCGTGTTTATTTCAATTATGCCAACAAGGTGACAAACAAGCTTTTAATGAACTTTATCAACTAACTGCGGCTCGTCTCAATGGTATTGCCTATCGTATTACTCGTCATGTTGATAGTGCTAACGAAGTGTTACAGGAAGCTTTTATACAGGTTTGGCAAAATTGCGACAGTTATAATATTGATAAAAGTGAAGTATTCACTTGGTTAGCCTCAATTGTTCGCTATCGCGCTTATGATCGATTGCGCTATGACCAAAGGCGGCACCAAAAGGATATGGTGCAATTTAATGAGATGGAATTAACACCGCAACAGTTAGAGAATATAAACCAATACTCTGCACAAGTGGGCTTAGATAAACACAGTGAACAACTGCTAAATAACTGTTTAGCAAAACTTGAGCAAAAACAAAGTCAAAGTATTTTAATGGCTTATTTATACGGTTACAGCCGTGAGGACATTGCTCACTATTTTGATACGCCGATTAATACCATAAAATCTTGGATCCGTCGTGGCTTAGGGAGGTTACAGTTATGTCTGAACAATTAACTTCTCATGCGCTATTTTCATCAAAAATACCTGAACGTTATAAGAACGTCCAAATAATTGGGCATTTAGCGAGCCAATATGTGCTTGGGACTTTAACACGCCATGTTCATCAATGCGTTGAGAAGCAGGCTGTTTATAACGAGGCCTTAGCTCAGCGTATTGAGTATTGGCAAACACGATTTGTTCCTCTTGATCAACAAACCAAGGAACTCCCTCCTAGTGAACAGGTTTGGCAAAATATCGCAAATGCGATTGAAATAACTGAAAAATCAAAAACGGTGGCAACTAAAATAGAGTCACATTCCAGTAATGAAGCCGGTTTAATTCACTTTTTTAGTTCATTGCTTAAGTCATGGCTAACGAGACCGGCAATACGCTATGTCAGTGTTTTTTCATTTGCGATGTTAGCCGTATCGGTGTTACTTATAACCAAGCCTTTTGAGCAGAATAATGATCCACTTAGTTATGTGGCAGTATTGACCGAACCAGACGGTAAAGCACATTTAGTTGCAACTACCTATGGCGAATCGAAAAAACTAATCGTTAATGTTGTCGGTATCCCTACGATTGATGAGGATCAGTCTTTAGAGTTGTGGGTCGTGTCTAAATCAGACTCTGAAGCTAGAAGCTTAGGGGTTATTTCTATCGGTAAAAAACTTATTGAACAGCAATTAACAAACGCACAATGGCGCTTAATAAAAGACTCAGAGTCTTTAATTGTTACTATTGAAGAGCTTGGTGGCTCTGCCATCGGTGAACCCAGTAGTCTAATAGTTTCTCGTGGTCTATGTGTGCGTTTACAAGAGTGGAAAAACGATGTTTGATTTTTATGCGCTTAAGAATGACTGTAATGCCCGAGCTGATTTAACTTTGAAGAGAATGGCTTATACCGTTTTTGTTTCGTTATTAGTTAGTTTTGCTTGTTTAAATAATGTTTTAGCGGTGGAAATTCCCGGTGAGTATGAGTTAGGTATGCGTACTCGTTTTCAGCAAGTTAATGATAATTGGCTAGGGGATGCTCATGCATTTACTACACGAGTAAAGCTAACCTCTAATTTCACTTTGGATAAAAACGAGCAATGGCAATTATTGTTAGAGCCTAATTATGTCTATGCTTTTAATGATGGTGATTATAATTCAGTTACGGTGAAAAAAGCGACATCGGCTATTCCTGATCCAAAAGGTTTTAATTGGAGTAAAATCAATCTTCAATATGATAGTGATGATAATTGGCAATTGATATTTGGTCGCCAAGCGTTGGCGTTTGATAATGAACGTTTTGTAGGCGAAATTGAATTTTGGCAAACACCACAAAGTTTTGATGCTTTTAAGTTTGATTATAATGATCAACTCAACTGGCATGTACAATATGCATATAGCAGTAAAGTTCATCGAATTTTCGGACAAAACTCCACAGCTACGATACCAAAAGATGATATTCGCTATGGTTTAACTGAAAAGCGTCCAGCTAATGAGCTAGGTGAACACCGTATAGACGCACATTTAGTAAATGTAGCGTATAAAACCGAAGATGATCTTTCGATCGTTGGTTATGGTTATTTTCTTGAAAATAATGATCTTGCAAGGTTCTCCACCAATACATTTGGTGTGCGAATTAGTGATGAGTTTAAGCCAAACAAATTTAAATACCGCTATACAGTCGAATTTGCGACACAACAAGATGCTGACAATAATCAGGTAAGTTATCAAGCATGGTATAGTTTACTACAGGCTGGCGTTCAGTATAAAAGTCATAGAATTGAGTTGAGCCAAGAAATACTGAGTGAAGATAATATGCAAGGTTTTATCACACCATTAGGAACTAATCATAAATTTCAAGGTTGGGCTGATATTTTTACCGGCTACGGTATGCAAAATGGCTTGCGAGATCAATATCTGACCTATCAAGGTCGATATAAAAAGTTACGCTGGCGGAGTGTTTATCACGTTTATAAAAATTATCAAAATGGCAATGTTATTGGTAGAGAATTAGATTTTGAATTAGCCTTTCGTGCGACGAGAAAGTGGGAGCTTAAGCTCGTTTTTGCAGATTATCGTGTTAAGCATGGCTTGCACTATTTTCCTAAAGCAAATAATGATTTAACTACTTGGTTTGCATCGGTAGCTTATAACATTTAAGACGATAGATTTACTTCCAATCATCGGCATTACCATCATGTATAATAGTAATGCCCTCTAATGCATCGTACCTATCATAAACCTCATCGGGCATGGGGTTTTGTCTTAATTCAATAAATTTAATATTAGGCAGACCTGCAACAACCAGCTCTTCAAGTTTGTTATCAAAAAAGTAAGCTTTCTCAAGAGATAGCAGTGCAGAAATATCTAGTATTTTTAACTTGTTATTTGTTATACGAATTTTTTTGAGCTGACTCAAGCCTTTAAAGTCAACCGTAACGAGTTTGTTTTTAAATAGGTATAAACTTTCTAAATGTAATAAACCGACAATATTGATGTTTACCAGCTTATTATTTGCAACATTCAAATGTTTGAGTTTTTTAAAGGGTCGAAGGTCGGCATGAGTTAGGCTGTTATTGAATAGAGATAGTTTCTCTAAATTTATCAACATCTCTAGCCCTTCCAAATTAGTGATGTTCATGCCGTGACATTTTAAATGGGTTAACTCTTCTACAATTTCTAAATGCATTTTCGTCGCGTTTTTTAAAATACATGACGCGAGGTTCTCATCTTTAATATCAGATAATTTTAGCGATGAATTAGCATTGGCAGCATTTGAACTAAAGAGCAAAAAATATAAGTAAGCGAGCATTAAAGCTTTTAAATAAAATAACAATTGAGGCATCACGTAAGCAACTGGCGTTATAGGAAATAATAACATCTAATATAAATGACAATATCACGTCATACAATGATGAAAATGTGCTTATGGTTAAATTAGGAACAAAAAATTATATTTTTATACTTATTGGCTTTATCATTACCTAAGGAATAAGAAAGTGGAGTCGATATTAATTTGTTACCTCTTGTTTCTGTTGTTTCTCAAACTGTTTGGAGCTAGCAAAGTACCGTCCTTTTGCTAACTGGGATAAGGTGTTTTGTCCGTTGTATCTAATACAAGAAATGAATACGTGCACTATTAAAAGTTCAATTAAATGAGATGACTCTATGCCTAGTTTGAATTAATAACGCCTGCCCTTACTTATCAGGAGACTTCATTTGAGGTTGCTAGAATGACCTTGAAGTGTAAATTGTTGAACACATTTTTCGAGCAAATTAACGTTAATATGAAAAGAGTATATGGTAGTTTTAGCTCTGTTACAGGGTTAAAGATAGGGCTTAGGTAAACAACCTAGGTTGCCCGAAGAATCTTGTTGATTCTGAACGCATTCTTACTCAACTTCGTACTGAAGGCTATGATGTAACCAATAGCTACGATGATGCTGAGTTAGTGATTGTTAATACCTGTGGTTTCATTGATTCAGCGGTACAAGAATCACTTGATACCATAGGTGAAGCGTTAGCAGCAAATGGCAAGGTGTTGGTTACCGGTTGTTTAGGTGTTAAAAAAGATGAAATTATCGAACTTCATCCTAATGTTCTTGGGGTTACAGGTCCTCATGCTTATGATGAGGTATTAACACAAGTACATAAGCATGTTGCTAAGCCAGTACATAATCCATTTATTGATTTAGTACCTCCACAGGGGGTTAAACTTACCCCTAAGCATTATGCCTATTTAAAAATATCAGAAGGCTGTAATCACCGTTGTACCTTCTGCATAATCCCGTCAATGCGTGGCGATTTAGACTCTCGTCCTGTGGGTGATGTACTGGGTGAAGCAAAGCGCTTAGTTGATGCTGGCGTTAAAGAGTTGCTGGTTATTTCTCAAGACACGTCTGCATACGGCGTTGATGTTAAACACAAAACTGACTTTTGGGATGGTATGCCCGTTAAAACGCATATGCAGCAACTTTGTGAAGAATTAGCCAAGCAGGGCGTTTGGATTCGTTTGCATTATGTTTACCCTTATCCACATGTTGATAAAATCATACCTCTTATGGCAGAAGGAAAAATACTGCCGTATTTAGATATTCCTTTTCAGCATGCCAATAAACGTATTTTGAAACTAATGAAACGTCCTGGTAGCTCAGACCGTGTGTTAGAGCGTATTGCTAAATGGCGTGAGATTTGCCCTGAGCTAGTTATTCGTTCAACATTTATTGTTGGTTTTCCGGGAGAAACTGAAGAAGAGTTTGAAGAACTATTGGTATTTCTAGAAGAGGCACAATTAGATCGCGTAGGTTGCTTTAAATATTCGCCTGTTGAAGGCGCTACGGCAAACGCATTACCGGATCATGTTCCAGATGAAGTGATGGAAGGCAGGCTACAACGCTTTATGGCTGTACAAGCAAAAATTAGTAGCGACAAATTACAAGCTCGCATTGGTCAAGAGTATTTAATCTTAATTGATGAAGTCAATTCTCTTGGCGCAGTAGGGCGCTCTTATATGGATGCCCCCGAAGTTGATGGCAAAGTTTATTTGTCTGATGATTTCGATGCTAAACCTGGCGACCAAATTTGGGTACAAATTATTCATGCCGATGAACATGATGTTTGGGGCGTTCGTGTTGAAGATGAAGAGGATTAATTCTTTAGTTTTAGTTTTAGTTTTTAATTTATGATTCATTTGTGGAAAAGGTGAGCAGAGGAATAATTAAAATGCTCACCTTTAAAATAATATCGGTCTAAGTATTAATCATGTCTTTCAATGATTTACCAGCTTTTGAAACAGGTATTTTTACCGCCACCTTTGGCTTTATCAACAGCAACCTTCCCCTGAGACATTGTGCCGCCAGTGTCTTTTGCAACAGCAATAACCACTGTACAAGTAGACTAAAAACATCGCCAGCAATAAAATGCGATAAAGGGGTGATTTCATAACAATTATTTGAAATTAAATAAACATTAACTGCTGGTGTTAGCGACTATCTGATATGAAACACATAGCAGTAACAACAGATACAGCCCTTAAATGAGCTTAGTTCCGTTAGGACTAAAGTTTTACTTTTCATATATAATTGCTGCTGTTATCGTTAGCTACTTGGCCAAATATAGGAAAGTTAAGCGTATATATGTCTATTTTAATGCAGTATTTACATGTGATAGGTGTATTTCAAGGCTTTGTGCTCGCGGGCTTGTTGATATGGGGCCCTCAAAACTCCACCGCTAGCCGTATTTTGGGCACATGGTGTCTGTTCTTAGGTTTGAATTTTCTTGGTCCTTTTATTTACATTAATGGTGAACTCAACGCATTTTCCGCGTTAATTGGGCTACACCAATTTCTGCCGGCCAGTTATGGTGCGTTTATTTATCTTTATTGCCGCCACGCGGTCATCGATAGACCCTTTGCACTTAAAGACTTACTACATTTTTCGCCTTTTATACTCTGTTATCTGCTTAATATTGAGCTTTTTTTATCATCACCTGAAATAAAGCTTGAGGCAATTTTGCACGGACCGAGTAACTTAACTCCGATTATTGCCGGACAAGTAATTTTAACATTGCAATCATTTATATACATTGGTTTGAGCATGACAATGGTTCGACGCTTTCAGCGCAAAGCGAATCAGACATTATCAAATTTTAATCCTGAAATGTTCACTTGGTTATGGAAATTGCTGTTGTTAGATCTGGTCATTTGGATACTAAAAACCGCGGATGGATTTGCCTCTGAATTCTATTCTTTATCTATTGTTGGCGATGTGCTGATCATTGTTTTTATTTACAGTATTGCTATGGCGCAGTGGCGAAATCCAACCTTATTTAAAATTGCGCAATTAGCAACAAGCGAACCCGAGCAAGAAGCAGAAACTGACCTTGTCACAGCCAGAAGCACAGAGTCTTGTGAAGAACGTACTAGTGAACAGGGTGGCGCATTAGATCCAGAAATAAGAAAAAGCCTCTTAACTGTTATTATCGAAAAAATGAAAACTGAGCAGCCATATCTCGATAGTCAACTGACCTTAACCCGTTTGGCAGACATCGTTGGTATTAGTACTCATCATTTATCAGAAGTATTGAACCAACATCAAGGCAAAAATTTTTACCAATTTGTAAACGAGTATCGAATAAATTTTGTTTGTCAGCGGCTAAAACATGATCAAAACATAAAAATTATCGATTTGGCAATGACAGCAGGGTTTTCCTCAAAAAGTACCTTTAATGCCGTCTTTAAACAATTCATTAATCAGACTCCAAGCCAGTACCGCCATACCTTAGTGCAATAATATCTTCTTACGCCACTTTGTTTTCCTGACAGCTAAATTATCGACCATCTAAGTGCTAATCGTCCGATTTGTACGTCTAAGTAGTCCTATTTGGACGAATGTAGCCATCGCTGCTGATTAAATCCTGTTTCTTAGTTAATAACACTTATGAAAAGAGATATAAAGATGATGGAAGTAGAACAGTTATTTGGTTGGGCGGGGCAATCCGCATTATGCGGTTGGCTTATTTTGGTGCTGTTGCCGCGCAATAAAGCGTTGATATTTATTGCTCAATACTTGTTGCCTTTAGGGCTTAGTGCGCTTTATAGCGGCTTAATTCTCACTCACTTTTTTAGTAGTGACGGTGGGTATAGTTCGCTTGCTTCGGTTAGAGTACTATTTGAAAATGACGCTGTTTTATTAGCTGGTTGGGTTCATTATTTGGCCTTCGATTTGTTTGTTGGTAGTTGGATAGCCCGTCATGCCGACGAAATTAGACTATCCCGACTGCTTCAAGCCCCTATATTAATAGCAACCTTTATGTTTGGCCCCTTAGGGCTAGGACTCTTTTTGTTGATGCGTGCAATTATGACGCAACCAATGCCGGTTCAATCAGAGGAGAATCATCATGCTTACTAAGCTATTTGGCAATCAGCAACAACATCAGGCGCCAGTGTCATTCATTAGGTTTAGTCAGCGATTGGATAATGATTATATTACTCGAGTACTTACCATGTCGTGCTTGTTTTTATTTGCACTGACCTTGCTGATGTTACCCGCTTATTATTTCGATGCACGCGTGTTAAATTTTTCACCGATATGGGCAAAACCGATTAAGTTCTCTCTGTCGTTAGGAATACATTTTCTAACGCTAGCGCTGCTAGCTCAGCAGTTGGATCGCCAGCGCCGCACGGGAGTTATTTTGATGGCATTTACTTATTTAGCGGTGGCTTCAATGTTGTTCGAACAGCTCTATATTAGCGTGCAAGCCGCCCGTGGCAGGGCTTCTCATTACAATGGTTCAACGGATTTTGAATCGATAATGTATGGTTTAATGGGGGTTGGCGCAGTGAATCTTATTTTGGTGTCTTTTGTACTGGGTTTATTGATTTATAAATATGGCGAGAAGACTCTACCAGGCTTGCGACTTGGCTCTATCTTAGGGTTAACCATAGGCTCGGTATTAACGCTAATTTATGCGATGACAATGGCACGCGCCCCTGCACATTCTCATTTAGTGGGAGACGTTATTAATCATGTGAAAATCCCTGTTGTGGGCTGGTCACGCGAAGTGGGTGATTTACGCATTCCACATTTTATTGCGACCCACATGATGCAAATATTGCCCTTGCTCGGCCTTGCGCTAGACAAACTGAAATGGTCACCACGGACTATAGTCTCATTAGTAACTATTTTCCTCGTTGTGATGAGCGCGGTGTTTTTTGATTGGGCATTGGCTGGCATACCCGTACTGGTCGTTTGAGCGTAAAGCTCCGGAGCAATTACTTGTTTCAGCGGGGGTCATCAAAATTTCTACCCGGATTTTGATATATACACGACGATTCTAAAGCTATTAAAATCCTTTTCGTTGACTGCAAACTTAGCCAAATGTATTGCTTTCACCCTGAATGGATGTTTAGAGTTGTCAGCGCTTAAATAGAAGCCAGTTTCTAAATGAACCCTTTATTAAGTTAATCTACTATTAAAGAGTCTACTGCTCGTTTTAATACCGATAATTTTATTGGTTTAGTTAAAAACTGATTAGCGCCTGATGAAATAACCTCATCTATATTTTCTTGTCGAGAAAGGCCTGACATCGCGATAATGGGAATGTTTTTAGTGGCGTCATTTGATCTGATATGTTTACAAACGGCTAAACCATCAATATCAGGCATAACTAAATCTAGAAAAATAAGGTTTGGTTTGAGGATCTCTATCACACTGCCCGCTTCAAAACCACTGTAGGCAACTTTAACCTCGTACTTGGGATATAAGACTTCAATAAATTCAACTAATAATTCGGCATGTTGTTCGTCATCTTCTACGATAACGATAGTTTTCTCTTTTTTAGCAACTAGTTTACCTTTAATTAATTTCTCTATTTCAGTGCGTTCAAATCGACGATGACCTCCAGGGGTTGTAATAAACTTTAAACGACCCTCTTTAGCCCAAAACCGAACAGTTATCGGTGATACGCTTAGCAGTTTCCCAACTTGGCCTGGAGTAAGTAATTTTTCTGGATTATTCAATTTTTAATTCTCAAAAAAGTATCAATATAATTAGGCAGTAATAACCTTTAATAAATAAGAGCTAACTTTATAGCACGTATCTTAATATTAATTATTGATTTAGGTTAAATCTATCAGAGTTTTTTACTTTATTGCTTTTAAAACGCTTAATTATATCGAATTTATCGATTGTACTTTTTGTTTTGAGCGTTTACAATTCATTTTTGTGTTTGTAATACTTCTCAAGTTAAGAGGGAAACCAGTGTCTAAATCATATGAAAGCGACAGTTTAGTGTCGACTGCATTTCACTCTAGTCCCATAGGTATACAAATTATTGATTTAGATACAGGTATGCGAGAAGAAATTAATCAAACAGCCTGTTATATGTTAAGTGATAGTAAAGATCGTTTGATGGCTAAAAATGTATTTGAAGACTGTACATGGCTAGGTAAAGATAACTTTTCATTTATTATTGATAGTTTAAATGATAAAAAAACACTCAAAAATCATCTTGTTCAACTCAAAAATCATCAGGGCAATGAATTAACGATTAGTTACGATATATCTGAATTTAAATATAATTCTAAAAGACTTATTACCATTTCAATGAATGATGTAACCGAACAGCATTCTTTAATTAGAAGTATCTCAGAGACCGCTAACTTAATTTTCACGGCTGATAACGCCAATTTCTTTAACAATGTCGCGTTAAAAATTGCTGAATTATTTGGAGCAGACAAAGTTCTTATTGGCTTGAATAACTTTGGTGATGGCCTGAAAATGAAAACAGTGGCCTATTGCTGCGATATGCAAATAATTGAAAATATTACTTATGAGCTTAAAGGTACCCCATGTGACGATATTGTAAATAATATCAATATCACCAATGATAGCATTTGTTATTTTCATCAAGATATTCAAACGCTATTTCCAAAAGATGTATTTTTTGTAGAACAACATATTCAAAGTTACATCGGGGTGCCTATATTCGATGTTAATAAAAAAGTGATTGGTGGATTAATTTTATTATTTACCAAAGATATTGATAAAAGTAAATATTGGGAAGATATTTTAAAGATCTTTGCTGGCAAAATATCCAGCGAGTTAAAACATCTGGCCCTTCATACGGTTCATCAAGAAACACAACAATGTTTAAAATTGTATAGTGAACAAGCACCGTTAGCGTCTTTTAAATGGGATGCAGATTTTAAGTTGCTCGAATGCAATCAATCTGCAATAAAAATGCTCAACTATACCGGAGATGAATTAAAACAACTCGACTTTATTTCAACCTTAGTGCCTATTAATGAACAAAAAACAGTTGAAAAAGTATGGAAAGATTTACTTATTATTGAAGGGGGGGAGCATAGTGTTCATTCCTTAATTATGCAAAATGGCGATATTATAATAACGGAATGGCATAATTCACTCATTAAAGATGATTGTGGCACAGTTATAGGTGTTGTTTCCATTGTTAGAGACGTCACCCAAGAGCGACAGCAACTAAAACTTTTAGCTCAAAAAGAAACAGAAAAACGAGAGATTTTAAGTGCAATAATTGATGCAGTTATTACCATCAATAGTAAAGGCATTATTTTAAGTATAAATGCCGCAACTGAAATAATGTTTGGTTATTCTGACTCCGAGCTTTTAGGACAAAATATTAAGTTATTAATGCCAAAATCAATAGCAATTATGCATGATACTTATCTAGAAGATTATCAACAAACTAAAAAAGCAAAAGTTATAGGTATTGGCCGGAAAGTGATTGCTCTTAAAAGAAATGGTCAAGAATTTCCAATCAGCTTATCCATTACTGAACTTTCTTCAGATGCCAATGATAATATTCGATATGTTGGCACTTGCCATGATTTAAGCACTTATACTGAACAGCAAGAAAAGTTGCAGCGTATACAAAAAATGGATGCTTTAGGAAAGTTAACCGGTGGCATTGCTCATGATTTTAATAATTTATTGGGTATTGTGTCAGGTTTTGGCGAACTATTGGAACTAGGGCTAGATCAAGAACAAAACCCTAAGCTTTTAAAATACTGTCAGCAAATTATTACCGCGAGTAATCGTGGTTGCGAGTTAACTCGTAAACTACTAACTTTTTCAAAACAAAAACCGAAAAAAAGTGAAGTCATTAATATTAATTATTTATTAATGGCTACTCAAGAAATGTTAGCAAAAACACTTACGCCATTAGTGACTATGGATTATTCCTTAGCTGACAATTTATGGTGCACTAAAGTTGACATAAATGCATTTGATGATGTGATCCTTAATTTAGGTATTAACGCCAAACATGCCATGTTTAATGGTGGATTATTATCAATATCAACTCAAAACGTCACACTTTCAGCTATTGAAGCGGATCGATATAATTTAATCGCGGGAGATTTTATTTGTTTATCCATCACAGATAATGGTTGTGGAATGAATGCTGAAGTGAAACGTCAGATATTTGAACCTTTTTACACTACTAAGGGCGATGAAGGTAGCGGTTTAGGTTTATCACAAGTTTATGGTTTTATTACTTCTTCTCAGGGGGGGATTTACGTTTATTCAGAAGTCAATATTGGTACCTCGTTTAAAATTTATTTACCAAGAAGCAAATCTAAAAATAGTAAAAATCTATCCTATATAAATAAATATATATCATTTAAATGTAAAGAAAAAATTTTAGTGGTTGACGATGAATTAGCCTTAGGGTTACTTGCAAAAACCATTCTCGAAAATGAAGGTTATACCGTTTTTCAAACAAGCTCCGGTGAGGGGGCACTGTCCTACCTTAAAGAACAAAGTATCGACTTGATCATTAGTGATGTGATTATGCCAAAAATAAATGGTTACCAACTAGTTGAAAAAATTAGGGCTTTAGATCTGAGTATCCCCATTTTATTTGCTACTGGCTTTGATGGTGAGATTAATATTCCACATGGTCGTTTTGAGGATATTCCGATAATCTCAAAACCATACACTTCATTTGAATTATTAGCCAATGCTCGGAAATTATTAGATTCAAATAAAAGCTGAGATAAAAATAAATCCCTTGTTAATTATATTGCAATGCAAGGTAGCTTATAAATCAAACGATCGTTAAGTCATACTCAAAGGAAATCAATAATGAAAGCGGAATCAGCAAAACTTTATATCGTCGATGACGATATTCAAATGTGTGATTTGTTGGAGGCTTATACTTGTGATGAATTTAATGTGGTTGTTCATCAAAGCGCTAAGGCATTTTTAGCTTCTCCTATTAATGATGATGATGTTGTCTTGCTTGATTTGAAAATGCCTGACATGGATGGTGTACAAGTCATCAGAGAGCTTGCCTATGTTAATAAAAATTGTTCATTACTGATAATGAGTGCCTGTGACGAAGGCGTTTTACACTCATCCATGCAACTCGCTAAAGAATATGGCTTGAATATTATTACTTATTTAACTAAACCAATTAAATTTCCCTATTTAATTAAAATTTTAATGACTTTAAGGGAGATAAATAACCAAAATAATTCGATAACACACGATAGCGGATCTAAGGGGAATTCACTTGATTCTGTTCATCCCAGAAGAAAGTTTTCGACAAATAAAGCCATAGATTTTCAACTTACTTTTCTCGAGTTAAAAGAAGCGATAAAACAGCAGCAATTGGTTTTATACTATCAACCTCAAATGAGCCTTTCACAGCAAAAGATTATAGGCGTAGAGGCGTTAGTGAGATGGCATCATCCTGAGTATGGCGTGATTTTTCCGGATCAATTTATTCCATTAGCAGAACAGTCAGGCGTTATTGAACAATTGACTGAACGGGTAATAAATTTAGCAATAGCGCAACTCAAATTATGGAATAAACGCGCCTTAGGTTTAAAAATTTCAATTAATATATCGGCGCAAAATATCACCTCATTTACCTTGCCAGATCAACTCACTCGATTAGTTAATGAAAATGAAGTCGACCCCAGTATGTTAATGCTAGAAATAACCGAATCAGCATTAATGACTGAATTAACCACATCATTGAATATATTAACACGTCTTCGGCTTAAAGGTTTTCAGTTGTCGATTGATGACTTTGGTACCGGCTATTCTTCGCTGTCTCAATTACATCGAGTCCCTTTTACTGAGCTAAAAATAGATAGGACATTTGTTAGCGGTATGCTTACTAGTGTGGAGTCAAAAGCTATTGTAGATACCTGCATTTTACTTGGACACAACTTAAAAATGTCAGTGATTGCAGAAGGTGTTGAAGACCAAGAAACCTTAGACTTGTTACAAAAAATGGGCTGTGATAATGCTCAAGGCTATGTTATCGCAAAGCCTTTACCTATTTCTCAATTTGAAAAGTGGCTAAATGAATTCTATGACAAGGTTTATTAAAACCATGCCATGTTTAGGTTAAGTCATAATTTAGAGATGGTGTTTTTATTTCTAATGAATTTCACAATAAAAAGGAATTAAATAATAATGAAACATAGTTACAATAACAATGAGATAAGGTTTGCTGAAACAGTCCAATTAGTATCAATTACTGATCTAGAGGGGAGGATTACTTATGCTAACCCAGAATTTTGTGAAATTGCTGGATACACGCTTGAGGAATTAATCGGACAACATCATAATGTTGTCCGTCATCCTAACATGCCTAAAGCAGCATTTGCAGATTTATGGGGGAAGCTGAAACAAGGTGATTCATGGCGTGGCATTGTAAAAAATCGTTCTAAAAATGGTAGTTATTATTGGGTGGATGCCTATGTAACGCCTTTATATGAAAATGGAACTATAAAAGGTTATCAGTCAGTAAGAAAATGTCCGAGCGAACAACAAAAAATAAAAGCCCAACAACTATATGATCAGTTAAACAACGGTAAATCAATTCGTGAACTCAGTGCTAATATTACCTTAAAACGCACTCTCGCAACTATTATCATTTTATTTTCATGTATTGTTAACTGGATATATGCGGATCCCATTATTTCAATTGTGACTTTATTAACGTCTTTTTTTCTAATTATAATCATTTTTTCAGAAGAATTGATTGTTTTCCCCAATACAGTAACGAAAATAAAGCAGTTGACCGATAGCCCTTCTCGATTCATCTATTTAGGGAAAGGACTGACCAATATTATGAATTACCCTGTAGAGCTATATAAAGCGAAAGTTTCAACTATATTGGGGAGAAGTAGTGATTCAGGAAGAATACTTGTGAATCTTGCTAGTGAGTTAGAAAAAGTATCCAGCGAAATGCTTGAAGGTATCAATGAAGAAAATTCGCATTTAGCGCAATTTGCAACGGCAATTACAGAGATGAGCGCGACGATTGACGAGGTAAGTAAAAATACAACTCAAACCCATGACAGTGTGGTCAGTATTCAGGATAAATGTAATGAAAATATAAAAATTATTGAGGTGAGTCAAACTAGAATAGTCAATCTGACAGGAGATGTCGAAAATGCAGCGAGCAATGCAATATCCTTAGTCACAGATGTTAAAAATATTTCTACAATTATGTCTGAAATTCAAGGTATTGCAGACCAAACCAATTTATTAGCTTTAAATGCTGCAATCGAGGCTGCTAGAGCCGGGGAACAAGGGCGTGGTTTTGCTGTAGTTGCAGATGAAGTAAGAACACTTGCAAGTAGAACACAAGATGCCACAGTGCAAATTCAGGCTTCTGTAGAAAAGTTGAAAACAACTTTAGAAGAATGGAGTCAGACAATGCTTGTGAGCAAATCTAATGCGGAGCAATGCTCCGAAGATACCTTAAATATAAAAGATGCTATGGAAAATATTCTTACTAACGTTAATGATGTTAGCGATATGACATCCCAGATAGCAACGGCAACAGAAGAACAAAGTGTGGTGGCCGATCAAATAAATCAAAGTATTATTAATATTGATGAAATATCTAAAAATAATGCTGAATTGGCGCAAAAAGTCAATAAAAATGGTGTTGAAGTATATGAAAATGCGGCAATAATTGATGCGTTAAGTGCTACGTTTAAATAATTATATCAGTCGAAGGTTACCTTAAGTCGGTATCATTATTGACGCGTTCCACCAGCGAAACTACATTTTCAATGTAGAGAAGATGAGTTGAACAATGAGCTGATCATAAAGATACTGATAGTTGGACGTATAAAGCAATTAGACCACTAAATACAGAATAGAGAATGATATTATGACTTATGAAGATTGTTCTAACAAAGACAAACCCAAAAGAAAAAATAAAAATATAGACTCGGTTAAATACCCTTTTTATGAAAAATTAATACTCGATAATGATAATATTGTAATAGTAACTCATGAGACTGATAGTCATATCAGAATAGGTTTAGTACGTATATGACTGTGCATACAGAGAGTACCATTCAAATAGACAATATTTATGTCTGTAATTAATTTATCCTACTTTATTCTATTATGTATTTCAGGGATGTTTGCTAAAGAAGTATTTAACCCAGCTCTGAATGTAATGAATAATCTAAGTTAACCACGAAAGTTTAGGTTACTTGGTGGGTAACCTCCCAATTTATAATGGAACTTCAACGATGCCAATCAACGCAAAAAACAACTTATACGAGCAATTTTTTAATCTATCAATTGAGATGTTATGTGTCGTTAATGTAAGAGGATACCTTCAAACAGTTAACCCTTCATTTATCCAGACATTAGGCTATAGTGAAGAAAAGTTATTATCTACCCCTATCTTGGATTTTATACACCCCGATGACGTTGAAACAACAGCTCGAGAATTTAAAAAATTATACTTAGGGCAATATGCTTTATTTTTTGAAAATAGATACAGACACAAAAAAGGTCACTATTTAATCTTTTCGTGGAATTGTTATATTGATATAAAATCAGAACTTATATATGCGATCGCTCGTGAAGTTACCGAGCAAACTAGAATTAGAGAACAGTTTCAAAATTTACAAGACGCATTAGAGCAAGAAACAATTTATGCTGAAACGGATATCAGAGGCGTCATCACCAAAGTAAATGATAATTTTTGTGATATATCAGGTTACTCAAGAGAAGACTTGATCGGTAGTACGCATAAATTAATTAATTCAGGTTATCATCCTACTTCATTTTTTAGCGATATTTGGAAAAAAATATCAGCAGGAAAGGTTTGGTCCGGAGTCATTACAAACCGAAGCAAAGCGGGTGGTTACTATCATGTACAAAGTATATTAATCCCTATATTTAATAAAAATAAAATTTCTCATTACATTGCGATAAGACAAGATATAACGGACAAAGTTAAAAGCGAAGATGATCGCTTAAAGGCCCTTAGGATTCTCAGTGAAACAAGCTCAGCAGCAAAAGTTGGCGGTTGGGAGTTGGTTGTTTCTACGGGTGAATTATCATGGACAGATGAAACCTTTAGGATATTAGAAGTTGATAAAGTTGACGGGTTAACGCCATTCTTAGAAGATGGATTACAGTTATTTATTACTGAAGATCTGCCCATTATCGAAGAAGCGGTTAACAGAGCGGTTGAATTTGGAGAGCCTTATGAATTAGAGTTACAAGCAAGCACTCCCAAAGGTAATATAAAGTGGGTATATACCAACGGTAAAGCTAACTATAAAGATGGCAAAATTGTAACTATATCGGGTACTATTCAAGACATCCATGAACGTAAACTGATTGAAACAAAGTATAATCAAGAAAGACAAAAAAGTGTTGTTAACGCAAAGTTTTCGGCACTTGGCGAGTTGTCGGCAAGTATTGCCCACGAGATTAATAATCCGTTAGGTGTTATTTCTGGTTACGCTGAATTATTACAATTAACCAGCTGTAAAGCGTCTCCTGAATGTATATCAGAAAAATCAACGGCCATTTTAAAATCTTGCGATCGAATTGCCCATATAGTTCAAAGCTTGAAAAAATTCTCCCGAAGTGATGTAAAAAGTAAATATACTGTTTGCTTACTTAATGACTTGATTAATGAGGCTATAATACTCACTAGACCAAAATTTAAGCAACATCTCATTAAACTGCAATGTAATCATATTGAAAATAGTAAAATTCAATGTAACGAAATAGAAGTAGAGCAAGTTATTGTTAATTTGTTGAATAACGCCATAGACGCTGTATCAGAACTTCCTGATAAATGGGTGGATATATCGGTGACAGAAACTAAACAGCACTATAATATTTCAATTACAGATGCGGGTTCAGGAATTCCTTTAGATAAACATATTTCAATATTCGAACCTTTCATTACCTCAAAAAGTGCAGATGAAGGTACAGGTCTTGGTTTATCTATAGTAAAAGGGATTTTAGATAGCCATGGAGCTAAAGTTTCCATAGATAACAATAATAAAAACACATGTTTTATTATCAATTTTCCAAAAATGAATAAGGAATAATATGTCAATCAACGTTGTGTATATTGATGATGAAGAATCTCTTTGCCAGATATTTGAAGAATATTTACATTCAAATGAGATAAATATTACTATTTTTACTGATGAAGAACCTGCGATAGAATATTGCAATAAGACAAAACCAGATATGATATTTATTGACTACCGCTTAAAAAAACAAACGGGGGTAGATGTTGCTAAAGCAATAACTTGCACATCAAAAAAAATACTAATCACTGGAGAACTCGATGTAGCTATGGATATGTGCTTTGATGATAAAATTGAAAAGCCCTACAGATTAGCAAACATCAAAAGCTACATTATTGAAAATAATTAAGGTGAAGCCATTGTACTTTATCAAACAAAAATGAGCTGGAACAAAGGTAGGTTAGTTGAGTAAAAGCTTCTACCTAAACTTGAGGAAGTATGGTCTAAAAAACAAATAATATGTAATTAACTATTAAGTTCAAGTGAAGTATCTCATTTACAGACTAAGCAATTTTCTTTAGGTTGTTTTTCTTTCGAGTTGGAATTAACTTAACGGTTATATTTCAATCACCAAGTCACTGATTGGCACACTGCAACAAGTTAATATTTCACCATCATTTAAATAGGCATCACTTGCAATAAGTTGTTTAACTCTACCCTGTTGAAGCTTTATTTTACATTGACCACATTCACCGGTACGACATTCACTTTCTATTTCAATACCTTGTTCTTGTATAGCATCAAGTAATGTTCGTTGTTTTCTAAACTCAATACAAACATTCTCACCTAGTTTTATCGTGAATTTTTCATCTCCAATAGTGTCAATATTAACGCCAAAACGTTCAAAGTTAATGTTAGCTTCAGAGATGCCTTGCTGTATTAAACCGTGTTTTAAGTCATCCATCATGGCGTTTGGGCCACACATGTAATAGTGGCAAGTCGTTTTATCTATAAACTTTTCCTTTGATGATTGATGACTATTTTCAGCTAATTCAAGCTTCTGCGTAAGTTGTTCTGCACTGATACGACCAATAGTACCTTGCCAGTTAAGTTCACTATTAGCATTCTCAGGCTTTGATAGAAAAGTATAAAAGGTAAAGAAGGAATACTGCTGTGCAAGTTGAGTAAATTCAGCGAAATAACACATCTCATTAGCTGTTTTAGCACTATAAAACAAACTTATTGTTTTTTTCGCCGATGAATCATTAGCAATTTCAGCGATGAACTGATGCACCATTGCACGTAGCGGAGTTATGCCTATGCCACCAGCCACTAATACGATATGCCGAACTTGCTTAGGCTCAATAACAAAGCTGCCCTTTGGCGGTAGCGCTTTGATGATAGTACCGATTTGTAGGTTAGAATGTAGCCAAGTTGATACTTGGCCATTGACCTCTCTCTGAATAGCTAATTCATAACTGTCAGTATTTTCTTGCCAAGAAGCTAAGGAATAACATCGCTTTTGAACTCCCTTAACTAAAGAGCCTTTCATCGATTGGTTTTCCACCATCAAGGTTAAATATTGGCCGGGTAAAAAATGAGTTAATGTTTTGTTATTCACGCGTTGCAAACGCACACTAAAGTGTCGCTCAGTTAATTCCTGACGAGCAATCACTTTTAGTGACAGTGGTTGCGCATTGGATAGGGCTGTAAGTTGCTGTTTATTTCGCTGAGCACCTCGCCAGCTTTGCCAAGCAATATTTACTTGGCACAACACAATGCCTATGCCACCAACAGTAAATATCAAAAGTAATAAGGACAATACAACTTGGCTTATCATTGCAGCGCCTGTTTGCGTTTTTGCGACTTCCACCACATATAAATGCCGGTAAGAGCAAGCATAACGAGTACTAAGGCCAAAATATCTGCCCAAATCCACTCATACTCTTTCCCCATGATTGCTTTACCAGTATGAAGATCTTTCATCAACTTACCGAGTTGTAACGAACGTTTGGTTGCCATGGAGCTAAGCAATTGTGTCATTTTCGGTTCTTGCTGCCAGCTCAGTCCCTGATCGCTACTTAACAATACCCCTTGCTCTTTGGTGACTAAATACCAGTCTTTAGGCAATATTTGCAGGCCATGGATATCAGCATTATGAAGCTTCTGCCAGCTACCTTCTAGGTCGTGCAACCACAATCCGTATTTACCGGCGGCCAGCAAACGACCATCATTAAGTTGCTCAAGCACTCTTATTTCACTGCTAAGTGCGTTAATGGCTATAAATTTATTATCAATAGCTTGATAAACGCCATTTTTAGTTGCTAAAAAAGTGTGACCGTCAGAGGTTTTCAGCAAGTCTTTTATTTCAATTGCTTCGTTGGTATAACCGATAATGGCTTGACCCAAAGCTTTATCATGGGACATAAAAAATGTACTCATGCCAACAATAAACAATGGTAATACCAAGGCTACGCTGATCCAATTATGTAATACTCGTGTATTGAAGACATGTTTTTTCATGATTACCAACGACCTGTAAATGATAAGTAAATAATGCGGCTAGATTGCTCAAGATCATGTTCAAACTTGTCGATATTGCCGTCGCCTTTAAAAATGGTTTTGTTTTTATCAGTATTAGCTTCCAATAAATTTTGTGCCGAAAGACGTATCTCAGAGCCATTGGCAAAAGATTTTTTAATATAAAGGTCTAAATATTTTTGCATGGCAAGTGACTCTAGTGTTTGTTTACCATCTTTGATTTCATCACTTTCTCGGGCTGATATTTGATTGAAATTCATGCCCCAGCTGACACTAAGCGAAGGTATTTGATGATCAAAACCTAGGTTATAGACATAATCAGGTTGTTCTTTAAAAGGTGTTTTTTTACCGGTTAATTGATCAGTGATCTCACCATCGAGAAAGGTGACATTGCCGGATAAAGTAAGGCCTTCTAGACCATATGAGTTCATATTGAAACTCATATCAAACTCAATGCCTTTGAGTCGCGCACTGCCAACATTTTCAGGTGTTTCTTGATAACGTTCCGTGGTTGAATCGAACGTTACCCGTGTTTCAATTTTATCATCAATATCTCGATAAAATACGTTAAGACCAATATTACCTGCTTGTTTGGCAAAATAATGATCAATGCCAACATCAAAACCGGTTGCTGTTTCTGGTATTAAATCAGGATTACCTGCTTTATCTGGCTTATCAAGGGTGCCATCTTTTGACTCGACATAAGGTGCCATATCATCAAACTTTGGTCGACGTGCTGTATTGGTAATACTAGCGCGAATGTTCGTTGCCTCGGTCCAGTTGAATAAATAATGTAAAGACGGACTCCAAAATGAATCGGTACTTGTGCTGTTGGTCTCACTGCTACTAGTAACTCGAGTATCTGTCCATTCAAAACGAATGCCCGGTGTTAGTAATTGGCGTTCACTAAGACTGTATTCATCAAGAATGTAAGCATTGAAACGTTGTTCATTGATATTATATTTATCTTTCGCCTCGCTTTTTGGCTTGGTTTCACCTTTTTTAGTTTCGGTTCTTATTTTATTTTTATTACGCTCTTTATCAATAAACTCAATGCCCGTTACTAAAGTATGTTGCTCGCCAATATAATTTTTATTTTTTAGTGTTAATGCCCATTCTTGATCAGACTTATCTTCGATTTCATTTTCTATCTTGTCTAAATTATCCTCCCCCTTGTAAGCAGTTTTAACTTTTTCTTTATCTTCTTTGCTTTCTTGCAGGTTAATACCAAGGGAGAATTCATTGCCTGAGCCATATTGATGTTGCCATTGACCATAAAGCGCCCAATTTAAGCGCTGTTTTTCTTCTTGCTCTAATTCTTTACCATCAATGCTGCCATCACTTTTAAACTTGAGTTTGTCTTTAGTTTTGTCTTCATCTGAAACAAGTAATAAAGGTTCGATACTTAATTGATCCTTGTCTGATAATGTCCAGCTAAAACTTGGCGCAAATTGTAATTCATCAAATTGTTTATCTTCATGCTCTGTTTCCGACTTATCTGCGCTGCCATCGGCTTTAAAACTTTGCTTGGTTTTGTTTTTTGTCAATTGACGCTGTTGCACGTTCAGGTTCAACAAATAGCCAAAATCATCTTCTTGTCCACCATAGGTAAGATTGATGTTAGGCTTAATATCACCGTCTTTTAATAAGCTGGCACCTGCGGTAATGCTGAACAACGGCTCAGAGGGGATTGTTTTTAAAATTATATTAATGGTACCGGCAATACCTTGTGCATCCATATCAGCCGTAGGCGCTCTAATTACTTCAATTCGCTCAATAAGTTGAGCCGGAAGTTGATCTAGTTGAAACTCACGTTTTTCTCCGCCACCAGGGATACGACGACCATTAATTAATACTTGAGAGTATTCTTTATCTAAACCGCGAATACGGACATCTTTGTTTTCACCTGGCGCACCACCAAATAATACGCCGGGTAAACGGCGCAGTACATCGCCAGCGGTTGCGTCATTAAAACGTTCAATTTGCGCTTGGTCGATCACCACTATGCTGTTTGGCGATTGTTGTCTTTGCTGTAATGCTGTTTGTTCACCATAACTAGTGACTGCCTCAAGTTTAGTGATGGCTTCTTCTGCATAAACAGGTAAATAGGTACTGCACAGTAAAGAAAGTACAGCTAGTTTTTTCGGATTGGTGATTGTTGATCGAGTTTTCATGAACAGCCTTTTATAAGGTTAAGTTTTTATTAAAGTTTTATTAAAGTTAATGTCGAATTTCATTAGTGCTAAATATAATTTGTTAAGGAGTCGTCGCTGAATCCATCATAATTTGTGCGGCTTGCAAGTTTTCTTGTTGTAAAAAGGCCATGAGTTCAAGCAGTTGCTCTACTGAAGCGTTTCTTGCCGAGGCGATGACAATTTCGCTCTCAGGCGCATTTTCGATGGCGGCTTTTAACGCTATTTTTGTTGGTGACCAATCAGAAAACTTGTGTTCATTAATCGCCCACTTTCCCTCGGTAAATAAAGTGATTTGTATGCTTTTTTTAACAATTAACGCTTGTGCTTGTTCAGCACCTTTGGCGGGTAAATCTACTTTTAGCGCGTGCTCTACCGGATTAGCGGTTAGAATAAAAAACACTAATACAATAAATAGAATATCTATCATCGGTGTTAAATCTACCGCCAAATCGGAAAAGCCGCTATGTTGCTCTGTTTCAATGTGGATCATGTCGTATTTACCTGAGCAGGTTTATGCTGAGCCTTGAGACTATTTATCTCTTGGATGTCTATGCCTTCAAGTAATAAATTAACTTCATTTAAGGTTTCAGCTAATAGGGTTAATCGACTGTTTGCCCATATCCGTAGAGCATGCATAGTAATTAATACTGGGATAGCAATTGCCAAGCCAGCTGCTGTGGTTAACATCGCCTGTCCAAGACCATCGGCTAATAAAGCCGGATATACCTGACCGGTATGACTGGCAATGGCGGCGAATACTTTAATAATGCCTAATACAGTACCTAATAAACCTAACATTGGGCTGATAACGGCCAATAAGGTTAACCAGCCGAAGTGTTTGAATAATTGATTTCGCTCTTTAGTTAGCCAATGATTAACCATTTCTTCACGTAACTCACGGCTTTTTCCACCATGATGTAACAGCAGTCGAGTGCTTTTAACTAAACGGTTTTGTTCAACTAAAGTGCTTGCTTGTGTAACACCAAAATTTATTGAGCGTACTTGCTTTAATACTTGTTTGGCATTGCCGCTAGAGTGCCACAGAACAAAATAAATCAAGCGTTCTGTGATCAATATCAAACCAAGAAAAGAGCATATTATTAGCGGGTAGGCAATCGGTCCGAAAGCCATAAATGAAAGTGACATAAACTACCCTAACTTCACTGGCTGCAAGACAAATTGTACTGGGATTTCAACCCACACTTGAACACGACCTAGTTCGGTAGCACCGGGCATAAAATCCCAAAGATAAACCGCCTTAATTGCTGCTTTATCCAATAAGGAAAACCCTGAAGATTTTGCTAAACGTGTTTTTATCACCTCGCCGGTGATATTTAATTGAGCATGTATCAAGGCGGTACCTTGTTGGCCACGTAATCTTGCTCGCCTTGGGTAGCTTGGCGCTGGCGGCAGGCTTTTAAATCGAGCTTGTTGTACGAGAGTGTTATCTTCTTGACGAGCAACCGAGAAATTTTTCACCGGTTTTTCTTGCGATTGGCTACTTGCGGTTGCTGTTTTAATTGGCGAAGGCTCTACTTTTCTTTCATTGTCATTATTGCTTGCGATAGCGTGTTCTTTTGTCAGCACTAGCTCTTTATTAACGAGCGTTTCTTTTTCAACATGTACTTTTTTTATCACTTTGTTTACAGCTGTCTTCGTTTGAATAATAGGAGGTTTACTTGCCAAGTTAACGTCTTTTGATGGCTGTGGCGAGGCGCTGTGCTGATTCTCTTTCTGCTCAGCTTCTTGTGGTTTACTTACAGTAATAAGGTTGAATTTCATGGCTCTCGATGTTTCGTTTGACGGCATGATAGCTGCAGATTGAGCAACATAAAAGATAAAACCCGCATGCATTAAAATGGTCAGGGTAAAAGATATTATTAAGCGTGAATGTTCTTTCATAATCTCTCAGTCAAGGGGAGGGTGAAATTCAGGTCATGTAATTTTATGTATGCAGTATAAGTAGATGCGAACTTAAATGCAAATGATAACTACTATCATTTGCATTTAAGTAATATAAAGAGAGAGTAAAAGAGATTAATCGTTTGTGGTGTGAAGCGCCAACAAGGGGGCTACCAATGTGCGGCCTGCATTGGTTGAACTAAAGGATAATATTGCGACTTTGAACTGATGATTAACTCGATGTTTATTAGCTGACAGTCAACTGTTCAGTAGCACCGACAGAGTATTAGAGCGCATTGCTAACTGGCGATAAATTTGTTCTGAATTATGGATACGTTCAACATTATTCAGAAATAATAGTGAATAGAGTTACAGAAAGTAGCATTATTTAAGTGCGGTGCGGTGCGGAAGTGAGTTATAATTGAGTTCAATTTCCGCCGATGGCTGGATAATACTTATTACAGTTGAATTAATATAGTGGGTGTACGTTAAGCTAAAGCTCAACTTCCAATGTCAGCCAGAAAGCACGGGGCTCTTCCAACCAGCTACTTATCGGAACAAAACCATAGTTTATTGATTTTTGCCGTTTATTATCATCAAGGTTAATAAGGTTCTGCACGTAAAGACTAAGTTTAGTGTTATTGAAGTAAGGTACTTCCCAAATCAAAGAGGCATTAATGTGTACCGAGCGTCCAAATGCCCCTTTCTCATCAACGGTCCTTTGATATTCACCCAAGTTGTACAATCCATCAGAATGATTTTCCAAATCGCCAGGGGATAAAGCGTTTGTATCTACCGAGGCATAAGCATTGTCATACATAGTATATAAATCATTACCATACTCTAATTCCCACATGACTCTGGCATCGAAATGCAAAATCAACTCATCACCCAAACGGATATCTGACCATAGTTTAGTGGTATTGTCGGACCAAAATATGAGGCTATTGCCGGTGCTGTTGAAGGTTAAAAAACCTCTATGGAGAAAAAAATCCGAGAGGCTAGTTTTTTGAGATTTTGAACCGTTATCTTCCTTGGCAACAAAGTCCCAATCATTAAGCTTTTGATAGGAATGATTTATACCGAAAGTGAAATCGTTAGCTTGATAGGTAAGTTCCAATTCTAAACCACTGGCTTTTTGTTCACCAACTAGTTCTGACTTATCGCCACTCCAAGCAATAATTTCTGCATCGTAAGTATAAAAAGTTAGGTTTGTGTACAGTTGCGAATTAAAAATATGGTGATAGGTAAGTTCAACTGCATTGATTTCTTCAGGATCGTTTTGATTGCCTTCAAGTTCTTCTATATAAAGATCCGTCATGGTATTCATGCGTAAAGATTGTTGCCAACTCGCTTTTATAATGTTGTGTTCGTCAATGTTGGCAACTACGGCTATGCGAGGGGAAAACATGCTGGCGGTAAAGTCATTTTTATCTATTCTAGCCGAAAGTAATGCTTGAACCTCGGGCAGTAAATGATATTTTAACTCAGCCATAACTGAATAAGTGTTAGCCGACCAACCATCGGTATATTCAACGACTCTGGAATCTTTGATAGTACCGTTACTGCCATCACCACGATATAATGAATCTTCAGAAATAAAATTGCGCCTGCTAGAACCAGCGCGAAATGTGTTCGCCGATTCCCGCCAGGGTTTGGTTAAATAATCATGGGAGTATTCAATACCGGCGGTAAAAGAGTCATCTTCATTCCAACTATAAGTGAGTAAAGAACGGGCAAACCATTCGTTTTCTGCATAGTTTTTTGTTTTATTTAAAATAGCGTTGTGATCGAGGTCTATTTGTTTGGCGTTAGTGGTGAAGTAATTAACGGAGTCGAAGCTTAGTAAACTCTTTAATTGCCATTGATTATTTATCTGATAGTTATTGTCAAGGTTAATTAAGAACAGCTCTTCACGAAATTCGTGAGTTGCTTGCTCGCCATTTAAATAATCTTTATTTGTCACTGTACCAACATTTCCCGATGAGCTATAACGCGTTAATAAATGCCAATTATCATATAATGCCATATCAACGGAGATTTTGACTTGCGCTTTATCGTCGGTATCGCTGTAAAAATTAGCTACAGTGTTCCCGTCTGAACCACTAAAAGCCTCGACATCGCCTTTGTAACCATGTTCACCATTATTAGAAAATTGATATATTTGAAGGTTTTCATATCCTTTGGTACGCACCATGCTGACGTGAGTTCGCCATTGTACATTTTCACCGACATGGCCAACATCTATATAAGCGCCTTTGCTTTGGTAATCCGCGTTATATGTTGCTCCTAAAGTTACACCATCATAAGTGCCTGCTTTTTTAGTAACAATATTGATAACACCCGAGATAGCACCTGGACCATGAGTTACTGAACCAGGCCCTCTGGCAACTTCAATTCTTTCTATATCCTGCATGTCCCAGTTATTTAGTACTGAAAGTGAGCCCCGGTAAGACTTTTGATTAACTGGTCTGCTATTGATGAGTAACAGCGTAGTGTAATTTCGCTCGCCAAGCCCACGAATGCGAATATTACCACCACTTGTTGAGTCATCGAAGAACATTAAACCCGGCACATAGATTTCAAGCAAGTCGCGAATATTTCTAGCGGGACTTCGATCGATTTGTTGTTGGTTAATAATAGTGATCGTTGAGGGAGATTGGCTAATGGTATTTTCGGTAAGGCCACTAGTACTAACGGTAACCTGTGATAACTCTTTTAGTGACAAACTAAATAAACTCGACATGCTTTCTTCAAATAACTCATCATTTGCATAAGGATAAGTAGATACCAGCAGGCTCAATAAAATAGTTAATAGGCGTATAATTATAATTTTTATAAACATGATTGCTCCGCTTAATAGTAATTTTAATATATCAATATTAATGTACTAATCAATGCACTAATTAGTGTACTTATCTTGTCTTCTCTTGTCTTGTCATCAGCTCACTTTGGTGTTTAACACTAATTCAGCTAATTGACCAAGCTGGTTTGTACATCGTTTATTAACAAGTGCATCAAATACACCTAAAACGAATAAGTGCTAATACTTATCTATGGGCTATCACAAAGATCTTTCTCTTTGTTTAATTCATCAGTAAAACCAAAATTTAATCATCATTCATCTAAAACTATCTATTAATTAATAATAGTCTAAAACGGTATGTTTTCACGGTTGATTACCTAACGAACATTATCACCGTCACTAAAAATAACGGATTTCAATACCGTGACATTCTTCAAATTGTACTATGCTTGGTTAACCTTATCTTCCTGTTTTGTACATCATCATGAGTAGCGTTGAAATAGCAAAAAACAGAATATTAGTGGTTGACGATAGTCGAACCCAATTGAAAATTATATCGTCTCTTATCAACGACGAGTATGTTTTTGAAACATGCAATAATCCTATCTCTGCACTTGTTAAAATTAAAACACAGGCGTTTCAAATATTAATTACTGACTTAAATATGGACGGTATGTCAGGTATAGAACTCATTGCCGAAGCTCATAAAATTACTAATTGCCTTTATAGTATTCTGATCACTGGAAAAGGCACAAAAGAAAATGCAATATCCGCACTGAAAGAAGGTGCAAACGACTATATTGAGAAACCTTTTAACAAGTTCATTTTGAAGAACGCTCTGGATCGCGCAGTCAATAATGTCAATATTCAACTGCAAAATGAACAATTACTGCAAGAGTTAAAATCTTTAACCGCTAAACTCATGATACGACAAGATGACCTAGAAGAAATTGTTGATTCAAGAACAAGTGATCTAAAAGCGGCTAAGGAAATGGCTGAGCAGGCCAATAGAGCGAAGTCAGAATTTTTGGCCAATATATCCCACGAGTTACGTACACCAATGCACGGTATTTTGAGTTTTGCTGAATTTGGAGCCCAACAAGCAGAAACAGGAGAGCGAAGCAAGCTGCTACATTACTTTAACCGGATAAACCAAAGTGCTGAGCGATTACTGGTTTTACTTAACCAGCTTCTAGATTTGTCAAAATTAGAACAAGATAACTTACAGCCTGATATGGAAGTTCAGGATTTATTTCTTATAGGAACCGATGTACTCACTGCCTATAGCGCACTTATAATTCGTCGTAATATCTCAATTTACTTCATGTATAGGGGCGAACACATCCTTATTCCTGTTTGTGAAAATGTGCAATCAAAAGACATTTTTAGCATGATTGAGCGACCTGAAGGCTTCGGCGCTGTTGAGGCCAATGGGGACATGATTTTTCGTGTGTTCAAAAATGTCATTTTAAATGCGATTAAATATAGTCCAGAAAACTCATCGCTATGCTTTCAGTTAAGTAGAACTACCATTGACCTTGATGGCAAAGAAGTACCAGCACTTAAATATTCACTGACCGACCAAGGTGTTGGCATTCCTGAAAATGAACTTGAATCGGTTTTTGATAAATTTAAACAAAGTAGCACGACTAACACAGGGGCAGGAGGAACAGGGCTGGGACTGGCTATTTGCAAAGAAATTGTTCAACTACATAGAGGAAAGATTTTCGCTAGCCGAAATGCGGATATAGGCACAACATTCACTATAATTTTACCCCGACGGCAGTTGATTCAACAAGAAAGGAACATATCATGAATAAACATCGCGTAATGGTTGTAGATGACGAAGTCGTCAATTGTGAGATCATGGAGTTACATTTACAAGATGAATATGAGTTGTCTATTTTTGAATCGGGGCAGGAATGTTTAGCCAATATAGAAAATGTGATGCCTCATGTTGTCTTGTTAGATGTCAGTATGCCAGGTATGGATGGCTATGAAGTATGCAAACAAATTAAGGCTAATGAAAATATTTCAGCTATCCCCGTTATATTTGTTTCAGCTCGTTCAACGAGCGAAGAAAGGCTGACAGGTTTTGAAGCCGGTGGCGATGATTATATTTCGAAGCCGTTTAATGCCAATGAATTAAAAGTAAAGCTTAGCCTGACCTTATCTAATCAAAAAAAGAACCAAGAGTTGGAAGATAACTCTAAAATGGCAATGAAAACGGCCATGTCGGCAATGGCAACATCCAGTGAACTTGGCATCATAGTTCAGTTCATCGAAAACTCTAGTCAAACGACAACACAAAAGGCATTAGCACAAACGGTCATCGATGCTTGTCAAGAATATGGACTTAATATCGTGGTGCAAATTCGTGATAACGAAACAGAGCACAACATTTCTGGTTCAAGCTATGTTTCCCAGCTAGAAGAAAAATTATTCTATCAGTTAAGGGATATGGGGAGAATTATGGAATTTAATCAAAGGTGCATAGTTAACTACCCTGCGATATCACTTTTTATTAAAAATATGCCTATTGATAACCCTGACTTAACCGGACGATTGAAAGACCATTTATGTGTAATTGTTCAAGCGGCAAATAATCGAGTGGCTCAGATTATTCTTATAAAAGAACATCAGGAAAGACAAGATAGACGCGCTATTAGCTTGCAAAAAATGGCGCTAGAGTTAAAGAATCTGAGTTTCATTTTCGAAGATTACTATTTAAAAAGTAGTCAAATATGCGTTGAACAACTGTTACTTATAGAGGAAGCTTTGCCAAGTATGGGCTTAGAAGAAGATCAGGAAAGTCGAATAATTAATATCCTTGAAAGCAGCAATAATAAAATTCTGACTCATTTGGAAAACAAAGCTGAACTGGAAAAATCAGTTAAAAGCTTGATGAACCTTTCTTCATTGTAGTTTGCCTTTTATGAACAAGCTTATCAATCAAGTAAATTGCTTTGTCACGACTAATCTTAAAGCCTTCTTTATGCCGTTTTTCATTAAGGGGGTGAGCCTACAGATTGATGATTTTAATTTAATGTTTAAAAGAGGGGCGGTAGAAAACAGATTAAATTGAATAAAGCGTATTATTTCCTATGGTTTTACCTATTATTATTATAATAACCCTAAAAAAAATAATGTATTATATGGGTAACAGTTCGAATAATGATGGGGAAGAATGCTTTATTTACAGTACGTCTTTAAAATTTCATCGTTCATAACATTGTCAGGAATATATTGAACATGGAATTACAAAAATTATCATTTGGAAAAATCAATATTATACAGGCTAATATTGCTGAAATAATGATAGATGAAGGTGTTGATATCAGCATTGAAATGGTTGATGAAATCCATAATTATTTATTATCCATTTTTACTAATTCATTTTCATTACTAATCAATAAAACTAATTCCTATTCAACTCAATTAGATGCCTTGATAAAGTTTGGAACATTATCAGCTATTGATAAAATAGCTGTGTATGCGCCAAATAAAGGGGCAAAACTTAGTGCTGATTTTGCGGCTAACATTCCAAGCTCTGCCGTATTGAATATTCAAGTATTTACTAAGAGGGATGATGCTCTTTTCTGGCTGTAATTACCGTAATGCGCACAGCAGACATAACACTTCCCAAAATATAAAGGTCAATGCCTTTCACTCCGTGAACTTTATATAACAACGCTAGTAGATTTCACCTTCATTTCACATAAAAACGAATACAGTTTGCTTTTAATATCCCAAAAGGCAACAACATGAAGAATACTTGCTTATTACTGATTTGCTTTGGTTCTGTTTTTAATATCATTGCAGCAGAAAACACTACTGAAGAGTTCGTATCGCTTAAGGAAAAAGTGAATCGCGCCATTATAAAAGTTGAACAGACACAAAGAGAGCTTTGGTCTTATAACATTTCTCGCTATGAAAACGAGGAAGGTGACATAACAAGTAGTATTGAACAATATTCCCCACAAGCCAATGAACAATGGCTCCTTAAAGAAATTAATGGTCAATTACCGACAAAAAAGCAGATTAAGAACTTTGTGAAAAAGAAGCAAGAGCAAACCAGTAAAGCGAAGCCAGGCAATCATATACAACTCAAGTTACGTGCGCTTATTAATCAAGAAAGCTTGTCTTTAGTTTCTACTGATGAAAAAAACATTGTGATGGCATTTAACGTTAACTTAAAGAAATTGGGTGAAGATGCTATCGGTAAACTTCAAGGACAGTTAACCTATCAAAAAGAGTACCAATTTATTGAAAAAATATCGATTTGGAATAATTCAGATTTTTCCCCCATGTTTACCGCCAAAATTACTGATTTAGCGATAACATTTACGTTTTTACATATTAATGGCGCGGTACTAACCAAGCAAAATAAAATGAATATGAAAGGGAGTTTTGCTTATTTTACTGAAATTAATGAAACCTCCCTTGATACTTTTTCAGATTATCACTATCAAGGCAAACAGGCACAATAGTTTTAACTATTGATAGTTATTTTTACCCTTTGATGACTCTTGATGAGATTTATCAAAGGGTAAATCACTTAATTAGTGATATTGGTATTACTACAGTTAAGCGATTATTTCAGCGAAATAGAAATTTTGGTTCCTTGCTCACTTGAAAATGTTAATAGCCAGCCTTGATGTTCACATAAACGTTTTACAATCGATAAACCGAAACCATAACCCGTGCTTTGGTCACCTTTAACGGCAGGTTCAGTTATTTTATCTGAAATGCTAGGTTCAATGCCAGGGCCGGTATCAGTAACAATAAGTGTTTTATTTTGCATTTCAATGGTTACCTTGCCTGCTTGCGTATATTGAAAAGCATTGCCGATTAAATTGTCTAATAATACCGTCAACATACCTGACTGTGCATAGACTTCTACATTACAATTGTCGTTTACTTCAACTTGTATTGGTTTGTTATTGATGAGGTGATTCTGGTCAATAATAGATTGTTCAATTAATGGCAGTATTTTAATGTTTCTTTTGTCTGCTTCGGTATGTTCTTCCCTTGCGAGGGTTAACAGTGTGGTAACTGTTTGCTCCATTTGTGTACTTGCTTGAGATATACGATTTATAACTGGATTGTCTTCATCTGTTGAATGTTGATTACGATACACCTCGACGGCATTTTTAATAATAGCGACAGGTGTTCTAAGTTCATGACTGACATCACGCGTAAAACATTTTTCTCTGAGCAAGCTTTGGTTAATTCTGGTCATGGCGCTTTCTAAGGTTTGCGCTAAAACTCCAATTTCATTATTTGGGAATTGCTTAGCAAACTTATCGGGGATATTTTCAGGGGCAACACCGTTAACTAAATCGGCAAGCTGCTTCAATGGCATAGCGGTTTTTCTGCCGAGTTGCCACGCGATAACAAAGGCAAGTAGTACTAATATTAAACCTGAAGTCAGCATGAATTTTAATATACCCTCAGTAATAGGACGAACTAACAACATTTCACTGACTTCTGCTACAAGGTAAATGTTTTCTGATTTTGGTAAGGCTAATAAGTGATAATGGCGGCCGTTATTTCCTGAAAACTCTTTTCTGCGGGGCTCGATAATATATTGCTGCTTAATATCATCAGGTAAGGTGTTTTTTGAAAAATATAACTTCATATAACTGACGCGAGAGGCTGACCATTGCTTGTTTTGGTCAAAATTTTGTTGTAAATATAGTGCTTCTTGTCTGACTTCCCTTTCAATAAATTCATCTTCAATGTTATACATTAATATGAAGCAAAGCATGCCCCAAACCGTAGAGACTAACAGGGTAAATAAACAGAATTGGCTGATGATTTTCCTGCTCAAGCTGTGAAACTTAATTGCCTGTGTTTGTTTATCCGTATGTGCTTGATTATGATTGTTGCTGTTGTTATTTTTCATCGTTTTTTTCACCGTTTATTACATTGCTTTCTACATCATTTTTTACATGTAATAGGAAGCCAATACCATGCATGGTTTTTATCATTGGATAATCAAAAGGCTTATCTAAAATATTTCGTAATTGATAGATGTGAGATCTAAGAGCATCTGATTCTGTTGGCTCATCTCCCCATAGTTTTTGGGATAACTTTGAACGGCTAACCACTTGAGGATATGCTTGGGCTAAAATGACAAGAATACGGTAGCCCATACTATGTAACTCAAGGGGGGTTCCTGCACGTGTTACTTGTTGTTTTTTTCTATCAATGATTAGCTGATCAAAGGTTAAGGTATGATTGGTTTGTAATAAATGGCGTCTTGATAAAGCGAAGCAGCGCACTTCCAGTTCATCTAAAGAAAAGGGTTTGGTTAAATAATCATCTGCCCCTTGCGTAAAACCCGATATTTTATCATCGACACTGTCTCTTGCTGTCAGCATGATAATAGGCACGTGATGATTAGCTTGTTCTCGTAATTGTTTGCAAACCTCAAGCCCATCCATTACGGGTAAATTTAAATCGAGAATGACTAAATCATAGTGGTTGGCTAATGCCAGCGCTAACCCTTGGTCACCTTGGGTAGCAAAATCTAATACGTGACCTTTCCCCTCCATATAGTCGGCAATATTTTGAGCGATACTTTGCTGATCTTCAACGACTAGAATATATAAAGATTGATTATTCATACCATTTCTCTAATTTAAATGTTCTTAACGCTTTCTTGGCTTCAAGTTATCGTTAAGAACTGATTCTATACCCTAAAGTAAAATGGGTACCTTATAACGTTTTTAACATGTCTTGCGCGGGTTTGAAATCAGGTTTTGCAGTAATTAACTGATTCAATGTAGCTTTTGCATTAGCTGCTTGGCCTAATTTTGACTGTGTTTTTGCTATTGTCATATCAAGGTTAGGGCTATTAATTGCTTTTTGTGCCACTAACATTAAGGCTAATGATTGCTCAAAGTCGAGTGTTGTATCCGCTATTTTTAGGAAATAAAAGCCGTACATACCAACTAGAGGTATGTGATACTGCGCTTGATTATTGGCAAGTGTTTCAAGTGCTGACTTGTCACCGGCTATAAATTTAGCTACTACAGCCATGGTTTTATCTTCTAATTCCACCGCCACTTTAACAGGTGTTAAGCCTAAACTCTTAACTAAAGCGGTCGCGACATCTACTGTTGAGGTAGGGTTTTGTCCTGTGATTAAACGTCCGTCAATAGCCACATGACTTAACATTATTTCACTTGATTGAAAGTTAGCGCCACGCTCGCTTAATTTATCTTCAAGCATGAAATCAAAATCGTTTATCCACTTTTGACCAAACAGCTTTTCTTCTTGGTTAGTAAAACTGTTTATTGCTTTATTGGCAACCAAATAACTACCATCTTTTAGTTTTACATTAACTAATGCCGCGGGGCCATGACAAACAGCAGCGACACTGCCTTGTTGTTGATATATTTGGGCAATAACACTTTGTAATGCTTTGTCTTTAGGTAAATCAAACATAGCACCTTTGCCACCAACAACAAACACTGCATCATATGCCTTAGCATCTATTGTACTCGTCGCAAGAGTATTATTAAGTTTTGCCATAATAGCTTCATCAATTAATACTTTCGCATTATAGCTTTTACTTGGATCGTATTTATCTGCTTCTACTTGTCCGCCTTTTGGGCTGGCGATATCAACAGTAATGCCATTATCTTTAAAAACCGAATAGGCTTTTGAAAACTCATCAAATTCATAGCCTGGTTTTTCTTCTCCTTGGCCATTGCCACTGACTACCATTAATACTTTCTTGGTATTTGTTTCGGCTTGCACCTGTAATGTTGTCACTATTAACGTAGCTAATAATGTCGTTATAACTAATAAAGTCTGCTTTAAAATATTCATCTGTTTCTCTCTTAAGTATCTATACGTTTGGTATAAGTTAAGTGTGACAAAGACACCGTGAAACAGATGTGAAATATATATTTCTACTCTAAACATCAGCCATTAATTGCTTCACCGAGCTCTTTAAACTATGTCGGCTAGCGTAAACACCCAATAAGGTTACTGTGCCCAAAATAATTGCTAATGTGATAAGTAATACAACTAAGTTTGGTTGGTAAGACATTGAGAACTGAGATTGATAAATTAACATACCGGTAATGTAAGTGCCGGCTATCGCTCCTGTTGCTATAATTAATGCGGTAATTAACCATTCAATAATGTTTAGCTGCAAACAGGTGTTCTTTAAAAAACCAAAACTCATAATGACACTGTTCTTTTTCTTTTCTTTACTTTCAAATGCATTGATTGAAGACAAAATCACAATAATAGCGAGTAAAATAATCATCACGGAAAAACCGCTAATGACTTGAGTTATCATGGCTAAGATCTTATCAAATTGTTTTGTTAATTCCTGTAAAGAGGCCATTCTTATTGTTGGATGATCTTGCCACAACTGGCTGAGCAGTGGCCATTGTTCATCATTTAGCTCCAAACTTGCCATATTATATTGAGGTGCGTTGATATGCTCAATGGCTGCTTGGGGCATTTGTACCCAGAAGGTAATTGAACCCGCTCCTGGCTTATAAACATGACTTGCGGTAATAGTGAAGGTAAAACTTTGTTGATGAATAATAAAAGTAAGCTTATCTCCAAGCGTCAAATCTAAGTCAATCATGACTTCTTCTTCAAGTGATATTTGTTGCCAGTTTTTAGTGTTTTTTTGCCACCATTGCCCTTGAACTACACGGTTATTATTTGGAATACTTTCACTCCAATGCAGTCTAATAGCGTTTGATAACGTCGCTAAACTGTCACTGGGTTTTGTTGTAAACTCACTTAAGGTTTGGTTATTTATTTTGACTACTTTGGCATACAAGTAAGGTTTAGATTGACGTAAGCTAATATTATGTTCTTTAGACCACTCTTGTATTGCATTCATTTGTGACTGACTCGCTTGTGAAACCATAACATTACCGTCATGTGTTCTCTGGTATGAAACCATCGTGTCACCTAAGTCTTTTAAAAGCATGAGCGTAAATAACAATAAAAAGGTACTTAAGCCAATGCCTAGAATTTGAGTGCTTTTACTTAATAAGCGCTGTTTCATCATAAACAAGGTAAAAGGGATCAGCCCTGAAAATTGTTGTGTGGCTTTTTCACCCACTGTTAATACTGTCCAACTAATAGCGGCCATTAACAATATGGTGATAAAAATACTGCCGACTAACATCAAGGTTAATAAACCATTGTCAGAGTACGTCAGAGCAACCCAAGCAAGCACGGCTAAGGCACATAGTTTAATCAATCCTAAAGAAAGGCTTTTTTGATTTTGATGAAACAACTTAGCGACTGATGTTTGGTACAATGTTAACCAAACGGGTGAATGAAAAACGGCAAAGAGTAATACACTGGTCGCTATCGTTTTAGCCATAAGCCAAACATCTAATTGCCAAGTGATTTCGGCAAATGTATTAGCTAACCAACCGACGATCAACCAATGAAATGCGCCAGATAAAATGGCGACTATAGGTATCAGTACCAATATATTAATGAACCACTTGAACAGTGAAAGTTGTAAACCGGTCGCTTTTGAAGCACCTAAACTCATACAAACGGCTGAAAAATATTGTTCTTTTTTTAAGTGAACTTGCGCTATTTGTTCAATGGCAATCGCAGCCATAAAGAATAAAATAATAGAGGCTAAGCCTAAAAAGTTTTCAGTGCGTTGCCAAAACAAAGCTAATGGATGGACACCTTGTTTATGGTGAATTTGCGCTGCTGGAAGTTGTGCTTGTTGCCAGTCAATAAGTTGCTGTACTTGTGATTTTGACGCAGAAACTAGGTAACGATGTTGAATAAGATCTGTTGGAAAAGCTAACTTTTCCATATCAATAATATTGACGATAGCTCTCATAGAAACATTATGACCTTCCATCAATCTATCTGGCTCGTGAATTAGCACCCTTGATACCATAAAAGCATGATCACCTAAATTGATAGTGTCGCCAATGGTTATGGTTAAACTGGCAAATAGTCGACTGTCTAACCATATATTTCCGATTGTAGGCCCACCGTTTGTAGCAGTTGCAGCGTTTTTAAAAGAGGTTGATGTGAGTAATTGACCTTGTAAGGGATAATCACTTCCGACCGCTTTTAGTTTTGCACGTTGCCATTTTCCATTAAATGTTAACGTGGTATTTATTTGCAAGGTATTGACCACAATATCACTAAAATTAACTAATGAAGTGAGTTGTTTGCCGGTTAATTTATCTTTTTGAGTTAATACAGCATCGGCACCTAACAGGTTTTGTAAGTTGCCCTGTAGGTAATGTTGAATAGTACTACTTGATAGCGTTAAGGTGACAATAAAAACCATTAAAGTGGCTTGAACCCAGCGGAGTAGTTTCTGATGAGGTTGGCGGTATTCTTGTTTGAAATAATGCCAAGCTAATTGCATATGATGCCTTAACATGGTGCCACCTGCGCTGTGTTTATTACCACTTTTTCTACTTGTTGCTCCTCAAATATTGGTGTTATCAAACTTGCGTTGGTTTTAGTCAGTTCTCCATTGGCGAGTGAATAGATGTTCTGCGCCTTACTTGCCAGTACATTGCTGTGAGTAACAATAACTAAACCTGCATTATTTTCTTGGCAGCAAGCAAATAAAATATCAGCAATTTCATTAGCATTGTGTTGATCTAAATTACCGGTTGGTTCATCGGCAAATATAAACTTAGGTGAAAACACTAACGCACGAGCGATTGCCACACGTTGTTGTTCGCCACCACTTAACTGTGACGGTTTATGATTTGCTCTTTTCGACAAACCGACCTTTGCTAACCAGTGTTTAGCTTTTTTGATGGCTTGTTTATCACCCCGTAATTTCAATGGTAGGGCAATATTGTGCAAAGCAGTTAGCTCAGGCAGTAAATGAAACTGTTGAAAAATGAAACCGATTTCTGAGCGTAAATTATCAAGCGCTGAGGTGTGATTATCGTTGTTGAAACACCCTTGACCTGAGCTTGGTTTTTCTAATCCAGAAAGCAACATTAGTAAACTCGACTTACCTGCACCTGAAGGTCCTGTTATGGCGTACGATTGCCCTTGGCTTATTGATAAGTTAAGATTTTCAAATAAGGTAATAGTCGAAACATTGTTTTTGGAAGTATTGCTTTCGCAAGAATTGCTATCAGAACAATTGCTTTGAAATGATTGAGAAACGTTTTTTAATTCAATTGAACAAGACATAAATTTTCACCACAGTAATTTTTCGTGATGATATCGTATGTAACTGCCTGTGAAACGAATGTGAAATTTAAGCGCAGCAAAAATATAATGGTTATACCAAGTCTCACTAAATTACAGTGATAAATGTAGATTAGGCGAGGGGTCATCTCATTAAGTGCTAGGTTATTTAATGGATTAAAGTGGAAAAACTATTAAAAAATAGGCACCTTCGGTTGTCTCCATGCATTTAATACTCCCGTGGAGCTTACTAGTAATCAGATTATAGCTAATAGACATGCCTAAACCTGATCCCCCTGTTGAGCGAGCCGTAGTGTAAAAAGGCTCAAAAACTTTTTTTCTTTGTGACGCTGTTAATCCAATACCATTATCTCGATACTCTATCACTACTTCATTGTTCTCAAGTGCCAGTGCTATCAATATCTCCCCATGTGTTTTATTTTTAAAACCGTGATTCAATGAATTCATAATTAAGTTCGTTATGATTTGCGCAATTACGCCTGGGAAGTTGTTTAATTCAATTTTACTGTTTGAGGTGGTCTTAATGCTGTGCTTACCTTGTTTGAATTGAGGGCGAAGGCTTTGTGTTAGTTCGTCTATATAAGTGTGTAACTCAAAATTTCGCCTGTCTTCGCTACTTTGATCTACAGCAACCTGCTTAAAATTATTAATCAACTTACTCGCTCTTTGCAAGTTCCTGATTAAAATGCCAGTTGAATCTTTAGCATCAATCAATAACTCTTCTAATGAAGATTTCTTTAATATTCCAACTTTATATTCTTTGTCAAATAAATCAATTTGATCTGCCAAATGTGACGTAGCCGTAACACTAACACCTATTGGTGTATTTATTTCATGAGCAATGCCAGCGACTAAGCCGCCGAGCGCAGCCATTTTTTCAGACTCTACTAATTGATCTTGGGCATTACTTAGTTTGAGGTTGGACTCAGCTAAAGCTGCAATATTAAGCTGTAACTCTTGATTTACTTGATGTTGAGTTTTTTTACTTATATAAAGAATAATCAGAATTATTAATATAGCGAAGCTAGCAATAGCAATGATAATTAGGACGATATATTGTGCTTGGATAACGGTAGATTGGTCGGTAAGCTTTTGTTTTTGTTTCGCATGCTGACTTTCTAAATTATTCAGTAAAACCTTTCTTTCATCAATTTGACTTTCTAAACGTGAGATTATTTGTTCTTTTTGACTGGTATCTATTTTTAAATTTTGCAAGTTAGCTATATTGTTAGTGAGTTGAATTTGACTAATATCAAGCTCTTTGGTCATCAGGCTGTAGTTGTCTTGCAGCGTTTTAAACTCCTTCTTATTTTGCTTTAATTGCCCACTTTGCTTTTCAAGTTGACTGTGTTGTGATGTTAACTGTTTTTGCTGTATGGCTAATTTTCTCTGGTGCAATGTTAATTGCTCTTCTCTGTCGGTTATATTCTCTTTAAGTTGATTTAACTTACTCGATTGCTCTTTAATTTCAATTAAGCTGTTAGTAATAGTCGCATCCATTTCTTTAAGTACATTGGCTATATCTAGCTCAGTTCCACCCAGTACTAAAATATCAGGCGAAACCTTTAATCGAGCGTTTAGCATTTGATAGCGATTTAATTCAAAAATCAGTTTGTTTTTATCTGTATCAATAAAATTTAGCATGGAGTATTTGTTTTCAATGGTGTGATCACTAATAATTAGAGTTGCTTGTCCATTAAGTTGTTTTGAAATTTTATTAATGTTTTTAGACTGTGCTTTATCAAGCACAACTATATGCAATGCGTTTATTTGGTCAATAGAGGCGATTTTAATAAAGTTTATATTAAAATGCCTTACTGCCATGCCCTGCATCTCTTGTAATGCCTCGCTATAATCTTTTTCGTTGCCATAGTAGCCAACGACTAAATTGACGATGTTTTTATCATTAGGCCATTCAATATATTTTATGAAGTTAAATACGTAAGCGGCTTTAATTTTATTTGGGGCATATTGTTGATATGAGGTGGCAGGCAGGGTAAAAAGCAACACACTCGCGATAAGCATTATTCTTAGTAATATTCGTTTTTTTATATAAATATCTAGATTCATAAGAGGCTAGCCCCATTCGTTTGTAAAATATGTGACTTAAGTTTACTGAGGGTGACTCGTTTAAAAACATCTAAAAATAAACGCACTAAAGGTTCTTATTCTCAATGATTAGGTAGCGTCTTTGGTAAATACATTTTAAATGTTGTACCTACGTCTAATTCAGAGCTTAAGGTAATATAACCAGAAGAACGATTAACAAAGCCATACACTAGTGCCAAGCCCAAACCGGTACCTGCTGTTTTTGTGGTAAAAAAAGGTTCAAATATACGTTGCATAACCTGTGGTGATATACCCTTTCCGTTATCACTTACGGTTAATAAAACATACTCTCCGGCAATGGCTTCTGGATTTAATTGACAAAAATCATCATCTAATACGCAATTACTTGTTTGAATTAATACATTGCCGTTGTGCTGTATTGCATCTTTGGCGTTAATAACTAAATTAAAGAGTGCGCTTTCAAAATCACTCACAACGATATAAGTTAACCAAATATTACTATCAAATTGGTAAGTCAATTTAGTATTGCTAGCGCTTGATTGATCTATAACTTTATCTATTCTTGTAATAATGTCATTAATATTAACGCTTTCTTTATTTTCTAATTTATTTGTTGTAAATGAATGCAATTTATTAACAATATCTTTGCCCATCAATGCCGCTTTATTAATACTGTTGATCTTTTTGTCTTGTTGTTCATTTTGAAAGGGATTTTGTTGTAATAATTCCACATTACATAAAATAACCCCTAAAATATTATTGAAATCATGAACAATACCCGAAGCTAGCCGACCTACCGCTTCCATTTTTTCACTGTGGCGTAACATTTTTTGCATTTCTTTGGCTTTAATTATGTCGTTATAAGTTCGTAAACACGAGTAACATAACGTGAAAAGTTTTTTTGCAGTTAATTCATTTTTTTCTTTATAATCATGGATGTCGTAACGGCTGATAATATCTTGTTCGGGCGCTTCTCCGGGCTGACCTGTACGTAATACTAGGCGAATATTGGGATCTTGCTTAGTCTCTCTTATCCATTTAACGAGTGACAAACCGGCATTATCTGTTTCCATTACTACATCGATCAATGCAAATGCAAAGTGGGTTTTACTCCCCATCAACTCTTTAGCTTGCTCTGCACTGCAGGCTGAATGTATGGCAATATTTTTACCCAATACCGTGACATTTTTTAAAACCAGCTGAGTCACTTCGTGCACCGATAACTCATCATCAACAACTAGTAAGTTCCAAGGCTCTGCTTTTTTGTTTATCGGTAAGCAAGGCTGGTGCGCCTGTTCATCAGAAAAAGAAAGGAGTTCGTTATTATTCATTCACTAACCTTTATTTATTTAAGTCAAATAAAATTAACAATAGTGATCAAAGCATAGTTCAAACTAGCTAAATATACAGGAATGATAATTTATCAATTGACCTTGAACCATAACTAAAAAATACGCACTTCTAATCTAATGTTTAATTGTTGAGAAAGTTAATGGATATTTTCCTAAGGTTATTATTAATATTGAGTTATTTAGAGGTGAAAATATAAAGTTTTAGTCTATTATTAATGAATTAATGTAGCGTTTAGGAGAGCGAATGAATAAGGACGAAATTCTTGTTTTTACAGATGAATCTAACGATGAACCGGGGCATAGTGAAAAGGCGATAGAAGATTACTGGCACATACTTGTTGTAGATGACGAAGTTGAAGTGCATATGGTAACTCGGTTAGCATTAAAAAAGACTAAAATATTTGGTAAAAACCTTAAAATTCATTCCGCTGATAGTGCTAAGCAAGCAAAGGAACTTTTACAAAGTAACATTCCTTTTGCTATGGCCATAATTGACGTCGTCATGGAGACAGATAAAGCAGGTTTAGAGCTTGTAAGTTGGATTCGAGAAGTAAAAGAAAATCATCATATCCGCCTTGTATTGCGCACAGGTCAACCGGGACAAGCCCCTGAAAAAGAAGTGATCGCTAATTATGATATTAATGATTATAAGGAAAAAACAGAATTAACATCGACTAAACTTTTTACTCTCTCCTATGCATGCCTTAGAGCATATCGAGATATAAAGGCTTTATATGACAATAAAAAAGGTCTTGAAACGGTTATAAACTCTTCAAATAAAATTTTTGCACATCAATCGATTAAAGACTTTACTCAGGGTGTACTTCAACAATTATGTTCCTTGTCTCATATTGATAGTAGTGCCTTTTTTGTCAATGTAAACTTTATTGCAGCATCACATGGTGAACGTCACAGCATAGTTATTGCGGCAACAGGGCGGTTTAGCGCTTTTTTAAATCACCCATTAAGTGATGTTATCAAGGAGATTGGCGATGAAAGGCTTGAAATTGCTTATAATATAGGTGGTCATCATTTTGGCGAGGATTACTTTATTGGTGTTTATGACTCGCATTTAGATGGTAAAAATTTGTTCTTCATTGAGGGAATTGAAAAAGCCAATAGTCTTGATCGGAAACTGATAGAAGTCTTTGGTAATAATATTGGCGTGGCCTTTGATAATCATGCAATGTTTGAAGAAGTAGATCTTACCCAGCGAGAAATGATTTACCGTATGAGTGAGGCTGTGGAAAGTCGCTCAAAAGAAACAAGCAATCATGTAAAAAGAGTCGCTTTAACTTGCCAGTACTTGGCCAGAGCTATGCGAATGAGCGAGCAAGAGGTTGAGATACTATATAAGGCATCACCACTGCACGATATTGGTAAGATAGCTATACCGGATCATATTTTAAACAAACCCGGAAAACTCAACGAGGCAGAATGGCAAAAAATGAAAACTCATGCGCAAATTGGTTATGACATTTTGGCATCGTCAGAGTTAACTGTTTTAAGGGCCGGAGCCATTGTTGCGGCTGAGCATCATGAAAATTGGGATGGCTCAGGTTACCCTAAAGGAAAACAAGGGGAGGGTATTCATATTTATGGTCGTATAGTTGCTGTCGCTGATGTATTTGATGCCCTTGTTAATAAACGAAGCTACAAGCCCGCCTGGTCAATAGTAGAAACGATGAGTTTTTTTCAAGATATGAACGCTGTGAAATTTGATCCTAAATTAGTAGAGTTAGTTTTTAAACATCAAGATGATTTGATGCTTATACAAGGTAAGTACCTTGATTAATTACTTGGCTAACTGTACTTTCAATTTTTCATAAAGCTTCTTGTTGCGTTTTAATTGAATGTCTTCAACAAAGCTTTCAGAGAGTTTCTCAAATGTATCTCTAGCTTGTGTTAATTTTTTTTGTAGTAATAAAACCTTTATTAAGTTTAACGAGGTGCTTTCTAATGTTCTATCATCTAGCGCTAATTTCGCATATTTAATTGACTGTAAGTAAGATATTTCAGCTTTATTATATTGTTTGTCATTTTTGTATGCGAAAGCTAAATTGTTATAAGCAACAGCTATTTGTTGCTTATTAGGTGTTTTTAAACTCCACTCTAAAGATTTAATTCGATAAAAAACATGTTGTTTATGGTCTTTTTGATGCCATGATATATGGCCTAGATTAGCATACAACTCTTTTTTAAAATTGGGGTAATCTCGTTGACTAAATTTTTCTTCAAGTTGTAATAACGTTTGTTTTGCTTGTGAATAGCTTTTAAGAGATATTTGTAAATTAGCTATTTCTATTAATCTTAAAGGTGAAAAAGACTTGATGTTAATATCATTTAGCAAGTTTGTTGCTTTGTTAAGATAGGTTGTAGACTCATTAGATAAACCATCAGCCGAACTCAATTTCGCATGATAAATATAAACATATACTGCAAAGTTCGGCGGCATATTGTCAGCGAATAACCAGTAATTTACCTCTTGTTTTAATTGTGGCAATTTTTGCAAATCAAATAAATTAAACAGTCTTAGTTGTTTGAAACGAAACCATTGTCTGCTGTGAGGTTGTGAACCGTTTAATCCTATTTCTAAATAGGCTAAACACTGTGGTGATGATTGCTGACATGTAGCTTCAATATTTTTTAATTCATCATTGTTTAGACTATCAGCATAAGAAGATAAGCAGAAAAAATTGAAGAATAGAAATATGAAAACTCGGCGCATTTGATTGCAATAATATTTAATATCGATAGAGGTAATTTACCTTGTTTGGATGAAATTTTGTAGTGCAAAGAGTGTAAAAAAAGTTGTTGTACTCTTTAAATCGATGTAACTTATTTATACCCAGGAATATTACATAACTCTACTTTATCTATTTGAGAGTCATCTAGGAAGTTCTCTGCAAAGGTTAAATAGACTTCTTGCTGTATAAAAACGTCAAATAAGTCAGGATCAATGTGATCATCAAGTTTCATATAACCCATGATTTTTAAGGTTTCTGATAATGTTTTGGGCTTTTTATAGGGTCTGTCATTCGATGTTAAGGCTTCAAAAATATCGGCTATTGCCATTATCCTAGCTTGTATCGACATTTGTTCACGCTTTAAGCCTTTAGGATAACCAGTACCATCCATTTTTTCATGATGGCCACAAGCATATTCGGGAACATTTTGTAAATGCTTAGGAAAGGGCATAGATTCAAGCATTTCGACAGTAACTTTCATATGGTCATTAATAATTTTACGTTCTTTGTTATTAAGGGTACCTCGTTTGATTATTAGGTTAAGTACTTCATCACTATTAAGTACCGATTGAGTTTTTCCGTCAATTGATATTTTATAATGCTTGGCAATTTTATATACACGAGTAATTTTATCATCATCAAAAAATTCTCCGCCAGTATTCGCTTGTACGATAAAATCTCTGTCACTAGATAAGACTTTTAGTTGTGCTACTTTTTCTTTATCAGTTAGTTTTGTTGAATAGGTAATATCACGGGCAGCAATTTCAAAACGCGCCTTTACGAGTTCTATTCTATCGAATATAGTTTCAAGCTTTTTAGCTTTATCCATGATGTATTCTGGTGTTGCCACTTTTCCACAATCGTGTAGCCAAGCCGCTACACTCAATTCATGAAAATCTTCTTTATCCATGGTGAAATCTGCAAGAGGCCCATGCCCAATTTCGTTACATGCATTAGCTAGCAGCATTGTTATTTCAGGAACACGGCGACAATGGCTACCAGTGTAAGGTGATTTTGTATCTATGGCTGAGGCTATTAATTTGGAAAAGGCTGAAAATAGGTTTTCCATTTCAACCACTAACTGTTTATTGGTTAAAATAATTGCAGCGAAAGAAGTCAGTGATTTGACCACTCTGATATCATCGTCATTAAATGCAATTATTTCGTTATGTTCATTGGTTGCGTTAATAAGCTGTATTACACCATTGAGATCTCCTTGGTGATTTTTCATGGGAATAGTTAATACAGAATCAGTTCTGTATCCTATATGCTCATCCATAGCTTTTGCGGCACTAAAGTCATAGTTTTCGCATTCATCAACATCTTCAACATTTATAATTTCTCCGTTAGCGGCAGCAATTGCCACCATTGCACTGGTGTTAACTTGACCAAAAGTATAAATATCAATATTAGGGAGATCGATAGGATTATTACTCGTACCACCTAAATGAATATTTAAGCTAGTGTTTAATACGGTATCAAAGGTTAGCTGTTTATTTTCGGTTATTGAGTAAATAGTACCTGCATCTGCAGAGCTTAGTTCCATCGCATTTTTTAGAATTTTCTCTAAAAGGGCATTATGGTTTTTTTCTGTAGATAAGGCCATGCCAATATCTATAAAGTGCTCTACACAGTCTTTGCTATTACTCATTTGAGAAACCTTTAATTTTAGTGTTTTTTCAATTATATAACTCAAGTATAGGGCTCTGATTGGGTTTATGGTAGCAATAATTAGAAAATGTAAATACTTTGCGAAAAGTACACGTTTTAAAGAATATCTGTTAACGCAAAACCTATACCAAAGCGTTGTTGTTTATGGTTGTAATCAATTAAACTTTCACCATAACCATTAAAGTATTGAGCATAACCTCTTAGTTTTGCCCATAAAGGAAAGGTAAATCCTATTTCAATAGCTCCGTGGTGCTCTGAAAAATTTTCCCTTAACTTCATTGAAAATTCATAATCTTTACGCCAGTTGTAAGCCATTCCTAATTCGAAGTGTCCCATGTAATTATCTATGTCAGGATTATCATCACCAACAGCATTAAAGTCGTTTTCTTTTTCATCTTCAGGAACGCGATACCAAGGTCTAAATGACAGCGCAAAATTGTTTTTTTCAAATAGGAAATTAATATAAACTCGGTTCCAGCTTCTTGAAATAATTTGTGAACGACCATTCGATTGGTGTTCAAAGCCAAATATAACACCTGTATTGCTGTCAAAAGGGTGCCAATCTATAGGTGTAATGTAGAACAACTCTGGTTGGTAATTTGTTTCCCTAAAAGGGCGTGAAATACTTTCAGTATAGAGTTGCCACCATGATGCTATCGTAAAGCCAAAAAACAACTGATCTCCTTTAGGTAATAAGTTTCCTGTGGTTAGAGGCACTTTTATACTTATTTGAAATTTTGCTTCAACATCCTTAAGGTTGTCAGCCCAATTTGAAAAATCCTCATAAGCTTTGGTATTAATTTCGTTGGTAATGGTCACAGGTAATATGTAATTCATTTTATGTGGGGTGATCACATAAGGATTAAATGCTGACTTTCTTTCTTTAATCATTCGTTCTGAGATGGCGCCAAGTTCTTTATTCCCCAACTCTTTTTTAATTACTTTCTTTGCACAGTAATCTTCAATTTGAAGTAAAGTTTGTGTTTTTTCAGCGTTTTTAATAGTTTTAAATAAACAATCTTGAATGAGTTCTTCAAATGACTTAGCAAATAATAAGGAGGATGAAATAAAATAAAGCGAGATGAAAGTAGAGAGAAAAATTCGAAGCATTTGAAATTACTATTTATAAAAGGGCTATTGTGGGAGTTAGTATAACTTTGCTCGTTTAGAATGCCAAAGATATGTCAAATTATGTCTGCTCATTTCAAACAATTTCATCTTTGTATTTCATCGTGTTTAATTATCGATTAAGCGCAACTCATCTGCTTAATTCGTCATCTAGATGTATCTTAATTGTTAATTATTGTAATAGATGATGGAAAAATAATGAAATTAACCAAAAGTGCTTTAACAAGTCCCGCAGCCGTTGCTGTAGGAGTCGCGCTTATTTTACTGGTAGGTATGTTGAGCCTTTTTAAATTACCGGTACAATTATTTCCAGATATTGAACGTCCGCGTATTGCTATTCAAACCTTTTGGCGAGCGGCATCACCTAAAGAAATTGAATCGGAAATCATAGAGCCCCAAGAGCAAGTTTTGCGCGGTATTCCTGGTTTAAATTCAATGAACGCTTTTGCAAATCGTGGCTCAGCATTCATTAATTTAGAGTTTGGCGTTGACACCAATATGGAGCAAACACTGATTGAGGTTATTTCGCGCATGACTAGGGTCGCAAATTTACCTCGCGATGCACGTCCACCTAGAATTATGTTAGGTGGTTTCGGTGGTAATACACCCGCGCTAACGTGGTTTTTTTTACAAGCCTTGCCAGGTAATGATAAAGATATTGCCGATTATGTGGAATTTACCAATGACACTATTCGTCCACGTATAGAGGCGATTGAGGGCGTATCAAGTGTGCAAACTTTTTCACAGCAAAACAGAGAGCAATTGCAAATTCGTTATGACCCTGTGAAAGCAGCCGAATATGGCATTAAAATTACAGATCTTGTCGCTTTAGTCTCTGCATCTGAGGATGTTTCTGGTGGTTTTGTTGATGTGGGTAGACGTCAGTATACGCTTCGGTATAGCGGCAAGTATGGTGTAGATGAACTTTCTCAGCTTATGTTGGCATCCAGAAATGGTAGGAACATCCGTTTAAGTGATATTGCTACCGTTAAGGTTCAACGAAATGACAGACAAAACTTAGCGATACAAAATGGTAACCCTGCCTTTTCTATGCGTATTGACAGAGCCAATGGCGCTAATGTTTTAGGAACACTTAATCGGGTTAAAGCCGAAGTTGAGCTGATGAACGCTGAGTTACTTGCGGATAAAGACTTGGTTATGGTGCAATCATTTGACGCTTCAGTATTTATTTATCGCGCCATCAATTTAGTTACAGGTAATTTGTTTGCGGGCATTGCTTTGTCACTTTCAGTTTTATGGTTTTTCATACGCCGTATGCGCGCAACCTTAATTATTGCCACAGCCATTCCAGTGAGTTTGTTAAGTACTTTTATTGTTTTAGAAATAACAGGACGTTCATTAAATGTCATATCGCTTGCGGGCTTAGCTTTTGCTGTAGGTATGGTGTTAGATGCCGCCATTGTAGTGCTAGAAAATATTCTACGTATGCGTGATAAAGGGCTTAATGAAGAAGATAGTGCCGAGCAAGGTGCAGAGCAAGTGTGGGGCGCTTTACTTGCTTCTACAGCGACAACAGTGGCGATATTTTTACCGGTATTCTTTCTAAAGGATATTGAAGGGCAATTGTTTGGTGACTTAGCGCTAACCATTGCTATTGCTGTTTCTGTCTCGCTTATTGTTGCCGTGGTATTGCTACCAGTACTGGCTAAATACTTTTTAAAACAACAGCACGTTAATGATCCAAATGAAAAACTGTGGCAACGCATTACAGTTTTTGTTATGAACAGTACTAATACCCGTGTTAAACGTTTGTCACTAGCCACAACGCTGCTTGTTTTGCCCATTATTGTCTCGATTATTGCTATGCCAAAACTGGATTATTTGCCGCCAGTAAAGCGTGATGCTGTTGATGCCAATTTACAGTTTCCTCCGGGCGCGAATATTAAAACCATTGAAAAAGAAGTGATAGAGCCAATAGTTGCTAGATTAAAACCTTATATGGACGGTACGAAAGAGCCGGCGTTAAAAAACTATTATATTTTTAGTGGCCCTTTTGGCGGCAATTTAGGTATTCGAGTTAAAGATCAGTCTCGCGTTGATGAATTGCTTGAACTAGTACGTGATGAAATTCTAGTCGATTTGCCAGACACACAAGTGTTTGCTCGACAAGGAAATTTATTTGGTGGTTTTGGTGGTGGCAGACAAGTTAGCATTCATTTGCAATCAAAAGACACTAAAGCACTGCAAAATGTTGCTCGTCAAGGTATTACCTTTGTCAGCGAAGCCATAGAAGGTGCTAACGTTAATGCTAATCCCGGTTTAGAAATGACAGAGCCTGAGCTTAGGTTAATTCCAAACGATCGCAATATTTTAGAGTTAGGGTGGAACCGTCGGGATTTAGGTCGAGTTGTTAGAACCTTAGGTGATGGTTTATTCGTTGGCGAGTACTTTAATGGTAATAAACGTCTTGATATGATTTTGCGGGCAGATGGCTGGAACTCTCCTGATAACCTTGCTGATGTACCATTAGTTACCGGTAATGGCCAATTAACCCAGTTATCGAATCTTGTTGAAATCAAGCGCACCGTTGGTCCTAGCCGTTTAACGCGTATTAATGGTAACCGTACTATCAGTTTAAATATAAACCCACCTAAAGGTTGGTCACTTGAAGAAACCATTGCGGTATTAAAGGCGGAGGTTGAGCCGAAACTACGTGAAATAATGCCTGATGACGGCAGTATTTTATACGGTGGTAGTGCAGATCAATTAGAGAAAGCTATTAGCGTAATGAGCGAGAATTTTGCTTTTGCTTTAGTCATTTTGTTTTTATTAATGGCAGCACTATTTCGCTCAGTGAAAGACAGTCTACTCGTTGTTATTACCATTCCTCTAGCAACAGTTGGCGGTATTTTAGCTCTGCAACTTTTAAATTTAGCTGTGTTTCAACCACTTGATTTACTTACCATGATTGGTTTTATTATCTTGCTAGGTTTAGTGGTTAATAACGCTATTTTATTAGTGCATCAAACACGCATAGGGCAACAACAAGGATTAGAACGCTCACAAGCTATAGAGCAAGCGCTTAGTTTACGTTTACGGCCAATATTTATGAGCACAGCAACTAGCTTTTTTGGCATGTTACCACTGCTATTAATACCCGGTGCTGGCAGTGTGATTTATCGAGGTCTAGCCGCGGTTATTGTTGGCGGTTTAGCCTTTAGCACACTATTTACCATTGTTCTATTACCGTGCCTGTTACGTTTGGTGAAGCAAGATTTTCTACCAAAACTTATAACACGAAAAAATTTAAAAGCACCGTTAGAGCAGTTACCTAGTGCTCGAGTGAAAGTTTAGTTGTTAGCTCATTACATGAATTTACTAAAGGAAACAATCATGATTAGAAAACTATTTATCCCGTCAGCAGTTAGATATATATCAACATCAGCGTCGTCATTAGTTTTGTTAAGCGCTATGTTGCTTGTATCGCTTAATGTCCAAGCAAGTGATGAAAAACCTGCTCAGTTAGTGAGTATTGAATCAGTAAAACAGCAGCAGGTTAAGCCGAGTATTTGGTTGCCAGCTAACGTTATTAGTCGCATGAATGCTCCTATTTCTGCTGAACAAACAGGGCAGTTGCTTTGGATAGAAGATGTTGGTAGCAGCGTGGAAAAAGGTCAGCTATTAGCGCAAATTGATGATCGACACTTAAAATTACAACTAGCTCGACAGCAAGCGCAAGTTAAACAGTTTCAAGCAAATGTAGAGTATTTAACTCATCAGAAAAAACGTATATCTAAATTACGTGAAGCAAATAACTCAGCGCTGAGCGAGTTTGAGCGAACTAGTAAAGATTTAACTGTCGCGATTAATGAAGTGGCAGCGCTGAAAAGTTTAGTTGCTCAAACTGAGCTCGCATTAGAAAAAACTAAAATTGTTGCACCTTTTAGTGGTCATGTAAGTGAACGTTTTGCCCATGTAGGTGAGTTGATCTCTGTTGGTCGTTCATTAGTGCAGTTGATTGATACCAAAAATTTAGATATAAAAATTGCTGCGCCTATTAATATCGCGCCATTTTTGCAAAAAGATGCTCAAGTTATGGTGAAGTGGCAAAATCAGTTAATACAATTGCCAATACGCACATGGAGTCAAGCGGGTAATCAGTTGTCTCGTACTTTCGATGTTAGATTATCAGCGAACAATATTGATATTTTAGCCGGTAGTGCAGTGATGGTGTCCCTACCTAAACAGCGTCCTAAAAGTGCAATGTTAGTACCACGTGATGCTTTGGTTTTACGAGAGAATGAAACGTATGTTTTAACTGTTGATGAAGAAGATAAAGCGATGAAGGTTTCTGTCATTGTAGGGCAAGGGGTAGATGACTATGTTTCAGTTATCGGCGCTTTAACGTTGAATGATATGGTTATTATTCGCGGAGGTGAACGTTTACAAAGTGGTCAAAAAGTCAGGTTTAATAATGGTTTGATTGCTAAAGTGCCATCTTTAGGTTTAGTAAAATAGTTTTACTTAGTCTATAGAACGAAGCACTGTTTAAAGCGAAATATCGGTAAATTTACAGCTGTTTCGTTTTTTTATTTTGACGGTGGAATGATATATTCTTTGTTTGTGCTTTTGTTGGAATATAAAGGGTGCATGTTAATAGTAAAAACAACAACAAAAACACTGATAAATGAACTACCTTTGCTTGCAAGCGCTACAGTATTGTTATTGGCTTCTAGCCAAAATGTATATGCATATAACTTATTGCCTCTTATGCTGAATATATAAAAGTGTCAGTGGCTTTTTTTGTGCTTTTCCGCAATAATACTTTCATTAAAGCATGCTTGTTAATCAGTACAAACAAGCAATAAAATCAAGCCAATAAAAGTGATTTTCATGTCTGGAGATTGTATCGAAGCTAGTGCAGAACAGCTGAGTGCTTATGAATTACGTCAACTAATTCGTCATAATAAATTTACCAATAATACCTCAGGTTTTGCTCAAGGTTGTGTGCAAGGAAATATAGTTATTTTGCCAAGAAGGAAATAAAATGAAATTAAATTGTGATTTAGGCGAAAGCTTTGGCAGTTGGACTATGGGTTTAGATGAGCAAGTTATGCTGCATATCGATCAAGCCAACATTGCCTGCGGCTTTCACGCTGGCGACCCTTTGGTGATGCAAAACACGCTAATATTGGCCAAGGAGCATAATGTTAGCGTTGGCGCGCATCCGGGTTACCCTGATTTAGTTGGTTTTGGCCGCCGCTCAATAAACTGCTCAACAGAAGAAATTATCGCTTTAGTAAAGTATCAAATAGCCGCTATTGATGGCGTCGCTAAGTCACTAGATATTGAGTTAGAATACGTTAAACCCCATGGCGCTTTGTACAATGACATGATGGCAAAAGACAATGTTCGTGAGGCTATTCTAATTGCACTGAGCAGTTACCATCGTCCGTTAAAGCTTATGTTGCAAGCAACACCAAATATTGTTCAACATCGAGCACAAGCGAAAACGTTTGGCATTGAAGTGCTTAGTGAAGCTTTTGCGGATAGATGTTATGACGATGACGGTAAGTTATTATCGCGTACAAAAGCAGATGCAGTGCATAATAAAGACAAAATGCTAGCGCAAGTTAAGCAATTGAAAGCGCAGGGTAGCGTTACAACGGTTAGTGGAAAGACCTTGCACTTAAATGCTGACAGTTTATGTGTTCATGGTGACAATATTGAAGGTGTGCAAGCTATTGAAGCTATTCGGGAGCTAATTGGCTAATGTTAAAAGAAACACCATCAGCAAATCTTAATATTCATATTGCTGGTGAAAATGCTTTGATCATTTATTTTGTAGAGCAAGCAAGTAGTGAAGTGTCTGCTAAAGTGCAACAAGCTGAGTTACTTATTCGTCATGCGATGAAAGATGATTTGTCGACTGATGTTATCGATCTTATTCCTTCTTATGCATCACTTATGGTGATGTTTAACTTAACAACGACTGACCACCATCAAGTGCGTAATAAATTAAGAACGCTACTGCATAACCTTGAAGATAAGTCACCAATAGCTAGCAATACAGAGCAAGCTGTACTGGTTGAGTTACCGGTATATTATTCTATAGAATCAGGGCCAGATTTAGCTGTGATATCTAAACGAACAAACTTAAGTGTTGAGCAAATTATTGATATTCATCAAGCTCAAGAATATCGGGTTTACGCCATAGGTTTCGCACCGGGTTTTGCTTATTTAGGTGACGTTGATGAACGCATTGCTTTACCGCGTTTAAATACACCTCGAATGAAAGTTCCTAAAGGTGCCGTCGCAATTGCGGATAAACAAACGGCTGTTTATCCAGATGTTTCTCCGGGTGGTTGGAACATTATAGGTTTATGTCCTATAGATATGTTTAATGCGACTGCAACACCAATAATGCCAGTTAACGTGGGAGATAAGGTCAAGTTTAAAGTGATTACAAAAGCTGAGTTTTTGGCGTTAGGCGGAGAACTACCCGAAAACCTTGGAGTTAATACATGCCCCTCTCAATAGGTTTTTTAGTTAAGCAACCGGGCATGTTAAGCCTAATCCAAGATGCTGGCCGCTTTGGCGCTTTTAATATTGGTTTAACTAATGGCGGACCAATAGATTTAGGTGCCTTCCGGTGGGCAAATCGTTTATGTGCTAATGAGTTAAATGCAACGGCCATTGAAATCAGTGTTGGCGGCCTAGCTCTAACCGCGCAACTTGATAGTACTATTGCTGTTACAGGCGCAAATATGCCCTTGAGCATTAATGGTCAAGTCAAAGAGTTATGGCGAAGTTATCAGGTAAAGGCAGGTGATCTAATTGAGTTAGGTTTTGCCACGCAAGGTGTACGAAGTTACTTAGCTGTGGCTCATGGTTTTATGCTGCCCGAAAGTTTTGGCAGTAATGCAACCGTTTGTCGAGAAGGTGTTGGTGGCCTAACCGGTGAAAAGCTTAAAGTAGGTGATATTTTACCTTGTGCAAATCAAAGTAGAACACAAAACTTAACCTTATTAGATAGGCTAAGGCCTAAGTTTTCTGATGAAGCTGTATTGCATACGGTGCCAAGTTATCAGCAGCAACATTTTTCATCGCACCAGCAGCGTTTATTTTTTTCTAGTGAATATACAGTTAGCAAAAGCTTTGATCGCATGGGGTATCGTTTAGAAGGTCAAAAAATATCGTGTGATATTGATGGCATTCTATCTGAAGGGATTTGTCATGGCGCAGTGCAAATACCAGCAGATGGACAGCCGATAGTATTGATGAATGATAGACAAACTATAGGTGGTTATCCAAAAATAGGCGCTGTTTCATCAGTAGATACCGATAAGTTAGGCCAATTAAGCCAAGGTTGTAAAGTACGTTTTGAACCCATTAGTATGGAACAAGCGCATAACCTTTTTCATTTAAACTTAAGCCGTTTTAATCGTACAGCGTTAACACTTTGTGATTAAAAAATATTGGATAAAGTACTATTGGTGACGGTGTTGCTCGAAAAAATGAATTAACAGAATATAGTTTGCCTGCATCTGAAGGAGTTGCTTTTATTACAAGAACTCCAGATGAAACTCATTTGTTTTATTGGTACTGTAATTCTATTGAGTTAGTGATTTCTTTATCAAGGCCAATAAATTGAGCTTGCTTACTCTTTAGGTTAGGTAGTTGAGGAGATGCTAAGCGGCTAAAAGCAGTTTGCCACTCTATTAATGAAAAATCATCAATATCTACTTGCGATTTTTTACCATTAATCGTCTCAATCTCAGCTATCACTCGGTAACTTTTATAGCCATAACGAGGTGAGTTGAAATCAACCTCTATGCTTTTCCAAGAAGACTTGTTTGGCGTTAATGTTACTTCTTTGATTAAATGTTTTTTACTCTCTTGTAGTGCTGTAAAAAGTTTCTGTCCTTTCTTTCTTCCCTGCCAATAAAAACGAATTTTTATAAGTGATGACGTTTTAATTTTTGCTTTGATGGTCATTGGATTGCTCCGAGCATAAACTCGGGCAAAATACTTCATACCAAACATTGTTTTTTGTTGGCCTTTTAGGGTTAATGCCAAACTTTTATAACCGCTTGCACCGTAATGGTTGAGAGACATTATTTTTTCATCAAATAACCAACTTTGTTCACTATTCTCAAAGTAGTTGAAACTTTCAAAGTCACTACCGTTAATTAGGTTGGTACCTAATCTATAATTGACTGCTTTAGGTGTTGAGTCAGTGTTTTTTTGTGGTGATAAATCTATCTTAGATAATTGTTTATGCCATAAAAATAGAGGGAGTTGCGTTACTTTTTCATTTTTGTCGAAGCTTACTTTTACAGATTGAAAATCAGTTGTTTTTGACGTGTCATTTTCCACGATTACGCCATGCCCACCTGACTGGTTTATATGGGTATTCCTTTGTTTTGATAAAACGCTCAAACGCTTCATCACTTTATCTCTATTTATACCTGTTGCAGGGCTTGGTCTAAAAGCTTTTAAATAAAGTGGAACAATTTCTGCTCGGTGAAATTTACCTTGATCAAGCCAAACATATAAAATAAAACTCAGAGGTGTTGAGGGAAAGTATTGGTCAAAAACTAGGTTCCCCATAGAGTAAGCAATTAACTTATTATTATACAGCTCTATACCTTGAGTTACATGTGGGTGATGAGCAATTGCCAATGAAGCTCCGGCATCAAGAGCTGACTTTAATCTTTGTTCGGTAACCATTGTTGGGTTGTTTTCATATTCTAAACTTCCATGATATTGAGCAATGGTAATTTTGTTTTGAGCCGTTTCTTTATTAACTGACTCTAGGATGTTTTTCATAGATCCAAATGCAGCACCACCATGTTCACTATTTGCAGTTTGAGTTGGAATTACACGTCCTTCCCAGCCCACGTAACCTAGCATAGAGAACTCACTGTTACTTATTTTTTGATGATGAGCCTTTAAGGCTTGAGGTTCATCGAATCCAGCGCCCGAAAAATCTAATTTACTTTTTTGTAAAAAATCTAGAGAAGAGCTTAAGCCTTCATTCATATAATCATAAGTGTGATTGTTACCTAGCGTAACATAATCGACACCAGCCCATGATAGAGCATCCAAAATTTCAGGTTGTGAGTAAAATACAATAGATTTTGGTGCTTTTTGTTTTGGCATTGATTTGGAAATTTGAGTTTCTAAATTGACCGAGGCATAATCTGCAATGCTCATATAGGGCTTAATATGTTGAATTACACCTTTGCTATCAGCTAATTTAGTTTGCTCATTTATTATAGGGGTAGCATTGAAATGAGGTTTATAATACCTCCGCGCCATCATTACATCACCCCCAAAAGCTAACATAACTCGGTTTTTATTCTTTTTTACTAAGATAACTTCAGTTAACTTACTGTTTAATAGTGAAGCATGATTGCTTAATTCAAAGTGACTGAAGGTTTGGATGCTGGGGTAATAACCCGCTTTAGAAAAAATTAACTGATAAGTTTCAGCTGTAGGTGCCTTAATAAGAAAATGCCCTTTATTATTTGTTATAGCACTTGCATTCTCAATTGTAATACTTACGTCATCAAGTGGCCCCTTTTGTTCATTAATAACTGTCCCTATAATATTATGGGGTGACCGAGCATGGGATGCGAAACTAAGAAATAATGTTATAAAGGAAAATAATACCAGTGTTTTAGTTGTCATTTTTTCATTCTATTTAAATTGTGAAGAATAATAAGTATAGATAATTATTGATGCACTTTTAATAGCTTTGGGTATTCTTACTCTTGAGAGGGGTATAACCTAAGTGAATGCTTTATTAAATTCACATACGATTTTAGACGAAAACAGCAAGGCCATAACTTATGTCTATGCATCACTAAAGGTTTGATTATTTTATTTTTCTATAACTTAAGGCTAAATGGTTGTCACAGGTTTTTGAAAACCTCAAAATTAAGATAAATAATAAGGTGGCAATGATGAATGAGCAAAATAATATAGAAAGTAATACTAATAACACTGTTGAAAATGAATTATCTTCATTGCAATTAGCTAACAAAATTAAAAGAGCAAATTCTTTAGCTGTTATGAAAGGTAATGCGCCATTAATGCGTTATTTTGATGCTCAAGAAGATAGTACTAGTAGTTATGTTTTAGGGTATAACTAGATTTTATGAAAAAATAATTATCAATTGATTTTTTACTTAAACACTAATTTTATTGGTGTTTTTTAGGTTCCAATCAACACAATGTATGTGCTTGTTTATCTCTTTAATATATAAACAATATTTATCTAAATATAAGCTTAGTTATCAGGTGGTTGTATGTATGAATAATGCTTTTCTCTTATCTTTGAAAAATCCCCACTTTCAATACCAGCAGTAATTATCTGTTCAATTTCTGATTTTCTTTTCGCTAAGAATGATTTTTTTGCAATAGCAATGAAATGTGGGATTTCCATTTTGGGTTGATAATCTATTTTACTTACTTTATTTGTTAACCCATGAGCTACTAATCTAGGCTGGGTACTCTCTTCGTAATGAATAAATAAGTCGGTCCTACCATGTATTAATAAATCAATGTTTTGGCGCAAAGATGTTGTTTCAAACTTTATAATGTTTTCGCTATTGTCAAACTTAGGGTAATACTTCGAGTGACGATTTGTGCTAATGATTTTTCTTTGTAGATCTTGGTGAGTTTGGTATTTGTTCTTATTTATTGTTAAAGAGTAAAATCGGTATGACAATGACTCATAATGAGGGTAAACAAAAATGACTTCGTTGCCTCTTGTTTTATTATGTTGTAAACCAATCATAATATCTAATCGACTATGCTTTAATTCAGCATAACGTCTAGCGAAAGGCATTGTAGTAATTGATATATCTAACGCTAGTCTTTTGGCTATATACTTTAAATATTTACTGTGTAAAGCATCAGTAAACCCTTCTGCTACAGCAGATTGAATAACTTGTTGTGATTGCGAAATATTTATTGCAGATAGGTATAAAGTAATACTAATTAAACAATTGATAGTAAACTTTTTATCAGGCAACATTTTTGTTTCACCTTATTTAGTGCGACCTTTTGCATATATTATTTAAAGGAACTGAACCTTTATTATTCTCTATATTGCTACTATTGAACAAATTGCCCAGCATAAACTTCTTGAAAAGTACTATCACTGATTACTAATTTACCATTAATGAGTATTTGTTCTACACCAACAGAATATTCATCCCACTTTGAAAAGTTGGCATTAGGTGAATATGTTTTTGGATCAAATATAACTATATCGGCTTTATAGCCTTGCTTTAAACTGCCTCGGTCGGTAATACCAAGCAGCTTTGCTGTTTGAGCTGAACTGCCGTTTATGAAATTAGCTAAGGTTAATAGTTTTTTCTCAACAACATACTTTTGATATTTTTTAGGGAAACTTGCGTATTTTCTAGGATGACCATTAGTGCCATCTGAAGAAGTAACTACCCAGGGTTGAACCATAAACTTTTCTACATCGTTAGGTGACATATTAAATGATGCTACTCTAACTTCTCCTTGTTGAACTAACCAAATGGCAGTATCAACGGGTGATGCTTTTCTTAGAGCCGCAACTTGTTGTAGGTTTAATCCGACAAAATCCTTATTTAAAAACTCGGTAATATATAAAGATGTTGAACCGCCACGTCGACGGATATTTTCAGTTATTTCACTGTTAAGACGCTCAATTAAATCTGGTTGGTTTAATCTTTTATGGAAGGCTTCTTGAGAGTCAGCCATTACCCACTTTGGCATAACTGCACTTCTGAGTTTAGTGCCTGATGCTAACCAAGGGTATTGATCAGCCGAAATGGATACCCCTTCTTTTATAGCCTTTTCAATTTTAACTATCGCTTCTTTACTTTGTCCCCAAACATCAACACCTAAGGCTTTTATATGAGCTAAATGTAGATGAATATTCGCTTGTTTAGCAATATTGATCGCTTCATCTAAGGCAGTAATGAATCCTACCGTAAAGGTGCTTTCATCTCTTAGATGGGTGTCGTAAATTCCATGATATTGGCTAGCGATTTTGGCAATTGAAATAACTTCTTCAGTATTAGCATAACTGCCGGGCACATAATATAGACCTGTTGATAAACCAATTGCGCCGTCTTCCATACCTTGCGCCATTAAAGATTTCATAGTGGTTATTTCTGCATCTGTAGCGAAGCGCTGCTCTCGACCCATAACTTGTTCTCGTAAACTGCCATGGCCAACATAAAGTGCAACGTTAGTTCCTATGCTATTAGCTAAAAGTTTTCTTGCTGTGGCTTTGATATCTACAGGGCCGCCACCATCATTACCATTAACAACCGTCGTTACACCTTGTGTTAGGTAATTCAAGTTATGATTTTTGTCTTTACTGAGCAATTCAGCAAGGCTATGAGTATGAGGGTCAATAAAGCCGGGGCTGACAATTTTACCTTTGGCATCTATTATTTTTTTAGCCTGAATTACTTGACTGCCAACAGGGTATAAACCACAAATAAGCTCTCCACAAACAGCAATATCCAAGGATTGCCCTTGAGATGATTCGCCGGTATAAACCGTACCACTACTAATTAATACATCCGCAATCATGACTGTTTTAGTTTGCTTTTGCGACTCACTCTGTTTTTCTGAGCAAGATGAAATTAAGCATATTCCAATAACAGCAGTAATAAAATGGGTTTTAAATGATTTCATGATTAACTCTACTCTTTATTATGATCAGTATTGGATAACATGGTGGTCATCAACGTATTGGCCGCTTTATGCGCTATGCGTATGATGTCATGGCGATCAGTATTATCACCCATTTCATAAGTAATCGCATGAACACCAAACTTATCAGCAAAATATTGTTTTGATACACCTAAGTCTGGATTATTACCCGGTTTTATTTCCACGTTAAAATTAGGCATTTGGCGATCTAAAGCTTCTAGCCAATGCTGAACAAGGTAAGGTTTTTCAACACCATAATCTACAGGCATACTATAAAAGACATCATGTCTAGTTGAATGAAAGTCGATAGCGAATTTTATTTCTTGTCCTTGCTCGGTTAATTTCTCTAGATACTGATTGATCTGTTTAGTTTCAATTTGAGAAAATTTATTCCAATCACGGTTTAAATCTAAACCATTAGCATTATGTCGCCAATTACCAGCATGAACACCGTCAGGGTTAATGTTTGGAATAACTAGAATATTATATTTACTTAAGTAACTTTTGCTTAACTCACTGTTAGATAATAAGGTTTCAACAAAAGGGAATAGAGCCAATGCACCTGTGATTTCTGGTGGGTGTTGCCTACCTAAAATAACTACCCACTCATTACTACTTTTACTTCTACTTTCAATTTTATAAATAGGACGCCCTTGGACTGATTGACCTAGGATATTTTGACTAACCTGCGGGCTTGCAGATATTTTATTTATCCAGTCAACATAGTACTGGTTATTAATAACTTCTTGTGCAGCAATAATAATAGGCTCAGGTGAAGCTGAAATATTCATAATAAGGCGCTTGCCCTTTATTTTGTGTTTCTGTAGTTGCCACGCTCCGCCATTTACACTTACTTTAGGCGGGTATCTATGTTCGTCACCGCGTACTTTCATGGTTATGGTGATATCTGTGGGTTGGTCTGCCTGTATTTTAAAAGCATACCAAGGGCTTGAATTTATTGGAGTGTTTTCAGGAACGAGAGTGATTAAATATTCATTTTTCGCCACCAAGGAACATTCATCCATACGGGCAGTAGAAAAATCGGTAGTGATTTGAACTATACCGCTACTACATGTTTGCGCATTGTCACTTTGTTCAACCAAAGTAGAGGCGCATGAAGTCAACAAAACACTAGAAAATAATAATGAGTAAGTAAGTAATAAATTTTTCATAGTTTGTCTTAGTTTTTGAGAAAAAGGTAATATGGCTCACCTATTGTTAAGAAGGTAAGCCATATTAATTGTTAACTTGTATAGTTAGTTTTTATTAAAAACTTTTACTCATATTCAAGTATACATAGCGACCACGATTTGAATGGTAATCACCAGCATAACCATGCCAGTAATCATCAGTTAATGGTGGCTCTTCATCACCAATGTTACGAGCACCTAATCTAACTTTCATTCCTTCTAATGAACTGCTGTCAGCAAACTCATAAGAGGCATATACATCAATAGTAGTGAAACTATCAACGGGTAGGTAGACGCTTTCACCCGCATCATCTTTATAACTGGTACTTGTATCAATGAATTCACTTACGTAGTTAGCAGCAATACCTGCGCCCCATTGATTTAGTCGCCAATTTAGTGATGTTCTAGTTTTCAATTCAGGGCTACCATTTTGCATGATTTGGTCACCAACACCACTAGGTGTACCGGTATCTAAATTTGGATAATTCCCTGTTGCTTGAGCTGTGATAACCTGTGCAGAAAGTGAATCAACACTTACTTCATATTTAGTTAAGTAAGCAGCATTAGTCGTAAATTTAAAATTACCCATAGCAGTATCAAAATCAATTACAAGACTAACATCAATACCTTCTAGTTCTTGTTTTGCCGCATTTTGATACTTATTATCTACTGCTGTTATTTCTCCATTTCCATCACGGTGTACAGCAGGGTTGCCTGAACCACCATCAACACGAGAAATATAATCTAAATCAACCAAAGTGCTTGTAGAAACAAGAGATACTAAGTTTTCTTGTTCAATACTCCACCAATCAACCGTTAATGTTACGTTGTCTATTGGTTGGGCTACTATACCAAATGAAATATTAGTATCATCTTCAGTTACTAAATCGCCATTACCACTACGGTTTTCAATAATTTCAAATGATTCATTATTGTTAAGAGGATCACTAACACTAAAACGACGTGGTAGCACATCTTCAGTCGTTTGTTGTAAACCTGGCGCTCTAAAGCCACCGGCGTATGATGCACGTAAGCTTATAACTTCACTAAAATCTATAAATGCAGCCACTTTAGGTTTTAACGCATCACCTGCATCAGAATAGTTTTCATAACGTGCTGCTAGTTGTACTTCAGCATATACGCTACTTGAATCGATTAATGGCACTAATAATTCAGCAAAAGCAGACGTTACAGTACGACTTGCACTAGAGTCAACAGTAGCACTACTACCGTATAATGAACTTAAATTAGTTACACCTTGGTAATCAATGAAAGGGTAAGTACCATCTTGAAGAGGATCTCTATCATCTTCAAATGTTTCACGGCGATATTCAACACCAACAGCTATACCTGCTTCACCTGCAGGTACAGAGAACACTTCGCTGTTACTCGCTTTAAAATCAATACTTGCTAAGCTTGTTGATGATATTCTATGTTGAACAGTCGTAAAAGCGTCTGTTTGTGAAGTGGAAAGGATAGGGATGTCGCCAATAGTATTGGGGTTATTTACATCGCCCCCAGAAAAGATATTGTAGGCTCCGTTTTGTGTTGTACTATTAACAGCAGCAGCAAAAGCATTTACATCAACTCGTTCTCCGCTATCGTCAGTTTTGGCTTCACTATAAAAGGCTGCTGTTTCCCACTCCCAGTCACCCATATAGCCTTCTAAGCCTGCTAAAACACGGAAACTAGTATCATCAACATTAACATGTCGAGGACCTATATCCACAGGACGGTATTTTAAGACAGTAATTTCTTCACCAAAAGGATTGTAAAAGGCATCAGCAGCAACGGTAAAACGATGTTTACTGCCACCGTGGTTTTGTTCTGAGGTTTGTGAAAGCTCTGCTTTATAATAAATAGCTTCTGAAAAGAAGCTTAAGTCATCATTAATTTCATGAGTAAAGTGAGCATATAAGTTTAGTCTATCAACGTCTGAGGATAAAGGGCGTGTGGTACCACGGTCAAAACGGGTGTCGCGACCTGTAGAGCCTTGATCTACACAAACACCAGTAACGGTTAAAGGCGAATCAACACAGCCTGATAACGTGTCAGGTTGTAAATGGAATTTACCTAAACTAGCTGATTGAAATTCACCCCACGGTGTATCCGTACTTCTATTATCTAATTGCGTGTCACCAACAAATTCTTCTGGTAACCCTGGGTATTCACGTCTGTCGTGACTTGCTGCATAGGCTCTCTCAGTTGCCATCATACCATTACGTTTATAAGCGGTTAGTGAACCAGTAAGGTGAGAACTACCATCATTAAATTCTAAACCACCTAAATAACTAAAGGTTGTTTCATCTAAAGGTGTTCCTTGCGACTGACCATATTTAAGGCTTACTTTATGACCTACATAGTCACTATCAAGTGCATAGTTAACAACACCAGCAATAGCATCAGAGCCATAAATAGCAGCAGCACCGTCACGAAGTACTTCTAATGAACGTAAACCTGAAACAGGTAATGTATTAGAGTTAACCGTGGTAACCGGCACTCTACCACCAAATTTTGCTGTTTGTGTACCAGGGTGATTAACTAAACGGCGACCATTTAGTAATACTAAGGTGTTACCGGGGCCTAAACCACGTAGGTTAACACCACCAACATCTCCACGAGCGCCATTTACGTTGGCTGAGCCTGTTGTTTCACCAAAATTTATTGAACCCATTTGCGGAATAGAGCGGATTAAATCATCACCTGTAACTGCTGCTGTATTGGCAATGTCGTCAGCAGTCATTGTAGTTACTGGCAATGTACTAATATCAGTAGCACGTTTAATGTTAGAGCCAATAATTGAAATGCGTTCAATTTCAGCTTCTTCATTTGCTTTTTGCTCTTCAGCACTTTGTACCGCTTGTGCAGACAAAGCAGCAAATAAACAAATACTCAGCTTAGTTAATTTAAAAGTTGATTCGTTTTTCATGTTAAACACCTGTAGTTTGATTTCTGACATATTTTGCTGAGTCTATTTATTTACTCAATCTTGTTTCTGTTAATAACATTGAACCTAACTTTCACTTTCAGCAAATTACTATTTATTACCGCATTATAACCTTAGGTTATGTGCTGGATTTAATGTTTTTAATTTGTTGTAATTATTGGTTTTTTGTTTTTTTGCTATGTCATTTTTATAAAAAACGAGCAAAATAAGTTATTGTTTTTTGTGTTATATGATTTTTATAAGGAATATATGGTATAAAATTGAAAACATATGACTGAAATATCTTAGGCTTGGCTTGTATTAACAATAGGTGAAGAGTGATAAATTACCAAAAAAACATGCTTCATTTATCTAGATTAAACTTTCAATAAAGCCATGTATAAAATGTATTTTTATTGATAAAGGAAAACAGAAGTTGAATAAGTAATAATTGAGTAGATAGATTTATTGATTTTTTGATATTTCTTTTTTCAAAAACGGCATAAAGCTTTCAGTCACTTTTGATAAAGGTCTATTGTCTAGATATAAAGCATTAACGCTAAAGTTCAAAGGTGGATCACATGATGCTACCGCTACATTGTCGGTTAAATTACCAAGAGCGGTAAATTTATCAACAATGCATACACCTACTTCTTGTGCAACTAACCTTGTTGCAATAAAGTAGGTTTGCACTTTAATTGACGAGTTAAGATGCACACGTTCCTTCAACATTCTTGTCCATAACAAGTCACCTAAAGGACCACTATCACCTATATCAATAAAATCAAACTCTTTTAATTGCTCTAAAGACAACTTAGTAGGGCAGTGCGGAAACCACTTTTTAGGATAAACGATAACCAATTCTGATTGAGCTAATTCAACAGAGGTAATGCCTGCAGTTACAGTTGGAGAGAATAAAACAGCAAAATCACATTTGTGTTCAAATAATGCCTGTTTAACTGCATCGTTATGAAGCGTTTGCGTGTTAAAAAGAACCTTGTCATGTGCTTTATGATAACTCGCGATGGCATTAGGAATTGCATCGAAGCCTAATGCGGGTGTTACACCAATGTTTAAATTGCCAAAATCAGATTTTTTTATATTGTCTGTGGTGTTTTTTATTGATCTTAATTGTTGATAAATTTTATCTACTTCATCAAATAGCATCTCTGCTTCATTTGTTGGTATTAGTCGACCTTTGACGCGCTCAAATAAATTAAATCCTAACTGCATTTCAGCATGAGATAATACTTTACTTACAGATGGTTGCGATACATGTAAAATTTTAGAAGCATTAGTAATCGAGCCGGTAGTATATATAGCATGAAAAATTTCAATATGTCTTAAACGCATGCTAATCCCCCAATAGAATTTATTTTATAATGATTTAACCTGCCACAAATGGCAAGCTTAAGTATAGTTGAATAACTAGTGCATTGGTTATATCAATGAAGAAAGCACCAACTAAAGGTACAACTAAAAATGCTTGTGGTGACGGGCCATGCCTTGCGACTAAAGACTCCATATTAGCTACAGCGGTCGGTGTTGCTCCTAAACCAAAGCCACAATGACCTCCAGCGATAATCGCAGCAGTGTAATTCTTACCCATAATTCTAAAAGTGATAAAATAAGCAAACATCATTAACATGGTTGTTTGAATCAAAATGATAACCACCATCGGTCCAGCTAAATTAGCTAATTCCCAAACTTTAAGTGACATAAGTGCCATAGCAAGAAAAATTGAAAGTGACATTGTGCCCCATAAGTCAATACAGGCTCTGCTGATAGTATAACGCTTAGATAGTTCACATAAATTAGTTGCTAATACACCAAATAATAAAGGCATTAAAAATGCCGGTAGTACAACGCCTATTGTTTTCAGGTAAAGGTAAACTATATTGCCAGCAACCATGCAGGAGAGCAGAATAAACAATGTTTCCATCATTTTTTTAGGTGTAACTAAATCATGATCATCAGGGTTGAAAGTAATCGTATCATCGAGCTCTTCATGATATTCATCTGCTTTTAAGCTGTATCGTTTTATTAATCTTTTACTAACAGGTCCACCAACTAAACCTCCTAATACTAGCCCCATAGTTGCTGCTGCCATCGCTAGTTCAAAAACACTTGAAGTCATATTATATTCGTTGATAAATAGTTCAGCGTAAGTAGCAGCATTTCCATGACCACCAGATAACGTAACTGAACCACCAATGAGCCCCATTAATGGATTCATACCAGTGCCAATAGCTATAGATACGCCAATTGCATTTTGAACGACTAAATAGATGGTTGCGACCATGAGGAATAAAAGTACTTTTGGGCCACCTTTAACTAAAAGGGAGTAACTAGCACCTAATCCAACAGTAGTGAAAAATGCTATCATCAATGGACTTTTAAATCCCATATCGAATTGAAAATTCACATCAAAAAAAGTATGGGCTATCGCGGCAACAATTGAAAAAATGATGCCGCCAACAACGGGCTCAGGAATATTGTTACTGCGTAAAAAAACAACTTTCCCATTACAATAATATCCTGAAAAAAGGATTATTAGTGCAATGACTAATGTTTCTATAATACTAACATTTATGTCCATTACTGAGCTCACTCTATTGTTAATTCAATTAAATATATTGGTGTGTAGAACGTTATTTTATAGGAATAGTTTGGCTTTGCTGTTCATAAGGTTTTAGATGAAAACCTTATGAATGAATGGCTAGACTTACATTTTAAGTAATACATCCTCAAGTGATTGGGCTTGTCGAATACAGCTCATCGCTACATTCTCACTTGTTGACTCGCTTTGGGCTGTATAAATGGAAACTCTAGGCAAGCTATTGTAATCAAAGTGGTTAGTGAAGTAGTATCCACCTGTATCATGTATTAATACATAATCATTAGGTACTAATTTAGGTAGTTTTTTATTAACGCAGATTAAATCACCTGCAAAGCAGCAGGGGCCTGCAACATCTGTTGCGACAATTTCAGCATTGCTTGCTGTTTTTTCAGTACCATCAGAACTATAGCCCGTAACACGAAGAGGCCAAAATTTGGGTAAAAAAGCGGTACGCGTTAAAATTTGTGCACCGGCATGGGTAGTGGCAATATGTCGCCCCCCAGAACTTTTAGTGTATTCGACCCGAGTAATAATCATGCCATTTTTGGCAACAATGGCGCGGCCAAACTCTGTTTTTACTTGATATTTATCAGTAAATAATAGAGGTACTGTCTCCTTTAATGTGTCAGCATATTCTTGAAAGCTTGGTGTGACATCATCTGAAGCAAAGTTTACAGGTAACCCTCCACCTATATCTAAACGGGTGATTTGTTGTTGGCCTATAGCAGTATTTATCTCTTCAGCCAGCTCAGTGATTATTTTTACCCCGGCAGCCATTAAGGTGAGTTCACATCCTTGTGAGCCAGTATGTGTATGAATGCTTTTTAGCCAGGGTCTATTTTTATATATATTAACTAACTGTTGGCGGTTATCGTTATCTGTTAACGCGTAGCCGAATTTTGAGGTAGCGGTAGCCGTGCTCGTAGAGCCTATTTTACCAGCACCTATTTGTGGATTAACACGAAATCCAATAATAGATTTTGTTTCTGGAAACTCATCCATTAGTTGGTCAATTCGTTCTAACTCTTGTAGGTTATCGATATTAAGAGAGATATCATTTTTGATGCATGAACGTAAATCATTTATAGTTTTTGCAGGAGAATCGAAAATAATGTCTTGTGCGGGAAAACCTGCAGTTTGAGCTATTAAAAGCTCTCCAGGGCTGGCAACTTCAGCACCCATGCCATATTCACGTAATGACTCTAAGACTTTAACTAATGCATTTGCTTTAACTGCGAAGGTATGAAAAAAATTCTCAGGGAAAGCAGCATAAACATCACTTACTGTTTTTTGTAAGCCATTTAAATCCATAATACCAATAGCTGTTAAGTTATTATCAATGATGTTTGCTTTAATTGCGCTGTTAATTATTTGTTGTTTTCTATTCATTATCAGTATCTTATTTTAATAATGTTACGGGAAAAATGTTTTTTACATTGAGAAGTAAATAGTTGATTCACCTTTAAGATAATGTAAAATTAAAAAAAATTAAAATAGTTAATGTTGGCTAGCCTATAGCCTTAGGTTATGTGTTGGGACGGGTATACGGGTAAATGGTGCAATTTAAAAATATAGAGAATAGGTTTAGCTTGGTTTTATATTTAGTTCTATCGCCGATAAAATTTAAAAAAAGTAAGGATGATAATTAAATTCAGATAAAGCCATGAAAAAGTGGTGTTTTGCTAAAGAGTTATCTACATTAATAGTAGGGTTAATTCCTAATTAAATGTGTATAACTCTTTTTTTTTGCCCAATGTTTAAGGATTTATGATGGAGTCTCTAAAAGTAGAAAAATATATGAACCACTATCCCGTTACATTCACTGCTGGTATGGCAGTTGAGGAAGCCTCGTTACGTTTTTTGAAAACTAAGCAAATAGGTGGGCCAGTAATTGATGACAATGGTAAATTAATTGGCTTTTTGTCAGAAAGTGATGTGTTAGCCAAAATGATTGAGACTATTTATTACAATGAGCATGTTGCTGATGTTGCCGACTTAATGCGTAAAGACGTTTTGACCATGAAGCCTTATGATAGTGTTATTGAATTAGGGCAGTTAATGCTCAAAAATAAGCCAAAGGTTTATCCGGTAATAGATGATGACGGTAATCTATTGGGCACTATATGCCGAAATGATGTTTTACATGCTATTGACCAACACCTGCGAGCAAGTTTAAAAGCGGGTAAAAAGCATGCTGCTCACTAATATGTTTAATTACTTTTGTTAATGTGATTTGTGCAACATAACTGATAAAATAGACTTTTCTACGTTTTCTTTTGTTAAATTAGTTGAGTCTATTTTGTCGTCAAATACCCTACTTAGTAAAGAGCCTAATAAATCTCCCAATATCCAATCTTTATTTGATGCTTTAACTCAGGTCAAAAAGTCTGATCTTCCGTGGTTGAAAAAACAATTAATTAACCATAAAAGAGTTATGAGCCAAATATCATCAACGAATGATAAGAATAATAGAAATGAAAGTAAACTTGAACAACAAGTTAAGCAGCTAAATAGAACAGCGCGAGCAATTGAGCAATCAATTAGCGAGAAACAGCATAAATTACAAAATCGTCCCCGTATAACATATCCTGAAGGTTTGCCTATTAGCGATAATGCCGAGCTAATATCTCAAACGATTCGTGATAATCAAGTGGTAATTATTGCAGGAGAAACTGGCTCGGGTAAAACCACACAAATTCCTAAAATATGCCTTGAATTAGGTCGAGGTATTGACGGTCTTATTGGTCATACTCAACCACGAAGGATTGCTGCTAGAACAGTTGCTAACCGTATTGCCGAAGAGTTAAATAGCAAATTAGGCGAGCAAGTTGGTTATAAAGTAAGGTTTAATGATCAGGTCAGCCAACACACTTATATAAAATTAATGACAGATGGTATTTTATTAGCTGAAATGCAAAGAGATCGCCTGCTTCGCCAATACGATACCATCATTATTGATGAGGCTCATGAACGCAGTTTAAATATTGATTTTATTTTAGGTTACTTGAAACAAGTTTTAGTCAAACGCCCTGATTTAAAACTGATTGTTACTTCCGCTACTATTGATCCACAACGCTTTGCTAGCCACTTTGCAGATGAAAATGGCAAAGCAGCTCCTATCATTGAAGTCTCAGGTAGAACTTATCCGGTAGAAATGCGTTATAGACCCTTAAATGACAGTTCTGCTGATGGCGATGAAAAGAATGATAATGGCTCTAGCCTAAATGAAGGTACAGATATCATTAGTGGTATTCTTAATGCGGTAGATGAACTTTCACAATTTTCTACTGAGGCTCAAGGTGATATTTTAATTTTCTTAAATGGTGAACGAGAAATTCGAGATACTGCTGCCGCACTTAGTAAGGCTAATTTACGACATACAGCAATTTTGCCACTCTACGCTCGTTTAACTGTTAGTGAACAAAATCGCATTTTTAAGCCGCATTCAGGGCGAAACATTGTACTGGCTACTAATGTTGCTGAAACAAGTTTGACCGTGCCAGGTATCAAATATGTAATTGACCCTGGAACGGCTAGAATTTCCCGTTATAGTTATCGTACCAAAGTACAGCGCTTACCTATAGAAGTTATATCACAGGCTAGTGCTAATCAACGCTCAGGACGCTGTGGACGTGTTTCATCAGGGGTTTGTATTCGTTTATACAGCGAAGAGGATTATTTAAATCGCCCAGAGTTTACTGATCCTGAAATTCTTCGTACTAACTTAGCGACGGTTATTTTACAAATGTTAGCTTTAGATTTAGGTGAAATTGAAGATTTCCCCTTTGTTGAAGCACCAGATAATCGAAATATAAATGATGGTATTAAGTTATTAGAAGAGTTAGCGGCGATTGATAACTCTGCTAATAAACCAAGAAAACAACATGAAGAGCAAAGGCAAGGAACTCTATTAACCAAGTCAGGGCGTTTATTATCTAAATTTCCAATTGATCCTCGGTTAGCTAAAATGGTGTTAACAGCCATTGATTTAGGTTGTATCGAGCAAATACTTATTATTGTAAGTGCCTTAAGTATTCAAGACCCTCGAGAAAGACCGCATGAAAAGCAACAAGCAGCAGACGAAAAACATAATCGTTTTAAAGATAAAAATTCAGACTTTGTTAGTTTACTTAATTTATGGCAGTACGTATCAGAGCAGAAAAAAGATTTATCGCAAAATCATTTTAGAAAACTGTGTCAACGAGAATACTTATCTTATGTGCGCTTGCGTGAATGGCAAGATATCTTTAGTCAGCTTAAGTTAACGTTAAAAGAGCAAAAAATATCACTCACATCCGTTGATTATCAATTTTTAATTTCTGAAGCCAATTCATCAACAGATCAGGCTAAAAAAGAACAAAATTTACCTGCTAGTTTGGTTACAGTTCATCAAGCTTTATTGTCTGGCTTATTAAGTCACTTAGGACAACAAGACGAAAATAGAGAGTTTAAAGGAGCTAGAGGAAGTAAGTTTTTTGTTTTTCCTGGTTCAGCATTAGCTAAAAAGCCTCCTAAATGGCTGATGTCGGCAGAGCTTGTTGAAACCAGCCGTTTATTTGCTCGAATGAATGCTCGACTTGATCCTCTTTGGATTGAGCCTTTAGCAGAACATTTGTTAAAGCGTAGTTATAGCGAGCCTCATTGGGAGAAAAAACAAGGTGCGGTAATGGCCTTTGAGCAAGTCACTCTTTATGGTTTGAATATTGTGACCAAAAGAAAAATCAACTTCAATAACATTGAACCCAATACATGTAGAGAGCTGTTTATTCGAGAAGCGCTTGTTAATGGTGATAGTTTTATTGAGGAAAAGTTTTTAGAACAAAACCAAGCTTTAGTTGCCGATATTGAAGCGCTTGAGCAAAAAGCTCGTCGTAAAGATTTTTTAATTGATGATCAACAGCTTGTTGATTTCTATTTAGATAAATTACCAGAGTCAATTGTTTGCCAGCGAAGTTTTTTAGCTTGGTGGAAAAAAGCTAAGAAACAAGACGTTGGGCTGCTTAACTTCACTAAAGCGTTTTTACTTAATGAATCATCGAGTGAGCTATCAATAAAAGAATACCCTGACATGTGGCAGCAAAACAATTTAACCTTACCGTTAGCTTATCATTTTAGCCCTGGTGATATAGATGATGGTATCAGTGTTATTATGCCTGTTGCGCTATTAAATCAGTGCCAAGTTGAAGGGTTTGATTGGTTAATTCCTGCACTTCGTTATGATTTAGTGGTGGCGTTAATTAAAGCATTACCGAAAGCATTACGACGTAACTTTGTTCCAGCGCCAAATTATGCTCAAGCATGTTTAGATAACATGAATGAGAGCCAAGGGCCTTTAGTTGATGCTTTAGCAAAGCAGTTACTACGTATGACCGGTGTGAGGTTGCCAGAAGATATTTGGCAGGATGTTGCATTACCTGTGCATTTAACAATGAATTTTCAGGTGATTGATGAAAAAGGGAAGTTATTAAAGCAAGGGCGAAATCTTAATCAGCTAAAGGCGGAATTGCAAGGCAAAGTAAAAGCATCAATCAAACAAGTAGCAGAGAAAGGCATAGAAAAATCAAAATTAGTACAATGGAATTTTGGTCACTTGCCAAAAGGATATGAGAAAAAAGTTGCCAACATGACCATTAAAGCATTTCCAGCTTTGGTTGATCATAAAAGCAGTGTTGCTATTGAGCTATTTGAACAAGCTGAACATGCAGAACAAGCTATGCTTAATGGCGTTAGTCGGCTTGTCTTATTAAATATTCCATCACCATTGAAGTACTTGCAAGAAAAAATGCCAAACAAAGCTAAGTTAGGTTTGTACTTTAACCCTTTTGGCTCCATTACCGATTTACTGCAAGATTGTATTCAAGGTGCATGTTTGTATTTGGTTAAGCAATATAAACAAAATAACGGGCTAGCGCATTTACCTAGATCAGAAAGCGACTTTGATTTACTGCGTGACTATGTCCGTGCTGAAATTTCAGGTTGCGTATTAACTGCAGCCATTAAAGTCGAGCAAGTGTTAAGTTTACGTCATGACGTTGCTAAAAAATTAAAGGGAAATGTGGCACTTAATGTTATTCAATCACATGGTGATATTAAGCAGCAAAATGAAATGTTGGTATTTAAAGGCTTTGTTAGTGCATCTGGTTTTGATAAGTTAGACAATACAATTCGCTATTTGAAAGGGATTTTACGCCGATTAGAGAAGGTGCCAATAGACCCTAATCAAGACAGGTTAAAGTTGATTGAAGTGAATAAGGCTGTAGATTTATATCACAATGTATTATCAAAGCAGCGAAAAGATAAGCCTATATCGCACGAACTGTTATCAACAAAGTGGATGATAGAAGAGTTACGTATTTCATTGTTTGCGCAAAATCTAGGCACACCACAGCCTATTTCTTTGAAGCGAATCGTTAACCATTTGAAAGATTATTCATAGGCTATATAATAGTTATTTGACACACAGGTCTAAGCTCAGTATAAATAACTTATCTGTTTTAAGTTAAATTTTCATACATTGGAGTACGAATGATAAATTTTGATGATAAGCGTAATTTCTATCGCATGATGCTAAATAGTGAAGTGGTTATTACTATTATCGATGATGAAGCAAATAGCCAAATAACAGCAACTTGTCGAGATTTAAGTGCTACAGGAATGGCTATTGAAGTTGAGCAGCCTATCGCTATGTCTACTCATGTTAAGATAAAACTTGATTCATCTTCTGAGCAAGTTCAATCACTTGATATGCGCGGTAAGGTAGTGCGCACAGATGAAGAATGTGAAGGTTGTTATTTAGTTGGAATAGCTATAGAAGAACTGGACTAGAAAAAAGCATTTAACATATTATATCTGTGAGTAGTTTGTTTTTGAGTGAATTTTTTGTATAGATTTTCTACAATATAAATAGCATTTTTATATTGTAGAAAATAGATTACGAGAATAAGTTTATTTATTTATTTATTAATCTAACTCTAATTCTTCATCTGTAGGTTTTATACTTGCTGCGTGATGTCCTTTTGGACCATCATTCAATTCGTAATTAACATCCTGTCCGGCTTTAAGTGTACGGTAACCATCCATTTCAATAGTTGAGTAGTGAGCAAAAATATCTTCTCCACCACTATCTGGACGAATAAAACCAAAACCTTTCGCATTATTAAACCATTTAACTGTACCGTGAGCCATACATCTACTTCCTTCTAAATCCATTAGTATTATAAGTGCGCTTAACATCAATTGTTTTTATTTGATTTTAGTCTCATTAAAATAGAGATATAATTAAGCATATACACAACTAGACACGCGGCTAAAAAATAGCCACTTATTGAATCGTAGATAAAATATGAGAATAGTCAAGTGGATTTTATAAAAAAACCTATCTTTTTAACGAAAAAGTTACAGCAAAAATTATCAGTAGAGACTAATATAAACATATGAGCAACTGGAAAGAGTTAATTGACAGCCATGAGCTTGTTGAAGAAGAAATTAAAAATGAAGTCGAAAAACCACCTAAGTATCATGTTTTTTTGCTTAACGACGATTACACACCTATGGATTTTGTAGTAGATGTATTATGTCGATTTTTTAATAAGACTTCAGATCAAGCTACCGACATAATGTTAACTATTCATTATAAAGGAAAAGCTCTTTGTGGCACATTTACTGCAGATATTGCAGAAACAAAAGTGGATCATGTTGTCCGTTATGCTCTTGAAAATGAGCATCCATTAAAGTGCGTTTTTGAAAAAGCCTGATGTTGATGGCTTAGAATGATATAAGAAAAGTTCGCAAGGATATAAATTGGAGTACCTATGCTTAATAAAGATTTAGAAATTTCCCTTAACTTAGCTTTTCGCCAAGCCAAAGAGTCTCGTCATGAATTCATGACGGTTGAGCACTTATTACTGGCTTTATTAGATAATCCTTCAGCGATTGAAGTACTCGGTGCCTGTGGTGCGGATTTAAACAAAATACGTAAAAACTTGCTTGAATTTATTCAAGAAACCACGCCTGTTATACCAAACGATGAAGAAGAACGTGAAACTCAGCCAACACTGGGGTTTCAACGTGTATTGCAACGGGCTGTTTTTCATGTGCAATCTTCAGGCAAGAATGAAGTGAATGGCTCTAATGTACTAGTCGCTATATTTAGCGAGCAAGAATCTCAAGCAGCCTATATATTGAAAAAAGCAGATATTAGCCGTTTAGACATTGTAAATTATATTTCTCATGGTATTGCAAAAATAGACAGTAATTCAAATGGTGCAGCAACTGAAGAAGGTGAACAAGTTGCAGAAGAGCCTCGTACTATTGAAAATTTTTCGGTTAATCTTAATGAAGAAGCGCTTAAAGGCAACATTGATCCTTTAATTGGCAGAGATAGTGAGTTAGAAAGAACTTTACAAGTATTGGGACGTCGTCGTAAAAATAATCCTTTATTTGTTGGTGAGGCCGGTGTTGGTAAAACCGCTATTGCTGAAGGTCTAGCTAATTTAATTGTCGAAGAAAAAGTACCTGAATTTTTAAAAGATGCAACAATTTACTCTCTTGATATGGGCGCATTACTGGCTGGAACTAAATATCGAGGAGACTTTGAAAAGCGCTTTAAAGCTTTATTAAAAGATCTTGAATCTGATGAGAATGCGATATTATTTATTGATGAAATTCATACTATTATTGGTGCAGGCGCCGCTTCTGGCGGTATGTTAGATGCTTCAAATCTAATTAAACCTTTGCTTTCTGCAGGTAAGCTTCGCTGCTTAGGCTCTACTACTTATCAGGAATATCAAAGTATCTTTGAGAAGGATCGTGCTTTAGCCAGACGTTTTCAAAAAATAGATATAGTTGAGCCGAGTGTTGAGGATACCACTAAGATTTTACATGGCTTGAAAGAAAAGTATGAATCACACCATGGTATACGCTATACCAATGCAGCCTTACGTGCAGCAGCACAGCTTTCTGCTAAATATATAAATGAACGTTTTTTACCCGACAAAGCCATTGATGTTATAGATGAAGCTGGAGCAAAACAGCAGCTTGTTGCTCCATCAAAACGTAAGAAAACGATTAGTAATACCGATATTGAAAATATTGTGGCAAAAATGGCCCGAATTCCGGAAAAGTCAGTTTCATCATCGGAAAAAGATAGCCTTAAAATGCTAGACCGTAATTTGAAACTGGTAGTTTTTGGTCAAGATAAAGCGATAGAAGAGTTAACTTCAGTCATTCGTTTATCTCGTGCAGGTTTAGGCAATGATGAAAAGCCTGTTGGCTCTTTTTTATTCGCCGGACCTACAGGTGTAGGTAAAACGGAAGTAACACAGCAATTAGCTAAAATTTTGGGCGTAGAACTACTGCGCTTTGACATGTCTGAATACATGGAAAAACACGCTGTTAGTCGTTTAATTGGTGCTCCACCGGGTTATGTGGGGTACGAGCAAGGTGGTTTACTTACTGATGCAGTATTAAAACATCCGCATGCGGTTGTATTACTTGATGAAATTGAAAAAGCTCATGAAGATGTTTATAACATATTATTGCAAGTGATGGATCATGGCACTTTAACTGATAATAATGGCCGTAAAGCAGATTTTAGAAATATTATTTTAGTACTAACCACTAATGCCGGAGTACAAGAGACTGTTCGTCAATCTATTGGTTTTAAACAACAAGATCATAGTTTGGATGCAATGAGTGAAATAAATAAAATTTTCTCTCCAGAATTTAGAAATCGACTAGATAACATTGTTTGGTTTAATCACCTTGATAGCGAAGTTATTCAGCAAGTGGTTGATAAATTTATTGTTGAACTGCAAGTTAAACTTGATGAGAAGGGGGTTTCTTTAGAGTTAACACGCGATGCTAAAAAATGGTTAGCCGAGCATGGTTATGATAAAGCTATGGGAGCTCGTCCTATGTCACGCTTGATTCAGGAACAACTTAAAAAAGAGCTTGCGAATGAGCTACTTTTTGGTGAATTAACCAATGGCGGTGTTGCTAAAGTTGGCGTGAAGAAAGATAAACTAGTTATCTCGTATGAAAGCAAGCAAGAGCTAATTACAGAAAAGTAACCTCTAGTTTTTTGTTTAAAATTGTTGAATGAAAACCTTATTTTCTTATGGGAAATAAGGTTTTTTATTTTTAGTAAATATATTTATAGAGAATTTAAATGAAGTTGAAAGTACAGTTTGTTAATGCTTTTACCGATGTGGTATTTAAAGGGAACTCTGCTGCAGTTATTATTATAGATGATTGGCTTGATGATAACGTTATGCAGTTAATAGCGACAGAAAATAACTTATCAGAGACAGCCTTTGTAAAACCTTTAGTTAGGGGAGAATATGAAATACGATGGTTTTCACCGATAACAGAAATTGATTTTTGTGGTCATGCAACACTTGCAGCTTCATTTGTAGTATTTTCTAGTGATGTATCCTTAAACACTATTACCTTTTTGACTAAAACAGTTGGCGACTTAATTGTGAGCAAACAAGCAGGAGATAGCATGCAAATGAGTTTTCCTGTGCTATTACCCAGGCCATTATCAAATATACCGAGTTCATTGCTTAACGGTTTATCAATAGCACCCAAAGAAGTGTTACTAAATCAACAAGCCTATTTCGTTATTTATAATGACGAGAGTGATGTGCGTAACGTTGTTACAAATAATGAATTATTAAAAGAGCTTGCCCCTTATGATGTAGTGGTAACATCAGTATCTACTCAGTATGATTTTGTTTCCCGCTATTTTTGGCCTGCTAATGGCGGTGATGAAGATCCAGTAACAGGCTCTATTCATGCCGGGTTAGCACCCTATTGGTCAGTAAAGCTTAATAAGAATGAATTAATAGCTTTTCAAGCGTCAAAACGAGGAGGCATATTAAAGTGTAAAATTGATAATGGCAGGGTGCTTATTTCAGGGAAAGCAATTCAGTATTTAGAGGGTGAAATAACCGTATAAATTACTTAAAGCCGTACGTTTTACCAACTGTCCATTGGGAAATAAATTTTAAGCAAAAAAAAAGCTACAGATTTCTCTGTAGCTTTTAATGTGGCTCCCAGCCTT
>JAPYOP010000004.1:49688-49906 GCA_029938115.1 Colwellia sp. | reverse complement strand
AATTTCAAGCAAAAAAAAAGCTACAGATTTCTCTGTAGCTTTTAATGTGGCTCCCAGCCTTTTATAACATAAGGGCTCGAACCAGTGACATATGTATATCTAATAAAGAGTACAGGCCATCGCTCTAGTAACTGTCCATTGGGAAATAAATTTCAAGCAAAAAAAAAGCTACAGATTTCTCTGTAGCTTTTAATGTGGCTCCCCAAACTGGGCTCGAA
>JAPYOP010000004.1:0-49588 GCA_029938115.1 Colwellia sp. | reverse complement strand
CCAGTGACACATGGATTAACAGTCCATCGCTCTACCAACTGAGCTATTGGGGAATAAACTTTTACTTTATGAGTATGTTACCTCTCATATAAAATGTGGCTCCCCAAACTGGGCTCGAACCAGTGACACATGGATTAACAGTCCATCGCTCTACCAACTGAGCTATTGGGGAATCGTTTGCCAAGCAACTTGGCTAACGGAGCGGAATAATAAAGACCTGTTGCCTAAGTGTCAATACAAAATTAATAAAAAAATCATTTATTAGTTTGATTGCTTAAATTGCGTTCACTAAAGTTAGTTTATCTGCAATTGTTGATAGTTTTATGTGCAGCCTTTGTTATTTAACTAATAAACAATATAAAATGGTAGTTATCCACTAAAGCTGTGGATAACTATGTTAGTTAATTTGTAAGAACTCTTTACATTATCGTTTTACTTAGCTTGTAGACATGTCAATAGTTAAGTTGATGTTTTTATTTTTTCTTTGTAATCAATGGTTTATTTCTGTTCTGTTGGTTTATTGAGTCTTTGGTTTGATTTTTGACCAGCAGGATAATTACTCGCATTTACTGTGCATTTCTTTTGGTTTTGATTACAATAGATTTAACTTAACAACAAGCCTATTAACTATTACCTTTATAAAGTTTATTAATGACGTCAAATAAAATAACAACTAATAAAAAGCAGCCAGTAAATTTACTAAAAGATCCTGTTGCAAGCACTTTGAAAAGAATGACCATACCTATGATTTATGGCATGATTTTATTGATGACGTTCAATTTAATAGATACCTTTTTTGTGAGTATGTTGGGTACTCAGCCTTTAGCTGCAATTAGTTTTACTTTTCCGGTTACGTTTACTGTGATTAGCTTAATGATTGGCTTAGGAATTGGCACATCAGCGGTAATTGCTAAATTTCTTGGTCGTGATGATCATAAGTCTGCTAAAAATTCTGCTACTGCGGCTTTATACTTAGCTGCAGTTGTGGTTATTAGTTTATCGTATGTTGGTTATTTGTTTACTGATGAGCTCTTTACCTTATTAGGGGCTGAAGAGTCTTTGTTACCGTTAATCCATCAATATATAGATATTTGGTATATCGGTAGTGTCTGTTTGATTGGCCCTATGATTGGTAATGCTATTCTTCGTGCATCTGGTGATACTAAAACGCCCAGCATTGTGATGGGAAGTGCTGGGTTGATTAATGCCGTGCTTGACCCTATCTTTATATTCGGCTTTGGTCCTGTACCGGCGATGGGTTTAGAAGGAGCCGCAATAGCAACACTTATTTCTTGGTTGTTTGGTTTTTGTTTTGTCTTAATTATTTTAACTAAACAGAAAAATTTAATTCACACTCAACTTCTGCCAATTAAAGAGTTGATCTCTTCATGCCATGGCATTTTAAAGATTGGTCTGCCTGCTGCGGGTGCAAATATGTTAACACCAATAGCTGCCGCTATTATGACTGCTATTGCTGCAGGTTATGGAGAGTCAGTGGTCGCTGGTTTTGGTGTTGGTTCACGTATAGAGTCTATAGCATCGTTAGTCGTTTTAGCTATGTCGATGACTTTACCTCCTTTTATAAGTCAAAATTTTGGTGCGGGTAATATGCACCGTGTGGAACATGCATATAAAGCTTCAGTGAAATTTGTTATGTTTTGGCAAGTGTTTGTTTATATAGCCTTAATTGTTGCTGCACCTTGGATAGCTTCGGTTTTTGCTACAGAACAGAAAGTGGCTGATATTATTGTACTGTTTATTTGGGTTTTACCTTTAGGTTATGGTTTTCAGGGGGTCATTATTTTAACAAACTCTTCTTTTAATGCCTTGCACAAGCCCATGGTTGCTTTAGTTCTAAGTGTTATCCGATTGTTTATTTGCTATGTGCCTTTAGCTTATTTAGGAAGTTATTTGTATGGTTTACATGGTTTTTTCATCGGTGCACTAACGGGGAATTTAGTTATGGCCGCTATCTCTTACAAACTTTTTTCAAAACAGTTTAGCAATGAAGAGTTTATTGTTAAGGAGCCGTTGACTTGAAAGAAACAACCATGAAAGCACTAAAATTAGAGTCTGATTACACTCCAAGTGGTGATCAGCCAACAGCTATCAAGCAATTGCTCGAAGGTATAGAGTCAGGCTTAGCCCACCAAACATTATTAGGTGTTACGGGCTCAGGTAAAACATTCACTATTGCTAATGTTATTGAAAAGCTTAATCGTCCTACCATGATGTTAGCGCCTAATAAAACGTTAGCCGCACAGCTTTATGGTGAAATGAAAGAGTTTTTTCCAAGTAACTGTGTTGAATATTTTGTTTCTTATTATGATTATTATCAACCTGAAGCATACGTACCCACCACAGATACTTTTATTGAAAAAGATGCTTCGGTTAATGAGCACATTGAACAAATGCGCTTGTCGGCTACTAAAGCACTGTTAGAGCGACGTGATGTTATTATCATCGCTTCTGTATCTGCCATCTATGGCTTAGGTGACCCTGATTCTTATTTGAAAATGATGCTGCATATTAGTGTTGGTGACATCATTAATCAGCGTGATATTTTAAGACGTTTAGCTGAATTACAATATAAGCGTAATGATGTTGCTTTTGCCCGTGCTACTTACAGAGTTCGCGGTGATGTTATTGATATTTTTCCCGCTGAGTCAGATCGCCTTGCCTTGCGTATTGAATTATTTGATGAGGAAATTGAGCGTATTAGTCAATTCGATCCGTTAACAGGGCAGGTTGAACGTACGTTAGCTCGTGTGACTGTTTATCCTAAAACTCATTATGCAACACCGCGAGATAAAATTTTGGCGGCGGTAGATAAAATTAAAATTGAGTTGAAAGAGCGATCTCAATACCTAAAAGATAATAACCGTTTAGTTGAAGAACAACGAATAACACAGCGAACTCAGTTTGATATAGAAATGATGACTGAGCTGGGATATTGCTCAGGCGTTGAAAATTACTCTCGTTACTTATCAGGTCGTGAAGCCGGTGAATCGCCGCCAACATTGTTTGATTACTTGCCGGATGACGGATTGCTAATCATTGATGAATCCCATGTTACTGTGCCGCAAATTGGCGCTATGTATAAAGGTGATAGGTCACGTAAAGAAAACTTAGTTCAATACGGGTTTCGTCTGCCTTCTGCCCTTGATAACAGGCCGATGAAGTTTGAAGAGTTTGAAGCTCTATCGCCGCAAACTATTTATGTTTCAGCAACACCCAGTAATTACGAAATTGAAAAGTCAGCAGGTGACATCGCAGAACAGGTAGTCAGACCTACAGGCTTGTTAGACCCACAAATAGAAGTACGTGGTGTCGAAACACAGGTTGATGATTTATTATCTGAAATTCATAAACGATTACCATTAAATGAGCGTGTTTTAGCAACGACACTAACCAAACGCATGGCCGAAGATTTAACCGATTATTTATATGATCATGGCATTAAAGCCCGTTATTTGCATTCTGATGTTGATACGGTTGAGCGAGTTGAGATTATTCGAGATTTTCGCCTAGGTAAATTTGATGTGTTAATTGGAATTAACTTATTGCGTGAAGGCTTAGATATGCCTGAAGTCTCACTTGTTGCCATCTTAGATGCTGATAAAGAGGGCTTTTTGCGTTCAGAGCGTTCTTTAATTCAAACTATTGGTAGAGCTGCTCGTAATATTAATGGTAGAGCGATTCTTTATGGCGATAAAATAACAAAATCTATGCGTAAAGCTATTGATGAAACTGATCGCCGTAGAGAAAAACAGCATCAATATAATCTTGATAATAATATTACACCTAGAGGGGTAATTAGAAAAATTACCGATGTGATGGAGGTTGGTAACTTTAGTAAATCAAAAGAGTTAGATAGGGTTGCAGAGCAACATGCTAATTATCAAACACTAAGCACAAAAGAGATTGATAATAAAATTGAACAACTTGAAAAAACTATGTACACCCACGCACAAAATTTAGAGTTTGAACAAGCTGCTGCAATTCGCGATGATATTGCTAAATTAAGAATTCATCAATTAAGCACATAATTGTTAACGGTCAATTTAACTATTTGAGAACTTTTTATTCAAAGGTGTCATTTTAGATCCATAATGGAGTAGTGGCCAATAATGCTTGCAACAGCATCGCTGCTGCAATTACCTAAATGGCTAATCTCTTCAATTATTTTATCTTGTATATCTACAGGAAAAAGTAATAGTTGCTCAAGATAAATATGCGCTTGTGTTTCATTATTGGCATCAATCATTTGGCTTAAACATCTAGCTTGATATCTGAAAATTGTACTCATAGAAATATCCTTAATAATTCATTGGACACTTATTAAGTCTAGACTAAGCTGCGATAAGGGTTATATGGATTTTGTCTTAAAATAAAATACAAGGAAGATAATATTCTATAGCACTTTTTTTAATTAGAAGTTATTAATATTCAGTGCTTTATTTTTTAAGAAAACTATCTTCACAAAGTAAGTTTTTCTTATTTTCCGCAATGAGGACATTTTTTTCCATGATGTCCTTGCTTTAATAACGTTATGCTTCTTTGTAACTCTTTTGGATCAATCTCGAGTTTTTCAGCAATCTCTTCTAGTGCTCCGTATTGTTCTACATCGATGAAACCATTTGATAACGCATCTTTTATATGAGCATTTAAATTCTTTTTTCTCTCTCTTAACTCTTCACCAAAACGTGCTGCTAACATACCTGCAGGCAGTGCTACTAAACCTACACCAATAAGCATGATAAAAGTGGAGATAACTTTTCCAAGGGCTGTAACGGGCACTACATCGCCATAACCAACAGTTGTCATTGTAACAACCGCCCACCAAAATGAATGAATAATGCTACCAAACGCTTCTGGCTGAATAGCGCCTTCAACGGAGTGCATTAAACTTGCGGCAATTATAATTAAAAAAACCATGACCATCATTGCGGCGGTAATACTTTTGGTTTCTTTTACGATAACCGTAATAAAAATATTAAAGCCTTTAAAATAATGGGTTAATTTCAATAACCTTAATACTCTTATTAATCGCAGCGTTCGCAGGTCTACAGTGAAGAATATTGCGATGATAAATGGTAAAACAGCAACTAAGTCGATTAAAGCAATAGGGGTCAGAATATACTTTACCCGAGCATTAAAAGTAGAAAGGTTTTGGTATTCTTTATCTTCAACACAACACCATACTCTAAGTAGATATTCTAAAGAAAAGAGTGATAACGAAATAATCTCAAATAGAAGAAATGCATCTTTATTTGGTTGGAAATAGTCTTGCTCTGAAGCTACTATGACAGCAACAACGTTGCTAATAATAAGTAAAATCAATAACCAAGTAATGACTTTTGCCGAGGTGCTGGCGCTAGTTTTACTTTCTAACAGTTGATAAGTTTTAACGCGCCAATTACTTATATTACTTATATTACTTTGTATCTTAGTCATTAGGTCACTTAATATTTTTAGTTATTATTCGTATTCTATTGGGTCGATAACTTGGTTTTCAGTAAATGCTTCAATGCGCTCTTGGCATGCTCCACATTTACCACAAGCTTTCTCTCTACCATTATAGCATGTCCATGTATTGCTATAATCTAAGCCCATAGTAATTCCATCAGCTAGAATGGCTGTTTTATTTACACTTAAATAAGGACTGAATATTTCAACGCTTTCATAGTTAGCAATTTGGCAAACATCATTCATTTTCTGTACGAACTCAGGACGACAATCAGGGTAAATTGCATGATCGCCGCTATGAGCACCATAATAAACTTGTTCAGCACCTACCGAAACTGCGTAAGCTACCGCTAATGATAACAGTATCATATTCCGATTAGGTACTATGGTTGATTTCATATTTTCAGCTTCATAATGACCTTCTGGAATATCAATGTTATCTGTTAAAGATGAGCCGGCTAGTAACTGGTTGATAGCTGAAATATCTATCACTTTATGGCTAACATTCAAAGATGCACATACACTGCTAGCACACTCCAGCTCTTTTACATGACGTTGCCCATAATCAAAAGAAAGCGCATAAACTTCTTTGCCATCTTTTAATGCACGGTTAAGTACGGTAAATGAATCCATTCCGCCAGAATAGATAACAACAACTTTATCAGCCTCTTTTTTATCACTGAGTGATTTTTCACTGAATAGTTTTTCTGTCATTGTAAGGTCTCTTAAAAATAAATAGGGTATAATCTATGAGGTATATTTTACTTGATTAACCTTACAGGCAAAAGCATAAAGTGAAAACTAGCTCAGATATTATCTACATATATAAAATAAACGAACTATTTGAAACCATACAAGGTGAGGGATCATTTACTGGTCAGCCATCAATATTTATTCGTTTACAAGGTTGTCCTGTCGCTTGCTCTTGGTGTGATACCAAACATACTTGGGAAGTAGAACTTAGTGACAAAGTTACTAAAGAGGTCATGCTAGCTAAGTCACAAGAAACACCCCTGTGGGCGAGTTTCTCTGTTGAACAAATTCTGGCATTAATTACCGAGCGAGGTTATCAAGCAAAGCACATTGTTATTACTGGTGGAGAGCCATGCATGGTTGATTTAACCGCATTGTGCAGTGCTTTTGATGAATTAGGTTACAGTACACAAGTAGAAACTTCTGGAACCTTTGAAATTAATGTTTCTAGCAAATGCTGGGTTACTGTTTCACCTAAAATAAATATGCGCGGTGGTTACCTAATTCTTAATAGTGCGATGAAACGTGCCGATGAAATTAAGCACCCTGTAGCAACAGAGCAACATGTTGACGATCTCAAAAGGCTTTTACTTGAGCATAACATTGAAAATACCCCGGTATATTTACAACCAATCAGTCAAAAAGCGCGAGCAACTGAACTGGCTATTGAAACCTGCATTGCTAATAACTGGCGATTATCGGTGCAAGTTCATAAATATCTTGGTATAGAGTAAAAATTAGCTTTTACTTTGAAATAATAATTTTGATAGACTGGTCTGACTAAGTTAATAAATAAGTTAATAAAAACAAGGAAGAAAAATGACAAAACAATACTATTTTAAAATAAGTGCCATTATTGCTGTTCTCGCTTTTACTGCAGGATGTCAATCGGTAAAAGAAGCGCCACAAGTTTCACCTGAAGGTATGAAACTTGAAGTGTCAAAACGCTCTACAATTGCATATAAAAAAGAAGGTGTTAACTTTGGTGAATATACCAAGGTTCAAATATTACCTAGCCAAGTTGCTTTCAAAAAGAATTGGCAGCGTGATTACAATCGCGATCAAGCCACTTTGTCAACTCGAATCAAAGATGAAGATGTACTTAAAATTAAGTTAGGCGTTGCGAAATTATTTGATGAAGTATTTAAAGAAGAATTTTCTCGAACCGGTGATAATCCCTTAGTTGATAAAGCAGGAACGGGCACGCTAATAATAAAGCCAGCAATTATAAACTTAGATGTTAATGCTCCAGACGTACAATCAGCTGGACGCAGTAAAACTTATGTATCAGAGGCTGGTCAAGCAACGTTGTATTTGGAATTGTTTGATGGCGTTAGTGGCGAAATTTTAGCAAGAATAGTAGATACTGAAGTTGTTGGTGACCGTTCATACGCTAAATGGGCTACTAGAATAAGTAATACTGCGGATGCGAAACGTACTTTTAGAAAGTGGGCTCAGACACTAAGAACAAAATACGATCAAACTCAAGCGAAATAAATGTTTTGACTCTCTCTAAGCTTTATCAATTATAATTAATTGATAAAGCTTTTATTTATAAATATAAATCTTAGGAACTCGTGTAGACACTCTTGTTAATAATTCATAATTAATAGTGTCCATATGCTCAGCTACTGTTTCAATTGCAATGTTTTCACCCCACAGTTCGACTACATCACCTAGTTTTACCTGCGTAATATCGGTGACATCAATGGTGATCATATCCATAGAAACTCGTCCAGCAAGTGGAGCCAAATGTCCTTTGATAAAAACAGGTGTACCTGTTTTGGCATTTCGAGGATAACCATCAGCATAACCTATCGCTATTGTTGCAATAACGGATGGACGTTTTGCTTGCCATGTTTCACCATAGCCAACAGCTTCTCCAGTGGTTAATTTCCTTAAACCAATAACGGTTGATTGCAAAGTCATCACCGGAGCTAGTTTAATCGACAGGTTTTTAGCGACTACAGGTGTTGTACCGTACAAAGCAATACCAAGTCTATTAAAATCACTATGACTCTCAGGCCAGTTAATAATACCGGCAGAATTAGCTAAGCTTTTTTTATATTGGTATTCTTGGTTTACTTGTTCCAACTGCTTTATTTGTAATAATGTTTTGGGGTTTTTCAATTCTTCTGCATTCGAGAAGTGCGTACAAAGCACTAAGTTTTGTCGATATTTATGGGATAATTTAGCTAATATATCATTCACCTCGTTTGGCATTATGCCTAAACGATTCATACCGGTATCAACTTTAAGCCACAATTGCCCTGAATAAGTTTTAGTCTGTTTGCTCAACCAATTTAATTGCTCAGAATTATGTAACATTAACCAAAAGTTCTGCTTTAATGCGTGTGCAAAGTCTTCTGGAGATAAGGCGCCTTCCAGAATTAGAATAGGCTGGGTAATGCCTGCATCACGTAATATTAATGCCTCATCAATAAATGCAACTGCAAAAGCTGGCACATGTTGACTTAATGCTTTAGCTATTTCTACAGCGCCATGACCATAGGCATTTGCTTTGATAACAGCAATGGTTTTACTCTGCGGTGCTAAGTTGTCAAGACATAAATAATTACTTATTAATGAAGGTAAATTAATAATTGCACAGGTTTTTCTTGAGTGATTATTCATTAGAGTAATTCATTAGAGTAATTCATTTACGAGAAGCACAATACTGACTTTCAGTGTATCATGTTTCTGAGTTTATAGATTTGTTGCAGTAACTATTATTTAAATTCTTTGTTTATATGTCTTTTGGAATAATATATTTCGCAATGGTTTTTTTGAAATTGTGTGCACCGGATTAGCACTAATTGAAAGGTTATGTATGAATACATCGTTGGTGAATAAACAGTCTCGATTAATAGATGAGCTGAATAAAATTTCTACTGAAGGACAAAATCAAGACACTCTCGACATTGACTTACTTGACTCTAAAGGTATTTTGGAAAAAATTAATACTGAAGATCAAAAAGTAGCAAGTGTTGTTAAAGACATTATTCCAAACGTTGCTAAAGCGGTTGATAAAATTGTTGAGGCTTTCGAAAAAGGCGGACGACTAATATATATAGGGGCTGGCACTAGCGGTCGTTTGGGTGTTTTAGATGCGGCAGAATGTCCCCCCACTTTCAGTGTTTCAGATAAGCAAGTTGTAGGCATTATTGCCGGTGGTGAACAGGCCATTAAGAAGGCTGTTGAAGGTGCTGAAGACAGCGAAGAATTCGCTATTGAAGATTTAAAAGCGGCAAATTTGTCTGCCAAAGATGTTTTAATAGGAATTGCCGCTAGTGGTCGTACACCTTATGTTATTTCAGCTATGAATTATGGGAAATCCGTAGGGGCAACGGTAGTAGGTGTTAGTTGTAGTTATAATGAAAAATTTGATCAGGCCAATGATATTAATCTCTGTGCGATGGTTGGTGCTGAAGCGCTAACAGGTTCAACACGAATGAAGTCTGGTACCGCACAAAAACTCATATTAAATATGCTCAGTACTGCCAGCATGATCCGTTCAGGTAAAAGTTATAAAAACTTAATGATCGATGTAAGTGCTAGCAATGAAAAATTATATGCCCGCGCAGTACGAATTGTGATGCAAGCGACAGACTGTGATTATGACAGTGCCAAACAAGCGTTAGAGCAAGCAGAAAACAACGCCAAACTTGCGACATTAATGATATTAACAGACTTAAGTATTGATCAAGCAAGGGCCTCGCTAGTAAAAAATAATGGCTTTTTACGAAAAGCGGTTGAACAGACTGAAAATTAATTATAAAGCCATATATGTACGTCCCTACTTAAAAGTATTTATTATGCATTCATTTTTAATAAAGTTGTTAGTTAACAGTGCTCTAGCTATGCTAACTGGTTTGTTGTTGTTTTCTTGCACTCCTATAGAAAATACTAATAAAATCGCACTTGAAGTGATATCAACAAAGTCGATGCCAACAAAGTCGATGCCAACAAAGTCGATGCCAACAAATGCAGTAATTGTTGGCGCAGAACAAACGCCGTATTATTTACCACTATTGCAAAACAAGCGTGTTGGTTTAGTTGTTAATCAAACATCAGTGGTTGGTAATAAGCATTTAGTTGATGTACTTATTAAGAATGATATTAATGTAAAGACTATTTTTGCACCTGAGCATGGCTTTCGAGGTGACTATGATGCAGGTGAAAAATTTAGCTCTAGTATCGATATAAAAACAGGTGTGCCACTTGTTTCTATATATGGAAAAAACCGTAAACCATCAATAGATGTGATGGAAAACCTAGACATAATTATTTTTGATATTCAAGACGTAGGGGTTCGCTTTTACACCTACATCAGCTCTATGCATTATATGATGGAAGCCGCTGCTGATGCAGGTATTTCCTTCATTGTTTTTGATAGACCAAACCCGAACGGCGCGTTTGTTGATGGACCTATTTTAGAGCCGGAATTTACGTCCTTTGTTGGTATGCACAAAATACCATTAGTTCATGGTATGACTGTTGCTGAGTTGGCATTGATGTTTAAAGGTGAAAAATGGCTTAACGTTCGAAAACCACTTGATTTAAAAGTGGTTAGTTTAAAAAACTATCAGCGAACACAATCTTATTCACTTCCAGTAAAGCCAAGTCCCAATTTGCCTAATGATGTCGCTATTAATTTATATCCTTCACTAGGTTTTTTTGAAGCGACACCTGTTAGCATTGGGCGAGGTACTGATTTTCCATTTCAAGTGATCGGGCATAACAAAATTTCAATTGGTCAATTTACTTTTATGCCAGTTTCAACTCCAGGAGCCGCGTCTAAACCTAAACTGATGGATAAAAATTTAGTAGGGCAAGACTTACGAAACAGTCAAGTACGCGGATTAGATTTAAGTTTTATTATTGAGTGGCATAATGCATTTAAAGCACAAAATGTTGAATTTTTCACTCGTGCAAATTTTATGGATAAACTCAGTGGTACCGACAAATTAAGAAAGGCAATTGTGGCGGGTAAAACTGCGCAAGAAATTCAGTTAAGTTGGAGAAAAAACTTAACTGAATTTAAAGTATTAAGAAAGCCATACCTGCTGTATTAATAAAGGTTAAAGTTAGTTTATCGCTCAGTTGTACTTCTAAAGTCAGAAACAATAGCATTAGTTTTTTCTAGCAATTTTCTACTTTGTCTTGAGGACTGAGTGATCGCTATAAATAAAATATCAATGATAAACTCTTGCGCTGTTCGGGCAAGAATAGAGGATAAACGTAAAGATTCAGCTTCTGCAACGGAGTAAAGTTTAACATTAGCATGATCGGACACTTGAGTTTTACCATACTTTGTTAGTGAAATAATACTTGCGCCACACTGTTTTGCTTGATTGCAAATTTGTATTACTTCATGGGTCTGACCTGATTCACTAATAGCAAAGACTAAATCGTCTTTACTAAAGGTTGCCGCTAATGCAAGTTGGGCATGAGAGTCTGAATTAGCAATAGCGCAATAACCAATTTTTTGTAATTTATAAGAGAAGTCATAACCAACAAGAGCAGAGCCACCTAAGCCACAAATAAGAATTCGCTTAGCTGACTTTATTAAGTTTACCGCATCTTCAATTGGTTTTGCTTCATTAAGGTTTTTAGTTTCGTTGAGCACTGAAACTTTACTACTAAGTAGTTTTGCCGCTAGTTGCTCTAAAGAATCGCTTAAGGTTATTTTTCCATGCAAATGCTCATTATTATGTTCGCTGTTAAGGGCCTCACTGTTAAGGGCATCCATAACCGCTAATTTAAAAGTAGGATAACCTTTGTATCCTAATTTTTGAGTAAACTTAACAACGCTAGACTGGCTTACACCTGCAACATTTGCCAGTTCTTGAGAGGAAAGTTCCCTAATGGCATTGGGTGAATTAAGAATAAAGTCAGCTAATTTTCCTTCACTATGTGACAAAGAATCTTTGATGGCTTTAATTTTAGTAAATGTAGACATATAAACCTGTTGCTATATTAAGTTGTTAAGCGTTAATTGCTAATAATTTATTTTACTTTTATAAGTTAGTTTATATCATTAATTTGTGAAGTTAATCTAGTGTTAAGATAGAAAAACCGTTGTTTTTTGTTTAAATATTTGTCAAACCATAGTTAAATGTAATAAAAAATTTGTCTTGTTTGGTGAAAATTAATTATTTTAGGATGTTAAGCCCATCATGAATGCCTCAGTTAGTTTTACCCAATTTCATCATGAAATTGAAAATGTGCTCACACCTGAAAATATCATCACGCGCTATATTCAACGGTTTGCCTATGGTGGTGATGCAAGTTTTTATCGTTTAGTGCCTAAATTGGTACTAAGAGTTGAGAATAAACATCAATTAACACAAACACTAAAGCTAGCTGCACAATATAAGTTGCCCGTTACATTTCGAGCAGCGGGCACAAGCTTGTCAGGTCAAGCTATTACTGATTCTGTGCTGATTGTTCTATCAACGGCTTGGAACAACATCGATATTCATAACCAAGGCAAACAAGTTACCTTACAACCCGGTGTGATTGGCGCACATGCCAATCAAGCTTTATCATCATATTCTCGTAAAATAGGACCTGATCCAGCCTCAATTAACAGTTGTAAAATTGGTGGGATTGCAGCTAATAATGCCTCAGGGATGTGTTGCGGTGTTAAAGATAATAGTTATCATACTTTAGCTAACATAAAGCTGATTTTTGCTGATGGTAGTCAATTAGATACGGGCAATGAAAACTCATGGCAGAAGTTTTTATCAAGCCACAGCGATTTTGTTGACGCTTTAATGTCAATTGTTGCAGATATTAAAGCTCAGCCCAATTTAGTTAAAAAAATTCAGCACAAATATAGATTAAAAAATACCACAGGTTATGGCATTAATGCTTTATTAGATTATCAAAATCCAATAGACATCATTAGTCATTTAATGATTGGCTCAGAAGGCACCTTAGCTTTTATTAGCGAGATCACCTACAACACAGTCAAAATTCTTCCCTACAAAATGGCCGGTTTTTATATATTTGATAAAATGAAAACAGCATGTCAGCTAGTGAGTGAGTTAGCTAATGAAGCTGTCGATGCCGTAGAGATTATGGATGCTAGAGCGCTAAACTCTGTAATTGGACAAGTGCGTACCTTGGTTGATTTACCAGAGGATTTACCAGAAGAATGTACAGCCTTATTAATAGAATTTAGCGCAGATTCTCAAACTCAATTGTCACAGTTTAAAGAAAAGTTAAATAGTCATATCGCTGTGCTTGAAAACAGTATGGTTGCTGAACAGGCTTTTACTCAAAGTGAACTTATCATTGCCAGTTTATGGAAAATACGAAAAGGCATGTTTCCTGCGGTGGGCGCTGTTCGTGCTTCAGGTACCACTGTTGTTATTGAAGATGTCGCAGTACCTGTTACTCGGCTTGCTCAAGCGGTTAAACAGTTACATCAGTTATTTAATCAGTTTGGCTATGATGAGGCTATTATTTTTGGCCACGCTTTAGCGGGTAATTTGCACTTTGTTTTCACTCAAGCTTTTGAAACCAAAGTTGAAATTGATCGTTATCATCTGTTTATGAACGCGGTTGCTAAAATGATTGCGATTGATTATCAAGGTTCATTAAAAGCAGAGCATGGCACGGGGCGAAATATGGCTCCTTTTGTTGAAATGGAGTGGGGCAGTGAACTTTATTTAGTTATGAAAAAGCTAAAACAATTATTTGATCCTCAAGGCATTTTAAACCCTGGTGTTCTTATTAATGATGATGATAAAGCGCATATCAAAAATTTAAAGGTTATGGCAAAAGCCAATGATGCTTCTGCTGATTCAATGATTGATAAATGCATTGAGTGTGGTTTTTGTGAATCAGTTTGTCCGTCGCTAACCTTAACACTCTCACCAAGACAACGTATTGCCGTGTGGCGACAAATATCTTTGTTACAACAAAAGCGTCAAGCTAGCACCATCTCAAAAGAGCAGCAAAAAGAGTTAGATACGTTAGAGAAAGATTATCAATATTTTGGCATTGATAGCTGTGCAGCTACAGGGCTTTGTGGTCAACAATGTCCTGTAGGCATAGATACAGGTTTGTTTATTAATGACTTAAGAGCAAAGACAAATACTGATGGTAAGGTCAGCCAAAGTATTGCTAAAAAATTTAGTGGTGTCAGCACAATCGCCAAGTTTGGTTTAAATTCCATGCAACTGGCAAATAAGGTTGTTGGCGATAAAGCGATGTCTCACACCTTGTCAGCAATAAGTAAAGTGTCGGGAAACTTAATCCCTAAATGGTATAAAGCTTGGCCCGCAGGCGCTAAATCAGCCTCGGTAATTTATAACAGTAAAAAGTTTGTCGATAAAGTGGTTTATATTCCCGCTTGTGGCAATCGAATTTTTGCCGCTGACAATAAAGCACAAGATAAGCGTGCCATCCAAGAAGTGATTATCTCTTTATTAAATAAAGCAAATATCGAAGTTATTATTCCGCCCCAAGCTAACAAGCTTTGTTGTGGTATGCCATGGCAGTCTAAAGGCTTGAACGATACCGCTAACGCAAAAAAACAAGAGTTTATTGATGTTATTGAACAATATTCAGAACAAGGAAGGTGGCCAGTAATAACGGATGCCAGCCCTTGTGCGCTGACCTTACAAGAAAAAGAAGATGATAATAAGGCTGCTAACATTATTGAAGTCACTCAATTTATAGCCGAGCAAGTAGTCTGTAAATTAGCCGTTAATAAAACCGATGAAAGCTTTATGTTGCATATCACTTGTAGCAGTAAAAAAATGGATGAAGGGACATTTTTACATGAATTAGCACAAGCTTGTAGTAACAATATTATTGTTCCTAAAGATATTTACTGCTGTGGTTTTGCCGGAGATAAAGGTTTTTATCTCCCCGAATTAAATAAAGCAGCATTGGCGCCATTAAAAGCGCAGGTGCCAAATAATTGTAGTAGAGGATTGAGTAATAGCCGAACCTGTGAAATTGGCTTATCCGAACAATCAGGCATCTCTTATCAATCGGTATTGTATTTGCTTGATCAATTGAGTTGCTCAAAAGTTTCAAATTTCAAAAATGAATTTACTTTTAATTTTCACAACTTATCTTGAGTTTGTGTATAAACTGTGAAGTGACAACAAATATAAAATGATATAAAGATGAGTAAATTTGTGACGAATGCTTTAACTAAAAAACTTTTTAAATCAGCGCTGTTATCTGCTTGTGTGCTGCTAACCAGTTGCACATCAACCACCTTGCCTGTGGAAAATATGCATTCTAAAAACTACGGTCAGCGTATCAAGTTTTTAGTCATGCATTCTACTGCTGAGGATTACCAAGGCTCTGTGCGTGAGTTAGTTAATAAAGGTGGCGTTAGCTCCCATTATTTATTGCCTGAAAGCCATGATAAAAGCTATCTTGAAGACAATTTAAAGGTACTTAAGCTTGTCAATGAAGATGAGAGGGCTTGGCATGCAGGCAGTAGTTATTGGCAGGGAAGAAGGGCGGTTAATGATCAGTCAATTGGCATAGAGATAGTTAACGTACCTAAATGCGAACGTTTAGCTAAAGATAAAACCGAACGAGTACGCGGTCAAGATATTGCCCAAGGACAAATGTGCTTTTTTCCTGATTATGATCCTAAGCAAATAGCATTACTCATTGAGCTTTCGAAAGAGATTTTAAAGAATAACCCTGATATTACACCAACTAATATTGTTGGCCATAGTGATATCGCTCCTTTGAGAAAGAGTGATCCTGGTCCTCGCTTTCCTTGGTATCAACTCTATCAATCTGGCATTGGAGCATGGTATGAAAAAGAAACTGTGCTTAAGTATTGGCAACTTTTTGATCAACAAAAACCTCATATAGGCTTAGTGCAAAAAGCACTGAAAAGTTACGGTTATGGTATTGTCGAAACGGGCGAGTTAGACCGCCAAACTCAATCGGTATTGCATGCTTTTCAAACTCACTTTATCCCATGGAAAATTACTGATCGTATCGATGAGCAAACTACAGCTACCTTATTCGCACTGCTAGAAAAGTATATGCCTAAAGGCTCAAAAATATTATTAACTCGATATCAAAATGAACTAACCTCAACAGCTTCAACTCAACAATGGGTGCATAAAAAAGGGCAAATTGATGAAAGCTTCCCGCAGCAAACACGCAGTAACCGAGCGCTAGTTAATGATCGCGCGGTATTTAAAAGTTACCGAGGGCGTGGTGAAATTATTATCAATAATCAAGATGCAATATCGGCGGACATATTTATTAATGGAGAGAAACTTAATATAGCACAGCCTTTGCAAGCGTATAATACTTATCAATATAGTTTAAAAAAACGCACAAAAAATGGCGATAATACTTTTAAAATAGAAAACGTGTTACCTGAAGGTGCCAGCTTAAATGTTACTATTCCTTTTCCTCGTTTAAAAAATATCAGCGAAAGGCATCAGCAAAGCTTTACTAAAGTTGATACGCTAATTAATGATGATGTTGAAAATGGTTTTCCTGGCGCGGTATTAGTTGTAGTTAAAGATGGAAAAATAATTAAAAATAGCGCTTATGGTTATGCTAGAAAATTTGCTGATGGTGGTGAATTACTTACCGCCCCTGTAAAAATGTCGACTATCACTTTGTTTGATATTGCTTCAAATACCAAAATGTTTGCTACAAACTTTGCCTTAATGAAGTTAGTGAGTGATGGTAAATTAAATGTCAGCTTACCGATAAGTCATTATCTCCCTAATTATCGTGGTGCGGGGCGCGATTTACGCACAGTAAAAGACATTCTTACCCATAATGCAGGTTACTCGCCACAAGTTAAGTTTTTTACCCGAGACAATCACTTAGGTACCGCTTTTTTCTCTCAAAATGCTAAGCGTACAAAAGAGCTAATTTTAACTAAGGTGCCTTTTGCTGTCGGCCGTTCTACTAAGCGAATGTATAGTGATACAGATTATATGCTGTTAGGCATGATTATTGAAAAAATCACAGGTATGCCGCTTGATTTATACGCAGAATATAATATTTATCATCCTTTAAATTTAAAAGACACGCTATTTAACCCATTGCAAAAAGGCTTTAGAAAAAATCAATTTGCTGCAACCGAAATACACGGTACTACTCGTGGAAACCGAGTAGATTTTGAAAATGTTCGTACATACGTATTGCAAGGAGAGGTGCATGATGAAAAAGCCTACCACTCGCTTGCTGGAATAGCGGGGCACGCTGGTTTATTTTCAACAGGACAAGACTTAGCTGTGTTAGCGCAAGTACTTTTAAATCGCGGTGGTTATGATGAAAAACAATTGTTTTCAGGTAAAGTTGTCGATCAATTTACCAAACCTGATGATGGTAATGGCACGTATGGTTTAGGCTGGCGACGTGCTAACAATGGTGAAAGAAAGTGGCACTTTGGCCCTTATGCAAGCAGCTCAGCATATGGTCATACGGGTTGGACAGGTACAGTGACTGTTATCGATCCTGAGCATGATTTAGCTATTATTTTGCTGACTAATGCTCGTCATAGTGAAATTGAAGGTGACGACAAAGATTATCAATTTAAGGGCAAACAATTTGAAACGGGAAAGTATGGCAGTGTTATCTCGCTGGTCTATGAAGCTGTTTTAGACAATGACTAAGTTAACACTAATACCAATGCGCTAATTCGCGGGCAAAAAATCATCTCTTAAAGTGAGTAATAAGCTCTTGCTTTGCCTTGATGAATCACTTCGTAATGAATAATTACATTTTAATTTTAAATTGTTTTTAACTATATTTTTGCTAAAGTCACTCTTTTACTATTTAATTAATCAATTGATTAGTTAAATGGTAAAACGATCAGAGTGAAAAAAACTGCATTAGTAAAGGGGCGTCCAATAGATGCCGATAAACAAGCCATACAAAAAGCTAAGTTACTAACTTCGGCAGAAGAGCTGCTTGCAGAAAAACCTTATTCAAATATCACTGTTAGAGAGCTTGGTTTACGCTCTGGCGTTAACTCAGCCATGGTGAGCTATTGCTTCACTAACAAAGAAGGATTGTTTATTGCTTTACTTGATGAAATGTCGAAAAAACATTTCATTGTTATGCAATCTGTAGCCAGCTCTGCAAACCCTATAAAAACCTTTATAGAGACTATTTTAGCGATGCTAAATAAGCATAATGGTTTGGCGCGTTTAATTCACAATGAATTTTCAGCGGGAAATTCAAGCTTGAGTGATGTTTTTATCGATCGTTTTCCTAGAAAAATGGCCAGTTTCATCCCTCAGTTGATCAAAAAAAACACCTCAATAAAAGATGATCGCAAAGCCAAGTATGCTGCCTTTTCACTGATTAGCATCATCATCACACCTTTTATAAATAAATCGATTCGCCAACAAGCATGGCAAATTAGTGACGAAGAATTACAGAGCCCTGAATGGGCGGAACACATTTATCAACAATTTATGTTTGGCTGTCATAACTTTAAAGACAGTAAGCTCTAACTAGCAAATTCAAGAAAGGAAAACGAATTGTGGATACATTCTCACAGAAAAAAATAAAAGCATTTTTAGCCACTAAATATGCTTTACCAGTTATTGCGGTACTGGGATTAGTTATCATGATTTTGATAGTAAAATTACAGCCAAACATGAAACATGAACCCGCGATGAGTTTAATCACTGCGGTTAATTATGTCGAAGTGCAATCTCATATAATTGCACCAGAAATTATTGGTTTTGGCGTGATAAAACCTGATGTGTCACTACAAGCAAAAGCTGAAGTTTCTGGGCGTATTACTTATATTCACCCAAAACTTAAAAAAGGTGAGATATTTGAACAAGGCACTTTGCTTTTAACTATTGATGATAAAGATTATTTATTGCAATTAAAGCAAGCGCAAGCTGATTTATTAGTCAATAAAGCTAACCTGCAAGAAATGAGGTTAACGATAGAAAATAACAAACTAGAGTTAGATTTAGCGCTAGAAAAACTAACGGTGAGAGAAGCAGAATATGCTCGCATGCTTAAGTTAAGTAAAACAGGGGTGGTATCAAAATCATCTTTAAATGGAGAAAAGCAAAATCTACTAAGACAAAAACAAGAAGTACAACAGCTAGAAAATAAAAAAACCATTCTGCCTTCAACACTCGAAGTGATGAAAGCTCAACTTGATATTTCAAGGGCCAAATTAGAAAAAAGCCAACGAGATCTAGTTAGAACTAAGGTCAATATGCCTTTTAATGGTCGCATAAGTGAAGTTTACACTGAACTTAATCAATATGTTACCGCGGGCGGTTTATCTAGTGCAGGACAATTGTTTGATGCCTTTAGCTTAAATAAAGTCATTATTAATGCACAATTTCCGTTAGAGCAATTTCGTTTGTTTGCTCAAAACTTTAATGCTCAGGCGTTTGCTAATAATGAAGGCTCACCTAGTATGAAAGACGTTCTACAATCGCTAGGTTTATCGGTGATGGTTGAAGATCCAAGTGGCGTTTTCAAACCTTGGCATGCAAAAGTTGAACGATTCAGTGATAACTTAGACCCTAAAAGCAGAACGGTTGGCATTATGGTAAGCGTTACCGATAGTTATAAACATGTTATTCCGGGGGCAAGACCGCCTTTGCTTGAAGGTATGTACATGAAAGTAGTGCTAGCAGCTAAACCTAAGAAAATGCTGACTATTCCAAGGTTCACTTTACATGACAAGCAACTTTTTATTATTAATGAAGAAGAAAAGTTAAGCAGAGTTAGCCTAGGTAAATTGCAATATCACGGTGATTTATTGCTTATCGATCCAAAAACTTCAAATGTAATAAAGGCGCAAGATAAAGTTATTACGTCAGATGTATTTCCTGCGGTAAAGGGTATGCAAGTGAGTCCCATTCTTGATAAAAAAGTGACTAAGCAAATGGCGTTATGGTTAAAGAATAAACCAAAGCTAGCGATTAAGGTTGGAGCTAATTTATGATCCGTTTTTTCTCGGTTCATCCTACCGCTGCTAATTTATTAATGATGGTATTGCTAGCGATTGGGTTGATTACCTTGCCGCAAATTAAGCGCGAAACTTTCCCTGAAGTTAAAGCCTACTCTGTACAAGTGCAGGTTCCTTATCCTGGGGCTACGCCATTAGATGTCGAACAAGGCATATGTTTAGCGTTAGAAGATGCACTTGATGGTATCAGTTTTGTTGAAGAAAAAGTCTGCCAAGCTCGCCAGAATATCGGCATCATGACGGTAAAAATGTTCGAGCAAGGCGACTTTACTAAATTTTTAGATGACGTTAACAGCGCTGTTGATGGTATTAGTGACTTTCCTAACGAAGCAGAGTCAGCCATTATCAGCGAAGTAGGGCGTGTTCAAAGTGTCATTTCAATTGCCTTAACGGCACAGTTACCTCGGGCGGAATTAAAAACTTTAGCAGAGCAAATAAAACAGCGTCTAATGCATCACGAAAATATTCCGCTGGTAGATATTCAAGGCTTTTCTGATCGTCAACTTCTAGTCTCAATGCCTAGTTATAATATCAGACGTTATGGTCTTAGTTTGCAAGATATTGAGAATGTTATTGCTAAGCAAGATATTGATTTACCTGTAGGAACTATTGAAACTCACTTTCAAGAAACACAGTTACGTTTTTCAGATGAGAGAAGAACGGTGTCTGATTTAGCCAATATAGTTGTCATGAGTGGTGACAATGGCAATGATGTTTTGCTCGGTGATATTGCAAAAATTACCGATACCTTTGAACTCGCAGAAGATAAGCTTAGTTTTAACGGTCAAAGTGCTGCGATTTTAGCGATTAGCAAAAATACTACAGACGACAGCTTGCGTGTTCTTTCAGCTGTTGAAGAAATGTTAGTTAAAGAACGTGCGCTATTACCTGCCGGTGTTACCTTAGCGTTAACACAAGATGCAACTAGCATTGTAAAAGACAGAATTAATTTACTTTCAACCAATGCTTGGCAAGGGCTCATTCTTGTTTTTGCGGTAATGTGGCTGTTTTTTACCTTTCGTTATGCATTCTGGGTGGTTATGGGCTTACCGGTATCCTTTCTTGCCAGCCTGTATTTTTTAAATATCTTTGGCATATCAATCAATATGTTTTCTATGGTCGCCTTATTGCTTTCTTTAGGGATATTAATGGATGATGCCATTGTTATTTCTGAGTCTATTGGCAGCCAAATTAAAAAAGGACTTTCTCCGGTAGAGGCTTCTATTGAAGGCACAAAAATTGTTGCAAGGGGTGTTATTTCATCCTTCTTAACAACCGCCTGTATTTTTACCGGTTTAATTTACATTGAAGGTGACTTAGGGCAAGTTTTAAAAGTTATTCCAATTGTTTTACTCACCGTTATTAGTGTCTCGCTTATTGAAGCGTTTTTGATACTTCCACATCACTTAAATCACTCGTTGTCTCATGCTAAAGATAAAGCAGTATCAGCATTTCGGGTTAGATTTGAACAGAAGTTTGAGCTCTTTAGAAATAAAGTTGCCGATCTAGTTGAGTTATTAATTCGTTTTCGTTACGCCTTTTTAGGCTCTGTTGTCGCCTTGTTTCTTTTTTCCATTAGCATGTTGGCATCGGGCATTTTAAAGTTTTCAGCTTTCCCTAATATTGAAGGGGACATGGTGCAAGCACGAATTTTAATGCCATCAGGCACACCATTAAAACAAACTGAGGCTGTTGTTAAGCAACTGCAAGCAGCGTTAGATAAAACAGCCGAACACTTCCAACAATTTGAGCAAGCACCGCTGATACAGGCTATTAGTGTCAGTTACAATGAAAATGCAGATGCTTATGAGTTTGGCCCGCATTTAGCCACTATAAAAGTTGATTTACTGACGGCCGAATCGCGTCAAACCAGTACCCAGCCTTTTATTAATTATTGGCGTGAAAGTGCAGGGGTTATTGCTCAAGCTCATGCTATTTCCTTTAAAGAGCCTGTAATAGGACCCAGTGGTAAAGCGATTGAAATTCGCATTAAAGGAGATGACTTTGAGCAGTTGTCAAAAGCTTCTTTTGACTTACAAAAGTGGTTAGCCGGTTATGACGGTGTAGATAATATTTTTGATGATTTACGTCCAGGCAAGCCTGAATTTTCCATTACTTTAAAAGATGGTGCGTTAAACTTAGGCATCGATGCACAAACTATTGCGAGCCAAATGCGCAGTGCTTTTCAAGGCGCTAAAGTATTAGAAACTAACGTCGGTTTAAATACCTTTGAGGTGACAGTAAAGCTTGATGCTTTATCGCGAGATGAGTATTTAGATTTTGATACTTTTCCAATAATTCATCCACTAACTAAGGCCGTTATTCCACTTTCAAGTGTTGCAAATATTAAACCGTCTAGAGGTTATGCACGTGTTAGCCGAGTAAATAATCAACGTACAATAACCGTATATGGTGATATTGATGTTGATAAAAACAATACTAAACAAGTGCTTGCTGATATCACTAAACGGTGGTTACCTCAATTTGAGCAAGACTATCCAAAATTATCGTTAAGTTTTGAGGGCGAAATTAAAAATGCCGGCACTACGCAACTCTCTATGGTTCGCGCTTTTGTGGTTGGCTTATTTGGTGTCTTTATTCTTTTATCATTTCAGTTTAAAAGTTACCTTGAACCTTTTGTGGTGCTCGTTGCCATTCCATTAGCTATGGTCGGCGTTATTTTGGGACACTTAATCATGGGATTGCAGTTCACTATGCCTTCAATGATGGGGTTTATTTCACTGGCAGGTATCGTCGTAAACGATTCTATTTTATTGGTTGAATTTGTTAAGAAACGCGTTAAAACAGGATTAACCGTTCATGAAGCTGCTGTAAAAGCGAGCCGAGATCGCTTTAGAGCGGTATTGCTTACTTCAATAACAACCATTGCAGGTATGACCCCTTTGCTGTTTGAAACCAGCTCTCAAGCTCAAATATTAATACCATTGGCTACAAGCATCGTTTTTGGTATTGCTACATCGACTCTATTAGTGATTTTTGTTATCCCATGTCTTTATTGCGTATTAGAAGATTTTGGGGTAGCAAAAGCGAGCCACGACCAACCAATTGAAAATTTACCATCAACGAATACAACAATATAAAGATAATCAAACCGGAGAATAAAATGTTTATTATCCAAAAAAATACTATTGCCAACATCTATATTAATTTTGATAACTGTCGCTAATTTTTCTATAGCAAATGAAAAGGGTATTTCAAAAGAAAGCGCAGCAAAGGGGAGTTTAAAATTAGTCATACAAGGTTTGTTAGTTGATACTCCGCAACTTACTGCGGTTATGTTAACTGAAGATTTTGTAAAAATTGAAAAAGTAGCTAAAAACATTGTTGATCACCCTAAACCAAGTATGGCAACACGAATGAAATTAATGAAAGCCATGGGCAGTGATATGGCCAAATTTAAAGCTAATGACGGTGTTGTTCATGGTGCAGCTGTCGCAATGGTTGAAAATGCACAGAATAAAGACATTAAAGCGGTAGGTGCGAATTTTCAAACGATGATTAGTGGCTGTTTAGCTTGTCATGGTGAGTTTAAAGCTAAAGTTTCAGATATTTTAAAGTAGCCGTATTTTTAAATGATCTATATTGAGGGAAAGAATAATCTGCTTAAATAGTACGCTTTCAAAAAACTATCCTTTAGGTAGTATGACTTTATGGGCTTTAATTGTTTTAGCTGCGTATTTATTTTTTAGTTTTTTGAGTTAGAATGCTAATACTATAATAGTACTAACTGAAATTGGTTAGTGCTTTTATTAGCAAAGCATAACGATAAGAATCAACCAAGCCTGAGATATATACAATGAATCAGTTACTAAAAGTGTTAGTGAAAAAAATAAGCCGTAAAAGTGTAAAACTATCTTTCTTTCCTTATGCTGCTCTATGTTTATATATAGTTTCACTTGCAACTCAAGCAAATCAAAACTCACCGACAATAACAAAGCAACAAGCTAATGCGTTAAAAATGCTAAACCAGCAAGGAGCAAATACGCATCAGGTTAAGAGCTTACGGCTAAAAGTTAAAAAACTATCAGATAACCAAGGGCAAGTTTATTTAGGCGCGGCAGTCAGTCGTGCTGATTTATCACCATACTTAACGCAGCTAAAAAATATTTTAAAGGAAGAGTTTGAAAGTTATCGTGCTAATCAAGCTGCACGTGATCATCAAACGTTTCATATGACTTTACTTAGTCCGAAAGAATATCAATTGGCTGACAAAGCGTTGATTGAAAAATTACTATCACCTGATTTTAATAGTAATTTCTCTAGTCAGCTTAATGTGACTTTACTCGGTTTAGGTAACGTTAAACAAGATCGAAAACAAGCATTTTTCGTTGTTGTTCAAAGTGGTGACGCTCAATTAATTCGTCAACACTTCTTATTGCAACCTAAAGATTTTCACGTGACAGTAGGGTTTAATCCTAGTGATATTTATAGTTTGAAAAAGGATTCAACCACTTTAGTTGACTTTAAAGTTAATCTTTAGTCATACGCCAAAAAGCAAAACCAGCAGCAAAGAATAAAATCATCGGATAGAATGAGTGGGAAACAACGGCAAGTGGTGAAATGCCTAATGTTGCTCCTAATAATAGAGCTTGTGCGCCATAGGGTAACAAACCTTGGTTAATACAAGCGAAAATATCTAACAAACTAGCTGATTGTGCTGGTGTTAGTTCGCCATCCATCGCTAACTCTTTCGCAGTTTCACCCGTAATAATAATAGATACGGTATTGTTAGCGGTAAAGAAGTTACAAAAAAAGGTTAAACCAGCAACGCCAAAACCAGCCGCTCGTTTTTTATTGTTAGGGCTCAACTTACGTGCAAATGTTTCAATGGTATGTGTTAATGCCGCTAACCCACCTTGATGACGTATTAATTCGCTTAATCCGCCAATAAATAAAGACAAAATAAAGATATCTTGCATGCTAGCAAAACCAGCATTGATATCACTGATCCAAGTTGATAACTGATAGTCATTAGTTAACATACCAATAATAGCCGCTAGCACTATGCCTAAAGTTAAAACCACAAACACATTCACACCTGAGAGTGCCAACACTAAAATTACAACATAGGGAATAAGACCTATCATGGCAGCGTCGCTAGTCATTTCATAATTTATGTCTTGCCCTAACGAGGCAAAAATAATGATACAAATAATAGCTGCAGGCACAGCGAACTTAAAATTAACTTTAAATTTGTCCTTCATATGCGCGCCTTGGCTGCGCGTTGACGCAATAGTGGTATCAGATATTATTGATAAGTTATCACCAAAAATAGCACCTGAAATTAAACAGCCAGCAACAACAGCTGGATCGATTCCCGCAGACTCTATAAATCCTAAAGCAATTGGCGCAATAGCAGCAATGGTGCCCATGGACGTGCCCATAGCTGTGGATAAAAATGCAGCGACTAAGAATAAGCCGGGTAATAAAAGGTAGGATGGAAAAATAGCTAAACCTAATTGTACACTAGCATCAACACTGCCTGTTGCTTTGGCGACAGTAGCAAAAGCCCCAGCAAGTAAATAGATAATACACATGGTCATAATGTTAGCGTGACCTGCGCCGCTGATAAATTGGCTTATTTGTTTATCAATAGGCTCTTTTCCTAATATTTTTCCTAAGTAAAGCGCGACGAAAATAGCAGGAATAATAGCAATGCTGGCAGGGAGTTGGTAAAAGGCAAAATCACTTCCTTGCATGGTCAGAATAATACCGGTTCCTAAGAACAGCCCAAGGAATACAACGAAGGGGAGTAAAGCGATTAAGTTTTTTCTATTAGCAGAGGAATGCTCAGAAGTAGAAGATGTACTCATATATAATTTTTCTTATTATTTTTAGTTATACTCATGTTACCTCGAAATACTGGTTTCAGCGAGAATTAAAAGGCTTAAATGGGGTTCTAATTCCAGCGGAACCCTACATTTTGAGCTTGTTTGGATATGGATGTTTAGACGGCTAAATATCAGGTGATCTTGACATTCACTTATGATAGAATTGCGAAAATTTTTAAACTCCCTATTTAATTAAAGTAAGTGAAAAATATGTCTGAAAAAAAATACGAAACTATTGAGCAACGTGTAAGTTACGGTGTAGGTCGTCAACTAGGTGATCAATTGGTTAATAACCCTTTTAAAGAGTTTGAAATTGCTGCTATTCAAGCGGGTATTGCTGATGCATTAGCCGGTACTGATAGCCAAGTATCAGATGAAGATTTAAATGAAGCTTTCTCTGTTGTTTCTAAGAAACTACAAGAGCAAGAGCAAGCTATCGCAAAAGAGAAATCTGCTGAAGGTGAAAAATTCTTAGCTGATAACGCTAAACGTGATGAAGTAACTGTAACTGAGTCTGGTTTGCAATATGAAGTAATTACTACGGGTGAAGGCGAAAAGCCATCAGCGGCAAGTACCGTTAGTGTTCATTACCACGGCACATTTGCTAATGGCGATGTATTTGACAGTTCAGTTGACCGTGGTCAACCGGCTGAATTCCCAGTAGGCGGCGTTATCGCTGGTTGGACTGAAGCATTACAGTTAATGACTGAAGGCAGCAAGTGGAAACTAACTATTCCTTATAACTTAGCTTACGGTGAGCAAGGCTCACAAGGTGCTATTCCTCCTTATGCTACATTAGTATTCGATGTGGAATTACTTAGCATTGTTAGCTAATTAGTTATTTTGAAAGCCCTCAGTTGAGGGCTTTTTTTTAAGCATTAATTAACAGGTATAAAATAAGTGCCACTGATAACAATAGAGAATTTGTTTAATAATTACCTAGCCGCATTTAAAGCATATGATCTTGATGCAGTGATTGAGTGTTATCACTTGCCATGTACCCTGCATACACTAGACAAAATCGTTATGGTCAATAATATTGATGACTGTCGTCAAGAGTTTGCAAGCATTTTCGCTCAACTTAAACAGGCGAACACAAGTGAAATTATCGCTCGAAGCGCTAGTTACTTATCAATAGCTGATAATTTATTACTTGCCTGTGTCGATTGGGATTTTATTGATGGCCAAGGTGAGACGTTTGCCGATTTTTGCGCTTATTACCATATAGTGAAATCTGAAGGTGAACAAAAGCTAAAAATTATTAATGTTGTTTCACATGAACTATCTAACTCATTATCATTGGCCACACCGTTTTTAATTAACGGTTAAAAAACAGTCCATATGTTTTAACAAAGAGAATAAAAATGAAAGTAAAAGTAGCTATATTAGGCTGTAGTGGACGTATGGGGCGAAACCTTATTCAAGCAGCTCACGAACATAAAAGTATTGAGCTTGTGGGTGGCAGTGTTCGTGTTAGTTCATCGTTTGCGGGTTTTGATCTGGGTGAACTTGCAGGCATTGGTGCTATTGGTTTAACAACGGCAACAGAAATGAGTCAGCTTACCGATGCAGATGTTTATATTGACTTCACCGCAATAGAAACCACTCTAGAGAATATTAAGTGGTGCCAACAGAATAAAAAATCTTTAGTAATAGGAACAACTGGTTTTAGTGATGCACAGGTGCAACTGATTGAAAAAGCGGGCGAATCTATGCCTGTTATTTTAGCGCCTAATACCTCTGTTGGTGTGAACTTAATGTTTAAGCTATTAGAGGTCACTGCAAAGGCAATCGGCGACTATACTGATATAGAAATTTTTGAAGCGCACCATCGATTCAAAAAAGATGCTCCTTCAGGCACAGCAGTAAAAATGGGGCAAGTTATTGCGGACACCTTAGGGCGTGATCTTAATAAATGTGCTGTTTATGGTCGCGAAGGTATTACAGGCGAACGAGATAGAGAAACTATCGGTTTTGCTACCATAAGAGCGGGTGACATTGTTGGTGAGCATACTGCATATTTTGCTGATTTAGGTGAACGGATAGAAATCACTCATAAAGCAAGCTCTCGTATGACTTTTGCATTAGGAGCCATGCGTGCTGCTTTTTGGTTAAGTAATGCTGAAAATGGTTTTTACGACATGCAAGATGTTTTAGGTTTTAAAAATTAGATAACTACTATTTTTGACCATTTGGTCATGAAAATGGTTTAAATCGCATAAAAGAACAAGTTTTTACAATTTTTACTAGACGAAAGAAGTCTACAAGCGTAAAATAAGTGGATTTTGTCAAAAATTATGCGGAAAGCCTATTTTTGGCATTTTTTATGTGCAAATTTTGTGACTGTTTTACCGTTGTTTTAAAACCTAACTTAGGCTGTTTTAAAACAACTTGTTGCATTTCTTTCTTCTCTTTGGAGGTTACATTGGCTATATCTGCTATTTTAGTACTGGAAGACGGTACTGTATTTAAAGGCACCGCAATTGGTGCACAGGGAACGGCTGTTGGTGAAGTAGTATTTAATACTTCAATGACAGGTTACCAAGAAATTCTTACCGACCCTTCATATGCAGAGCAAATTATCACCCTTACTTACCCACATATTGGTAATACAGGTACTAACTGTGAAGATAAAGAATCAGAGTCTATTTTCGCTAAAGGTTTAGTGATCAGAGACTTACCTTTATTAGCCAGTAATTTTAGAAGTGAGCAAAGTTTAAGCGAATACTTAATTGCGAATAATATTTTGGGTATTGCCGATATTGATACGCGTAAATTGACACGTATTTTACGCCAGAAGGGTGCTCAAAATGGTTGTGTGATGACCATTGATGATGCAAACGATGAAAGCTTACAAGCAGCGCAAGATAACGCTTTAACACAAGCTGAAGCATTTCCTGGCTTAAAAGGGATGGACTTAGCAAAAGTGGTTTCGACTAAAGAACAGTACCAATGGACATCAGGTAGTTGGTCACTAGGTAGTGCCATGGGTGAAGGTTTTTCTCAACCTGAAAACTTTGACTTTCACGTGGTTGCCTACGACTTTGGCGCCAAAAGCAATATTTTACGTATGTTGGTTGACCGTGGTTGTAAACTTACGGTTGTTCCAGCACAAACATCAGCAAGTGATGTACTTGCGATGAACCCCGATGGTATCTTCTTATCAAATGGCCCCGGAGACCCAGAGCCATGTGATTATGCTATTACGGCTATCAAAGAATTTTTAACAACAGATATCCCTGTTTTTGGTATCTGTTTAGGTCATCAATTGTTAGGTTTAGCTAGTGGTGCAAAAACCATCAAAATGAAATTTGGTCATCATGGCGCTAATCACCCAGTAAAAGACTTTGACCGTGATGTGGTCATGATTACCTCGCAAAACCATGGTTTTGCTGTTGACGAAGCTAACTTGCCTAGCAACCTAAAAGTTACCCACAAATCTTTGTTTGATGGTTCATTACAAGGTATTCACCGCACTGATAAACCAGCATTTAGTTTCCAAGGTCATCCAGAAGCAAGCCCTGGCCCACATGATGCAGCACCGTTATTTGATCATTTCATTGATTTGATTAACGTATACAAAGCCGAACATAAAACACCGGAAGCTTAAACCACCTACAAGATAAGAGAGAATAGAGACATGGCAAAAAGAACTGATTTAAAAACTATCTTGATCTTAGGTGCTGGCCCAATTGTTATTGGTCAAGCCTGTGAGTTTGATTACTCGGGTGCTCAAGCATGTAAAGCGCTACGCGAAGAAGGTTATCGTGTGGTGTTAGTTAACTCTAACCCTGCAACTATTATGACTGACCCTGAAATGGCGGATGCGACTTATATCGAGCCAATTCATTGGGAAGTTGTTCGTAAAATTATTGAAAAAGAACGTCCTTGTGCCGTATTACCTACTATGGGTGGCCAAACTGCGCTTAACTGTGCATTAGAGCTGGAAGCGAAAGGCGTATTAAAAGAGTTCAATGTTGAAATGATTGGCGCAACGGCAGATGCCATTGATAAAGCCGAAGACCGAAGTCGTTTTGACAAAGCTATGAAAGCGATTGGCTTAGATACACCGCGTGCTGAAATCGTTCATACTATCGAAGAAGCCCATGTTGCAGTTAAACACTTAGGATTTCCGTGTATTATTCGTCCATCTTTTACCATGGGTGGCACGGGCGGTGGTATTGCTTATAACATTGAAGAATTTACCGAAATTTGTACTCGTGGCTTAGACTTATCGCCAACTACTGAATTATTGATTGATGAATCATTAATCGGTTGGAAAGAGTATGAAATGGAAGTTGTTCGCGACAAAAATGATAACTGTATCATTATTTGTGCTATCGAAAACTTTGACCCTATGGGTATTCATACGGGCGATTCTATCACCGTAGCACCTGCGCAAACATTAACCGATAAAGAATATCAAATTATGCGTAATGCCTCTTTAGCGGTATTACGTGAAATTGGTGTTGAAACAGGTGGTTCAAACGTACAGTTTGGTATTTGTCCAGATACGGGTCGTATGGTTATCATCGAGATGAACCCACGTGTTTCTCGTTCATCAGCATTAGCATCAAAAGCAACAGGTTTCCCAATTGCCAAAATAGCCGCTAAATTAGCAATAGGTTATACGTTGGATGAATTAACAAACGATATTACTGGTGGTAAAACACCTGCGTCATTTGAGCCTACCATTGATTATGTTGTTACCAAGATTCCTCGTTTTAATTTTGAAAAATTTGCCGGCTGTGAAGACCGATTAACCACACAGATGAAATCTGTTGGTGAAGTTATGGCTATTGGCCGTAACCAGCAAGAATCAATGCAAAAAGCCTTACGTGGCTTAGAAGTTGGCGTAAATGGTTTTGATTCGATGGTTGATGTAACTCAACCGGGCGCTAAAACTAAAATTATGCATGAGCTGCAAGAAGCAGGTAGTGACAGAATTTGGTACATAGCCGATGCATTTCGTTTAGGGTTAACAGTGGATGATGTATTCCGTTTAACTAATGTCGATCGCTGGTTCTTAGTACAAATAGAAGACATTGTTTTAGAAGAAGCAAAAGTGCGTGACGGTGGTATGAAAATTTTAACGTCAGAATATTTGCGTAAACTCAAACGTAAAGGTTTTGCTGATGCGCGGTTAGCGGATGTTATTGGCGTCAATGAATCAGAAATTCGTAAAAAACGTCACAGTGCTAATATTTTTCCAGTATATAAACGTGTTGATACCTGTGCAGCAGAATTTAGCTCAGACACAGCTTACATGTACTCCACTTATGATGAAGAGTGTGAAGCTAACCCTACGACAAAAGATTCAATAATGATCTTAGGTGGTGGCCCTAACCGTATTGGTCAAGGTATTGAGTTTGATTACTGTTGTGTTCACGCTGCTTTAGCTTTACGTGAAGACGGTTATGAAACCATTATGGTTAACTGTAACCCTGAAACGGTTTCGACAGATTATGATACTTCAGACCGTTTATATTTTGAGTCAATAACTTTTGAAGATGTCTTAGAAATTGTGCGTATTGAAAAGCCAAAAGGCGTGATTGTGCAATATGGTGGTCAAACACCACTTAAATTAGCGCGCGCTTTAGAAGCTGCTGGAGTGCCCATTATTGGTACTTCTCCAGATGCTATTGACCGCGCAGAAGATAGAGAACGTTTCCAACAAGCTGTAGACCGTTTAGGTCTATTACAACCTGAAAATGCTACTGTGACTTCAATTGATGAAGCGATGGCAAAAGCTGAAAGCATTGGCTTCCCGTTAGTTGTTCGCCCATCTTATGTACTTGGTGGTCGTGCCATGGAAATCGTTTATGACCTAGATGATTTACGCCGTTATATGACTGAAGCAGTAAGCGTATCTAATGACTCGCCAATATTACTTGATCACTTCCTTGATGATGCTATTGAAGTAGATATAGATATTATTTGTGATGGTACTGACGTGGTTATTGGCGGCATTATGCAGCATATTGAACAGGCGGGAGTTCACTCAGGTGACAGTGCTTGTTCTTTACCTGCTTATAGCTTAAGCCAAGAAATTCAAGATGTGATGCGCAAGCAAGTAACCGATTTAGCGTTCGAGTTAGGCGTAATTGGTTTAATGAACACGCAAATGGCAGTAAAAGATAACGAAGTCTACTTAATAGAAGTGAATCCGCGTGCTGCTCGTACTGTGCCGTTTGTTTCAAAAGCGACTTCTGTACCGTTAGCGAAAATTGGCGCTCGTGTTATGGCCGGTAAGTCACTAAAAGAGCAGGGTATCACTAAAGAAGTGATCCCACCGTTTTTCTCAGTAAAAGAAGTGGTTATTCCATTTAACAAGTTCCATGGCAGTGACCCACTTGTTGGCCCTGAAATGCGCTCAACGGGTGAAGTAATGGGCGTTGGTGATACTTTTGAAGAAGCTTATGCCAAAGCAAACTTAGGCGCAGGAGTGTCAGTGCCTAAATCGGGTAGAGCATTAATTTCTGTACGTAACTCTGATAAAGTTCGTGTGGTAGACTTAGCTAAGCAAATGGTTGAGTTAGGCTATGAGTTAGATGCAACTCACGGTACCGCTATTATCTTGGGTGAAGCAAATATCCCGGTACGTTTAGTGAATAAAGTGCACGAAGGTCGTCCACATATTCTTGATAGAATTAAAAATAGTGAATATAGCTATATCATTAATACGACAGAAGGTCGTAAGGCTATTGAAGATTCTAAAGTATTACGTGGTGGTGCATTACGCTATAAAGTTGCTTATACTACAACACTTAATGCAGCATTTGCCGCTTGTCAGGCGCATGCCGCTGATGATAGAAACACTGTAACGTCTATACAAGAGTTACATAAACGTTGTAAATAAGGTCACTAACTTGCTATTTTAAGCGTTAGCTTTGTTGGAAGTACTCATTGATGTTAGTCAATTTAGTGCTTCCGCCTTGCTAACACATAAACTCGCTTCGCTATTTACACTTATTTAGTAGAAATGAACTAGATTATAAACAAAAAAGATTAAAATTATGAGCCAATATCCAATGACAGTTCACGGTGCCGATGCATTACGTGAAGAGTTAAATCAATTAAAAACGGTTAAACGTCCGACTATTGTTGCTGATATCGCAACAGCACGTGAGCACGGTGATTTAAAAGAAAATGCAGAATACCATGCTGCTCGTGAGCAACAGAGTTTTTGTGAAGGCCGGATTCAAGAAATCGAAGGTAAACTAGGTAATGCACAAATAATTGATATTTCAAAAATACCAAATCGCGGTAAAGTAATTTTTGGTGTTACGGTCACTTTGCTTAATATTGATACCGAAGTTGAAGTTATTTACAAAATTGTGGGTGATGATGAAGCTGATATTAAGCAAAATCGTATATCTGTAAATTCACCAATCGCTCGTGGTTTAATTGGCAAAGAAGTAGACAGTGAAATTGAAATTACGATACCAGGTGGTGTAGTTGAATATGAAATCATGGCAGTTGCACACCTTTAACGTTGCATTGTAGACGAGGATTGACTCGTATTTAAAACCTCAAATCTGTAAGGATTTGAGGTTTTTTTATGTGTTTTATTTGACAAATCGCAATACTAGAGTATATTTAAATGATATCATTTTGATATCAAAACAAATAAATCTGATTCAAAGGAGTTCACATGCAAGAGACAAAAGGTTTATCATTTAGTGGTTATGGAATGCTTGTAGCATTACTGTTACTTATCGGTTTCATCATTAGTCAAGCTATTGCTCAACATGTTAGTGTCATGCTCTTTTTAAGCATAGCCGCTATTATTTTTATTATTCCAGGTTTTTTTATGGTGCAACCTAATCAAGCAAGAGTACTGACTATGTTTGGTAGTTATGTTGGTAGCGTGAAAGCTAACGGTTTGCGTTGGACTATCCCGTTCTTCGATAAAAGAACAATTTCATTAAGAATTCGCAATTTTGAATCTAATCAAATGAAAGTTAATGACAATCATGGTAATCCGATAGAAATTGCCACGGTAGTTGTTTGGTCTGTAGATGATACCGCTGAAGCTGTTTTTGAAGTTGATGATTATGTGAGCTTTGTTAATATTCAAAGTGAATCCGCATTGCGTAATATGGCAATCAGTTATCCTTATGATCAACATGAGGGTGATGAGGTTGCGTTAAGAAGCCACCCTAAAGAGGTTTCTGAAGCATTGAAGCATGAAATACAAGCAAGGTTAACGAAAGCAGGGGTTAAAGTACATGAAGCGCGTATAAGCCATTTAGCTTATGCACCTGAGATTGCCAACGCGATGTTGCAAAGGCAACAAGCCTCAGCCATTATCGCCGCAAGAAGGCTGATTGTTGATGGTGCTGTAGGTATGGTTGAGATGGCGTTAGCTCAACTATCTGAAAAACAAGTGGTGGAACTTGATGAAGAACGAAAAGCCGCGATGGTGAGTAACTTGTTGGTAGTGTTGTGTAGCGATAAAAGCACGCAACCTGTGGTTAATACGGGTAGTTTGTATTAATCATACGTATAAGGAGCTGCTATGGCCGCTAAAAAAAGTTTTCCATTAAGAATTAATCCTGATGTATTGGCTGCGATGCAGCGTTGGTCAGACGATGAATTACGCAGTGTTAATGCACAAATTGAGTATGTATTAAGACAAGCCTTAGTCAATTCAGGAAGAGTTAAATTAATTCAGAAAACAATCACTATTGTTGAAGATAGTGATGATATAAAAGGTTGATTTTTATCATCACTTATTATGATTTTGAAGGCTAGTAAGCTATTGAAGAGTACTTAAAAAGGATCTTTTAATATTTCATCAATAAGCCACTGGCCGTCATCATTTTGAATTAATAAAAGGCGTTTAACATCTTTTCTTTTACTCTCATTGTAATAGCCTTCTACGTATACAGTAACGACAGCTTTATCTTTAAACCGTTCTCTTACTTTTATACCAGTGTCATCAGGTTTTATGTCAGTTACTTTTTCAAAAGACATGTTAAACATATGCCGAGCAATTGATTGCGGAGTTTTGTAGTGTAAAAGTAACCGTGATACTTTAGGCGAACAAACAGATGCAGCCTTTTCAATATCTTTCTCGTTGTAGATAGCTTCAAAAAAAGCAATCGCAACAAGTTTCGGATTATCTAATTTGCTAATTTCTTCTTCTCCGCCACCGCAAGCACTGAGAAAAGAGATTAAAAGAAAAACTAAAGGTAATGTTTTATACATAAGTTGATATTTAGAAGTAAATTAATCGTTATTTAGTTAAGCATAACGTAAACACTATAAAACATTCAATAAAAAAGGTGCCGAGGCACCTTTTTTATAACAAGCTTTAATATCAATTACTGTACTAATTCTTTCTCTGAGAAGCTGTCAGCAAATAATGCACTAGACAGGTAACGCTCAGCAGAGCTTGGTAAAATGACTACAATCGTTTTACCTGAATTTTCAGGGTTTTCAGCAAGGCGTTTAGCTGCAACTACAGCCGCACCTGAAGAAATACCAGCAAGAATGCCTTCTTCTTTCATTAAACGATGTGACATAGCCATTGAGTCATCATTTGATACTTGTTCAACGCCATCAACCATTTCTAAATCAAGATTACCAGGAATAAAGCCAGCACCAATACCTTGAATTTTATGTGGGCCGGGCTTTAATTCTTCACCACTAAGTTTTTGAGTAATTACCGGTGAATCTGTAGGTTCAACCGCAATACTTGTTACTGCTTTACCTTGGGTAAGTTTTAAATAGCGGCTAGTACCCGTAATTGTACCGCCAGTACCAACACCAGCAACTAATATATCTATATCACCGTTGGTATCGCGCCAAATTTCTGGACCGGTGGTTTTTTCATGAATTTTTGGATTAGCTGGATTATCAAATTGGCCAAGTAATACATACTTTTCAGGATCTGAATCTTTAATTTCTTGCGCTTTAGCAATTGCGCCATTCATTCCCTTAGCACCGTCGGTTAATTCAACCTTTGCACCTAATGCAGAAAGCAATTTACGACGCTCTAAACTCATTGTGCTAGGCATAGTTAACGTAATGCCGTAACCTCGAGCTGCTGCAACAAAAGCAAGAGCAATACCAGTGTTACCACTAGTTGGCTCTACAATTTCTTTGCCTTCAGTTAACAAGCCCTTTTCTTCAGCATCCCATACCATGCCAGCACCAATACGACATTTAACACTAAAGCTTGGATTTCTCGCTTCAATTTTTGCATAAACAGTTGCTGTAGGTGTGCCATCACTATTGTTACTAGCAATTACACGGTTTAGTTTTACCAAAGGGGTATTACCGATAGAGGTAGAGTTATCTTTAAATATATTAGACATAGTGAGATCCTGTGACTTTTTTCACTTAAACTTATTTGTTAAGATTAGTCTTTTATGACAGAAAAAGAAGTGATATTTTGTTATAACTTATATACATTTATGGAATAGATAAATGCTTTTCTAGTATTATTTTGCTAAGTTACTTTTTATTATCACTTTATACCCCTTTAAATTATTGGAAATTGAATATGAGCGCATTTCAGGGCACCAGCAATTACATTGCATCAAATGAACTACAGTTAGCAGTTAATGCTGCCATTGCTTTAGAAAAACCTTTATTAATTAAAGGTGAACCTGGCACAGGTAAAACAATGTTAGCTGAAGAGCTAGCAGCAAGTTTGAATGTAGAACTTATTCCATGGCATATAAAGTCAACCACCAAAGCGCAGCAAGGCTTATATGAATACGACGCCGTATCACGACTAAGAGATAGTCAATTAGGTAATGAAAAAGTTAATGATATTAGCAATTACATTATTAAAGGGAAGTTGTGGCATGCATTTACTGCGGATAATCGCCCGGTATTATTAATTGACGAAATAGATAAGGCAGATATTGAATTCCCTAATGATTTATTATTAGAGTTAGATAAAATGGAATTTTTTGTTTATGAAACCCAAGAAACAATCGTTGCTAAACAAAGACCTATTATTATCATTACGTCTAATAATGAGAAAGAATTACCTGATGCATTTCTTAGACGCTGTTTCTTTCACTACATTAGCTTTCCTGAAAAAGCAGAGATGCAAGCCATTGTAGATGTCCATTTCCCCAATATAAAGCAAAAATTACTTGATGAAGCTCTGGCATTGTTTTTTGATTTACGTGATATGCCGGGTTTAAAGAAAAAACCTTCCACGTCTGAATTAATTGATTGGTTAAAACTGTTACTCGCAGAAGATATATCTCCTGAGATACTACATGAAACAAGGCAAAAGAGAGTGATTCCACCGCTTCATGGTGCATTATTAAAAAATGAGCAAGATGTTCATTTATTTGAAAAGTTAGTCTTTATGAATCGAAGAGGTTAACTTGTGTTAATTGATTTTTTTTGTAAAGTACGCGATTACAAAGTCCCTTGTACGTTGCGCGAATTACTTGATTTAATACGCGCGTTAGAGCGGGGCGTAGTATTTGCTAGTATTGACGACTTTTATGCCTTAAGTAAAACAGTACTGGTTAAAGACGAAGTGCACTTTGATAAATTTGATCGCGCTTTTTCTGATTACTTTAAAGGTGTGGCAAGCCTAGAGTTAGATTTATCTGAAATTCCAGAAGACTGGCTGAAAAAGCATTTTGAGAAACAACTCAGCGCTGAAGACAAAGAAAAAATAAAAGCGTTAGGTGGCTTAGATAAATTAATGGAAACGCTTGCTGAACGCCTTAAAGAGCAAGAAAAACGTCATCAAGGTGGTAATAAATGGATAGGCACAGGTGGAACATCTCCTTTTGGTGCTTATGGCTATAACCCCGAAGGTGTGCGCATTGGTCAAGATGGTTCAAGGCATCGCCGCGCAACCAAGGTCTGGGATAAACGCCAGTTTAAAAATTTAGATGCTAATGTAGAGCTTGGCACGCGCAATATGAAAGTGGCTTTGCGTAAGTTACGCCAATTTGCTCGAACTGGCAGCAGTGAAGAACTTGCGCTTGATGATACTATTGCCGCAACAGCGCGTAATGCCGGTTATCTTGATATTAAAATGAAGCCAGAACGTCATAATGCTATTAAGGTATTAATGTTTTTCGATATTGGTGGATCAATGGATGATCATATTAAAATCTGTGAACAATTGTTTTCAGCTGTGCATGGTGAATTCAAACACTTGGAGTTTTTTTACTTTCACAATTGCGTTTATGAAAGTGTTTGGCGTGATAATAATCGACGACACAATGAAAAAATAGATTTATTACAAGTACTGCACACGTACGGTCGTGACTACAAAGTGATTTTTATTGGCGATGCTACCATGGGACCCTATGAAATCACTTATCCTGGGGGCAGTGTTGAGCATTGGAATGAAGAGCCGGGCAGTGTGTGGATGAAAAGGTTAACGGATCATTTTGATAAAGTGATTTGGCTTAATCCTCAAACAGAGCAGCAATGGCCTTATTATGCATCAATACAAATTATGCAACAGCTTGTTGAGCATAAAATGTTCCCGCTAACGCTTGCCGGTTTAGGGCAAGGAATTAAAGCGTTAGTATAAGGCATCTCTAAGGGGAATTAAGCAATGGATGATATGTTAGCAAATAAAAGCAGCGTCGATAATGCGGGTATAGCGGTATTATCAGAAGAAGAAACCAAAAAATATTTAACCCCTTTTGCTTTTAAAATGGACAACTCATTATTTGGTTTGCCGCTTGCGTCCCCAGCTAAACGTGGGATCGCATTACTCATTGATCTTTCGATGATTGCAGTGCTTAGTGGCACCTCGGGTAACATTCTTACCCTTACCATTGCTGTTACTCTTTATTATTTAGGAAACAAAAAAAGAGCACAAAAACTCGGCAAAGTAAAAGGTTATAAACGCCGTGCAATAATGCGTTTTATTGCTGGTTTTATGCTATTCATTCTTATATTGACAACTTTGCCCGATTTACTTGATTTTTCTGATAAGCGAAAAGGCAGTTCAGGGGGAAGTACTGTCGATGAGTCACTCTCTGTTGTTAAGTCTTTGGCGCTTTCTGGCACAGTAATGTCTACCATGAAAGCAATTGCTGAAAGTGACTGCCATGAGTTCACTTGTTGGCAAACTGAATTAAACTCAATTGCAGTTCATATTGCTCGTATTAGTTATGAAAGTGACATTAAAATACCTAAAGTTCAACGTGATGATATTTTTGCTGATATAGGGAGCGAAATTGAGCTTTCTCTTAACGAACAACAACTGTTAATTGAATCTATGCAGGATAGTTTTGATCAGGAACTATCTCGTTTAGCTGTTGAAAATAGGGGAGTGCAGCAAGGCAAGTCAGCGCTTAAATCTATAGAGGAAAATATCAATATAGATGAAGTGTCACCTGTCGTTTTAGGAAGTGCTGAAAATATAGCTGATACTGAAAAAACACAAGAAGAAAAATCGAATCGCCCTGTGTACTCCATAATTGAACTGGTAAAAGGTATTATTGAAGACTTAGGCTTGGGCTTTGGCTGGGCTACATTTTATTTCACTGCTTTTATTTCTATTGGAAAAGGACAAACTATAGGTAAGAAATTGCTAGGAATTAAAGTGTTGCAGTTAGATGGTACACCACTATCTTTATGGGATAGTTTTGGACGCTACGGAGGGTATGGAGCAGGAATAGCTACGGGCTTATTAGGTTTTATCCAAATTTATTGGGATCCTAATAAACAGGCGATACACGATCAAATTTCAGCAACTGTTGTTATTGATATTAATAAAATGCGCTTGAGTCAAAAAGCTCTACAAGATAACCAATCAACTGCTTAGTTAGCAATTAGGCAGTTATGAACTGTAAAATAGGTTTTAATAGAAATAACAATGAATAAACAAAAATCAATAGGAATATTCGATTCTGGAGTAGGAGGACTATCAATTGCTCGAGCGATCAAACTCATTCTTCCTACCGAAAATTTAGTTTATTTCGCAGATGTGAAATTTTCACCCTATGGAAATAAATCAAAAGATACAATTAATCAAAGAGCAGAAGATATTACTAACTTTTTGATTAATCAGAATTGTAAAATTGTTGTGATGGCTTGCAATACCGCTACTGTCAACTCAATAAATAATCTACGCTCAAAGTTACATATTCCAATTGTTGGCGTTGAACCGGCTATAAAGCCTGCGGCTTTGCAAACAAAAACAGGTGTTATAGGTGTTCTTGCAACACAGCAAACGTTGACAAGTGAGTCTTTTGTTTTACTTAAGGAGAATTACTCGAAAAAAGTAAAAATAGAAACCAAAGCTTGCCCCGAATTTGTTTCTTTAGTGGAGAGCCTTGAACTTTATGGTGAGCGGGCAAATGAAGTCACCAAGCAATATATTAGCCCGCTATTAGCTCAAGGTTGTGATCAGATAGTGCTTGGTTGTACCCACTTCTCATTTCTAAAAACAATTATTAAAGAGGTGGTTGGCAATGAGGTTGGTGTTATTGATACGGCGCCTCCCGTTGCAATGGAAGTAAAAAGAAGATTGCATAGTCTTGATTTAAACAAAACAGGAAGCACAAATGGCACCGTTGAGTTTTGGACGAGTGCAGAGGTTGAAAAAACAACTAAATCTATCAGTGAACTATGGCAGCAAGATGTTAATGTGCTTGATGTTAGTTCACTAATGCAGCGGCAAAAATAAATTGCATTGAACTGCTACATGTTTAGTCTATTTATGGCGCCCAGGCGTAGCTGATTTTAGTGAAAAAAGTTCTATCGCTTCGCTCTAATTTCGTTAAGTCATTATCTTGAAAGCTATAATCTGAATACCCTAAGAAAAACACTGTTTGGGGATTTATTTTATAAGCGTAGATCAATTGAGTGGCTAAATCTTGATTTTTATCACCTAAATTTCTATCAACATCGCTGTAAACGACACTTAATTTTAAATAACTGCGGACATCAAATTGGTAGGATAAACGTAGTTCAGAGATATTAGCGATATAAACATTTGTATCTAAACCATTATCATCTTTAGCATCTAACTTGCTATAGGTTTGATAAAAATCAAATTCTAAATGGTCAGTAATAAAAACAGTAATATTGCCAGTAACTTGTACTAAATCACCTAAGCGATCATTTGAATAATCAATTTTATCACCAGCGGTAAAATCAAGTGATACATAGGTACGATTATTTAAATTTGCACTGCTAAACAATCTAAATTGGTCTTCATTAAATAAAGTAGTGTTATCATCAATATCGGTAATTGTATCGTCATAACGAAGTCCTACTTTTTCGCCATGAACTAAGCCTATTTCAAGTTGTGATTGCAACGGACCATCAATATTGAAACTAGCAATAAACTCGCGCTCTATAAGTTCATTGTTAGTGTTATGTATTATATTCCACTTTCCTGCAATCCCTGCTTCTTGCCAATTACTGTCTTGTTCAGAGTAAAAAGCTCTTTTTAGGAAAACAGTGTTGGTTTTTATGTCGGCTTTTGGCATAAAACCTAAGTCAGCTCTAAAGTTAGCACCGATAGATTGATGGTCTAAGTCTAGTAGCCAATATTCTGAATTATGGTTGAAATTAAGCTTAAAAGCTTGATCGGTAAAGTTGTCATTACTCGGGTTGAAGCGTTCACTGATTTCATCAGGGTATAAGGTATCAGAGTTTAATACTTGTGCTTTAATCGCATTTGATTCAGATATACGATAACGAGCATCAATACCGACAACATAGTTGTGATAATCATCTGCACTGCGTAATGTTGCAATGGTGCCTACCGTTAAATCTTCATCGTAGTCATAGCGATAACGTAGTGCATTTGAATTGCTCTCTTTATCTAGTGTTGCTATATCTGAACTTAAATTGCCTGGCAGTAGAATGTTCGTTTTAGTATCATTGGTAGTAAATACACCATAGCTGTGCTTGTCAGTACGGCCGGTGAGTTTAGCGCCATAATCAGGGTCAGCAATATTACGCGTATACACTAAGTTAAAATCGCTGCTAAAATAATCACTATTATCTAGAAAAAAGGCGCGTTTTTCTTCGTAAAACAATGAGAAGTTTGTATTGACACTGAGCTGGGCACTATCACTTTCTACAGCCGAAAAATCAGGGTTTAATGTTGCATTCAATAAGTTATTAGCATTTATGCCCCAACGTAAATCAAGACCAGCTTCAATATCATCTTCAGTAGTCCAATTACCTGCAGCATCATTATTACTAGCGTAAACATCACGAGATTCATTTCTGCTTGCGGTAAGTGTTGGTGTTAGTCTTAAATTTTGACCCACTTGAGCATGTTCAAAACCAATAGCTTCAGGGTATTGACAAAGCCAACAAGGATTATCTCTATTTATTGGCACATGAGATATACGTAATCTTGTATCTCTAGGGTAAGTTCGTACTAGCTCAATAGCCCATTTCTTTTCTTGGCCGTCACTTTTAAAATTTAAAATATTATAAGGAATGGCGATCTCAACTTGATAACCTGCATTAGTTTTTTTACCAAATGAATACCAAATACCGTCCCAAGAGCTATTCGCTCTACCGGTTATTTCATTAAAAGTGGCATCATTTTGCACACCATACGGGTTTACAAAAAACTCATAGTTTAAGCGGCGATTGTTATGGGTATCGAGTTTAATGCCGACAAGATCATGGAACCATGCATTGTCACGATCAGTTAAAAACCCTTGGATTTTTTCAGGCTCAGGATCTGATGCTATAAATGAAACATAAAGAAACTCACCATTTTCTATAATTTTTGCTGTTGTTTTAATCGGGCTAGGTAAATTGTCCCAAGGGTTATTAACAAGGTTAAGATCTACAACTAATGCTTTTGACCAAAGCTCTTCATCTAATTCACCGTCTAGGGTTATTTCACCTTTACTATAGGGAATGTTTAATGGCTCTAGTATTACTGTTGTTTTTAATGTGGGTGCACTGCTTGTTTGAGCAACTGAAATGGTTGATACCAGTAAACAAGCAATAAAAAGCACAAATAAGTTATTACAACTTAGCTTTTGCATACATCATCCGTAAATTTATAGTTATTATAAGAGTTTTGCGTTTTAAAACTCTTTGATGAGTTTTATTATTATCAGCCTGTTTAAAAAGACTGTACAAATTTGAAATGAATTGTTACAAATTCCAACCGTTAACACAATATTTACTTTTTATATTGTGTATTTATCCATCTTATATGACTGTGAATTTACAGGATTTATTACAAGATATTTACTTTATCCAAGCGTAGCTGAACTTCATAAAGGCACTACGAGTATCTGCTGTTAAATCGCTAAAACTTACCTCACTTAGCTGATGTTCTGAGTAACCTAGGTAGAATACGGTTTGCGGGTTTATTTTGTAGGCGTACAGTAACTCAGTTGAAAAATCTTTACTGATCCTATCGATATCTTCAGGGTCACTATATAAATAATTCTCAGGGTTTCTATGGGTATTATTGTAAATAACACTTAATCTTAAGAAGCTTAAAATATTAAATTGATAGGTGGCACGAAAGTCAGTAAGGCGAGCGATGAATACTTTGTCGTTATCCATTTTAGGATTGTCAGCGTCAAGTCGTCTAAAGGTATGTTTTAATGTAACTTCGATATGTTTGTTTATATTCCATTTTATAGTTGGCACAAACTGTCTTCGCTTGCCAATACGGTTATTGTTAAAATCTATGGTGTCACCATAAGAGAAATATGTTTTTAATTGCAAACCTAAAGTGGGCTTTATTTCGGAAAATAATGATATGTTGTTTTCTTTAAAGAGTGTGGTATTACCGTCAATGGCTAGAGAGCTTTTATCTAACCTGCTACCGACTTTATCTCTAATAGAATATGAGAGTCTGAAATAAGAGTCGTAGCTAGCATTTAAATGCGCACTAATATCTAATTCTTCTTCAATTAATTCACCATTATCATTGTGTGTAATATCCCAATCTGAGTGTATTTTCAATTGAGTCCACCACCGGTTTTGCTCTGCATACCATTTACGGTTACCACCAACGGTACTCTTCTTAAAATCAACTCGGGGAATATAACCTAAGTCACCACGAAAGCCTTGATTCTGCTGCTCATGTCTTGCAAAGTAATGCCAAGTACTGTCGGTGTGGTAATAGCCTGCTTTAAAAGCGTTACCTGTAAAAGGCTCTGAATTTAATGTACGTAATAAAGGCTCACTGTAATCACATCCATTTAAATCGCAATCACTATTATTGTCAGGATCATTACAATCATCAATATTATCGCTATCACAAAACTGCTCAAAAAGATCATCGGGATATTGAGTTTTAGAGAAAAGCGTTTGAAATTTAAAAACATCTTCGGTTGATAGTCTAAATCTTGCGCCAAAACTGTGAACACTGTTTTCATAGTCATCACTTGTTCGTAGTGTACTCAGCCAGCCAAAGGTAATATTCTCATTAAAATTATTACGATATCGTATAGCGGCTGCTTGTGACTCGGCATCAATAGTCGCTATGGTTGATGCTCGGTTGCCCGGAATTAGTATGTTGGTGTCAGTATCGTCAGTTACAAAAAAACCAAATGAGTGATCTTTATGGCGCCCGGTAAGTTTTGCTCCATAATTTGGTGCATTAATATTTCGGGTATAAACAAGATTATAATTTGAATCGAAATAGTCTTGATTGTCTAAAAAGAAGGGTCTTTTTTCATCAAAAAATAAGGCAAAGTTATTATTAATATTTAAACGGGCGCTATCAGTTTCTACTGTTGAGAAATCAGGGTTAATTGTTGCGTTTATTAGTAAATCAGGGGTTATTCCCCAACGAATGTCTAAGCTTGGTTCAACATTAGTTTCTCGTTGCCAGTTATTGTTATCAATACTTGCATCATCAAACTCGTCAACAGCCGTTGCAACTAAGGCTGGTGTTATTGTTAAATTGTTACCTTGTTTTGCTCCTTCAAAGCCTGTCGCTGTTGCTAATTGACAAAGCTCGCAGCTATTACCACGATCAATCGGTAAATTTGATAAACGCAGAAGTTGTGATCTAGGATAAAAGCGCATTAATTCTATGCCCCAACTTTGCATACTTTTGCTTTCATCAAAGTTAAGCATTCGAAGTGGTAGAGCCATTTCAACAATATAGCCATCCTGGGTCACTTTTCCAGCGCTTTGCCAGATACCGTCCCAAGAGTCACTTTCTTTTTTAGTTACTTCACTTTCTATCCCATCGATTTGAACACCTAAAGGATTAGATAAAAAACGATATGCTGTTCGTTGGTCATTGTAGGTATCAAGTTTGACACCTACTAAGTCATCTCCCCAACTTCTATCACGGTCTTTTAAGAAAGCTCGTATTTCACTTGGGTTAGGATCTTTGGCAATAAAAGCAATATAAAGAATTTGGCCATTTTCTACTAATAAGGCCTGAGTATCGACAGGGCTCGGTGTATTGTCATAGGGGCGTGTAACGATATTCAAGGTAACTTTTTTTGCTTGCAGCCATTGAGGATCATCTAAATTTGCATCAATAGATATTTCACCTTGTATACGGGGAATAGCAATATTTTGACTATAAGCAGAGGGTAAATATAAAAAAGTGTTCAATAAAAAGAGTTTGATGAAAAAATTACGCCAAGAATACATTCAATAACCTGTAATAAATAAAGATGATACAACTGGATTGCTGCGCATTATCCTGTTCGAAGATAGCGATGAAGTCAAAGTAAAATAGACAAGTTGATGTTTATTTCTGTTGAAAGGTAAATTATCTCTGATATTGTGTTGCAGTCTTTAGTTAACCCGTTAATATTGCCAAGTTAGTTTTATTTTTCTACCCTACGAGTTTTCATATGCCCTTATCAATAATTGATATTTTTGCTTTATTAACCTTTTTTGTTTCTTGGTCTGGTTATACTTGGTTTGCTCGTAAAAAGGCAAAAGATACTGATTGCATAGCGCGCAGTTTGCATCAGCATAGAATTCATTGGATGTATGAAACGATTACTCGAGAAATAAGAGTGAGTGAGGCGGCTCTTCTATCTAATTTAGAGCGAAACATTGCTTTTTTTGCTTCAAGTACCTTATTAATTTTAGCGGGTATCTTAACGCTTTTTGCAAAAATAGACACACTAGAAGTCGTTATTTCATCAATGCCATATGCAGACCATGCTAGTTACTTAACTATTCAACTCAAACTAATTTTGTTAGCTTTTATTTTTGTTATCTCTTTCTTCCAATTTACTTGGTCTATGCGCCAATATGGCTTTGTTAATGTAATGATAGGTGCAGCACCGATAGATACTTCCGGTTTGAATAAAAATTTAAAAGCATATGCTAAGCAAATGGCGATAGTACAAGACCAAGCTGCTCACTCTTATAACTATGGATTACGGTCTTATTACTTTGCTTTAGCGGCTATGTGCTGGTTTTTTCATCCATCGTTGCTTATTTTGATGAGTATTTGGGTTGTATATACTTTATATACTCGAGAGTTTAAATCTAAAACGGTTAAAGCTATTACGGCCGGGCAAGAATATTTGCAGCTTGAGCGTGAATCTAAATTGCGTCGTAGTAATACTGAGTGAATAAAAGTCACCAGAAAAAATATCAACACTACTCTGTAGGTGATTTTGATAGTTACGATTGTCTGAAGTTGTCTAAACGTTTTTATCTTGTACTATTATTTGTATTACGTGGATATATTGTTTGGCTTCTGTCGGTCACTAACATGCGAGATAGGGTCAGTATAATTTCTTGGATATACCCAGAAACATCATTGTTTTATTTAAGTTTAGTTTCAGGTGCTATTGGCTTGTTTGTTGTGCTAATTATTAGTTTGCGCAGACCAGGAGCCGCTAATTGGGTGCAAGTTAGTTGGATAAAGTGTCGAACAATTTTAATCACTGCATTATTATTTGATCTACTAACTCATGCGATAGGTTATTTTATTTGGCAGTTATTGTCATTAGAGTGGCTTGTTATGCAAGCTATGATAAGTATTACTTTGATGTTTTTATGTTACAACAGTGAACGATTTAAAATAAACTTGGAAGAATTCCCACAGAAAATACCAGAAGAATAATGTTTAACCCGATGCTTAATAATAAAAGATAAACGAAGCCCAATAGAGATATTAAAAGTGAATGTAAGTAATAACCCGAGTGAAAACCAAAGTAAGCCAGAGATTAATCAAGATGAACGATTAATTATTCTTGATACAGAAACAACAGGTATAAACCCTAGAGAAGGGCATCGTATTGTTGAAATTGGTTGTGTTGAAATGGTCAACCGACAATTAACAGGGCGAACTTATCATGCTTACATCAAACCACTAGACTCCCGAGGTCAAGTGTTTCAAATGGAGCAAGAGGTTATTAATATTCATGGTTTAACGAATGAGTTTTTAGACGACAAACCTATTTTTTCACAAGTTGTTGATGAGTTTATTGAGTTTATTCGTGGTGGTGAGCTTGTTATTCATAATGCCAAATTTGATGTTGGCTTTATGAATCATGAATTTTCATTATTAAATTTTGCAGAGCGCTCTCGCAATAAAGTACCGATGACTGAAGATATTTGTACTGTTCTCGATACCTTAAAAACGTCAAAAGATGAGTTTGGCTCACCAAAAACGTTAGATTATTTAGCTCGATTTTATAAAGTAGATAAGTTAGTCGACCGTACTTATCACGGTGCTTTAATTGATGCTCAGTTACTTGCTTTTGTTTATATTGAAATGACTCGCAAGCAATCAACATTTAATTTATCTGTTGGTGATAATAGTAGCGGTGATGCAAATGCTATCAGGCGTTTAAATAATACACGGGAAAAACTAAAGATTATTGCTGCTTCTGCCGATGAAATAGAAGCACATAAAGAAAGATTGTCAGTTGTTAAACAAAAAGGGGGAGAGCCACTTTGGAAATTACCAAATCACTAGCATTTTGTTTTCTTCTATTAGTTAACGTTAGTATTGTCTGTGCTCAAGAAAGTTCACAAGAAAACTCAATAGAAAACAAAGTAGCAATTAACGACGAAAAACCGTTAGTAACAGATAACATCGGCTTTTATCAAACCGATAATATTACTAATCAAATCCCTTATTTTGATAATCGCTTTCGTATTGACGCTAAGCTTGAAGAAGTGACTTTGATTTTCTTTCGATTACGAGGCAGTAAGCCTATAATTTTGATACAACCAAACGGCGAAAAGCTGCGTGTTAATGACTATGATCGTGAAAAAGTTCAATGGCATGATGATCGTACTTTTGACATGATAAGAATAAAAAAACCTATGGTGGGTCCATGGCAAGCGGTAGGTGATATTTTGCCTGAAAGTAAAATATTTGTAGTATCCGATGTTAAAATTGCAGTCGACCCTTTACCTGAAATTGTCTTGTCAGGAGAAACGTTAAAAGTTGTCGGTAAACTTTATAATGACAATGAAAATATTGATATTGCCTATTTTAGAGATGTAGTTAAGCTAGATGTTAATTTTTTCAGTACTAACAACTCTGCTTATGATAATTTTGGTGCTGATGCACTTAAATTAACGTCTTTTAGAGATGACGGTCAAGGTCTTGATGAATATTCAGGGGATAGTCTTTATACCGGTGAGTTTATTTTGGATTTTGCTGCGGGTGAGTGGCAACCTGTTTTTTTGATAAGATTACCAATGGAAACCAGAGAGCTTCGTCAAAAGCCTATTTTATTACATAAGTCCCCAATTACTATTTCAGTTGAAACGTCAGAAACAGAGGACTCCCCTCATCGTTTGATATTTACTATTGACCCAACCAATGTAGACCCAAAGAGTCTTGTTTTCCAAGGAAAGACAACTTTTCCAGATAAGCAAACGAGACCTTTTTCAATTATGAGTGTTCAAAATAGAGAAAATGCTGAAATTCGTATTGAAGATATTCCTTACACTGAGCCAGGTGTCCACCGTGTAAATGTAAGTGCCTTTGGTCGAACTACATCTGGTCGTGAATTTCGTTTGGTTGTGCCTGAGTTCTCTTTTAATGTCAGAGGTTTATCAAACAAAATCTTGTTAACTACTATAGGTGACGATGGCGTAGAGCAAACTGTTATGGTAGACAAGGCTGAAAAGTTTTTAGCAGATAAAGCCGCTGAACTTGAACAGGCGAAAATAGATCAACAAAAGTTAGAGGATGAAAAAAACACCGAAACAATGATAATGATAGCAGTAGGTAATGGCGTTATTGTTATTATTGCCCTTATTTTGTTTTTTGTTATGCGAAAAAAGAAAAATGCATAAGTAGTTTAAGTGGTTATTTAAATTATTATTTAACGGTATAAGCGTAGACAAAAGCGCCGTTATGAACAAAAATAAATCAAACAATCACTTATTTATAAAAAATTAGCAAATTTAGTGGCTTTTATGTTGACAGCTTTTTGGATCTGCCTATAATACGCCCCCACAGAGATGGACGATTAGCTCAGTTGGGAGAGCACCGCCCTTACAAGGCGGGGGTCACTGGTTCAAGCCCAGTATCGTCCACCATTTTTAATTAAATGAATCTCTTAGATAAGTAAATACTGCGGAGTGGTAGTTCAGTTGGTTAGAATACCGGCCTGTCACGCCGGGGGTCGCG
>JAPYOP010000210.1 GCA_029938115.1 Colwellia sp. | reverse complement strand
TTTAACCCATCACACGACTATAAATGTTTGTAAAATTGTTTTATTCTTAGTTCTATTAATTTTTTAGAAAATATATAAGAATAAAAATGAATGAACAACAACTAGCTCAACTTAAATCGGCTATAAAAACAATTCCAGATTACCCGCTTGAAGGTATCTTGTTTCGAGATGTGACTAGTTTATTAGAAGATGCAGATGCTTTCGCATTAACAATAAATTTGTTAAGTCAGAAATTTCAAAACAAAGGCTTTACCAAGGTTGTTGGTACTGAAGCTAGGGGGTTTTTATTTGGTGCGCCATTAGCATTAGCATTAGGCATTGGTTTTGTTCCTGTGCGAAAACCTGGCAAACTCCCGCGAGCAACTTATGCTCAAGCATATCAACTAGAGTATGGTGAAGATATATTGGAAATTCACCGTGATGCGCTAACCGCACAAGACAATGTATTGATAATCGATGACTTACTTGCTACTGGCGGCACTATTGAGGCGACAACTAAATTAATTCGCCGTATTGGTGCGCAAGTTAAAGATGTTGGCTTTGTTATTTCTTTACCTGATTTAGGGGGAGAGAAGCGCTTAGAAGCTATGAATCTAACTCCTTTTTCACTTGTTCAGTATAATGGTGAATAGGTTAAGAGCAGCCACGAACAGCGAGTTGTAAGATGCGAATATGGTTATGTAGATAACTCAGAATTCATCATTAAATTAATAATATCCAATGTAGGTTGGACTTCAGTCCGACAAAAGGGCAATAAATTACCCCCTACAAGGGATCTGAATGACTTTCCCGAATAAAGTGCACAGGTAATATGCGCAAAATAAGAAGATAAATGAAATGAGTTATCAAGTATTAGCAAGAAAATGGCGTCCAAAAAACTTTGAAGAGCTTATGGGACAAGAACATGTTGTAACTGTTCTTGTTAACGCTTTAGCTCAACAACGTTTACATCATGCCTATTTGTTTACAGGAACTCGCGGTGTGGGTAAAACCACTATCGCTAGAATTTTTGCAAAAAGTTTAAACTGTGAAACCGGCATAACCGCTAAACCTTGTGGTAAATGCGATACCTGTCTAGAAATAGATCAAGGTCGGTTCGTTGATTTACTTGAAATAGATGCAGCGTCAAAAACAAAGGTAGACGATACTCGAGAAATTCTTGATAACGTACAATATGCGCCTACTCGCGGCCGTTATAAAGTTTATCTTATTGATGAAGTGCACATGCTTTCGCGTCACAGTTTTAATGCGCTATTGAAAACGCTTGAAGAGCCGCCTGAGCATGTGAAGTTTATTTTAGCCACCACCGATCCACAAAAACTCCCTATTACTGTTTTATCTCGTTGTTTGCAGTTTCATCTAAAAGCACTAACCGTTAGTCAAATAGAAGCTAAACTCACCGAAATTTTAGCGAGTGAAGAAGTAACACATGGTGATGGTACTTTAACTTTGCTTGCCAAAGCTGCTCGCGGCAGTATGCGTGACTCCTTAAGTTTAACCGACCAAGCAATAGCACAAGGGCAGGGCAATATAACCCTGCTTAATATTCAGCAAATGCTCGGCGGAATAGATCAAAACTGGGTTTATAAAATTGTCATCGCACTGTTAAAGCAAGACGGTCAAAGTTTAATGGCGTTAACGCAAGAAATAGCTAGTTACGCACCAAGCTATAGTCGTTTGTTTGCCGAGTTGATACAGCTATTTCATCAAATTGCTATATTACAAATTGTCGACCAGCATTTTGATTTACCAGCAGACCATGCGCAGTTATTGAAAAAGTTCAGTCAGGCAATGTCAGCAGAAGATGTGCAACTTTATTATCAAATTTGTGTTAATGGTCGCAAAGATTTACCTTATGCATCAGATGAACAAGCCGCTTTTGACATGACCTTACTGCGACTATTTGCTTTTAAGCCAATGCAAAAAGATCAATTAAAAAATGTAGAGGAGAACTCACTTCCTCAACTAGTAACGAAAGAAAGTTTTTCAGAAGAAGATTTCAATTTACCTAACAATATTGAAGAACAAGTAGAACAAGTAGAACAAGTAGAACAAGTAGAACAAGTAGAACAAGTA
>JAPYOP010000032.1 GCA_029938115.1 Colwellia sp. | reverse complement strand
CTTTAACACCTGCAGGTGTTAAGCCGATACGATACTCGTGGTTTTTAATTTCTTTAGGTACACCAATAATCATAATAATATCTCTTTAGTTTAACTTATTGTAATAACTTGTTATCAAGTTATTTTTTTAGATGCGACTAGTATATGAGTATTTAATTAGAATAACCTGTCGTAAATTTTCAGAACCCGATATATAATGCCAATATAACCCTAAAAGTCAGAGGAATATAAAGAATGGGTTCTACCTCAAGTAAGAAAATAGATCGTATTGATAAAAACATTCTAGTTGAATTACAAAAAGATGGCCGACTTTCAAATGTTGAATTATCAAAGCGTGTTGGTTTAAGTCCTACTCCTTGCTTAGAGCGAGTTAAACGCTTAGAGAAAGAGCAGTATATAACGGGCTACCAAGCCAATTTAAACCCTATTAAATTAGATTTAGCCTTGTTGGTATTTGTAGAAATCACCTTAACTAAAACTAGCCCTGATGTATTTGATGATTTTGCCAACGCTGTGCACGAACTTGATGTTATTCAAGAGTGCCACTTGGTTTCCGGTGATTTTGATTTCCTCCTAAAAACGCGTGTTAAAGATATGTTAGCGTACAGGCAATTATTAGGAGATACCCTGTTAAGATTACCAGCAGTAAGTGAAAGTAGAACTTACGTGGTTATGGATGAAATAAAATCCACTAATATGTTACCAATCAAGCGATAATTTGTTATTTTAGTAGTTAAACTAACTATAATAATTTCCTTGGAATTTAATTGTCTTCAGAACTTATGACTGAACTTATAAAAAAAACTGACGAAGCTCAAAATGAACCTTCCGATGCTCAATCTGACGAGTCTTCAACTAAACAATTAAGTGGCGTACAACGTTTACTTGAAACCGGCTTACTTTTTTTTAGCGTCTTTGCCATGTTTTTAATGTTGGCACTGTTTAGCTTTGACGCCGCAGATCCCGGTTGGGCACAAACAGGCTACCAAACACCGGTTAGAAACCTTGGCGGTGCAGTAGGTGCTTATCTTTCTGATTTGTTGCTTAATCTTTTTGGTTTTGTTGCTTATAGCCTACCTTTTGTCGTCGCTATTATCGGTTGGTTATTGTTCCAAAAGTTTCATCAGTTAATGCAATTAGACTACCTAACCCTTGGTTTAAAACTTATAGGTTTTATCATGTTCTACTTGGGCGTAACGTCCTTAGCGAGTATGAATTTTGATGATGTCTTTTATTTTTCCGCTGGCGGCATATTAGGCGATGTATTAAGTAAAACCTTTTTACCTTACTTTTCGTTTGTTGGTAGTACATTAATATTTTTAATGTTTAGCTGTGCAGGCTTTGTATTATTAACTGGTTTTTCATGGATCAAGTTTATAGATAATATCGGTCGCTATACCATAGCTGCTGTTCTATTTTTACAGCGAATCCCTAGCATAATTAAAGATAAATTTGGTACTGGCCAAGTTGCAATTAACGACAGTACAGAGAAATTGTCAGACGACATAAAAGATAAAACACCTGAATTTGAGAAAAAGAATAGCGCAAAGTCAATAAAAGCTAAACGTTTAAAGAAAGAGTTATCTATTCCATTTTTTAATTCCGCAAAAGAAGACGCGACACCGCAAGAGCCGTTTGTTGATATTAACGACTTGATGGGCGGGCCACTTGAAATTAATGTGCAAGAACATGTTAATGAAGAAGAAATTACCGCAGCCTTTGCGGATGTTGAAAAAATCAATGTTGCCGATGACTCTCAATCACGTGGCGAGCTATCAACTAGTACAGACACTAACCAAATAAACTTAGTACCTAGCATTGATGAAAAATTTGCAGGAATGCCATCCATAGATTTACTTGACCGTGCTGACAAAGCACAAAATCCAATCAATCAAGAAGAATTAGAGCAGGTAAGTCGTTTAGTCGAAGCTAAATTATTAGACTTTAAAGTAGAAGCACGTGTTGTTGCCGTTTATCCTGGACCAGTGATTACTCGTTTTGAGCTAGATTTAGCACCCGGTATGAAAGTTAGCAAAATTAGCTCATTATCAAAAGATTTAGCGCGCGCCTTATCTGCTATTAGCGTCCGTGTGGTTGAAGTTATTCCTGGTAAGTCTGTGATTGGTCTAGAGTTACCGAACAAGCACAGAGAAATAGTACGTTTAAGTGAAGTTATTTCATGCCCAGAGTTTACTGAATCAAGTTCGCCTTTAACTATGGTGTTAGGTAAAGATATAGCCGGTGAACCTGTTGTGGTTGATTTGGCCAAAATGCCGCATTTATTAGTTGCTGGTACAACGGGCTCAGGTAAGTCAGTTGGTGTTAACACTATGATTGTTAGCTTGTTGTATAAATCGACACCTGAAGATGTTCGTTTAATCATGATAGACCCTAAAATGCTTGAATTAAGTGTTTATGAAGGCATTCCACACTTATTAGCTGAAGTAGTGACCGACATGAAAGATGCCGCCAATGCATTGCGTTGGTGTGTTGCAGAAATGGAGCGTCGATATAAACTAATGTCATCTCTTGGTGTTAGAAATTTAAAAGGTTATAACAAAAAAGTTTTGTCTGCTATTGAAGACGGAGAACCTTTGCTAGATCCGTTATGGCAACCTAGTGACGGCTTAGATCAAACACCACCCTTATTAGAAAAACTACCTAGCATCGTTGTTATTGTTGATGAATTTGCCGACATGATGATGATTGTCGGTAAAAAAGTAGAAGAGCTTATTGCCCGTATTGCGCAAAAAGCCCGTGCTGCTGGAATTCATTTAGTATTAGCGACACAGCGTCCATCCGTTGATGTTATTACTGGTTTAATTAAAGCCAATATTCCAACACGTATGGCGTTTCAAGTATCCTCTGGCTTAAACTCTCGTACAATTTTAGATCAACAAGGCGCAGAGCAATTACTAGGCATGGGTGATATGCTTTATTTACCGCCAGGAACTGGTGTACCAACACGTGTTCATGGTGCTTTTATTGATGACCATGAAGTACATGCGGTTGTTAAAGATTGGAAATTACGTGGTGAGCCCAATTATGTTGAAGAAATTTTGGCGGGTGGTAGTGATCCTGATATGCTGCTACCGGGCGAGCAAGCTGAGGGTAGTGAATCTGAAGAGCTAGATGCACTGTATGATGAAGCGGTAAATTTTGTTACTGAAAAGCGTCGAGTATCAATATCGAGTGTGCAAAGACAATTTAGAATTGGTTATAACCGCTCGGCTAGAATTGTTGAACAAATGGAAATTCAAGGCATTGTCTCCACTGCAGGCAACAATGGTGCACGTGAAGTATTAGCGCCACCACCCGTTAAAGATTAGAAAGTTTAATGTACTTAGTTTTAGTGCTTACTATAAAAACTTAGATTAGAAGTGAATTTGGATAATTAATGAAGATCAACTATATAAAATCGTTTGTTTTAATTGCAATATTCAATATTTCAGTGAATAACATTGCGCAGGCCAATGAACTTGGTGCTACGCCAGACAATAATCAAGTAAGCACACCGAAATTAATAGATGCTAAAAGTATTTTAATGGCTAAGCTTGCTAACTTAAATCACTTTAGCGCTAATTTTAATCAAGAGGTGTTAAGTGATTCAGGTGAAATGCTAGAGCAAAGCGCTGGTAAATTAGCGATTAGTAAACCTAATCTTGCCAATTGGCATACCATTGAACCGGATGAACTTGCTATTGTTTCAGACGGTCAAGATGTTTGGTTTTATAATCCATGGATTGATCAAGTGAGTGTTTATTCTCTTTCTGCGGCAATCGCTAAAACACCGATATTATTGCTAACCAGTAGAGATGAAGCTTTATGGCAACAGTACACTGTCACTAGAGAAGCAGCAACGCCATCACAAGACAGTTATGTTATCAGTGCTAAAGATGTTAATAGTCAAATAAAAAGCTTAACATTAATTTTTGATCCTAGCGAAAAAGGCGGCGAACTGAAGCAATTTTCGTTTTTAGATGCCACAGGACAGCTAAGTCACATAAAATTAAATAACTTTGATACAAAACAACCACCAGAGCTAAGCTTGTTCAATTTTGTTGTGCCAGAAGGTGTGCAAGTTGATGATCAACGCGCTAATTAATGTGCGACTTAAAGCTTAACAAGGATTCTTGTGATTAACGAACAACAGCAAACTAGCTTATTTACTTCACAGCAAGATGAACAAGGTACAACGGCTAAAGGCTCAGCCACTTTTGATGCGCCATTAGCCGCAAGGATGCGTCCTCAAAACTTAGCTGATTACGTTGGTCAACAGCACATTTTATCAATTGATTCACCACTTAGACAATCTATAGAGCAAGGTCATTGTCACTCGATTATTTTTTGGGGGCCACCGGGCAGCGGTAAAACCACCTTAGCTGAAATTATTGCTAACCATGTAAAAGCTAAAGTTGTTCGCCTGTCTGCGGTAACTTCGGGTATTAAAGATATTCGCCAAGCCATTGAACAAGCTAAAATTAGAAAGCAGGGCATAGATCAAAACCAAACAGTATTATTTGTTGATGAAGTACATCGTTTTAATAAATCTCAACAAGATGCTTTTTTACCATTTATTGAAGATGGCACCATTATTTTTATCGGTGCGACCACTGAAAATCCTGCTTTTGAATTAAACCAAGCAATATTATCTAGAGCACGGGTTTATACCTTAAAAAAACTTCAACCGGATGACTTATCGCAAGTATTGGCCAGAGCCGTTGCTTTAGTATCAAAAGAACAAGCAGTGACTATTGCGCTGGATAAAGATGCTAAACAGAGTTTACTAAACCGTAGCGATGGTGATGCCAGACGTTTACTTAATTTGTTAGAAAACTGTCTTGATAGTTTAGAATGTGTTCCTACGAATACTAAAAATGAATCAGCCAGTGTCACTAAAACAATAACGGTTGAATTAATTGGTCAAGTAGCGGGTAGTAAAATTGCCCTTTATGATAAAAGTGGTGATGCCTTTTATGACTTAATAAGTGCCTTTCACAAATCGGTACGTGGCTCAGACGCTGATGCGGCATTATATTGGTATGCAAGAATTCTAACCGGTGGTGGTGATGCCTTATATGTAGCGCGACGTTTATTAGCGATTGCCAGTGAAGACATTGGTAATGCCGACCCAAGAGCCATGCAGTTAGCTATTAATGCTTGGGATACTTTTCATCGAATAGGTCCTAGCGAAGGTGAACGTGCTATTGCGCAAGCAGCCGTTTATATGGCATTAGCCCCTAAAAGTAACGCTGTTTATAATGCTTTTAACCAAGCCAAAATTTTAGCCGAGCAAACATCAAGCTTAGATGTACCTGAACATTTAAAAAACTCAACCAGTGAAATAACTAAAAACTTAGGTCATGGCGTCGGTTATCGTTATGCGCACGATGAAGTAAATGCCTTTGCTGCCGGTGAAAATTATTTCCCAGAAGCCTTGGCCAATAGTTACACTGGCTCAGGTTTTAATACCAGACTTTATCAACCGAGCGATCGTGGTTTGGAAAAACAGTTAAAAGAAAAACTAGATTATTTACAACAATTAAACCAAAAAAGTAATGAGCAGCGCTATGACTAATGCAATTAGTAACTTTACCTTATACGCATTTGTTGCACTTGGCGGAGCATGTGGCGCTAGTTTACGTTTTTATATTTCGCAATTAGTGTTAAATTGGCTCGGAAAAGGGTTTCCTTTTGCGACATTGATGGTTAATATCACCGGCTCGTTTATTATGGGTTTGTTATACCAATTAATAGATCATGAGATTTTAGATATCAATGTACATAGAACACTTATTGGTATTGGATTTTTAGGTGCATTTACCACCTTCTCAACATTTTCATTAGACTCTTTGTTGTTAATTCAACAGGGAGATTTAGCTAAAGCGGCAATTAATATTTTATTAAATGTTTCGCTTTGTATAGGTGCGGCGGCGTTAGGTTTATACCTAGTTTCTGCTTTAGCCAAATAAAAATTAATTTTATACTTCAAATAGATACGTGAACAATTATGCTTGATGCAAAACAACTTAGAACAGATACAGACAATATTGCCACACAATTGGCAAAACGTGGCTTTACGCTTGATATTGCTACATTAAAAGCGTTAGAAGAACAACGCAAATCTATCCAAGTAAAAACGCAAGAACTGCAAAACGAGCGTAATACTCGCTCAAAATCTATTGGTCAAGCTAAAGCGCGTGGTGAAGATATCGCACCATTACTTGCTGCGGTTAGCCAATTAGGTAATGATTTAGATGCGGCCAAAGCTGAGCAAGATGTGGTACTAGAACAAATAAATGATATTGCTAGTGCACTACCAAATTTGCTTGATGACTCTGTACCTGTTGGTAAAGATGAAGATGATAATGTTGAACTAAAACGTTGGGGCACACCACGTGAATTCGACTTTGAAGTAAAAGATCATGTTGACTTAGGTTTTGCTATTGATAAAGGTTTAGACTTTGAAAGTGGCGCAAAATTAGCGGGCACTCGTTTTACTGTTATGCGTGGAAAAATAGCTAAATTGCATCGTGCACTAGCGCAGTTCATGCTTGATATACACACAGAGCAGCATGGTTATCAAGAAATGTACGTACCATATTTAGTTAATGCTAATTCACTTTTTGGTACCGGTCAGCTTCCTAAGTTTGGTGAGGATTTATTTCACACAGATTTATCAGGTAAAAAATTCTCATTGATCCCAACATCAGAAGTACCATTAACTAATATTTACCGAGATGAAATTGTTGATGAAGCAGAGTTGCCAATTAAAATGACTGCCCACACGCCTTGTTTTCGTAGTGAGGCAGGTTCTGGTGGTCGTGATATTCGAGGCTTAATTCGTCAGCATCAATTTGATAAAGTAGAAATGGTACAACTTGTTAAACCTGAAAATTCATTTAGCGCGCTAGATGAACTAACAGGTCACGCTGAAGCTATCTTAGAAAAACTAGAACTTCCATACAGAACCATGGTGTTATGTAGTGGTGATGTTGGTTTTAGTGCCACTAAAACATTCGACTTAGAAGTATGGTTACCAGCGCAAAACACCTATAGAGAAATTTCTTCTTGCTCTAACATGGGCGCATTCCAAGCACGCCGTATGCAAGCACGTTTTCGTAACAGTGAAACCAACAAGCCAGAATTACTGCATACTTTAAATGGCTCAGGTTTAGCTGTTGGGCGAACTTTGGTTGCTGTTTTAGAAAATTATCAACAAGCCGATGGCAGCATTGATGTACCAATAGTATTACAACCTTATATGAATGGTTTAACTAAAATAGGCTAAAGCGAGTCGTTTTACTGCTACGTTTCTTTACCCTAAAACAACATAAACAGAAATCGCCCTTTGAGTGATTTCTGTTTATGTTTTCATAATCCCTTTAATTATTGCCTCTCGCGCTCAGAGTAAGCTATTTTAACTCTACCTCTCCAAAGCATTACAAATTTATTTCAATATTTTTGTAATAAATTAAAGATGATCGGGTCTATTAATTTGAGCATTCATTGTAAGTTATAGGTATCTCCATTTGTTAGCCACTCTACGTAGTTTAGTTATTCAAGCTTTTATTTTTTTTATTGTGCTCCAAGGTATTTCATTTATCCGTGAAACCGGCATGTTATCGACAGATACAGAAATAAATTCAGCGAGTGATTTATCATTTACACATGTGCCGACGCCAATGGGGGAAACAATATCTTTAAATTCACAAGGAAAAAAAACAATACTTTATTTTTTTGCTCCTTGGTGTCAGGTATGCCATATCAGTATTAGTAATTTACAAGCGCTGTATGAAAAAAATGATCATCTTGATGTCATTGCTGTAGTCATGGACTATAGCAGTATTGATGAAGTCATGGATTTTACTAAACAACACCAATTAACCTTTCCTATTGCTTTAGGTGACGAAAAAATCAAACAAGCTTTTTCTATCTCCGGCTATCCAAGTTATTACGTTATAAATGAAGAAAATTCTATTATTGGTAAATCTATGGGATATTCTTCAGAGCTAGGACTTTATCTGAGATCTTTATAACAAATTTTACTTATACTACTGTAGTGATCTTATCTGTGTTTGTGTACACTGTGGCTTTCATTCTTTAATCTATATCATATAAACATTAAGGTATAGAACGAAAAGGCACTCTATTTTATGCAAATATCTGACAATTTTGATAGCGGCAATATCCGCGTTATTGATGCAAGTGACGCGAGCAATATTCAATTAGAAATAAAACATGATAATGAATCTGATTTTTATCAATGGTTTCATTTTAAACTTCAAACCGATGTTACTTCGACTAATGAACGCCAAAAGCATGTTATTCATTTAACCAATGCAGGTAAAGCTGCTTATGTTGAAGGGTGGGATGATTATCAAGCGGTTGCCTCATATGACAGAGAGCAATGGTTTCGTGTACCGACAACTTATGATGGTGAAAAGCTGACTATCACATTAACGCCAGAATATGACTCGGTATATTTCGCATACTTCTCCCCATACAGCTACGATCGTCACCAAGATCTATTACACAATGCACAAATGCATTTAGATTGTCAGTTACAAGTATTAGGTCAAACCCTTGATGGTCGAGACATGAGCTTGCTAAAAATAGGTGAAGAAGGAGAGGGCAAACGTGCAATATGGTTAACCGCTCGCCAACATCCTGGTGAAACAATGGCAGAATGGTTTATTGAGGGTTTGCTTGATCGTTTACTTGATGAAGATGATGGTGTTGCGCGTGCCTTATTAAATAAAGCAGTATTTTACATTGTACCGAACATGAACCCTGATGGTAGCGTTCGTGGCCATCTTCGCACTAATGCTGTTGGAGCAAACTTGAACCGTGAATGGTTAGAGCCAACAATGGATCGTAGTCCTGAAGTCTATTTGGTTCGCGAAAAAATGCTTGAAACTGGCGTTGATATGTTTTTAGATGTTCATGGCGATGAAGCGTTACCTGTTAATTTTGTTGCGGGTTGTGAAGGTGTGGTTAATTATAATGAGCGTCATAAAGCACTTGAAGACAAATTCAAAGCAATCCTGTTATCATTAACACCTGAATTTCAAGATGAACGAGGTTATGATAAAGATGAACCGGGTAAGGCGAACCCAACGGTTGGTACTAACTGGGTTGGTAATCAATTTAAATGTTTAGCATATACTATTGAAATGCCCTTTAAAGATAACGATTTATTGCCTGATTACAGTATGGGATGGTCAGATGTTCGTAGTAGTTTATTAGGACGTGACTTTCTAGCTGGTGTTAATCACATGGTAGATGATTTACGATAATTATAGTTTTAAAATTAGTCAGAACAAATTCTTTATGTTTCGTTTGAAATAACAAACTGAATTTTATACTAAATAATAATATAAAAATAAAAGAGGAAGTTTAAGTGCAAGACTTAGTCAATACAATTAACGGTTATATCTGGAGCAGTGCATTAATTTATCTGTGTTTAGGTGCAGGTTTATTTTTTACCGTACTAACGAGGTTCGTACAAGTTCGTCAGTTTTCTGAGATGTGGCGCTTGTTAATGTCAGGTAAAAGCTCTGAGCAAGGCATCTCATCTTTTCAAGCCTTAGCGGTATCTCTATCAGGGCGAGTTGGTGCGGGTAATATCGCAGGAGTCGCCGCTGCTATTGGCTTTGGCGGGCCAGGTGCTGTTTTTTGGATGTGGATTGTTGCTTTCTTTGGTGCGGCAACGGCTTATGTTGAATCGACTAATGCGCAAATATATAAAGAAGAGCACGATGGAAAATATCACGGTGGTCCAGCTTATTATATTGAAAAAGCCATGGGGCAAAAGTGGTATGCATGGACTTTTGCCATTGCAACTATCGTAGCAACAGGCATTTTATTACCAACAGTACAATCAAACACCATTGGCACAGCAGTAGAACAAGTGTTCTCTAATAGTGGCAGTATTGACACCGCTATTGGCGTTATTAGCTACGCTAAACTTTATACCGCGACAGCCATCGTTTTACTCTTAGGTTTCATTATTTTTGGTGGTATTAAACGAATTGCTAATTTCACCCAAGTCGTTGTGCCGTTTATGGCATTGGCTTATATCTTGATATCTTTAATTATCATTGGCTTAAATATCACTAAATTACCGGAAGCATTTATGCTTATTCTAGGGGATGCATTTACGCCTATGGCGGGCTTTGGTGCCGCTATTGGTTGGGGTGTTAAACGTGGTGTTTACTCAAACGAAGCTGGACAAGGAACAGGACCACATGCCGCAGCGGCTGCAGAAGTTGAACATCCGGCACAACAAGGTTTAGTGCAAGCATTTTCAGTTTATATTGATACTTTATTTGTTTGTTCGGCTACCGCATTTATGATTATTATTACCGGCACCTATAATGTTCACGGTGCTGGCGATGCTTTTATTATACAAAATGTCAGCAGCGATATTATTGCTAACGGACCTCAATTTACTCAAATGGCAGTTGAAAGTGTTTTCACTGGCATAGGTAAGCCATTTGTTGCTTTAGCCTTATTTTTCTTTGCTTTTACTACTTTGCTTGCTTATTACTTTATTGCTGAAAATAATATCTACTACATTAAGCGTACGCTAAAACTTCCGGGTGCAGTGTTCATGTTGAAAGTTGTTATAATGACGGCAACATTTTACGGCACAATAAAAGCGGCAAATATTGCTTGGGGTCTTGGCGATATTGGTGTTGGACTGATGGCTTGGTTAAATATCATTGGTATTATTATTATTTTCTTTATGTCTAAACCTGCCATTAAGGCATTAAAAGATTATGAGCAGCAACAAAAAGATGGCGTTGAAAAATACACTTTCGATCCTAAAAAATTAGGCATTAAAGATGCAACATTTTGGGAAGATCGCTTAGCTAAATCTAAAGGTAACGACGTTAATATGTCTTAATATGCTTTATCATGGTTTAAGTTAATAATAATCGTAAAAAACGTCCATTAGGACGTTTTTTTTTGTTCAAAAAAAGGTAGAATATTTGCCATTAGAAAATGTAGATAAGAGTAGTTAAATGGCTGTAATTAATTGTCCTACCTGTAAAAAGAAAATATCCGATAAAGCAAAAGAATGTGGTCATTGTGGTTTGTCTTTACAAGCGTTAGACAGCGATAAAATAGCTAATTTAAGACATGTTAATCGTATCAATCAAGCACAACGCTTAATGAATTATTCATTTGTAGCTATGTTGTTGTTTTGTGGTGGCTTCTTCTTTATGTTTAATGATAATGTTGAGCAGGGTAGTTGGCAGCATGATTTAGCAATGGCGAGCACTGTTATCGGTTTTGTTTTGTACCTTGTTATACGCGTTCGGTTACTTTTCTTTAAGCGACAAAAATAGTATTATTTGGAATAAATATGAATTTAGCAAACACTATTGAAAATATGCCAGAGGCTATGTATTTGCGACTTAAATGTGCGGCAGAAACAGGAAAGTGGCCTGAAGGCACCGCTGTCGAACAAGCTCAGCGTGATACAGCATTACAATTAATTATGGCTTATCAAGCGCGTCACTTAAATAGTGATGAAATGTTAACTATAGGTAGTGATGGTCAAATGGTGCATAAAAATAAGCGTCAATTAAAAGAACAGTTCACCACTGCAGCTAAAGAAAAACCAATTTCACCTTGCGCTAAACCAAACGACAATGTGGCTGAACAAGCTACTAAGAGTGATATTGCTCACTTTACTAATTTATAAATAACCGTCATCTTATTAACGTTTACAATTGTAAAGTAAATAAGGTTCTAATTGACCATTGAAGTGTAATTTCCCATGATTTTCAATCTGTTTAAAAGTAAAAACAACTGGCAACATAAAGATAGTAATGTTCGCATTGCTGCAATAAATGAAGAATTGAATAGTGATAATAATGAAGATAAAATAATATTATTATCATTACTTAATGAAGATAAAAGTGAGCTAGTGCGCCGTGCAGTACTATTGAAACTTAACAGTTTTGATGAATACTTTAACGCGATTACCAATAACAATAACGAGCCTGTACAAGCATTTGCTCTTGCTCAAGTTCAAGATGTATTAGCTGATAATCATTTAATAAAGTTAAACACTGAGCAAAAACATACTTTTCTTAACTTGAACCTTGAAAATGGCTCAACAAACAATCAAACACTTAACATTTCATTATTAAACTTTTGGCTTGAGCAAGAAGCTGATCCAACAATAATTGTGAATTTGTTTGAAGCACTTCTTCCAAAGAAAAATGCGCCTCAGTTTTTACTGCAAGTTTTTGCTAAAAAGCAATCTGTTGAAGTTCAAAAACAGTTACTGTCACTAAAGTTAGACGAGTTAAGTCAGGCGCCATTATTAGCTAAACTTTGTAAAAAAGCAGTTAATGATGATGTTCTGCTACTAATCAATCAGCGTTTAGCTAAACAAATAGAACAACAAGAAAAACCAAAGAAGTTGTTAAAACAGTGTCAATTATTACTTTCAAAGTTACTGGCGTTAAAAGAGCAAGCAGATTATAGACAATATCTTACGAAAAAAACGACTTTAAGCCATGAATGGCAAGATAGCTTATCTGAAATATCTTGTTTAAATGAAGAGGAGCAACAGGAGCTATTAGACAAGCACAGCAAGATATCAGCTCAGCTTGTGCAACTATTTGCCCCTAAAGAAGAAGCTTTTCAGCAAGCTATGATTGCTGAAAAACTTTTAAGTGATAAAGAGGCCGCTAAAACAGATTTCAGCAATGCGATTGCGGGCTTTAATCAAGCTATTATCACCGCCGTATTTGAAAGTAAGAGTATTGAAAGTACAAGCTCTGAAAACGAAAGTATTGATCAACAAAATTTTACTGAGCAATTGAATTTACTTAGTGAGAAGTTAACCGACAGTGTCTTGAACAAAACAGAGCAAGCTGAATTTTCACGACAAATTTTTCAATTAGAAAAACGTTTAACACAACTACCCGAAATTGCTCAATCAGTTAGTGAAGCTACCTACCTTATTTCAAAAATTTCACAGTTAGCTTTACCTCAAACATTAGCTGAGTTAAATGAACGTCAAAAAGTTTATTATGACTGGATTAGTGAGTGGAAAAAAGTTGATCAAAAAGCGTGTGGCATTTTGCCCCAGTCGATTAAAGATGCCCATAAAGAAATAACTCAGTTATGGCGTAAAGGTCTACAACCATTACAGCACGAGCAAAAACAGTTATTTAGCCAAACGAAGAAAAAATTAATTGATTTAAAACGCTTACTTGCAAATGGTAAATACAAAGTTTGTTTTGGTTTATTTAAAGGTGTTAATCAAGCAATGATCTTGCTAGCGGTTTCACAACAACATCAATTACAACGTGACTTTGATAATGTCAGTGAAAAAATAGCGGAGATAAGCGATTGGGAACATTATATTGCCACGCCTCGTAAGCAGGAGCTGTTAACTGAAATTACCGGGTTAGTTAACTCGCCTATGGATAATCCAAACGAACAAGCTGATAAAGTTAAGCAATATAGAAAAACGTGGAATTCATTAGGTCATGCTGATGAAGAATTAGATAAAGATCTTAATGATCAATTTAACCTTGCTTGTGAACAAGCCTTCGCACCGTGCCGCCTTTTTTATGGAGAACAAGAAAAGTTACGTGAACAACACTTAGTTACTCGAAATAAAATACTTGAGCAAGCTGCCACCTTAGCTAAAACAATAGAGTTAACTGATACTGATAGTTCGGTAATTGACTTTAAAGCGCTTGATGGCAAGTTGAATAAATTGCAACAGCGCTGGCAACAAGCAGGTGAGGTTGACAGGGAACAATATCAAAAGCTCTTTAAGCAATATAAAAATATAATACAGCCAATTAAAAAATCGGTTAACGACTTTTATGATGCTAATGGGGTTATCAAACAAGCATTAATTGTTAAAGCAGAGCAACAATTAATGCTTGAGGATATTGTTCAGGCCATCGAGATTATTAAAAAGTTACAGCAACAATGGCGTGATATTGGCTTTGCTGGTTCACATCAAGAATCAAAATTATGGCAGAAGTTTAGAGCAGTTAATGATCAAGTTTTTGCTAAACGTGACCAAGTTAAGTTGGATCAACGAGCTGAGTTAGATGAATTAGCAACAAGCTTTAATCAAACGCTTGCGGGTATCCAAGAAAGTCTTGCAGATGTAGATAAAGCAAATGTTGATAAAAACGCGCTTATAAATGCTAAAGACCAAGCCGCAGAGTTGTTAGGTCAAGTAGTTCAAAACAAACCCGTACTTAAAACTATTGTTAATGCTATTGAAAGCTTTATGAAACTGATTTCAATACAAATTGAACAAATAAACCTGGCAGCAGAAAAACAAAATTGGCAAAGTCTGTTTAACTTACTTGAAAAAATGGCTCAAAATAAAACGGATCTTTGTGCAGATACGCTGGCTAGCGAAACTGAATACTTACAACTGACAAGCTTTTGGCAAAAACGCTTAGTGGAGTTGAGTGCATTAACAACTCAAGCCAGTACTGATGTACGTGCAAATAAAACATTGGAGCTTGAAATTTTAGCTAAAATTGATACACCTACCGAGCTTTCAGCACAACGTATGGTAGTACAAGTTAGTTTGATTCAAGAACAAATGAAATCAGGTGCAAGTATTGATTTATCACAACGCTTTGTAGATTGGTTGCGTTTAGGACAATTAACGGCTGAAGACTCAGCTTTATTAGAAAGAATTAAGAAAGTATTTATTTAATAGTTCAAGTGAGTGGTATTAAGTCACTTGCAGACGTTTACATTAGTTATAATGCGGCGCAGTGTCCTCATATCAAGAGTAACTGCGGCTCATATGGTAATTATGAATAAGGGATACAAGAAAATGGTAAACTAGCTTGTGCATGTAATAATTAACTATTACAAGTAAGCTCACCGCGTAAACTTGTTTCCATCAAGCGACAAATCTCACTATAACTTAAATTTTGACTAAGCAAATAATGCAGTTTGGTCAAGGTTGCTTCTAAGGTCATGTCATGGCCACTTATAACACCGGCCTGACTTAGCGCATTGCCGGTGGCATAGCCTGACATATTCACTGTACCTCGAATGCATTGGCTACAGTTTATCACGACAACTTCTTGTTCTTTCGCTTTAGCTAAACAGGCGAGTAGAGCTGCATCTTGTGGTGCATTACCAACACCATAGCTTCGCAAAATAAGTGCCTTTACCGGTTGCCTAATAACATTTTCAATCACATCACTACTAATACCTGGATAGAGGTGCACAACACCTATAGGTTGAGGAATGATATCTCTAACAATAACCGCTGGTTTTAATTCATCAACGGAAGAAATTTTACCTGCGATAACATTAATATTGATACCCGCTTCAATTAACGGCGACATATTAGGTGAATCAAAAGCATTAAAACCATCCGCATAAGCTTTGATAGAACGATTACCACGATAAAGCTTGTTATTGAAAAACAATCCAACTTCATTAATCGGGTAGTTAGCGGCAATATACAATGCATTAAGCACATTAACCTGACCATCAGAGCGAAGCTGACTAAGCGGAATTTGAGAGCCTGTGACTATGATAGGCTTACTTAAATTCTCAAACATAAATGATAACGCTGAGCTAGTAAAAGCCATGGTATCAGTGCCGTGTAGCACCACAAAACCATCGTAATCATCATAATTAGCTTTAATATCATCAGCAATACGCTGCCAATCACTTGGTGTCATGTTTGATGAATCGATTAACGGTTGGTATTCATTAATGGTAAATTCTGGCATTTCATCTCGGTGAAATTCAGGTAAAGCATTAATTGAATCAGTTAAGTGACCATCAACAGGAATATAACCTTGATCACTTTTTTTCATACCAATAGTGCCGCCAGTATAAGCGACATATATACGTTTTAACATTGTCATTTTTAATGGGCGCTGCAAGCTAAACAGAGTATGTAGATGCCTTGTGGATCATTAAATTGATTCATCTTTGTTATTTCTGCTTGTAGCTCAGAGATAAATTTTGACATTGGCTTCGCATTAACATTTACAGGTGAACTTAAATCAGCTGAAGATATTAAACCTGTATCAGCAAAAACAAATGATTTTGCACCGCCCATAAATCTTTGAATAAGTTTGCTGCGCTCAGAAACTTCTTTCTCAATCAATAAAGTATCGTATTTATCAAGTTCTGCTAATTTTGCTGCAGCAACAATAGCATCAGTTAAATTGCCTAATTCATCCACTAATCCTAATTCTTTAGCTTTTTTACCAGACCAAACACGACCTTGTGCGATAGCATCAACTTGCTCTAAAGTCATATTTCTATTTTCTGCAACAAGCGTAATAAAATCTTGGTAACCCTTGTTAATACTTAATTGAAATAACTGTGCCATTCCTTTAGTTAACGGTTGAGTAGGGCCAAAGCCAGCGATATCGGTAGTACCAACACCATCAGTGTGTATACCAAGTTTGCTTAATGACTCTTCAAAAGTCATCATCATACCGAAAATACCAATAGAGCCTGTGATGGTTGATGGTGCGGCATATATTTTATCTGCGGGTGCTGATATCCAATAACCACCAGAGGCAGCATAAGTTCCCATTGAAGCAACAACAGGTTTACCTGCCGCTTTTAATAACTCAACTTCTTGGCGAATTATTTCAGAAGCAAACGCGCTACCACCGGGGCTGTCTACTCGAAGTACCACAGCTTTTACATTATCGTTAGTGCGAGCTTTACGTAACAATTTAGCTGTAGAGTCGCCACCAATAGTACCGGGCTTTTGATTACCATCTAAAATAGTCCCTTTAGCAACAATAACCGCAACTTTATCTGTTAAAGCGTTTGCTGACGCCTTACTTGGTGTAATTACACCTAAATAATCTTTGAAACCTATATGGCTATAACTATTTCCTTTTGCTTCTTCGCCTACCATAGTGATTAATTCATCACGCATTTGAGCGCGAGTTTTTAAATGATCAACCCAATTATTAGCAAGGGCATATTCCGCAAAGCTACTTTCGGCTTTACTAAACTTTGTTAATAGGTCAGTAATACTTTCATCAAAGTTATCAATATCAATATTTCTTTGTGTAGCTACGTCTTGTTTGTATTGTTGCCATAAATCATTAAGCCATAATTTATTAGCTTCTTTGGCTGCATCTGACATGTCATCACGTAAAAAGGGCTCAACGGCTGACTTAAAAGTACCAACACGGAAAACATGCTGATTAATTGATAGTTTTTCTAAGGCCGATTTAAAATACATTTTATATCGTCCATACCCTTCAAGTAGCATAAAACCTTGAGGATTTAACCAAATATCATCTGCATGACTGGCAAGGTAATATTGATCTTGGGTATATTGATCACCTAGCGCGATTATCTTTTTACCTGAGCTTTTAAAATCAATTAACGCAGCGCCAACATCTTGTAGTTTTGTTAAACCTGTCGATCTTAAGCCCTGCAGTTGTAAAACTAATAATTGTACCCGATCATCACTTTTAGCCTTTGTAATAACGTTAAGTACATCCGCTAATAATATTTCAGGTTTATCTTCCTTTTCACCTAGTGCATCAGTTAAAAACGCATCAATAGGATTAAGTTCATGTTTTTGCTCAACCAAATCACCGACTAGATTTAGTACTAAAGCCGTTCTTTCTGGCACAATTATCTTATTTGAATCGCCACTTAACATAGCAATAAAGCCAATAAATAATACGATGAAAATAAAATTTAATACAACTGAACGGGTTAAGGTAAACAAGTGCCAGATGCCTGACAGAATACGCTTAAATAAATTTGCTAATGCACTCATAAAATTTATTCATATATAATATAAAAGATTGGCCTTATCTTACCTTAAACGACCAAGCAATTGGCTATTAGAATGTAAATAAATGCGTATTTAACTTAAAGTAGATACGTGATTGAAAGTATTTCGCGACTATGAAGTTCTAATCTTTTATATCCCTTAACACACTGTCCATAATTGAGATCACAATTTATGTCACCGCTTTTGAAAATGTACCAAACTTTTTTAAATAAACTACCGTATTTTGATGGTATTCCTGCTTTACTATTACGCCTATACCTTGCACCAGTGTTCATAATGGCTGGCTTTAGTAAAACGCAAATGCTCGACCCAAATGTTACTGGATTAGCTTCATTTATGGCCGATGCGAATATTATCGCTTGGTTTGGTGATAGTGATTGGGGTTTAGGTTTACCATTCCCCGCTTTATTCGCAAACTTAGTAGTATTGGTGGAGTTTTTTGGTGGTTGGTTATTACTTGTTGGCGCACTGACTCGTTTAATTTCTATTCCATTAATGTTGACTATGGTTGTTGCCGCAACCACAGTTCATGCGGATAATGGCTGGTTTGCCATAACACCGACAAACCCAGATATTAGTGCCGCAAAAATGATGACTTGGGTTGGCTTTGAACAAGCTCAGGCTAGTTTACAAAACAGTACTGAGACTGCAAATCGCTTAGAAAAAATGCGCGAAATCTTAGACGAAAATGGTAATACCGACTGGTTATATGAAAAGGGTAATATTGTCGTACTTAATAATGGTATCGAGTTTTCAGCCACGTATTTTATTATGTTACTCGCTTTGTTTTTTATTGGCGCTGGTAGGTACACCAGCATTGATTACTATCTTTCAAAACGCTTTCTAACCAAAGATAGAAATATTTTCAAATAATGATAAAGCCATGTTCAGTTATGCTTAAATTAACTGAACATGGCTATTAGACCTTTATCTCTCACTGTTAGCTCTTTTTAATAAACTTGTTTTTTTTCGACAGTGACCAAATATCTTTTCACCCCAATGATAAATAGCTAGCCCCGACGTTACTAATAGTGCACCAAAAATAAGCTTACTATTAATTACTTCATCATTAAGATAAGCGCCCAGAGTTAACGCTATAATCGGGGTTATTAAAGTTATTAATGCTACGGTACTTGCTGTTAGCCTTTGTAAAATAAAAAAGTAAGCAAAGAAACCAATTAATGAACCAAAGACGCCTAAATAAATAGTTGACCATATTGATCTTGACTGCCACAGACTTGTATCAATGCTTCCATCGAGCAATAACCAGTTAATAATAAACAAGGGTAGGGCTAAGGTTAATGCGCCAACGGTTGTTGCCATTGGATGAATAGCTAAAGAAACACTTTTCACCAGAACGCCACTTAAGCTAAATAAAAACACAGCGATTAAAATGTAAACCAAACCATAAATACTATCACCCGTTAATGAAAAGTTATCAGCACAGACAAGACCTAAGCCAATAAAAGATAGCAACATAGATAGTTTACGAACGGTTGATATTTTTGGCTCAGCCAGTATTCTTCTCGCCAAAATAGCTGATAATACCGGTGCCAAGCCAAAGACTAATGATAATATGCCAGAAGATAAATAACCTGCAGCTAAATACGAAAATGACATACCACCGAAAATACCTAAAGCAGAATAAATATATAAGCGAATAGCTTGCTTATGCCAAGGCAGATCAATTTTTCTAATAAAAATAATCATAGCGCCCAGCGCTACAGCTATTAGCATACGCAGCAGCACAGCCATCGTTGGATTAATTGTTTCACTACTCCAGACAATACCTAGAGGCGTGGTAGACCAAATTAATAATACCGCTAAATAGGCAACTGATACTTGCATTTTTACTCTCCTTTTTACTCATTGATTGCAGAGTCTTTTGCGGGATTATTTTAGTAGAATAAAAAAAGCCGCAAAAGATGAATTCTGCGGCTTAAATATTGTATTTAGTTAAATAAAGTATTTCTTTTGTTAACTGGAACGTTCCGCATAAAATGGCCACAAACGAATGACCTGACTCTGCCAACATGATGTTGTTAGAATTAAGTTTCGATTGAGCATTAAATAATAATCTGCAACAAACGTTGCGATTGCGAAAATGTTTTTCATAAATATCTTTTTTTAATTGTGCTTTTTAATTGTGCTTTAATTGTTTTTTGATTATGTACTTTATTAACATAAGCTATCGATTATATTGATGCTACAAAGCAATTATGTCAAGCAAGAATAATACTATTAAAATTAATAATTTTAGTGCACCGGATTAATGTTAATTATACACTGAACTTACATATTTTCAGCTTAACTACTTCTCATATGACTGCTATCGAATTACTTTTACAGCGACAATCTAATCCTTTACTTACCACGCCAGCGCCAAATAAAGGTGCACTTGAACAAATATTAACGGCAGGAATGCGTGTACCCGATCATGCCTGCCTACAACCGTGGCATTTTACTGTGATAACAGATGATGGCTTGCAACGTTTAAGTGATCTATTTGTAAAGAGTAGTGATAAACAAACAGCCAACCTAGAAAAAATAGCCAAAATGCCTTTTAGGGCTCCTATGATCATTGTCATTAGTACTGAGTTTGTTGAACACGAAAAAGTACCAAAACAAGAGCAATTAATCACAGCAGGTTGTACTGCTCATGCAATGCAGATGGCCGCTTATTCATTAGGATATGGTGCAATGTGGCGAACAGGCGCGTTTGCCTACAATAAAAAGGTCAAGCAGGGGTTGAGCATTAGTGAGCAAAACGAAATAGTGGGGTTTTTATATATCGGTACACCTTGCAAAGAACAGGCGTTAAAAGCAACAAAGGGCTTTGACAATAAGGTCAGTTATTGGAGATAAAGTAGGTCGTCCAAAGCAAGGCATACATGGATGTATGCCACTTAAGTTTTGTCTAGAACATAAAGCCTGTGGCGATGCTCGACAAATTGTTGCACCTCACTTCGTTCGGGACAACCTACAAAATAAATTAAAACGCGGCGTTATTTGGTGTTCTTGGGAAAGGGATCACGTCACGTACGTTCTGCATACCCGTTGCGTAAGCAACTAAACGTTCAAACCCTAAACCAAAACCTGAGTGTGGCACAGTGCCGTAACGACGAAGATCACGATACCAGCTGTAGTCAGCAGGATCTAACCCCATCTCTTCTAAGCGGCTATCAAGTACATCAAGGCGTTCTTCACGCTGACTACCACCAATAATTTCACCAATACCTGGAGCTAAAATATCCATAGCAGCAACCGTTTTACCGTCATCATTTAAACGCATATAGAAAGATTTAATATCTTTCGGGTAGTTTTGCAATATCACAGGGCCATTAAAGTGTTCTTCAGCTAAGAAACGCTCATGTTCAGAGTTTAAATCAACGCCCCAAGAAACAGGGTTTTCAAATTTCTTACCGCAGTTCTCTAAAATAGTAATGGCGTCGGTGTAATCTAAACGAACAAAATCAGTATTAATAACTGCATTTAAACGCTCTGTTACCGTTTTATCTACACGCTGTTGGAAGAAGGCAATATCATCTGCGCGTTCTTCTAAAACAGCTTTAAATACGTATTTTAGCATTTCTTCTGCCAAATCAGCGGCATCAGATAAATCAGCAAAAGCGATTTCAGGCTCTACCATCCAAAACTCAGCTAAGTGCCTAGAAGTATTTGAGTTTTCAGCTCTAAATGTTGGACCAAAGGTATATACCTTTGATAACGCGTTACAATAAGTTTCAACGTTTAATTGACCTGAAACGGTTAAAAATGTTTCTTTGCCAAAAAAGTCTTTACTGTAATCAACTTTACCACTGTCATTAAGAGGTAAGTTTTCCATATCCAACGTACTAACGCGGAACATCTCACCAGCGCCTTCACAATCACTGCCGGTAATAAGCGGTGTACTGATCCAGAAATAACCTTTGGAATGTAAGAAACGATGAATGGCTTGTGCTAAACAGTTACGAACACGAGTTACTGCACCGCCAATATTAGTACGGGCACGTAAATGTGCTTGCTCGCGTAAAAATTCAATACTATGACGTTTTGCAGCCATAGGGTAGGTATCAGGATCTTCAACCAAACCAAGTACTTCAACTTCAGTAGCTTGAATTTCAAAAGATTGACCTTTACCCGGAGACTCAACTAAAACTCCAGTAACTTTTACAGAACAGCCAGTAGTTAACTTAAGAACATCATCTTGATAATTATTAAGATCACTTGGAACGATAGCTTGAATGGCATCAAAGCATGAGCCGTCATGAATAGCTAAAAAAGAAATGCCTGCTTTTGAGTCACGGCGAGTTCTGATCCAACCATGTACGGTGATAATTTCATCAACAGGGAATTTTCCTGCTAATACATCAGTAATTGATGGCTTAGTACTCAACTTATTTTGTGTTGTTGTATCCGTCATATTTATTTGTTCTCAAAGAGTTATTATGAAATAGGCTTATTTATATTCGAGAGTTTCTACGCAGAGCCAAGCCGACAACGGCAAAGGAATAGAGAGACAGATTGAACAAGCAAAGCAATTATTAAAAAGTTACCCAAGTATACTATAGCTAATGATATATTCACAGATGCGGCAGGTGGTTATTCAGGTGCTATTTAGTGAAATGCAGGGCTTGGTTCATTCATAAGATAAGCTGAAAACAATGAAATATCTAAGGTTTCATTGTTTATACTTGAAAGCCCGATAGATTATCAATGTTAGGCATTAAAAAGGACAGAGAATTTTTGACAAAAATCATGGCATACGGAATTGATATTGCACTTGTAAGATTTGCTATCATCTTAAAGCATGTTAACGATTGTAACTTTAGTACAAAAGAAAAATATAAAAGACAACGCAACATTCATTTTTAAGTCCTAATTCAAGAATTTCGTTATAAACTTTCTCGCCAGACTTGGGCTTGTATGTGTTTGGTTAGCTTAAAAAATCAGATAGGAATTTTATCAAGTTTTGAGCTATTATCTAGTATGAACCATCTCATTAAGATTTTTTATCAATCATAGTCCAAACGTATTTCAGATTCCACCTGCTTAGCAGGGCTTACAGAATAAGGGGACACCTTGCTAAGGAACCGTAAATTATTAAGGACTTTACTAGCCAATACGTTTGTTATCCGCTATTTGCGTTTTCAATTCTTTTGTTTGATTACGACTTGTCTGTTTTGCCTTTTACAACAAAATGCCTATGCTGAAAAAGCGGATGAGTACCAGCTCAAAGCTACTTTTCTTTTTCATTTTTTAGATTTTACTAAATGGCCAAGCAGTAAGAATGATGACAAGACTATTTGTATTCTTGGTCGCAACCCGTTCAGTAACCACTTGCAAGATCTGGCCAATTTCGCAAGAAAAGATCATAAAACCTTTATAAAACACGTCTCCACTCTAAAGGATACGTATGATTGTCATATTCTATTTATTTCGCGTTCTGAAAAAAATCATCTGAACAAAATTTTAGAAAAACTGGCAAGTAGCCCCCTACTTACCGTTAGCGATATCCGTAGCTTTGCGGAGAACAATGGAATGATCGAATTATCAAGAAAATCGAACAAAACCAAATTGATTATTAACCTAAATTCAGTAAAAAAATCAGGTTTAAGGCTTAACTCAAACTTAATCGATTTAGCACAAGTTGTTGGTGTCAAACAGAAGTCAGGGAGTGGCTCATGAAATTTATTACAAGGGGGTCAATTAAGCGCAAGCTAACATTAATGGTTATGACGGTTACTATGTGCTCCTTACTTTTGGTGGGAGTCGTTTTTATTTCGATTGATCAAAACTCTGCTTCTGAGGCAATGTATTCACGTATTAATGTCTTGGCCAGAGTGATCTCATCGCGAATTACGGCCGCTGTAAGGTTTGATGATCAAGATGCAGCTGAACGCTTACTGTCTACACTACAACAAGATAAGTCTGTTCTTTTCGCTTGTGCTTTCGTCGCATCAGGGGAGCTAGTTGCTAGTTATTCAATAGACGAAACAGTTAAGTGCCCAAAAAGCAATCCAGACATAGCAGGTTATAAAAATGATGGCAGGCTCGAGCTATTTCAGCCCATTAATTTAAATGAAGAACGGCTAGGTGATTTGTATCTTTCAGTTTCAACCCAAGAGCTAGATAAGCGCCTGTTCCGATTTTCCTTAATCGTTTTGGCTGTTACTGTGTTTGCCAGTGCAATTGCTTTTCTTTTGATCATGACTTTGCAAAAGTATATTACTGCTCCGCTGATTAAGCTAAGAGATATTACCGATAATATATCAACATACGGCAACTACGATCAGGTATTACCTAAAGCTGGCGATGATGAAATTGGTTCATTGTATCGTTCTTTTAGTCGGATGATGGAACAGATTAAACTCCGAAAAGAAGAGCGACAGAAGGCTGAAGGCACACTAAAACAGAGTGAGAATAAGTTTCGCACACTGGTTCAAAATGCACCTGTGTGCATTCATGAAATAGATCTAGAGGGGCGTGTGACCTCAATGAATAATACCGGGCTCAAAATGATGGGTTTTGATGATGAGCTAGCTATCTTGGGTTTAGTATACCTAGATGTTGTATGCGAAGAAGATAGTCAAAACGTCGAAAATTTATTGTCTGAAGCACTTGATGGAACTACTAGTTTTTTTGAATTTAAGTCAGTATCAGAGAAAGATACTCGCTACTTATCATCTTCTTTTGTTCCGATTAAAGATGAGCATGGCCAAGTGCAACGCCTTATGGGGATCACCGTTGATATCACCAAAAATAAGTTTAATGAAATTGCCTTGCGTCGAGCACAAAAAATGGAAGCCATTGGTCAACTTACAGGAGGTATTGCCCATGACTTTAATAATATATTGGGCATTATTATGGGTAATCTTGATCTGCTAAAAATGACACTTAAAGGAAACGATGAGGCGAACATTCTAATTGGAAAAGCACACAAAGGAACACTGCGTGCTGCGGATATTACTCGCCACCTTTTGAGCTTTTCACGTATTGAAACCATAAAGACAACACCAACAAATGTAAACACTATTTTTGAAAATATTGATGAACTTATTGCTAGATCACTGACAGTATCTATTGATGTACAAACCCGGTTATCGGAAAGTTTGTGGCCTGTAAATGTTGACCCTGGTGACCTTGAAGACGCTATCTTAAACCTTTCGCTTAACGCCAAAGATGCTATGCCAGAAGGAGGTACTTTAATTATCGAAACGTCTAATAAGTTATTGGATGATGATTACACCGCATTAAACCCTGGAAGTAGTAGTGGTGAATTTGTGATGATATCGATTAGTGATGATGGCATAGGTATATCTGAAGATCTTATCGACAAAGTGCTTGAACCCTTTTTTACCACTAAAGAACTGGGGGCTGGCACGGGACTTGGGCTTAGTATGGTTTACAATTTTGTTAAGCGGTCGGGTGGACATATTAAAATATACTCAGAATTGGGTGAGGGAACGACATTCAATATCTTTTTACCTCGGGCTGAAAGTGTTGATAAAAAAGATGTACATGAGGTATTGGTAACTTCTGAACCGCCAAGAGGCAAAGAGACAGTTCTAATTGTTGATGACGAAGAGGCGTTGTTAGATATTGCAACAGAAAATCTACAATCTCTCGGCTACAAAGTGTTAATAGCAGCAAATGCCCAGCAGGCTTTAAATATCACTGAAAATAACAATGCTGTTGACCTGATATTTTCCGATATGATCATGCCTGGAGGTATGGATGGTTATCAATTGGCCGACACTATCCATAAGAAAGACCCTCGATACAAAATATTGCTGACAAGTGGTTTTACAAAAACACGAGATGAACGACGAACTGATGACAATGAATACATGAAAAAATTGGTAAATAATCGTTTACATAAACCATACGGCCGGTCAGAACTCGCCCTCGCAGTTCGTCGTGTATTGGATGATAAATATTAATACTGTGGAAGAACCAATGAATGAACAATTAGAACAAGCAATACGAAAATTGACGAGTCAAAGCTATTTCGTTGAAAATACATGAAATACGCATGAATAAGTAATTAGAGAATATCTATTATATTTTCAATAATATAAAGGGTGATTTATGTCTTACTATCGATACATAAGTGTTTTCTTAGCTAGTGCATTAGTAGCTCAAACTCATGCCGAAGTTAAAACACAGAGCGATGAACTAGAGAAACTTTACAATTTATCTCTGGTTGAACTCTTAAATATTACCGTTATGGCTCGCAGAAGAATAGAGAATTTACAGAATACACCATTAACAGTAGTAGCATTTAGTGAAGATTCAATGAGGAATCTTGGCATTAAAGCAATTAAAGATATTTCTAAATACACACCAGGTTTAAGTATTGTGGGCGGTGTTGATAACAACACGAGTCGTTTCTTTATCCGTGGTGTCGGTACAGCTACGCCAACATTTGGTTCAGAACAAGCAGTTCCAATATACATTGATGATATTTATACGCCACTTGGCATTGGTGGCAATATCGATCTTTTTTCTGTTGACCGCGTCGAAGTGATCAATGGTCCTCAAGGAACTATATACGGGCGGAACAGTTTAGGTGGGGCTATTAAGATTTACTCTAAAGAATTTTCTGATCAAACAGAAGGTAAAGTAGAGTTCACTATTGGTAGTTTCGAACAACGCAATGTTTCAGCTGAGATTCAAACGCCATTGATCGAAGATAAATTATTCTTTGGCGCAGCGTTTTCATCTAAACAGAATGATGGTATTCAAAATAATGTTTATACCAATACTCGCGGTTGGCAAGATGATAAGCAATTATATCGACTACGTTTAGAAGCCCGCCCAACAGATGAACTCACTGTTAAATATTCTTATATAAAGAATGAATTAGACGGGGCAGCTAAACAATTAAGAGCAAGACCAGGTACTCAAGGACTCGCAGAAACAGGTTTTGATTTTAAAGGGGTATTTGTAGACTCATTTAGTAATATACATCAGCCGCTTCTTGAGGCATACAATCTAGCATTAATCGATGCCCATGCTGCCGGTTTAGATGCAACGAAATACCCTTTGGTGCACTCTGGTGATCCGGTTACTTTTATCGAAGCTGAACACCCCTTAGCTGGCGATGTTGATAATATCTTTTCAGATATAGTAGGAGATAATACAGTTGAGCAAAAAAGTCATACATTAATCGTTTCTTGGGAAGTTATTGAAAATTCGACCGTTAAATATTTGGGCGCACACCGTACCCAATTTAATACCCGTTTATTTGACATCGACGGCGGTGTAAATGCTTTTTTAGCAGGCACTGAAGAATTCACCTTTACTGCTGATAGTCATGAACTTCGTTATGAACTTTCTGGCGTGCGTTTTGATTTTTCTATTGGTGCATTTTATTATCAAGAAGATTCAGATGCATTACTCGCGTTTACTCAGCCGTTTGGTTTTTTTGCAGCTAATACGCCTATTGAAGTTATACAAGCAGCTACAGCGGCTGGAGATTTTAGTACTTTAAATTTCCAACCGTTACAAGCCATTCAAGATCCGCTAGGGAACTACACGGGGTCAAACCTTGTTTCAATCAGAAATAACTTACGTCAAGAAACTCAATCTACTGCCTTTTATTTCAACCTTGGTTATAGCCTTACAACAGCATTAAACGTTTCATTTGGTCTCCGTCATACTGAAGATAAAAAAGACGGACAAACCCCCGTAGGGAACAACGACGGTGGTGTATTAATTACTACTAATACTAGTATTTTCCCTGGAACAGGTAATTTTACTCCCGCGGGGGGCTTAGGTTCATTCTTCTCAGATGCTTCATTAGCGGGAAGTTTTGGTGTTGATCAAGATGTTATTGGTGGCGCTTCTGAAGCTGACCCGTATGGCTCTGTTGGTGATCTTAGTGCTACGTTTAAAGAGACAACGGTTGAGCTAACACTTGATTATCAGTTAAGTGACTATATGTTGGTATATGGTTCATTTAAACAAGGTTTCCAAGGAGGTCAGTTATTACCTGTCTACATTCCTAAAAATATGGGTGATGTAAAAAAAGAAACAACACCGATAAAAATTAATGCCTACGAAATTGGTTTTAAATCAATTTTCAATAATGATTTTCGCTGGAATTCATCTATTTATATGTATGCCTGGGAAGACTTAATATTATTCCAAACAATCTCTGTACCAGTAACGACTAATACCTTTGAGTCTGTTGGTTTACCCATTAACTCTGGCGAAGCAACCACGCTAGGTTTTGAAGCTAATATCCAGTTTTTATTGACTAATAATATAACGATTTCGGCTAACTATTCTTACAATGACTTTTCGCTAGATTCAGCTATACGTTTAGATCCTCAATCGGGTGAAAATATTGAAGTAAAAGATGAGTTTGTTGACGATTATGTATCAGCATCGCCTAAGTCTACGTTTAATATTGGCATAGAGTACTTTCAAACGTTGAATATTAGGGGGGCACTACGATGGTGGAGCACTGTAAGTTGGAGAGATAAAATGAGTGTTAATGCTCAATCATCGTTTCAAAATGCGGGTTTAAACTTACTATCTCCTGCTCAAGTAGAAGAAAATTTCTTTAGTGAATCATTCACAAATGTTACTGCTGGTATTACTTACACCATTGAAGATTGGCGTGTGGATTTATCGGGGAATAATCTATTAGATGAGCGTCGCCCTGAAGCTGTTGTTAATGCAGGTTCTGGCTTTTTCGGTACTTTGGAAACTTACAATTTACCAAAAACATGGTCCTTGTCTGTTTCATATAACTTTTAATTAATCCAACTATTATCATGAATCCATCTTTAAACAAGACATTGATCAGACCCCTAGGCAACTTTTTTTATTTTATGTAAACTCAACATGACCTCTAATGAGTTTTATAATTTTAGCTTTAGCAGTGACATGTTAAAATGACTTACTTGTCAGTGTATTTACTTGAAATTTTCTCTGCAGATACCGGTCTACTAATAAAGTAGCCCTGAGCAATGTCGCAATTCATTTGCTTCAATAGCGCCAACTGCTCTGCAGTTTCAACCCCTTCAGCGACAACTTTCATTTTCAATTCATGACCCAAAATAATGCAAGTTCTGACTATCGCTCGAGCTTCTTCATCTTCGGTCATGTTGGAAACAAAACTATGATCAATTTTTAATTCTGTAAAGGGAACACGATGTAACTGGGAAAGCGACGAATAACCGGTGCCAAAATCATCGATAGAAAGACCAAGCCCTTTCAAACGTAACCGTGTGAGAATATCCAGTGACGTTACCAACTTTCCCATTAATGCGCTTTCTGTTACTTCAAGAGTAAGGTGGGTTGGATCAAGTTTCTTGTCTGCTAATAATTTAGCTACCTGCTCAGGGAGTGTCAAACTGGTAATATCTACAGCTGAAATATTTACAGACACGGGGATATTTAACCCCTTCCTTTGCCATTGTTGTTCTTGTTCAACCGCTTGCTCGATCACCCAATGTGTCAGCATGTTGATAACACCACCTTGTTCTGCAATAGAAATAAAACGATCAGGACTTATCATGCCGTGTTGTGGGTGAAGCCAGCGCACGAGTGCTTCAACACCCAAAATTTGCCCTGAGCTTATATCAATTTGAGGTTGGTAATGGAGTAACAGATTGTTGTTTTGTAATGCAAGTTGAAGTTCGGAACAAGTAATGTCGTTTTCAAGAGAAGTATCACCTTGTTTCTGTCGTTCAGACTTAGGAGCATGATGTTCAATAATATCCCTAAATTCATCAAGTAATATTGGTTTACTCAGCGAAGCAATAATTTCTAAATTATGAGCACGTCCTAATTTTTCTGCAGAACTAAGCACCCTCGTATCATGGCCGCTCATGAGTATTAGGGATGGAGGTGAATCCATAGTAGACAATTGTCTCATGACTTCAATACCATCCATCTCAGGCATATTCAAATCAAGCGCCAAAATTGACGTTTGTTCAAATGCAGAAACCTGTTCGAAGAATTTCCTTGCGGAGGTAAAACCACGTGATTCTAAACCTGTTAATTCAACAACTCTACTTAAAAAAGCAACTAATTCAGGCTCATCATCTAACAAATAAACGGTTGATTTCGACCTAACTTGCTCTGAATCCAAATTATTCAATTATTTATTTCCTATAAAATATCAGTTCTGTGTATATGCAAAACATATTGTCTTAATGAGTATAGTCGTAAACTGGTATTCTTCCATTATCAATTCATTTCTCCCCTCTACCTACAGCAGTGTAAAATGCCTTCATATTTAATACCGCTCGATTAGATACCGTTGCTACTCTTTAACACATACAACTCCTCCTTGGGAGCTATGCTTTTTCGTACAAGTTTCTGTTCTTTGGTTAGAAATTTCTTAACGGACTACTGACTTTCTACTTTTTTACGTTGGTCAGCTACAATTATTCCCTCACGATATTCTTTTAGCCATCGTGACAGCACAAACAGGTGAATGTCGAGTTTTTCAGCAACGGATTTGTGTGACACCGATAACTAAACTGAGTTGAACAACATTCGTTTGGATACTTCCATGTTCTTCTTGAATTATTATACCTAGTCATCAGTATTTAACATTATTAAACAAACTAAACTAAACTAAACTTATCATTAAACATTTGAAAGTGAAGACGCACTTTTTACATCGAGATATCAATGACAGTTTTTATGAGTAATAATAAATGAAAAATATTTTGGTGGTTGATGATAGTCGATCAAATGTACTATTTGTTTCTTCTATACTAAACCACTTTGGTTTTATTACTCACACACTAACTCAACCTGAATTGGCTCTTCAATACCTAGAAAACAATGCAATTGATCTTGTTTTATTGGATATTTACATGCCCAATATAGATGGTGTGGAACTGTTGGGGCAGATTAAGCGCCACGAAAAATTATCAACAATTGACATTGTTATGCTAAGTGCAATCACCGATAAGCATATTATTGAAGAATGCATTCAAGCAGGGGCTTTAGATTATATTATGAAGCCGGTTGATGGTGCTACCTTAATAGATAAAGTTCAAAAAATCATTGCCGGAAAAGTAAATTCCATGTCACATATGGAGCTACAGCTAACAAGTATAAAGGATTTGCTTGCTGAAACTATTGAACAAAGAAATGCCATTGTTAACACTTCTGTGGACAGCATAATATCTATCGACTCTTCTGGCATTATCATGTCATTTAATCACTCTTCTGCAACAATGTTTGGATACAGTGAAAGTGAAGTGATTGGACAAAATGTGAGCATGTTGATGCCTCCTTTGATCAAGGAACATCACGACTCATACATTGTAAATTATCAACGCTCAGGTATCCAAATAGCTATCGGAAATAAGAGAGAATTGACTGCAGTCAGAAAGGACGGGAGTCAATTTGAAATAGAACTATCTATCAGTGTTTTTCATACACGCACTGGCAAAGGATTTGCTGGTATTATTAGAGATATATCCCCAAGAAAAAAAATGGAAGCTCACCAATATAAACTTCAATCTCAACTAGAACAAAGTGAAAAGACTTATAAAGAACTTTATTGTGATGCCCCAGTTTCATACGTGACTATTGATTGTAACTCTGGAAGATTACTTAAATATAATAATGATTTTATTACTTTGTTCGGCTATCAAGAATCGGAGTACGAACAATTAAATATTTCTGATCTATTTGACAGTACATTCAATAATAATGATTTAATACTTTCCAATATAATGAGTTTAAAACGTATTAAAGAAGTATCTATACAATTGAAACGGAAGGACTTAACCTCTGTATGGGTATGTTTATCTACAAAGCAAGGTTCTAATAGAACTATCAACTGTACGCTGCTTGATATAACGCAACTTATAGACACACGAAATCAACTTGTTCAATCTCAAAAATTAGAAGCGCTCGGTACTTTCGCCAGTGGGATTGCTCATGACTTTAATAATACTTTGGCTATAATTTCAGGAAATGCAGAACTCGCATTGCAAATAGAGCAACAAGATGCCAAACAAAATATTCAAATAAAAAGAATATTAATGGCAAGTGAAAAAGCAACTGGTTTGGTAAAACAAATACTAGCTTTTAGCAGAAAAAGTCATCACGAATTAGCACCGGTCAATCTAAGCCTAGTCGTTCGCGAATCTATTGTAATGTTAGAATCAATTCTACCCAAAAATATCGAAATAAAACAACAGTTAATTCAGAACTGTCCTGCAATAATTGGAGATAAAACGCAAATCCATCAACTTTTAACAAATATTATTTCCAACTCCCAACATGCTATTGGAAATAAGAATGGGAAAATTGACATTACTCTTCATGAGCATGATAGCCATATTAAGCTTGTAATTGAAGATTCAGGTTGTGGTTTTTCTGCCAAAAATCAAACGAGAATATTTGATCCTTTTTACACAACTAGAGAAGTTGGTTCTGGTACGGGACTGGGCTTATCAATAGTTCATAGTATTATTGACGACCATGGTGGAACAATAACTATTGACAGTAATCTTGATATTGGAACTACTGTAATAATATGTTTTCCAATTAAAGGTAAATATTCAACGGAACAAATTGCGGAAGAGAGCGATCTAACTAATTGCTCAGGCAACATTCTAGTTGTTGATGATGAACCTGCATTACTTGATATATATAGAACAGTATTAGAAAAGACAGGGTATAATGTCACTACTTGGAACGATTCAATCAAAGCATTATCTAATTTTAAGGAGGATCCTAATTTTTTCGATTGTGTATTGACGGACTATTCTATGCCTCACATGTCTGGCAGGGAGCTTTCTGAACAACTATTAGAAATTCGTCCTAACTTACCTATCATAATCGTAACCGGTCAGTCAGAGGCTTTTGGACCAAATGAAGCAGAAAAAATGGGATTAAAGTACCTCAATAAACCAGTTGAATTAGCTCATTTAGTCGATCAAGTTATTGACAGTATTTGTTAGTCGTGATGATCGCTCCTGCGAGTATTTGAAGCTAATCAAGTTTAATTGCGTACACGTATATACACTCCTAGCTCATATATTCAACGTCGACCGGAACTGATTAACTTTGCCTGTTTAACGAGTTTACTGTCTATTTCCTGCGCATTTAACCTAAATTAAAAATAGCTACACGCTCAAACAATGTTGTTGCTTTGCAAATACCGAAAATCTATTCATTGTAGTAAATCAATTGGCCGAGTTTGATTTTTTTGTAAAGTAGTTAATTGTCAGTAGCTTAAAGAAGTTAAATATCCTTCTTTAAATTAAAAAAGTTACAGTTTAATTTATACGGAAATAACCTTTTGTATATTTATCAAATGTGCTGATTTTTTTAAGGTGGTTATGTTACCGTGACTGTTCTGTTTAACAAATAAAACTTGCTAAATTAATTAATAATAATGACAAAAAGTAGAAAATGAATGGGAATAGAGAATAGTTCAGCAACAAAGGAGCGCCGAAAGTCGATTGATTTTTGGTTTTATCTTGCAAGAACACTCACCGTTTGTAGTTGGCTTGCTTTTCTTGCGGCGATAAATATTTCGTACTTTGTTGCACCTGAAACTGATTTTGGCGTGTTACGTTATCATGATATCGAAGTAAGACAGTTTTGGTTAACGCCATTAACGGGGTATTTATATCTCGTTATTTGGTTTAGTGCTGCGGGCAGTTATGCGTCAATGTTAATACACAAATACCGCAGTAGAAGACGTAACGACAACACACATTACAATGCTTATTTTTTATTGGGTTTTAATCTTATTTGGTTATCAGTGATTTTACATCACGTTTTGGAGGCTGCTAATGTTTTATAAAACGTGTTACAGCCTCGCATTATATAAAACATTCATCTTCATTTAAAACCGTTGTCATTGCGGTAACAAGTTTTACTATCTGCTCTTTGTTAATCACTAATGGAGGAATGATGTAAATAAGCTTACCAAAAGGGCGGATCCAAACACCTAACTCGACAAAACGTTTTTGTATCACTGCCACATTGACAGCTTGCAAGCATTCTACTGCGCCTATCGAGCCAAGTACTCGAGTATCTTTGACTCGAAGATGACTTTTTAGTGGTAATAATAATGTTTGTAACGCTTGTTCAATTGACTGCACTTGTTGCTGCCAGTTATTTTCAAACAGCAAATCAATGCTAGCATTAGCTACAGCACACGCTAAGGCATTGCCCATAAATGTTGGCCCATGCATAAAGCAGCCAGCTTCTCCATTACTGATAGTTTCGGCTATTTCACTAGTGCAAAGTGTTGCGGCAAGTGTAATGTAACCACCGGTTAGCGTTTTACCTAAACAAATAATATCAGGGCTAATGTCAGCCCATTCACAAGCAAAAAGTTTACCTGTACGGCCAAAACCTGTCGCTATTTCATCAACAATCAATAAAACATCATATTGATTACATAATTGTCGACATGCTTTTAAATATTCAGGATGATAAAAACGCATTCCGCCTGTACCTTGTACAATAGGCTCTATAATAAAAGCAGCAAGTTCATGATGGTGTCGCTTAAATAACTCGGTGAGCTCTTTTACATCTTCAGCTTGCCATTGTTCACCAAATTTACAGGTTGGCGTAGGGGCAAAAATATTTTTCATTAAAACTTTATCGAAAATTTGATGCATGCCGGTAACGGGGTCGCACACCGACATGGCAGCAAAAGTATCACCATGATAACCATTACGAACAGTTAACAATTTGGTTTTTGAAGAGTAATCATAAGATCGATTCTCTTTATTTTGTCCCTCTTTACTCTGCCAATATTGAAAGGCCATTTTCATCGCTACTTCGACCGCAACAGAGCCCGAGTCGCTAAGAAAAACTTTATCAAGGCCTTGTGGCGTTAGTTGAACAAGCTTGTCACATAACTCTATTGCACTAGTATGGGTTAAACCACCAAACATTACATGAGACATTTTTGTTGATTGCTCAACTAAAGCTGCATTCAACTTTGGGTGATTATAACCATGCAATACTGACCACCATGACGACATGCCATCAACCAGTGACTCGCCACTAGCGAGGTTTATATAGACGCCATTAGCGCTTTCAACTAAATAAGAAGGCAAGGGCGACGACATTGAAGTATATGGATGCCATACATGTTCTTTATCAAATTCGAGTAAGGTTGATCTTTTACCGATTGTTTGTTTTTTGTTCATATGTTAACTAAAAGCTCTGTTAATTGTTGACATCAACACTATGAACGCTAGACTACCCGTTAACTTAACTAGATGCAAACGAGTACCAATGTCTCAAACTCAACTCAAAGCGGCACAAGCAGTACCTTCTTTCACTTCAAATTCTGAAACATCAGATGTTCGCCAAAATTGGACTTTAGCTGAAGTACAGACATTATTTGCCTTACCTTTTAATGATTTAATGTTTCAAGCGCAAACGGTGCATCGTCAAAACTTTAATGCGAATGAAGTACAAGTCAGTACGCTGCTGTCAATTAAAACAGGGGCATGTCCTGAAGATTGTAAGTATTGCTCGCAAAGTGCTCGAAATAAAACAAATCTTGAAAAAGAACGTTTAATGGAAGTAGAAAAAGTATTAGAAGCGGCACAAAAAGCCAAAGACATGGGCTCAACACGTTTTTGTATGGGCGCTGCTTGGCGTAATCCTAAAACACGTGATATGCCCGTAGTACTTGATATGATTAAGGGCGTGAAAGCATTAGGTATGGAATCATGCATGACCTTGGGCATGTTAGACGAAGCACAAGCGCAACAATTACAAGATGCAGGCTTAGATTATTACAATCATAATCTTGATACCTCACCAGAGCATTACAATCAAATTATCACCACAAGAACTTATCAAGATAGGCTCGATACTTTAGATCACGTTCGCAGCGCTGGCATGAAGGTGTGTAGTGGCGGCATTGTCGGTTTAGGTGAAAAAACCGTTGATAGAGCTTCTTTATTAGTACAGTTAGCTAACTTACCGAAACAACCGGAAAGTGTACCCATTAACATGTTGGTCAAAGTCGAGGGTACGCCACTTGCAGACGTTGACGATTTAGAAAGTTTTGACTTTATCCGTTGTATCGCGGTAGCGCGTATTATGATGCCAAAATCTCATGTGCGCTTGTCTGCTGGCCGCTCAGCAATGAATGAACAAATGCAATCGTTGTGCTTTTTAGCGGGTGCTAATTCAATATTCTATGGTTGTAAATTATTAACGGCAGAAAACCCTGAAACAGATAAAGACACTCAATTATTTAATAAATTGGGTATTAATACCGAAACAACCGTTGATGACAGTGCCATACAAGATAAAACACTGAAAACCTCTTTAGTGAATGAACAAAATAAAGATTTGTTTTACAATGCCGCTCATTAAAAATGTAGGTCGTATTTTAGTTCGAAAGGGTATGATGAGATAAATGGCATTTGAATTCACTAAACGAAAATTATTAGCGCAAAAATCACTTTCTCGTTATAGACAGCGATTTTGTGTGCAACAAGCAGCGGTTAGTTCTTCACAAACTCATAACGCAAAAATTATTGTTGATGGTAAAACGTATATAAATTTTTCATCAAATGATTATTTAGGTTTAAATAATCACGCTCAAATAAATAAAGCGATGCAAGAAGGGATTGATAAGTTTGGTTTATGCTCAAGCTCTTCAAGCCTAGTTACTGGTTATCATTATGCTCACCAAGCCCTAGAAGAAAAAATTTGTCAGTGGCTGAATAAACCTAAATGCTTGTTATTTTCGAGTGGTTTTGCCGCTAATGTTGCCTTATTTAATGCGCTAGGCCAATCTCCAGATCAAGAAAAAGGCACCGATGGCGGTCACTTCTTTCTAGATAAACTTTCTCATGCTTCAATGCTTGACGGTGCTTTTTCAAGTAAAGCAAAAGTGAAACGCTTTGCTCATAATAATACAGCGCAACTATCGCAACTTTTATCGAAGAGTGACTCCATCAACAAGCTTATAGCTTCTGAAGGTGTTTTTAGTATGGATGGCGATAAAGCAAAGCTCTCTGAACTTGCTTATTTAGCCAAAGAGCACGATGCTTGGCTTTATCTAGATGACGCGCACAGCATTGGCGTTATAGGCGAACAAGGCCAAGGTAGTGTTGGCTTATTGAATGATCATAAAGCAGGGCAAGCCAATATAGTCATGGCAACTTTTGGTAAAGCGATAGCCACCAGCGGTGCTTTTTTAGCATGTAATGAAAACTTGCATGACTATTTAATCAACTTTGCTAGACATTACATTTATTCAACCGCGATTTCACCTGCGCTAGCTTGGGCTACAATTAAAAGTATTGAGCTTATTCAACAAGAACAATGGCGTCGAGATAAGGTTGTTGAACTAAGCGATTTATTGATGCAATTACTCGATAAAAGTATTGAAATTATCCCTTCGGATTCATCCATTCACGCTATATTGATTGGAGATGAACAAAAGGCATTGAAGATAAGTGAACAATTAAAAAACAACGGGATTTGGCTAACCGCTATACGTCCTCCAACGGTTTTAGTTGGTAGCTCAAGGTTACGCGTAACTATTTGCACTAACCATAACCATAATGATATCAGACATCTAGCTAATTGCTTAAACGAGGCGCTCATTTAGATGACCACAACTAGAACACATCAACAAAACCAGATAAAAATTGCGACAAGCTTTGGTTTAGCCAGTAAATCTTACGATGTATCCGCCCGATTACAGCGATTCTCGGGTAAACATTTAATGCCTTGGTTACCTAATCGAAATGATCTTTGTGTACTTGATTTAGGCTCGGGCACAGGTTTTTTTACTGACTTATTAGCATCGTCTTACAACCAAGTTATTGGTCTAGACTTCTCTAAAAAAATGCTTAAATTTGCTAAAGAAACTAGAAGTAATAACATAATGTGGCTTGAAGCTGACGCCCACAAAATACCGCTTCAAGATGAGTGTATCGACTTTATATATTCAAACTTGGTGATTCAATGGTGCGAGCCACTTGATGTTGCCATTAAAGAAATGTTACGGGTTTTAAAACCTGGTGGATTGATCATATTCACTACTTTGGTTGATGGTACATTGCACGAACTGAAGTCATCATGGAGACAGGTTGATGATGATCAACATGTAATTGATTTTAAGACAGAAGAGCAGTTAGGTGAGTATTTCAATACTGAAGCTTCTAGTGTTTTAGAGCACAAGTGCCAAGATATCATTCTCGAGTATCAAAATGTTATTCACCTAGCTAGAGAGCTTAAAGGTTTAGGTGCAAATCACTTACCAAAGAAAAAGAATAGAGGTTTATCGGGTAAAGACAAATGGTTTGCTATGACAGAGCATTATCAAGACTTTCTTGAGCCTAGTGGTATTTATCCAGCAACTTACCGTTTGTACTCTGGCCTTGTTGTTAAATTAAATAATTAACATAAAAATAGGTGTAAGAAATAAAAATGCAAAACGTCTTTATTACCGCGACCGATACCGATGCAGGAAAAACATTTGTTGCTTGTGCTTTAATTCATGGCTTAGTTAAGTCTGGCAACAAAGTTTCAGCCTATAAGCCGATTGCGGCAGGTTGTCAGCAAGTAGGAAATTCATTAGTTAACGAAGATGCAAAGCTGTTAAGTGAATTTGCTAACTGTAAGCAGACAATTAATGAAGTAAACCCTATAGCACTAATTGAAGCAATAGCACCACATATAGCTGCTGCGAGGATCAATCGTACAATATCTATTGAAGAAGTAGCGCAAGGTTTTGAAAAAGTTTTATCATTGCAAGCTGATATTAATCTAACGGAAGGAGCAGGAGGCTGGCGACTACCTTTAAGCATAACAGCTACCAAAGCAAGCTTTTTGTCTGACTTTGCAATCGACACAAAACAAGATGTAATTCTAGTTGTTAATATGAAGTTAGGTTGCTTGAATCATGCCTTACTCACTTATCAAGCAATTATAGCTGATGGTCTTAATTGCGTAGCATGGATTGCAAATAACGCGAGTGAACAACCAATGTCAAACCTTAGTGAAAACATTGCTAGCCTTGAGCAACTACTACCTATGCCAAAAATAGCGCTACTTAGCTTTTATCATGATTCAGCCATGAGCTTGCATGATAAAATTTGTGCTGCTGCTAGTGAAATCGACCTAACACCATTACTTACCAAATAAAAACGTTGTTCTGATACCGCTAAGTAATACCTGATTAAATATTGTCTTCATCATTTTCCTAATTCTACTAAACAAGCACTCGCAATAAAGCCTGATCTGGTTTTATAAGCAGAGCTTTGGCTTACTCGTTCATCTATTTGCTTTATCAACAACTCTGGTAGAGTGACATTAATTTTGTGACTCTTACCTAAATACGCCGTTATATCAATATCCACAATAGCCCAAAATGCGCGTGTATAGCTGTGCGGATTTTGAGCAGCATATTGTTGCCTATGTTTTTCTACACTTGAAGCTGATGGAATTTTTTCTCCATATTCAGCCAATATTGATAAATGAGACTTAATAGTTTGGCTTATTTTTTCTAATCCCATATCGATTGTTTCAACACTAATATTACAACCGGGGAGGTCAGGAACACTTACCTGATATATCTCTGAGTTTTGTTCATTTGAAAAGACAATTGCATAGTTCATATTTCACCATTTTTTTTATAACAAAGCTAATGAACAAACTATAACCCCAAGAACCCTTAAAGTCAAAACAACAACACCCCCAGTAACCCCGCTCATCATAATCACAACAACCCCAGTAACCCTTCCTTCTGTATATAGATAACCCTGGCAACCCTGTACAGCAGTAAAGTGAATGTTCACTTCTGTTTAAGTGCCTTAACTGCGTTATTTAAGTGATAGATATAAATATGGGAGAATAAAATGTTTTTTAAGAAGGGTTTATAACTGCTGTTGATAATTAATAACGCTAGAGTTATTGAATTAAGGTGGAAGATTAAAAAATTGATCATTATAATAAGGTATGAACAATGAAATTTTATATCTAATACGACGTTAAATGCATTATAAAAATATGATGACAATGTCGAAAATAATACCAATATGGTGACGCTCAAATTTGAATGATATCAAATCGCAGCTTAGGAATATTTATGAAAGAGCTTATACATTCCAACCCTGAATTACTTATTACCGTGATAGGTATAGGTGGTTGCGGTTGTAATACCATCAACATGCTTTATGAAAACAATTTGGCAGATAAAGTAAATTTAATTGCTATTAATACCGATCTTGCTGCGTTGAATTCACTGCAAGTAAAGAACAAGATTTTAATTGGTGAAGATCTCACTAAGGGTTACGGGGCAGGATCTAATCCAGAAGTCGGTTTAAAGGCGGCGCAAGAAAGTGAAGAGCTATTAACCAATGCAATAATGGGTAGTGATATTGTTATAATCACTGCTGGCTTTGGGGGAGGGACAGGTACAGGCGCGAGCCCTTTAGTTGCCAAAATTGCACGCGAATTGAATATAAATTGTTTAGCTATTGTCACCCTACCTTTTGAATCAGAAGGAAAGCTGCGCATGGATTTTGCTTTGCAAGGTATCGCTGATATAAAAGATCCTATTCATGCTTATATCACGCTATCTAATGATCTGCTTTTAAAAGGCTTAGGTGAAAGCGTTGGTTTGTTTTCTGCTTTTAATCAAAGTAACGAAGTATTGAAGAACTTACTCGTTTCATTGGTGCAAATGTTAACGGAAACAGGCTATGTTAATGTTGATAAAAACGATTTTTCTAGCATTCTTTCTTATGAAGGTGAATCTATCTTAGGTGTGGGTAAAGCTGACACCGAGGAGCTTGCTTTTGATGCATTAGACCAAGCACTGAATAATCCACTCGTTTCTATTGCTAAAATTGATACTGCCAAGGGAATAATTTTTCAGTTGTTTTGTAAAGCTGAGCCCAAGCTATCCACATATAATGGCTTAATTGATCATATTAGAGAAAAAATCACGAATAAATCAGTACTTATTGTACCCGGTGTCACTTTAGATCCTAATTTATCATCAGAAATTGAAATTTTGATTGTTGCTTCTGGTATAGATGAAACAGTTCAAAGTAGCAGCCAAGAACACAAAGATTTTGAAGTTCAGCAAGCATGTAAAGAGAATGATTACATTGATGAAGAGCTAACTTTTGGCGACGCAGAGCCAAATTATTTGGATATTCCCACCGTCACTAGAAACCTTATGGCCATGAGAGCACAAAAAGCAAAAGCGAAATCAGCATCTTGAGGTGGTTTATGTATATATTGATTCATTATGTCTAAGCCCAATAAAAAAGCCCCAAGCAAAACAGTCGATATTTTTTGCAAAACGTGTAATGCACCGCTTTTTAAATACCGTAAAGGTGGCAAGGGTGCCTTGGTGAAATGCTTTAAAGAGCGCATCAGCCAAGATTATACGACCATAGATTGTGCTTGCCCTCAATGTAAAAAGATATTCGCCCGTGAAACTTTAATAAAGGGCACTCCTGCTTATAAAATGATTGGTGGTAAAGTTTGGTTTAAATAATATGGCTACCTTTGTTTTGATTTTTTAAATATTAATCTGAATTTAAGATTGATTTTATGATTTAATAGCAACGTTTATTGATATTTTAGGACAGCTTAATAAATGAGTAATGAACTGCTTGCAATAACAGATGTTAACTCTCGTCAATCCATCATTGGCATTTCATTATTAACTAAATTGGTGAAAAGTGTAAACCATAGCGCTGCTCAAATGCTCGAAAGGGCAGGTATATCAGAGCTATTATTAAGCGACCCTAAAGCAACCATAACTTTTCAACAGGAAGTTGCCTTTACTCGAGAGTTTGTAAATACCTTAGCTGATGATGATCTCGGTTTTAAAGCAGGGCAATGTTATCGACTTAATGCCTTTGGTCATATCGGTTTAGCCGCTGGCTCTAGTGATACTGTTAGCGAGGCTATTGAGTTTTTTCTTAAATACATTCGTCTTGCTTACACTCACTTTGATATTAATTTTTTCAAGAAAGATGGTTGTGCCGTTCTACGGTTTAGCGACCAATATAAATTGGGTGATTTAAGACGCTTTTATTTGGAAAGAGACTTCTCATTTGCTTTTCTTTCCACCAGAGATATGTTTCCCCGCTCTATTGTTGGACAAAAACCTAAGACAATACATTTTGATTTCCCTTGCACTACAAGTGTTGAACATTATCAAGCCTTATATGAGTGTCCGGTTCATTTCTCAATGCCTTTCAATCAAATATTAGTTGACGAAAGGTATTTAGATTTGCCGTTACCATTAGCTAACTCATTAACTAAAGAGCTATTAGAAGAACAGTGTAAAACACAAGAAATAGCGCTGTTTGGACATCAACGATTCGATGAAAAAGTAAGAAGTATAATTCAAACAACAGATGGGGAAATACCAAATTTAGAAAAAATAGCTGGAATGCACTTTGTAACAGCCCGAACATTGCGACGTAAACTAAAGCTATTGGGTTTTACTTTCCAAGAATTAGTCAATGAAGAATTAAGAAAAAAGTCACTTCATTATTTATCTACAACAGATTTAAGTATTGAGCAAATATCCGTGCGTTTGGGTTACAGTGAATCTGCGAGTTTTATTCACGCTTTTAAACGCTGGACAGGTAAAACACCAAAAGAATGTCGTTAACAATTTCAATAAATTAATAGTGATTACATCTCTGAATTGGTTTGCTCAACTATCTAGTGAAATGCACTCCTCTCCAAATTAAAGCTTAATAAGGACTTTGCAGGTATATTTAAAACCAATACCTACTAAAAATGGCGATTCTTGTTTTTCTAAACTAGACTTTGACTAACCTTATAATTTTAAAGTAAATAGGGGGGTGACAAGCTAAAATAGATAGGACGTTAAATTGCCTTTTATCAGAAAAATACTCTTTTATGCTACTTTTGCATTACCTTTAATGTGTCTGGCCCTAACAAGTAAGCCAGTTCATGGCAATTCTTCAGGTCCTACTACCGTAAAGCTACAATTATTTTGGCATCACCAATTTGAATTTGCGGGGTTTTATGCCGCAATTTCACAAGGATACTTTGATAAATATAATATTAATGTAGAGTTGGTGAAATTTGATCCAACGCTTGATACCACCGATTTAGTATTAGCAAAAAAAGCGCAGTTTGGCTTAGCCGGAACTGAAATAATCGAGAGTTTTCATCATGGCAAAGATGTCATGTTATTGGCTAGTTACTTCAAGAGAAGTCCACTAATCATTATTACCCAACCCGAAATCCTCTCTTTAAAACAACTTACAAACAATAAGGTATATGGAAGGAATCAGCAATTAAAACAAGGAAGCATTAGAGAAATGCTAAATTTATTTGACGTTGATTCAACAAAAATAATTACTACTGATAAAGGTGATTTAACTACATTATTTGAAAATAAAGAAATTGCAGGAGTATTTGCTTACCGAACCAATCTCCCATATCAATTCAATCAAAAAAAAATCAAGTACAGAATATTTGACCCTAACCAATTCGGTATAGCTAGCCAAGATTTGAATTTATTCACCACAGGTACCTTTGCTAAAGAAAACTCAGAATTAGTTAAAAATTTCACGCTTGCCGCAAATGAAGGTTGGGATTATGCAGTCAAACATCCTAAAGAAATAATTGAGCTTATTAAGGCTCAATATAATATCCAAAATTTAACAACAAATGCACTTAAATTCGAAGCAAACGAAACCATAAAGTTAATATCGCCTGAGCTGTTTGATGTAGGTTCGATACAAAAAAACAAATTGGTCACTATTTCTGAAGATTCATTTGCAAACAAGTCTATTGCTAGCATTAAAAATTTAGATGATTTTATATTTGAACTTAATCCAAAACAAAAAATTGATTCAGGGTTGTTAAAGTCTCTTACCTTAGAAGAAAACAAATACCTGAATGAACATCCCGTGATAAGAGTTCAAAATGATGATGATTATCCACCATTTAATTATCTAGTTGATGGAAAGCCTAGCGGTTATAGTGTTGATTTAATAAACCTGATAGCAAGTATGTTAGGCATTAAAGTAGAGCTAATTACAGGGAAAAGTTGGATAGAATATAAAGAAATGCTCAAACGCAAAGAATTAGATGTATTACTTAATATTATAGATTTAGAGAGTAAACATGATTTTATAGGTTTTACTTCTCCTTATGCTGGTATTTCAACCTATGCTGTTAGTCGAACAAATGAATTTAGCTCTGTAGTCACTATAAATAGTCTAACCGAAAAACGTATTGCCATTACTCAAGGGTATGCAATTAATAAATCGTTAAAAAAAGCTCTCCCTAATAGCATTTTCATTCCCGTTAAAGACACCTTCGAAGCATTACAATTAATTTCGGCTAATCAAGCAGATGTGTACTTTGAAGCTGGAGCGGTACTTGATTATTATATGACAAGAAATAGTATGTCCAACCTTCAGCTTCTTCCTGCCTATTCGGAGCTTAATGTAATCCATCAAGACTTTAGTATTGTCACCCATAAAGAGAATAAAACACTGCTAAATGTTCTTCAAAAGACCATGGACGCCATTCCTGATATTGAACAAATTAGATTAAAGAGAAAGTGGTTTAATGAGATAAACAACAATAACAAAAATATTCTCAAACTAACTCAGCAAGAAAAAAAATATTTAGTTAACAACCCAATAATTAGAGTTCAAAATGACGGTAATTACCCTCCTTTTAATTACCTTATAAAAGGTAAGCCTAGTGGCTACAGTGTCGACTTGATGAATAAAATTTCAATTTTGTTAGGGGTAAAAGTCGAATATGAGACTAACAAAGAGTGGTCGGAATATTTAACCATGCTTGAGAAAAACGATTTAGATATGATGATTAATATCGTTGATACAAAAAGTAGGCAAAGCTTTGCAAGATTCACAAGCCCCTATGCAGAAATCGCTACAATGGCGGTCATTAGACAAAATGAATCAAACTCAATTTTGACAAAAGAAGCGCTATTGAATAAGCGCATTGCGATTAGTATTGGCTATGCCGTCAATGAGTCAATAAAAAGAGCTTTTCCTGATAATAATTTCATAGAGGCTAAAGATACTTATGATGCTCTACAGCTAATATCACTAAATAAGGCAGATGTATATTTTGAAGCAGGCTCAGTTGTTGATTATTATATCACCAAAAATTTCATGACTGAATTGCAAGTTGTCTCTGTAACGCCAAACTTTGGGTTCACGAACCAGAACTTTAGCTTGGCAACAAACAAAGATAATACTGTTTTTTTAGAGATACTTCAAAAAGCACTTAATGCTATACCTGAAATTGAGCAAATTGAATTAAGACGAAAATGGTTTGGACATTATGAAACGTCAGGTAATGCAAACCAAAGCTTTACACAAGAAGAATTAAAGTTCATTGCTCAAACGCCCGTCACTTTATGTCGACCGGATTTAGATCAAGGCTCAGGTGCTAGTAAGATTATCTCCTTAATTGACCTAATTACTAAGGATACCGGATTAAATATTAAAATGAGTCGACCACTGATTTGGGCTGACTCTTTATCAGCATTACAAAATAAGGAGTGTGATCTTTTGCTCGAAGTTACAAATACGGCTAAAAGAAGAAAATCGTTTAATTTCACCCCAACTTATTTTCGTGATGCACTAACGATTGTTACCAAAAAAGAAAAAAAGACTATTTCTGATATATTTGATCATTTGCCAAAACAATTTGGAATTTTAAGAGGTTCGAGCTCTATCGCTTTATTAAAAAAGCATTACCCTGAAATTAAGTTGAAAGAAGTATCTACTTCAATTGATGGAATAGAACTGGTTAAGCAAGATCATATTTTTGGGTATATATATTCTTCACAATTTGCTAAGAGTCTTTTTAAGGAAAATAACTTAACTAACCTAAAAATGAATGCACCACTCAGAAATAAATTTGATGATTTGCAGGCGATAGCTACAAGAAAAGGTGATGATATTCTTCATAGCATTTTATCAAAAGCCTTGGCTAATACTGATAAGAAAGAAATAATTAAAATCATTCAGCAAAGCTATTTAGACGACAATAAAGCAGCCATAAACCTTTCCAATGATGAAAAAACATTGCTAAAAAGCAAAGAAATAATTTGGTGTGTATCATCAGACTCTAAAAGCTGGGAAGAGTTAATCCCTTATATAGCTGATCTAGTGGAAATGAATATGGTTAAAAGTAAAGTTTATTCATGGGGAGAGGCATTACAGAATTTAGAAAATGGCACATGCGATTTTTTACCTGAAGTTACACCAACAGAAAGTAGAAAAAATATAATGAGTTTCACTCCCTCTGTCCATAAAGAAGAAAGAGTTATTGTTACAATGGAGGATCACAAGTTCATCAGCAATATTGAAGATTATTTAGATCAAACCTTTGCTACAGTTAAAGGTGACTTGATAACAGAGCAACTGAGAAAAAGTTACCCTAATATTAAATTAGAAACAGTTGAACATGAGTTGGACGGGTTACAGTCCGTTCAAAATGGACAATCATTTGGCTACATCGCCAGTATTTCTTTGATGAGCAATACCATTAACCAATACGCATTGAAGAATTTAAAAATATCAGGTTCACTGCCAGATAAATTTATGGATGATTGGACCATAGCAACACGAAAAGATGATGTTTTACTTAACAGTATTTTCTCCAAAGTTATTTTAGCCGTTGATAAAAAAGAGCTTAGAAAGCGACTATTTGGTCAATATTCTGTTAAGTACGAACAGAGTTTCGACTACACTCTGTTTTGGAAAATGCTATTTGTTGCCTTAATTATTCTAGCAGCAATAATTCTTTGGAATAGGCGCTTAGCTGCTTTAAATTATCAGTTGAACCTTGCAAAAAAAGTTGCTGAAGAAGCACAACAAAAAGTAGAAAGCCAAAATAATGAAATATTAGCGACACAACAACAATTAGTTCAATCAGAAAAAATGGCATCTTTAGGTACTTTAACTGCGGGGGTTGCCCATGAAATTAATAATCCAACATGCTTTACCTATGCTGCAGTTTATATGATGCAGAGTGAAATAGATGAGATAAAGAACTTTTTAAAGCTACTTGCAGGTGGTGACGATGCCGATGTCGAAGTTATTAATTCTTTCGATAAAAAGTTTGAGAAGTTAATTAAATTAGCAAAGACTGCATGTGAAGGAACCAACCGAATAAAAGTTATTGTTGAAGATTTACGTACTTTTGCCCGTTTAGATGATGCTAAGCAAGCCAGAACACACGTCTCTGAATTAATTATATCAACAATACATTTAGTTCAAACCCAGTACGAAAACATAATAATGAATACTGAATTTAAATACGATCCAGTTTTAAAATGTTTCCCTTCAAAATTAAATCAAGTGTTTATGAATATCATTGTTAATGCTTGTCAAAGTATTATAACTAAACTGAAACAAAATCATCAACTAAATTCAAATAATAAAGAAGTAGGGATGATCAATATTACTACTTCAATGAATAATAACTATTTGGTTGTTCATATAAAAGATAACGGTTGTGGAATGGATAAATTAACACAACAGAAAGTATGTGATCCCTTTTTTACCACCAAAGATGTTGGTAGTGGCACAGGGTTAGGTATGGCAATTTCATTCGGAATTATAGAAGAACATGATGGAATATTAAAAATTTCATCATGTTTGACTGAAGGCTCTGAATTCTCAGTGCATCTACCTGTAGAAGTAGAATCTCCAGGTAAAAAACATAAGGAAATATAAGTAATGTCAGTATTCAATATCAAAAATCTACCAAAAAACACAAATAACGAATCAGACAAACCCTTAATTATGCTTGTTGATGATGAAGTAGAAAATATAAATGTATTACGACAATTGCTAGAAGCGCATTTTCAAATAATTACTGGCCTTAACGGTGCAGAAGCAATAGATCTAATTGATAACATGGTCGATCCAACAAAAATTCAATTGATTATTACCGATCAACGTATGCCTATTGTCACGGGTGTTGAGTTCTTAGAAAAAATTGTTGACCGCATGCCTGATACTATACGAATTATTTTAACTGGTTATTCAGATACTCAAGTCATTATTGATGCGATCAATAAAGCAAAATTATATAAATTCATGACAAAACCATTTGATCCCGTTGAACTTTCCATGACAGTTAAGAGAGGGGTGGAAGCCTATCAAATGCGAAAGGCTTTAATTGATTATGCAACTAACTTAGAGCAACTTGTTGAAGAAAGAACAGAAGAACTTAATGAAAAAAATGAAGCACTTAATCAAGCTTTGAATTCATTAGAGAAACTTAGCATGAGCGATCAATTAACGGGAGCACATAATAGGCATTTTTTAAAAAAATTTATGCCTCAAGAATTGGCAAAACTAAAGCGAGCACATGTAGATAATCCTGAAGAAAGTATTGGTTTTTTAATGATAGATATTGATTTCTTCAAAAAAGTTAATGATACCTATGGGCATGATGCAGGCGATAAGGTACTCGTGCAATTCACTAAAATTTTAGCCCAAAGCTGTAGAGAATCAGATTGGCTAATTCGATGGGGAGGGGAGGAATTTGTGATTATAGCACGTGGTCAATCAATTGAAGGACTAGAACAATTAGCTGAAAGAATTAGAAGCCATGTTGAAATACATTTATTTGACTTAGGCTGCCAACAAACAATCAACTGTAGTTGCTCAATTGGAATTACTTGCTTTCCATTTCTTAAAAATCATTTTGAAACATTAACTTGGGAGCAAACACTTAACTTTACTGACCTTGCCTTATATTTAGCAAAGAATAATGGAAGAAACACATGGGTCAGTTTAATTGAAAATGTAACAAATACTGTTTATAACTCAAGCTTCACACATGGCAATAAATTCTATGATAGTGTAATGACAAATTTAGCAGATCTTATTGAACAAAAGCTGGTGCTTTACCATACGCCAATTCAAGATAAGCCGTTAATATTCTAACTTAATAACTTTAACGGCTTTCAAGTTACTAATCATTTTTATATGGTGTGTGCTAGAGGCAAAAAAATGAGTTTAGATACATTACTCTCTAATCAAAATAAGATTCTTGAAATTATTACTTCAAATAAAGACTTTTTGTATCAGTTAGCCATACCTAACAGTTGCTCAAAGCTGACATTCACAATCTCATTTTTAACGCTAACATTTTCTATATGTTTATCTTCTATGTCTTGTATGTTTAACTAAAAATTCGAAAGGATGATATAGCCACCATATTGCGATTAAATGTTTGGTTAACGTTTGTTTTTTTAGGCAATCGCATTTTCATCACTTTAAAGATCAAATGATAAATACTGTGGAGAGCATAATGAGCAAGGCTAGTACTTTTATTGCCAGTGATGGCACTGTTTATGTGGATCACAAGCGTTACTTTTGGTGGTTTTCTCTGCTGATACCCGCTTCAGCTGTAGCCGGCACTCTGTTATATCTGACTTTTAATCATGAATTTTTGCTCTGGATGTTTTTTATTTTAGTCTATAGCATATTCCCTCTTATTGATTATCTGATGGGAGAAGATAGCAGCAACCCGCCAGAGTCTGTCATACCTTTACTTGAGTCGGATCGCTTTTATTCCATAATCACTCGTTTGAACGTTCCTGTCGTCATTGCCTCTTTTATATTCTGTGCCTGGTTTGTCGCCAGTAATCAACTCAGTATTTATGGCTATTTAGCAGTTGCCCTGTTAGCAGGGAGCATAGGCGGGCACGGCTTAAACATTGGTCATGAATTAGGTCATAAAAGAAAGAAGCTTGATATATGGTTGGCTAAAATTGTACTTGCACCTGCGGCATACGGTCATTTTTTCATCGAGCATAACCGCGGTCACCATAAACACGTAGCCACGCCAGAAGATCCAGCTTCGTCCAAAATGGGCGAAAGCATTTATCGTTTTGTCTTAAGAGAATTACCCGGTGCAATATTACGAGCACACAATATAGAAAAACTGCGAATGAAAAAAACCGGAAAACTTGTCTATTCACTTGAAAATGAATTCCTGCAAGCCATGTTGATGACTTTAGGTCTTTTTGTTAGCCTGATTATGTGGTTAGGCTCAGGAGTTGTAGCTTATTTGATTATTTGTGCCTTCTGGTCAATGTGGCAGCTCACATCTGCCAATTATGTCGAACATTATGGTTTGTTACGACAAAAACTTCCAAACGGACGTTACGAACGCCCACAACCACATCATAGCTGGAATAGTAATCATACTTTCTCAAACTGGGCACTGTTTCATTTGCAGCGTCACTCAGATCATCATGCCAATGCAACGCGCAGCTATCAGTCGTTGCGCCATTTTAGCGGATTACCTACATTGCCAAGTGGTTATTTTGGCATGTATGTCGTCGCCTACATTCCCTGGTTATGGTTTAAAGTGATGGATAAACGGTTGCTGCAAGTGACCGATGGCGATTTTGAAAAAATAAATATACTGGAGCGAAAACGTAATAAATTAATTAGAAAATATCAGTCTCCCCATAAAAATGCTTCCTTGAAATAAACACTTTGTGGTAATAGATGTCGCTTTAATTTAAAGTCTCTATGATCGATGTGGTGGCAAAGCTGACTATTTAATGTGATAACTTCTCGCCTTATAACACTGTTAGGTGATTAACTCACTCTGTTCAACATATACACATTCAAACTCAAGAGAACCAAGATAATAACAAACTAACTTAGTGCGCTTTTTAATAACATCTAAAGGCATATTTCGGCTATGTTGATATTAATCAAGGCGATGGTTATCTTATGGAAAGTTCAGTAGCCAGTTAATCAGCCAATGATTTAGGCTATTCATCTTCATCATAAGTATTACTATCATCACAGCGCCCATAATAAGACTTTGCTAGCTTTAAATTTTAACACACCCGAATGATAACGACATATCTAAAGCTGTAGTGACGCAATAAAGGCGTGTATAACCAACGGAATCGTAAACTACTGTTGGTCTTGATGGTTGTACAGAAACCGTTAACTGGCTAATAAAAAAACGCTAACAGCCCCCATGGACAAAATTCAAAAGATTGCCGGGGGAGGGCGATTATATGAATGGATCAACTATAGAAAAAACGTCAATAAAAGATTATTTTGATGAAAGGTGCTGTGAAAGTAAATATTAAAGTATTACCCAACAAGACAATCTGTTAACCAAGTGCCAATATCATTTAGTTGCTCTGGCATAACACTGTGAGCCATTGGATAGGTTTTCC
>JAPYOP010000209.1 GCA_029938115.1 Colwellia sp. | reverse complement strand
CCTCATCCCTCTCACAGAACCGTACGTACGGACCTCGTATACGGCTCATGTATTCTTCATATTCTGTCAACTTGTTTTCTGAAAGCTGACAGAGCAAGCCATCCTGTATTAACATGCTCTATTGAATATAATCCGAGTTCTTCAAACCATTGATTTGGCATCGCGACACAAGATAAAGGACTGATAGAGTTCCGCCACGAGTTCATCTTGATGAACTTAAATGGTGGCTGTTTCCCTAACTGCTTTAGTCGTCGATGTAGCCTTAATGGCTTTTTCCACAACCTCAGCTGTATTGCCCTTAATCTTCGTCTTATCCACCCTGCCAAGGCTTTTAGCTCTCGTTTACAATTGGCGATACTAAAATAATTCACAAAACCTCGCACCACTGGATTTAGCCTTTTTATGACTTCAGCTAAATTTATGCCGCCATTGCGTTTTGTTATTTGTTTAACTTTCTGTTTAAAGCCGATGAGTTTTGATGCTTGTATCCGTGTCCACTGGCTACCAATCTCCACCCCTAAGAATTTTACCCCTTTACTGCTATGAGCAATGTGAGTCTTCTTCTGATTGACTGTTAACTTCAAGTCTTTTTCTAGTATCTGGGTCGCTGTCATTAATGCCCTTTGAGCCGCTTTTTCTGTGCGACATAAGATCAAGATATCATCTGCATACCTCACTATACGGTGAGTGCGCTTTTTCATTTCCTGATCAAAAGCATCTAGGTAGATATTCGCTAACAAAGGGCTAATTACACCTCCTTGCGGACTGCCTACCGTACTGGCTTCCCAGTTATTACCTATCATTACTCCGCTTTTTAAGAACTGATTAAGCAGCTTTAAAATGCTACCGTCTGTCACTTTTCGCTTCACACTACTGATGATTAGTTCGTGATCAAGCAAGTCAAAACACTTCGACAGATCCATATCAACTACCCAGTCTAAATGGTGCTTACGAATAAACACCGTGGCCTTACTGATAGCATCATGACAGCTTCGTTTCGGCCTGTACCCATAGCTTGATGGGTGAAAGTCGGTATCGAAAATCGGTTGGAGTATGTTCAATAATACTTGTTGCACTATGCGGTCTCGAACTGCGGGTATGCCAAGTAATCTTACGCCGCCATCGTCTTTAGGTATTTCGACCCGCTTAACTGGTTGCGCTCGATATTGCTTGGTTTGCAATTCAAGTTGCAGTTGTTTCAAGTTTACTTCTAAATTCATGGCAAACGCGCCTACGGACTGCCCATCTATTCCGGCCGCTCCTTTAGCGCTTTTCACCTTTTTGAATCCCTTGTACAAATTATTAATGTCTAATAATTGCCCGTACAAGCTGTAATAAACTGTCATCTTCTGCCTTTGCTTGCGGTATGTCGGTTTGTTTCGCTTAACTTATCGGTTGATTCTTCATGATGACATTAGGTGTGCTAGCCTGTTGGCAATCTGCCTAAGCGGTCATTCATTACTCCATTGCTCGGCCTTCAATTCTCAGCGTCCACATTCCTGTTTAGCCGTCATGTCTTGCCTATTTCCGTCGAAATACTTGTGAGCCGATAAATTAATATCAACGTCGTTCATACACTTAAAGAATACTTCCCCCCTTCGCAATCAATTAAAGCTTTTGACTAAAATTGACCCCATCAAACACAGTGCTGATAGTCGGCTTGGTTTTCCCCTCCACACCATTACTGGCTTTCATCGGCCTAGCCTTACTCACTACTACGGGTTCATCTGCCACCTCACACCGACATTAAACCTTGAGTTTCCTCTTGAATTTAAGCCACTTACTTACAAGTAAGTTTAGATGCCAGGCTTCCCCAGTTACTGCACTAGCTCCCTGTTAGAAATTCCACCCTCAAGCACAGCATTGGTCTGACTAAGTATAGGACTTCGCGCTATTTTGGACGCTTATCCACCAATGCCGCCGAAACAGGTTACGGTTAGTTGTGTACCTCTAACTTCTTATGGCTTCCTTTAGACCCTATCGTTAGCCAATAACGCCCTTGCCATTCAGATTATCTTCCCCTTAGTCAGGGTGATCAGGCTTCTTTCAGCCTGTCGGGTTTGCCAGCTTCGCTGGGCAAACA
>JAPYOP010000091.1 GCA_029938115.1 Colwellia sp. | reverse complement strand
GGTGTTTCTGGTGTTCGTATTAAAGCTGACGTACCTCTTTCAGAAATGTTCGGTTACATCGGATCATTACGTACAATGACATCTGGCCGTGGTCAATTCTCTATGGAATTCTCTCACTACATGCCTTGTCCTAACAACGTAGCTGAAACTGTTATTGCTGAAGTTAAGGCTGCTGATGCAGCTAAACGTGCCGCTAAAAAATAATTAACGCCTTTTAGTTAAGCTAAGCGTTAATGTAAAGCCCACTTTTGTGGGCTTTTTTTTGTCTGTAAAATAGGCTGAATCTATGTAGTAGGTAGAACTTTAGCGGGGCAATGTATGATCAAAGCCAGAAAACCCATATGCATGTGCTTGCTTAATAGCATCATTTAAATCCGTAGCAAAACTAAATTCTAGGTGCTCTTGCATCACATTATCCATTCTTTTGACAAACATTTGATAACGCGTTGATTCAGGGCTATCGATCCGAATAAATCGCACCATGCCACATTCAAACCACAGCGGTATCTCGTCTCTCTATAAAGGGTAAGCTTCTTCTATGCCACCTTCAAAACAAGTAGAGTCAACAATCATGACAATAGGTTCACCTTTTAGCTGCCTAAAGCCTTTTTCTAATGCCTTTAAACATTTCGCGGATGCTTCTTGGTTCCTGCAACCGATCACACGGCAATAGATAATATTACCGTCAACTTCTAATTGAAAATTGCCATGTTCACTAAACTTCATTATTACTACTTATAAATTCATGCTTGATTATTTAACGCTTGATTAACAATAATAATAGCACTAATCATAGACAGCCAATAATTTACACATAAGAAAAAGGCCGATAATTTTCATTATCGGCCTTTAAATGTACAAATAAGTTGAAATAATTAAACGTTATTTTGCTCTCTTTCAATGGCGCGATAAGCAATATCAGTTCTAAACTCAGCGCCTTGCCATGATATTTGATTCAACAAGTCATACGCTAATTTCTGCGCTTCGGTAACAGTGTTACCTAAAGCAGTCGCACAAAGTACTCGACCACCGTTAGTCGTTACTTCACCTTGCTCATTTAACTTAGTACCAGCATGGAAGGTTTTTGCTAATTCATTGCTATTAGTATCAAGACCAGAGATCACATCACCTTTTGGATAACTTGCCGGATATCCGTTAGCAGCAAGTACAACACCAACTGCAGCACGGCTATCAAAAGCTATAGTTGCTTGATCTAATTCACCACGAGTAGCAGCTAAACAAAGCTCAACTAAGTCTGACTGTAAACGCATCATAATAGGCTGTGTTTCAGGGTCACCAAAACGGCAATTATATTCAATTACGTTTGGCGTACCATCTGCAGCAATCATTAAACCGGCATACAAGAAACCAGAATAAGGAGCGCCTTCACTAGCCATACCTTCAACTGTTGGCATAATCACTTCATTCATAATTCGGTCATGAATGTCAGGCGTTACGACTGGAGCAGGTGAATAAGCGCCCATACCACCAGTATTGGGGCCTAAGTCACCGTTTAAAGCACGTTTGTGATCTTGACTAGTTGCCATAGGTAAAACATTTTTACCGTCAACCATCACGATGAAACTGGCTTCTTCACCTTCAAGAAACTCTTCAATAACCACACGATGTCCAGCGTCACCAAAAGCATTGCCCGCTAACATGTCTTGAATTGCATCTTCTGCTTCAGTTAAAGTAAGCGCTACAATAACGCCCTTACCTGCGGCTAAACCATCGGCTTTCACTACAATTGGCGCGCCTTGTTCACGAACATAAGCAAGCGCTGGCTCAACTTCAGTAAAGTTTGCATAGCTGCCTGATGGAATATCATTACGCGCTAAAAAATCTTTAGTAAATGATTTAGAGCCTTCAAGCTGTGCCGCTTTCTTACTTGGACCAAAAATGGCTAAACCACGTGCTTGAAAGGCATCAACAACGCCATCAACAAGTGGCTGCTCTGGTCCAACGATAGTGAGCGCAACATCTTCGCTTTGAGCGAAGGCAACTAATGCATCATTGTTACTAACATCTAAAGCAACATTTTCTAATTTATTTTCTGTTGCAGTACCAGCATTACCTGGCGCAACAAATACTTTAGTAACTTGGCTAGACTGTGCCGCTTTCCATGCCAATGCATGTTCACGACCACCACCGCCTATAACTAAAACTTTCATTCAATTTGTCCTATTGTTTATTTTGTTCTTTAAAGTCACTAAAACTAGCGTTTTCAGGTTTAACAAACTTTAACGTCATGCGATCACTTTCGCCAATGGCTAAATATTTTGCTTTATCTTTATCACCAAGAGCGAATGAAGGTGGCAAAGTCCATACACCTTTAGGGTGTTGGGCCATATCTTTAGAATTGGCATTAATTTCGCTCGAACCGGCAAAACGGAAACCTGCAGCTTTTGCTTGCTTAATAGTATTAGCTTCTGACACATATCCTACCGCTTTTTCCGGAGAAATACCGGCAGGAAGTCTATGTTCAACCACACCTAACACACCGCCAGCTTTAAGCGCATTAAAAGCATCTTTAAATACTTGCTCAACTCCCGCATCTTTCCAATTGTGTAAGTTACGAAAAGTTAACACTAAATCAGCGCTACCTTGTGGCGCTAACTCACTTTGCTTACGTGGTACAAAATCAGTTAATACTACTTCATTAAAAACGATATTAGATGCTAATTTTTTTTCTAATTTTTTACGAGAATTAGAATAGTAATTATCTTCGCCAGTATCAGGATAGTGCGCACCGTAAAGCTTACCCTTGCCTTTTAACGCAGGCGCTAATATTTCAGTATACCAACCACCGCCGGGCGTAATTTCAACCACCGTCATTGCTGACGTAAAACCAAAAAAGCTTAATGTTTCAACTGGATGACGATATTGGTCGCGGGCTTTATTTTTAGCCGAGCGATGTTCACCAGATACCGCTAATTCAAGCGCTTCTCCTTTATGGACATGTTTGTCATGAGCATAAAGATTGACACTAGTGAAGGCACTAAGCGTAAGTGTCGAAGCAATAATTGCTGAGGTTATAAGTGATTTTCTTATTGTTTTGAAAGGTTTCATTTTCGTTCCATTGAGTCTGATAGAAATAACATGTGCTACACAATGACTTAAAAATATTGTCGAGGCAAGCGTCGACCTACAATTTAATGTAGGTCGTCTTTCATCTCAAAACTATTAATAAAGATTCTTTAAGTTGATTAGTTATAATTAAAAGGCAAAAGCGCGGAGCGTATGACTATACGTGAGCACTTTTAACGCCTAAATTTAGCTTATCAACGACAAGAATTGAAATTAATGGCGGAAATGGCGCATATTTGTAAACACCATGGCAATGTTGTGCTCGTCTGCAGCAGCGATAACTTCATTATCACGCATTGAACCGCCCGGTTGAATTACGGCAGTAATTCCAGCAGCCGCAGCAGCGTCTAAACCGTCACGGAATGGGAAGAATGCATCAGATGCCATTACTGAACCTTTAACTTCAAGGTTTTCATCAGCGGCTTTAATTCCGGCAACTTTCGCTGAATAAACACGGCTCATTTGGCCAGCACCTACACCGATTGTCATGCTATTTTTAACATAAACAATGGCGTTAGATTTAACGTATTTAGCTACTTTCCAGCAAAACTGTAAATCGCGCATTTCTTCATCGGTTGGTTGACGTTTAGTCACAACTTTTAGATCATCACTGTTCACGCTACCTTGGTCTCTGTCTTGTACTAATAAACCGCCATTGACACGTTTATAGTCAAAGCCTGTAGTTTTAGACTCCCACTGACCACATTCTAGTAAACGTAAGTTAGGCTTAGCAGCAACAACTTTAGCCGCAGCATCAGAAATACTTGGCGCTATAATAACTTCAACAAATTGACGAGAAACTATCGCTTCTGCTGTTTCAGCATCTAATTCGCGGTTAAAAGCGATAATGCCACCAAACGCTGAAGTAGGATCAGTTCTATAAGCTCCTTCATAAGCGGCAAGAATGTTATTACCAATTGAAACACCACAAGGGTTTGCATGTTTAACAATGACACACGCTGGTTCGTCAAATTCTTTAACGCATTCTAAAGCAGCATCGGTATCAGCAATGTTGTTGTAAGATAATGCTTTACCTTGTAATTGAGTCGAGGTAGAAATTGACGCCTCTTCAGGATTCGCTTCTTTATAAAAAGCCGCTTCTTGGTGAGAGTTTTCACCGTAGCGTAAATCTTGCGTTTTAACAAACTGGCTATTAAAAGTACGTGGGAATTTCACTTTGTTGTCAAGCGAGGCTGTTGCTTCTTTTTCGCCATACGCTGGTAACATTTTACCAAAGTAGTTAGCAATCATGCCATCGTAGCTAGCAGTGTGCTCATAAGCTGCAATAGCTAAATCAAAACGCGTTTGGTAGGTTAATGAATCATCGTTGCTATCCATTTCATTGATAACGCGCGCGTAATCGCTCGCATTAACCACAATAGTCACGTCTTTGTGATTTTTTGCTGCGGCGCGTACCATTGTTGGCCCGCCAATATCAATGTTTTCAATAGCATTTTCTAAAGTACAATTTTCATCGCTAACAGCATTAGCAAATGGGTACAAGTTAACCACAACCATATCAATAGCGCTGATACCGTTTTCAGTCATTACCGCTTCATCCATACCACGACGTGCTAAAATTCCGCCATGTACTTTAGGGTGTAATGTTTTAACTCGACCATCCATAATTTCAGGATGACCTGTGTAATCAGATACTTCAGTTACAGGAATGCCGTTTTCAGCTAATAATTTTGCCGTACCGCCAGTTGAAAGTAGATCAACGCCTTTGTCGCTTAAGCTGCGAGCAAAATCAACAATACCGGTTTTATCTGAAACACTTAATAGTGCGCGTTTAATTGGACGTGGAGTATCCATCAATTTATTTACCTTTTTAGTTGTAACGTACTGCTAGCCTATTACCATCAAATGATAGCGCTAACTTGCAAAGTTACATGAAAATTTGAGTTCAAAAACAATAAAAGCACCCGAAGGTGCTTTCAAAAAAAATATCGGCTTAGTTCATACCGTATTTTTTTAATTTCTTACGTAAAGTACCACGGTTGATACCTAATAAGTTTGCAGCTCTTGTTTGATTACCGCGTGTATACATCATCACTTCTTCTAACATCGGCGCTTCTATTTCACTTAATACAAGGTCATACATGTCATCAACGTCGTTACCATTTAACTGCTTTAAGTAGTTGTTGATAGCTATTTTAGCTTGTGTACGTAACGGAGACGTTTTAGTTTGCGTTTGAATATCACCAGTGATGAATGGAGAAGAAATATTTTGTTCGAACATAATGTACAACTCTTTCTATTAATATTAAATTAAACAACCAACTGTTCATTAATGAACAAGCTGATCAAAACAGAAGTCTAACGTCTCAAGCTGTTCGCTTATTGACGATAAACCATTAAAAGTAGCTCTAAAATCCTTGCCTTGATCCCCTGCAAATTTTGCAGTAAAACCTTCACCTAACTCTTCACTTGACTCTCGGCCAAGTAAAGCAAAAGAATGAATGTACCAAGACACATGTTTTCGAGCGATTCTCACGCCCATGTAGTCACCATAAAACTGATGTAAATCCTTTACGTGTCCAAGTAATATTGAACGTACCTCATTCACTGAGGGAGCAGGCATTTTGGTTCCTGTTTTCAAAAAATGATTCATTTCTCGAAAAATCCAAGGTCGCCCTTGAGCACCTCGGCCGATCATAACTGCATCAGCTCCGGTATAGCTTAATACCTGTTCGGCTTTTTCTACCGAGGTAATATCGCCATTTGCCACAACAGGAATTGAAACCGCTTGTTTAATAGCTTTAATAGTGTCGTATTCTGCATTGCCTTTATAAAAGTCATTGCGGGTTCGACCATGTACTGCAAGCGAAGCAATACCGTTATCTTGAGCTATTTTTGCAATTGCAACGCCGTTACGGCTATTTTCACACCATCCTGTGCGAATTTTCAACGTGACCGGAATATTGACCGAATTCACCACAGACTTAACAATTTGCTCAACCTGTACTGGTTCTTTCAATAAAGCCGAACCCGCTAATTTTTTATTTACCTTTTTTGCTGGGCAACCCATATTGATATCAATAATCTGTGCGCCATTTGCAGCATTAATTTGAGCTGCATAAGCTAATTCATCAGGACAGCTACCCGCAATTTGCACACTGCGAATGCCAGCCTCTTCACTATGAATCATTCTTAACTTTGACTTTGAGGTATTCCATACCTTAGGGTTTGACGACACCATTTCTGATACGGCCAAGCCAGCACCTAAACGACAACACAATTCTCTAAAAGGCTGATCGGTAATTCCTGCCATTGGAGCAAGAAAAACGTTACTGTCAAATTGATATGAGCCGATCTTCAAACCATCACCTTAAGATTATATTTCAAGCTGACTGTTTTTTAATCACTGTCGCAAAAGGGCGCTAAGTTTACGTGTTTTTTTGCCTATTTAAAAGCATATAATTTGAACAAAATTTGATTTTTTTCGTGTTTTTAATATTGACTTTTACTAAAGCATTGATGTGGGCAGTTTTTGTACAATTAGTTAACAAAAACAACTAAGCTATTTGGATAGTAAAAGTGCTTTTTTATGCGCTTCCTTGATCTTTGCAACAATACTTGGAGAGCTTTTTTTATTAAGAGCCATACATAGCTCTCCACCATTATGACCATTAAAGCTATAAATTTTCTTAATATGGGAGGCAGGATAGCCCCCTTCTTTTAACATCGTAAAAATTGCATCGTCAGCTTCAACAATCAAATCAACGCGCTCTAAGAGCAACATTTTCAAGTTTCGATCGCTCGTTGCCACTAACTGTAAATTTTTACCTTCAACAACACCATGCTTAGCTAAAACATCTTGAGGAAATGTGCCTCTGGTTATACCGAATAAATAACCAGAAAAATCACTTTTCTTATCAATTTCAATATCATCCCTAACCGACAGTTTATAAATACTCTGCGCTATTGGTTTAGCAATAGGACAAAACCAATGAAAATACTTCTCTCTTATGGGCGTTTTAATTATGGAGTAAATAAGTACACTTTCTTGAGTTCTGGCCAAAGCATAAGCTTTATCCCATGAGTAAAGGTTAATAGAGTAATTTATTTTAGCTATTTCGAGTGTTTTTCTCACAAAGCTAGTGGATTGCCCAACAATGCGTCCATCTGTTTGCAAAAAGCTATAAGGATGCCAATTTTCTGTAACCACTGTTATTTTTTCCTCAGCAAGTGACAAGGCACTATACAAGAATAAAAAAAAGCAGAAAAACATTGTTTTTACCATGAATAAAGTCTTACATTTAATTTTTATTAAAGTATATATTACTTAAACCTACATGCAACTTACGAAAAGGTTACGCTATGAAAACACTATTTAGCATTGTACTTATATGGTTCATCACTCTCGCATCTGTTGCCAGAGATTTCGATAATGTCGAAATTAAGGTCACTAACGCCAGAGCAAATGTTTACATGCTGCAAGGCTCTGGTGGTAATATTGGCGTACTTGCCACCGATGTTGGTTTACTGCTAGTAGACGATCAATTTGCGCCACTGGCGACAAAAATAGAATCGGCGATGAAAAGTATTGTTGATAAAGAGTTGATGTACATTGTTAATACGCATTTTCATGGCGATCATACGGGTAGTAACAGCCACTTTGCACATAAAGCACCTATTTTTGCTCATCAAAAGGTAAGGGAGCGCTTGAGCAATCAAGCGGCTGAAAAATCAGTGGCTTTACCTGTAGTCACCTATGAGCAAGGCATAAATATTTACTTGTCTGATGAACAAATTCAATTAAGCCATTTTCCCAGTGCACATACCGATGGCGATACCATCGTTTATTTTAAAAAAGCTAATGTGCTTCATACTGGCGATTTATTTTTTGAAATAGGCTTTCCCTATATTGATCTTAACAATGGCGGTAGTATTCAGGGCTATTTAACCGCGGTTAGAAAAATCATCGCACAAATGCCTGATGATGTAGTGATCATTCCCGGACATGGAAAATTAACTAACAAAGTTCGTTACCAAGCATTCGCCGACATGATCGCCTACAGCATAAAACGTGTCAGTGGCTTTATTGATGATGGCAAATCGAAACAAGCTATACTTAAACTAGGTATTGGTGAAAATTATCAACACTGGTCTTGGCATTTTATAACTGAAGAAAAGTGGTTAAAAACCTTAATAGCCGATTTATAACAAGTGGATTAATGACCACTTAGCTAGAATTAAAAGGCTTATAAGGCAAGACATATTATTGTCGAGTCTCGTTACACTCGTGTCGACCTACAATAAACCCATAACAAGAATTATAAATATGCACAGTTTTACCACCGAACGATTATTAATAAGATCACTCACTGAACAAGACAAAAGTATGTATATCAGTCTATATACTGATGCAAAAATAATGCGAAATATTGGTGAACCGCTTTCGAGCGATGCGGCTGAAAATGCCTTTAACAGAACGATCAAAGCCCTGAAAAAAGATCCCCCCAAAGTGATGACTTGGGCAATTGTTACGTTAAGCAATAATGACTGTATTGGCATTCAAGCATTAAGCTGGCAGAACTCAGACACGGCTGAAATAGGCATAATGCTATTGCGACATAGTAATGGGAAGTTATTGCCCGAAGAAGCAATGGGATCATTGATGGAATATGCTTTCAATTATTTAGCTATTAATATGATTAATGCAAATTACGCCAAAAAGAATTTAGCAACTAAGCGATTTGTTAAAAAGCTTGGTTTTATCTTTCAGCCAGAACAACAAAAAGATAGCACCAATAATTGTTTTGAATATTTCAAAAAAGAACAATGGCATAAAAAGTTAATTACCAAATGCTTATCTTAAACAATTTACAGTGCTTAATTAGCTATAAAAACAAATGATTTACTGCTATTTTTACCTTATAAAAATGTTCTATTCATCTCTCTCCTAATAATAAAAAGGTTAAAAAAATGTCAGGTAGTTTAGTTTGTGTTGGTACAGGTATGACGTTAGGCGCACATATTAGCCCCATCGCAACAAGTTATATTGCACAAGCTGATGTGGTGTTTTCACTAATGTCTACCGGCATTACGGAGCGTTGGCTTGATGAAATGCACGATGATGTGCGCAGCTTGCAATGTTATTACCAAGAAGGTAAAAATCGCAATATTACCTACAACGAAATGGTCGAAGCGATATTAACCGAAGTTCGTGCGGGTAAAAGCGTAGTTGCCGCTTTTTATGGTCACCCCGGTGTATTTGCCTGTGTTAGTCATCGAGCGATTAAACAGGCAAAGCAAGAAGAATTACCCGCTCATATGGAAGCGGGAATTTCCGCAGAAGATTGCTTGTATGCCGATTTAGTTATAGATCCCGGTAAAACAGGCTGTATAAATTATGAAGCTAGCCAGTTTATGTTTTATAAGCGCAATATCGACCCTGCCGCACACCTGATACTTTGGCAAGTTGGCTTAGCTGGCGATAAGTCGTTAGCTAAATTTTCCACCGGTAAAGCATATCGACAGGTTTTAGTAGATTTATTATTAGAAACTTATCCGAGTGATCACCAAGTCATTTTATATCAAGCTAAGATATTACCGATAGATACCGTGCGCGCAGAACAAATTGCCTTAGCTGATTTAGTTGCTGCTGAGATTTTTATGCACACCACATTAGTGATACCACCGAGCGAAAAAATGCAACCCAACCAAGACATTTTAGATAAATTAGCGGCAATTGATAAGAGCGAATTTCAAAGTAAACATAGACCTACGCTAAGGCTAGTGTTATAAAACAACTATTGAAGTAAAAACAAAATTCACCTTAGCAGTTTATACATCAAAAATAGAGACACAAATGTCAAATATTATGCACGTATTAGAGCAAATGGGCAGTGATGCTAGTTTACAAAATGAAGATGCGATCCAAAATATATTAACATCCACTGAGCTTGAATCTGAAATTACGCAAGCAATTGCTAACAAAGATGTTATCTCACTTGCACGTCAATTAGATGTTTGCCCTGATATTGTATGTATTATTCATGCGCCTGATGATGATGAAAAAGAAGAAGAAAAAGAAGATGATGACGAAGATTCAACAGAAGAATCAAACCAGATTATTATTGGCTTCTAACACAAGTTTAAAACAGTGAACGTTAGCAAATACAATACTTTTGTTACTAACTTAATGGTTAACTTAGCCATTAGCTTAATCATTATTTTGTCCGTTTTCATTAGCTCACCGGTATGGGCTGATGAAAACAGTAACTTTGATGAGCAATTGGCACACATTGATAACATTAGAAGCAGCCAACCTAAGCTGTTTTTAGTGTTAATTAATGAACTGAATCAACAAAGCAATAATCTTTCTAGCACGCAACGATACCACCTTGATTACCTAAATATTTACTTGTTAACCTATCAAGGCAACTTAACTGAAGCCATCAGCTCATCCAAAAATCTTATCAATTCTAATGCCGATGCGTTACTAAAATTTAGAGCTAAACGTGTCTTAATTAATATTTTTGCCGCTAATCAAAACTGGTCGGAAGGTTTATCTACCTTATCGCGAATGTTAGCTGAATTAACTTTAATTAAAGATAAAGAAGCACAGCTTCAAGGATTTTTACTTGCAGCCATTTTTTATAATCAGCTAGAACAGTATAGTTTAGCGCTTTCTTACGCTAAACAAGTAGAATCACAAAGTGATCAAGGCAGAGACCAATGTATTGCAAAGGCAGAGATTATAAAAGCATCTTTCCAATTAAAACAGTTAACACCTACCGACCCTATAATTAATCATGCCATCAGTTTATGTCGAATAAATAAAGAGCAGCTTATTATTAGCTTTATTAACTCTTTTGTGGCAGAAATGCACCTTGAAAACCATCAGCAATACAAAGCATTACAAATATTAAATTCAAGTTTACAAGACACCTTAAATACTAAATATCCGCGTATTATTGCTAAGTACCACGCCTTGTTAGCACATGCCCATTGGATAAATAAAAATGCAGAGCTAACCAAGCAGTTGGCATTAAAAGCCTTAGATAATGAAAACAATGAAGGTACCGCCATCGTAAAAGTATTATCTTATCAATTATTATTTAAAGTAGCCGAGTCACAGAAAGATTTTGAATTAGCGCTGCTTTATCATCAAAAATACGCCATTGCCGACAAGCTTTATTATGATGAAATTCAAACAAAGCATTTAGCCTTCCAACTTGCTGAACACAAAAGCATTGAACAACAAAACAAAATAAATTTACTTAATGAAAAAAATAGTCTTTTAACTACCGAGCAAGCCTTAATACGCGCAAATGTAGAAAACACTCGCCTTATTTTGATGGTTTTAGCGCTAACGTTAGCGGTATTGGTTTTCTGGGGTTATCGTTTATTAAGAGCGCATAAGCGTATTAAAGAATTAGCTGAGTATGACGCATTGACCGGTGCTTTTAATCGTGGCCATTTTATCGATGTTGCCAATAATGCTTTAAAGTATTGTCAAAGTGCTAAACAAGAATTAAGCCTCATTATGTTTGACTTAGATCACTTTAAAAACGTTAATGACACCTATGGCCATGCTTGCGGTGATTGGGCATTAAAAGCAGCTGTTGACGCGTGTAAGAGTATGGGTCGCCATAATGATATTTTTACCCGTTTAGGCGGTGAAGAATTTTGCATACTACTGACCAGTTGCGATAGCCAAGCAGCTTTAAAACGAGCTGAAGCTTGCCGAAAAGCCATTGCGGCAATTATCACAACAGATTCTGGCTTTGACTTTACCATTACCGCAAGCTTTGGCGTAACTGACGATAAAATTAGTGGTTATGATTTAGAAAAGTTACTGGCTGATGCTGATAGTGCCACTTATGTTTCTAAGCACACAGGACGAAATAAAGTAACTTTATTTCAACCAGAGAAGCAAGGAAAGCTTCCCTTAGTTTAATAAGTCTTTTGTCGAGGCATGCATCGACCTACATAAAAACAAAGTGATATCTCTTGTAGGTCGTCACGAGCAGAGCGAGGCACGACATTCTCAAATGCT
>JAPYOP010000090.1 GCA_029938115.1 Colwellia sp. | reverse complement strand
TTAAGGGGCTGATAATTGTTTGCTAAAATGTGTAGCGAAGCGAAACCGAGCAAACTGTTAGCAGTCCCGCTTTAAATTCTTGTTATGTGCTTAATTACACACCGAGATTTATTTTCATTTCAACTAAAGACTTAACAAACCCAACTTTTTCATAAGCTCTTATGGCGGCATCATTTTCATCATAAACATCTAAATACAAGTCAAATATACCCTGTTGTTTACTCCAATCAAGAAGACTTTCCATAATCAGCTTATTTATACCTAATCCTCTGTAATCTGGTTCGACATACATAAAGCCAAGATAAGCATGTTTGGTATGTTTAAGTGATTTCTTAGACTCTCTAATTTGAGCGTAGCCAGATCCAATAATTTTTCCCTTAAGTTCAGCGACCAATAAGTGGGAAGCATCATCTGTAACTAAATTATTCAGATCATAATAAATTGCATTTTCAGGCTTTATTGTATTGTTAAAAGGTCGCTCTGCTTCAATTACTTTTTGTTCTAAGCTAAGTAAAGCTAATTGATCTTTCGATGATGCTTTTCTAATAATTAAATTTTTCAATTGGTCACGCAACCTGATTTATTTGCTTGTTAGCTTTACTGAACGCTGAACTCTAAAGCTATAACAGCCATAGGCAGCATACCTTGCTATGACAAAAGACACGCTATCATTAGTAAAATACTCATCGAGTATCGTATTAGCATCATCTGGAGTTGCTAATTTTGAATCTAAAATCCGTTCATTTTCACAGTATGCTTTTAATACAAAAATGTTTCCTAAGTAATCGGTATCTATTCCTGTTGGAAATGGTAATTTTGTATCGTCAAAGCTTTCATCGGCTTGGCTCTCCAAAATAAAAATAGGTCCATACTCTTTATACGGACCTGATTTAGTAAATGGACAATAACTTGCTAATATTAACCTTTCATTCGGCTTTGCTCCTCGAAGAACATCTCTACAAGGTTCCCCACCAGTAGCATAAGATATTTCTACTTCCTGGTTTTGATCATCAATCCTTGCATTTCGTGCTTTATCTAAAAAATCTGCTCTTACGGGGATAATTTTATATTTCATCTGATTCCAATGCCAAAATTGATTCGTATAGCTAACGCCTCATTGAGAGGCTAAAAATAGTTGGCTAAAATTAGCAACGCAGGAGCAAAAGCCAACTATTATTTGTCCTGCTTGAAATTCTTGTTATGTTTTTAACTCGCCGACTCATAAGCTGGGTTTTCTGGAGCTTCAATGCCAGCTGTAAACCACCCAACCTTTTCACTACAAAATATTTGAGCTTTGGGAGCTAATGATGGTTCTGCATCAAGACTACCTGCTGGGACAACTAAGCATTCACCACTTTGTGATTCATGTGGTAATCCAGAACCACATATAGAACAAAATACTTTAGTAAATGCTCCCTCTTTATGGTCAAAGCGAACGACTTTATTAGACCCACTTAACCATTCGATATTATCTATTGTGGTCAGTAAATTAGACGCATGTGAAGAACCTGATACTTTTCTACATTGCTCACAATGGCAAAAGTAAAAGTTATCGAAACTGTCATTGACAGTAAACTTTACAGTTCCGCATAGACAACCACCTGAAATTTTACGAACCATACTGATTCCTTGTACAAAGTTAAAATGAAAATATAACGCCCAAATAACAGGCTAAAAATAGTTGGTTAAAATTAGCGACGCAGGAGAAAAACCAACTGTTTTTTGTCCTGTTGAATTGCTTTTTATGAGTTTCCACTCTGACAATTCCAGCATATTTCAAAGGATGGATCGTTTTTCTCAGAACAGGATTGGCAGGTCCAGTCTTCACCTTTGATGCTATTTTGTGAAAATTTTGATATTTCCATAGCTCGTTCAAAATCTTCGTCATTATGAACCCAAACTTCCGGCCAAGAGTCAAAGGCTGAAATTTCACCTACAGCACTTTGAGCAAATTCATTTTTGATAAATGTACTAATTCCTTGTGCGTCAATGAGGTTTTTTACATTGTTCACAAGAAAATTATTTTCGTTGGAATATACTAGCTTCATAAATGAATACTCATAACGCCACATTAAGTGGCAAATAATAGTTGGTTAAAATAAGCGAGGCACAAGCAAAAAACCAACTGTTATTTGTCCGGCTTTAATGCCTTGTTAGCAAGATGAGCCACTAAACCTTAATTTCACTAATTTGAATTTGAGGCTGAGTATTTGTGTAATTGGGAATATCTGCCATTATTTTTTCTGCATGTGGTCCAAATCCATTTTGAAAACTATCTACTGAATCAAATATTAAATGTCCCATGGCTATAAAAGGTGCTGCCTCACCAGGAGCACCACCAGCTAAACCATAATCGACATTACCACCTTTTACAAATTCACCAAGAAGCTCTTTAACCATTGGCATATGAGTATTGCAATAATATTCAATGTCAAAATTCGCATCTGACGAGTTTGGGTACATTACACTTACTTTAATCATTATTAATCACCTAAAAGTTAAAATTAAACAAATATACTTAAATCTTGCTAACGCTTAGTTAAGAGGAAAAATATGATTGGCTAAAATATGGAGCGAAGCGAAATTAGCCAATTGTATTTTTTCCTTATGAACTTCTTGTTATGTTTGATTACCCATTAACCGGCCTAAGAATAATCCAGAAAAGCCTAAAAGAACACTTCCCAATAACCAAACGAATATAGGAACAGCAAAACCATACCATGAAGTTATGCCTAAATATTTAACAAAATATAAGATTAAAGAAAATAACAAAATATAGCCAGTATATTGAGATATTTGATAAAGAACATTTTGAACTAATAACTCTATTACACAAAATGAAGTACAAATAGCCGCTATTTTTATTGGGACTTCACTCAAACTTAACAACTTTAGTCCACTATAGAACAGTGAAAAGTAGATAGTAATTGCAATTAACGCAAGAGAGATTGGGAATATAAATACCACAGGACTCCTTTCAAACATAACGCCCCATGAAGAGGCTGATTAATAGTTTGCTAAAATGTGTAGCGAAGCGGAACCGAGCAAACTGTTAGCAGTCCTGCTTTAATGGCTTGTTATATGCCATAGTTCGCATCAACAAGCTCACTAACATTAAACTCCGAAACGATTTCTTGGTCTTTCAACCAATTAGATATGCTTGCTATATGAGCTTCAGTGACTGAACCATACCGTTCATTAGAAGAAATAAAACCTGCAAAGGAAGTCAGGTCACCACCACCACCGATACATAAGTTTAGAGAGTCAACATAAAGTAAAAAACCATCCATTATTGTTGCTAATTCCGACTCTTCCTTACAAGTTAAAGTACAATCTAGTTCAATCCCCATTACGGCAAATTCATCTAAATAAAGCTTTTTTCTTAATCTACGAGATTTTATAGAGTGCATAATTTTCCTTGGCATATAATGCCTCATTAAGAGGCTAAAAATTGTTGGTTAAAATAAGCGACGAAGGAGCCGAAACCAACTGTTTTTGTCCTTGTTGATTTTCTTGTTATATTACAAATGCAACGATAATTGCCGTTACCGCTAATATACTGTACTCCGACGTTCCAGTTGGTACTTTGGATATCAGTAAAAAGCAAACAAAAGCCAACGCAAATAATATAGCACTTCCTACGAATACCCCAATTAATGTATGCCCCATAATTAAGCCAACAATGGCTAAAGGAATACTAAACAATAAGGCTGAAAAGTAAGGTTCCTTCTTCACCAAATATAATTTATATGACAGAGCTAACATCAAAAGTTTGATAATGAAAAAGACCATGAACATACCTTGTAATATAACGCCCAATTATCAGGCTAAAAATTGTTGGTTAAAATAAGCGACGAAGGAGTAAAAGCCAACTTTTTTTGTCCTTGTTTAATTTCTTGTTAGGCTTTTTGAGCAACAACCTTTTTAAAAACAAGGAATATTATTAATAAATACACAATAGTAGCGATATGCTTAGCAACAACCTTAAATGGTGCTTGAGCTTCATATGCAAGTAGCCCGTCTGTAATTGGCATAACAACAGCAAATAATGCCCCCCACATTAAAACAATATAATTTCGAGTATATAAAAGATAACCAAAAATTAAGGTAATAAAAATAGTACGTGATCCATATATTTTCACCCAATCAGAATCCATACCAGAAAAAAGTTCAGTGCCTCTTACTGTAGAAAAGCTGGCAGGGTCAATGAATGCAAAAGTACCATAAAAGGCTTGCAACAAAACTATAAGTGAAACTAATACAAAACCTACTTTTTCTAATTTAGTAATTTTATTCGTCATAATATCCATTTTCATCTGAATTATAGAAAAGCCTAACGCCACATTAAGCGGCAATTTACAGTTGGTTATACTTGAGCGAAGCGAACAACCAACTGTAAATTGTCCGTTTGAATGCCTTGTTAATTGCTGATAGTTAAACACATTACACTTACCAACAACACTGAAATTTAATTTGTGGGAGTGATAATTAAAAAACACTCACCGCAACTTTACCACCAAACGTGACTTTGAGCCGTTTACACTTTTGCTCATTGTTCTTACCAAACATAGTTAAGGCGAAAGCTATGTAACCAAAAGCATAAAAACACGAGATCAACATTTAAAACTTGCCACAAAAAAGTACGGATATAAACGCCAAACTTTTAAGCTAAATACTGCTGTTCGAAAATATATTTACTAGAACTAGTTGCGGCAACTAACGCCTCATTAAGAGGCTAAAAATAGTGGGCTAAAATGGAGCGAAGCGAACAGCCCGCTGTTTTTAGTCCTGCTTTAATGACTTGTTATATTTCATTGCTTGAATATATGCTCAAGATTGGAAACTTATGTTCCCCAAACGAAACAGTAATAGATTGTGTTTCTTTACCTTTGAAATTTAATTTGTATTCAAGTGGGCTGGTACGACTGCCGTCAGCGAATAATGCGATTAAATGCTCATGTTCTAAATTACGATTACCCGAGGATAAATTAGTTAATGTAATCACACTCCAACGTTCGCCTATTTCATTGCTCATAAGCACGTAGTTGACTATTTCAAAGTCTCCCTTCTTAGGCTTGATATTATTATCATTAGGAAAAGATAAATTAATACTTCTCGATACAGAACGATCAACGCTTAGTATTTCTGTAACTTCTGCTTGTGTTGTCCAAGAAAGCAACATTAAAAGAGGAACAATATATTTTACCATGCAGAAAACTCCTGAAATAGAACGCCCATTTAAGGGGGTGATAATTGTTTGCTAAAATGTGTAGCGAAGCGAAACCGAGCAAACTGTTAGCAGTCCTGCTTTATTGGCTTGTTATATGTACAATGCACTTAACTGTTTAATTATTTTAACATTATTTGGTATTGATTCTGTACTTTTTTCTGTAAACCAGAATGGTTGAATACCCGCAGCAATTGCTGGTTTAATATCTTTATCGAAGTTATCACCAACCATTGCCACATTTGATAAAGGTGTTTTTAACTTTTTTAGAATAGCGTTGATAAATTCAGGAGTTCCTTTTGATAATCCTAAATTAGCTTTACAGAAATAGCCTGATATAAATTGACTTAAGCCAACGCGCTCAAAAGCTCGTTGAATTTCTAACTCGGTTGAATCTGCGGCACCAGTAGCTATATAAATTTGAGAATTTTTGGATAGAACTTCTAAAGCTTTCTTAGCCCCAGTGACAGCCTCTACTTTTTCCCAGTCACACATTTTGCCAGCAACATTAGGGTAATCGACCATTAAGGTGTCGCCCCAGTCAAAAAGATATACGTTTATCACCAAACCTCCTTGTACATATAACGCCGTTTTAAGCGGTAAATTGCAGTTGACTAAAATGTGTGAGGTACGAACAACAGCCAACTGTAATTTGTCCGACTTGAAACCCCTTGTTAGCTGTACTATGCCATTATAAAACCATTAACAACTACTGATAAAAACGATAAAAAACCATAACCAAGTTGATACCTAAATAATTTTCTTGCCTCGACCAACTCTGCTCGTAACTCTATATGACTGACATCTTTTATAGAATTACCTGACCACAGTTCATTGAGAAAACTAATATTACTTCCCATTTGAAAAGCACTTTTATATTTAGCATCAAAAATCATCAGACCTTGTTGGGTACTGATGTTTTGTATTTTTTTAATTGTTTGATTGAACAAAAACTTATAATAGAGAGCAATCAGAACAAAACTTATAAATATTAAAACCGCCAACTGTTTATTGTCCTTATTAATTAGCTTGTTATATGTCAGCTGTTATTTATTAACTTTTTAACTTCGTTTATTGCACTAGCTCCAAGCTCAGCTGGACAACCCCAATAGTCAAAAATACCACCTCTATTTGAGTTTTGACCGCAGGTTACAAATACACCGGTTCCTAATTTTTGCTTTAAATGACTTGCAAGCCAACCAACAAAACCACTATTGTCTCCACCTTCTTTGAAATGAAATGAGAATATAGTGAACAGTTCTTTTGTTTGATCAGCAGATTCCACTAGTTGGCTCCAGATTTCGGAGTCTCTTACAAGAGCAAGTGATTCTGGATTCATCTTAGAATGAAACTCATTTAAAGGAAACTCTTCAAACATATATGTGCCTTCAAAAATCTTAAAATCTGAATTTCGGATTACACTACAGAGGCGTATATGAGTTTGTTTTAGTGATTCCTGACTAATATACATACGATAATTATTCCACAGACATATAACGCCTAATTAACAGGCAAAAAATTGTTGGCTAAAATAAGTGAACGTAGTGAACAAAAAGCCAACTGTTTTTTGTCCTTGTTTAATTTCTTGTTATGCTGAACTTTGCACTAAACCATTAATTTTAATGCAATATACGGTGTTAAATTTAAAAGTAATATACCTATTTTATAATTACCCAAAAACTTAAAATACATGCTTGGTAACTCAGAAGCCTCAACACCTACAATTTTACTGTGAAGATTAATCGTAAAATTTTTAAATACGATAATAAAAAATGCTGAAAACAAATAAACACCAAGGTTTATTACAGTACACCAACCGAAAAAAGTAGTAAGTTCATTTACGCCAATCATTGATTCTATCTCCGTAATATTGGTTCTGCAAAACGTCCACATTAACAGGCAAAAAATTGTTGGCTAAAATTAGTGACGAAGGAACAAAAGCCAACTGTTTTTTGTCCTTGTTTAATTGCTTGTTAGTAAGCTTATTCGTCATCTTTTTCGGAGTCTTCTTTTTTTTGCATACTAACCCCAAAAGCAATACCTATTGCTATTCCAACTGCCAGTCCGGCACCGACGTTACCCATTGAGGTTCCAATAGCTATGCCGACACCTACACCAAGAGCTAGGCCAGCACCAACTTTATTTGATTTAAGTTTATCTTTACCATTTTTATCTGATGACATTTTATAACTCCACAAATCAAATTGAGCACAGCATATTTAAAGCTGACTAACGCCCCATTAAGAGGCAAAAAATTGTTGGCCAAAATCAGCGAGGCACGAGCATGGTCAACTGTTTTTTGTCCTTTTGAATGACTTGTTAGTTGCTCTTGTACACATGAGATCTATGAGCGACTTTAACCACGTTGACTACAAGTACATCATCTTTTATCTCATACACTATTCGGTATAAGCCTTGACGAATTCTATAGTTTTCTTTGCCTGATAGTTTTATACAACCTTCACCTCTAGGATTCTCCGATAAGGTGTCAATCTTACCTAAAATCTTTGTAATATCACTTTTAGGTATAAGTCGTAAATCTTTAGCTACTGACTTTTTAAACGTTATCCTATATTTTGCCATGTGACTTCAAATCATTTAGCAAATCTTCATATGAAATATCTGGTTCATTAGCTCTTGCTGATACAGCAGCTAAATCTTCTTGATCTTCACGCATAAGTAGACGAACCGCTTCATCTATTAATTCTGAAACTGACAGATGGGCAGAAGCTGCACGCATTTTTAAAGCTTGATGAATATCCGGTTCAAAATAAACGGTAGAACGTTTTGATAAGTTACTCATGATATTGTCTCCTTTAAATTGATAAATAACATCATAACACCACAACGTTATAATGTCACGGAGCGTCGATGAGCAACTAGCGCCCTAATAATGGGCAAAAAATTGTTGGCCAAAATCAGCGAGGCACGAGCATGGTCAACTGTTTTTTTTATCCTTATTTATTAGCTTGTTATATAACGTTTACGCTATAGCCTACTAAATTTCTTAGCTCTTTTCTTTACTATTTTTGAGAGCTTAGAAAAAGAAGAGTGATCACCCAATAAAATTGGCTCGACACATTCTTTTAATAGATTAGCCATAAGTGATAATTGCTCTATTTGTTTCTTTTTAAAGTCAGTATCAGTCATTGAGCGCTCTGGGCAAAAAACAGTGAGCGCATCTCCTAAATCGTAGTTCTCGAACTTTCCAACTGAACTACCAACAGAAGCTCTAGAATTTAATCCCCAGTTTATTCCTTCAACTACTATTTTAGTTTTCGAGTTAATGAAGTTAACTGAAAAATCATTATCCGACTTATCTAATGCTTGTTCACGGAAACCATATAAATTGATTAAAAAGGAGAATGACTTTCTTGCGTGGTCTTTGAAAATGCTTGGACTACTCATAACTCTCCTTAGTTATATAACGCCCTGTTAACAGCCAACTATATTGTCCTTGTTTAACAGCTTGTTAAGTTGCAATACCCAAGGATATTTAATCAACAACAGCCATTCCAGGAGGGTAATATGTTATTTCAAAACGAATACCATCTGGGTCTTTCATGAACAGAGCAACTGCTCCATCCCTATGCTGGGTTTCTGGAACCAAAAAACCAGCTTCTTTCATTTGCTTTTGTACGTAAGTAACAAATTCAGGTGTAGGAGCGCAAAAGCCGATATGGTTCATTCCTGCTCCATACCGTTCGTACTCGCTAGTGTCATCTTTGGCTTGATTGAATTGTATGAAAAAACCATCTCCGTCTGTCCATACGTAATCCCGTAATTTTTTGAATCCGATTAAATTCAATAATTTGTCGTAATACGGCATACTTTTTTCTATAGATGAAACCAACAAAGTCATGTGATCAACCCTTAGTGGCATACTATCTCCATTGCAACTTTTCCTGCTTTAATGCCTTGTTATATGCTAAACCAATATTCTAAAAGCTATATATTGTGTGAACACTTTCTGCGTAGTTGTAAAAAACTATACGGTAATTGCCTGACTCTTCATTTTTATATACGAGATACTCTAAACCATCCATAATATCTTCATGCATAGATTGGCAATACTCTTTGTATTTTTTTGATATTTCAAATGGTATAAAATATTTTGTTGCTGTTGAATTATCTTTCACTTTATCAAATACAGTTTGTTCAATAACTTCATCGCACTGCCTAAGTCCAGTTGCGCCTACTAATGGGGACAGTAGTGTAAGCAATAGTATGATACTTTTCATAATTTTCCTGCTTTATTGCCTTGTTAGGTATTTTTACACTGATACTTTTGTTGCATATTCTGAACTGACAATTTAATGATTTTTTTGAATACATTAGGTTTGAGGTCAGACAGTTTATTAATATACAAACAAGACTTACCAAGTTTATGCTTACCTAACTCTTTTAGTAAATCTTCAAACTTATCAAAACCAGACATTAAATAAACAACTAAATTTTGTTTTCTAGGAGAGAACGCTATAACAGCTGAATCCCCTTCAAGACCGCTTTCGTATTTATAGTGATATTTACCAAAGCCAATTATGCTTCCACTTAAAAAAGGCTTATATCCAGACACCTCTTCTAAAATGGAGAGCAAGGCGATTGAATCCGATTTTCTGATTTTATGGTCAATGCGCGATATAAATTTAGTAACTTCATCCATATGACTACTCCGTGATTATCGAGATACCTAACGCCTCAATAAGAGGAAATTTGTAGTTGGCTAAAATGTTGAACGCAGTGAAAACAGCCAACTGTAAATTTTCCTGCTTTATTGCCTTGTTAGGTGTTTATACCAGTCTCAACCATAGCTTACTATTTTTTACGTTTTGAAGCTGCTATGGCAATTATTACAACGATAATTACTACTATTACACCACCGACTACTGAGCTGCTCATAATTATTTCCTTTTGCTATATTTATAAAACTAGATGAATAAGGTTACCACCAAAAACACGGAGAAGACACTAAACACCTAACGCCACAATAAGCGGCTAAGTAATAGTTGGCTAAGAGGTGTAGCGAAGCGGAACCGAGCCAACTGTTATTTTTCCGTTTGAGCAACTTGTTAGCTGCTGGTTATAATCAATAGTGATAGCGACAGGATATAATTGTAATATGACTATCATTAACTGCATATACAAGACGATTGGACTCATCTACACGTCTTGACCAAAAACCTGACAAATTCTCTTTTAAAGGTTCCGGTTTTCCGAACCCCTCAAATGGAGAGCGCTTAGTGTCGGTAATTAATTTATTAATTCTTTTAAGCGTTTTTTTATCTTGCCCTTGCCAATATACATAATCAGCCCAAGCATCATCAGTCCATGCTAACAACCTAGTCATTTAATATTTCTCGCTCAATCACTTGAGCTGATTTAAATTGTTCAATAGATCGAGTTAAATGCGCTGCGTTAGCAGGTGACTTTAATAAATGAACAGTTTCCATCAGGCTATTGTAATGATCCATAGACATAACAACAGCATCCTCAGAGTCTCTACGTGTAATTACAGTGTAATCAGCGTCGTTTACCACGTGGTCAAGTACAGATTTAAGCCCATTTCTTGCTTCAGTAAAAGATACAATTCTCATAATATTCTCTTTTTTAGTTGTACAGTTAATAAGACAAGTCTAACTAAAAAGAGTGACTTGTGCAAGATAGTGTACAAGTTTAGTTGAAGCAGCTAACGCCCAATTAACAGGCAAAAAATAGTTGGTTAAAATAAGCGGCGCAGGAGCAAAAACCAACTGTTTTTTGTCCTTGTTAATTAGCTTGTTAGGGAGCAACTCACCGACAATGCTAGCTTTTCAATACCATGAGATGGAGTCCACCTTTTAAATTCAACAAAACCGTGCTTCTTGTATAAGTTTATTGCAGGTAAGTTAACAACAGCTGTTTCTACAATTGCTACAGAAAAATTAAAAACCTCAAGAACATGGTTTATTAATTTGCTTGCGATACCTTTTTTAAAATAATTTGGGTCGACAGTTAAACTATTAATTTCTAGGTGTTCACCTTTTAGATCAATCTCTATAACACCAGCAAGACACTTGTTTTCAATAAAGCCATAAAACTGTGTGTTTGAATTCTCTATATCTTTAGCACTCCGTAATAGAGGAGGAAAATTAAGAGTCCCAATAAGTTGAGCCTCAATTTTATAAGAGTTTTGAAACACTGTAAAAATCTGATCTGCAACTTCTTCAGTCGAATTATTAAGTTTTTTTATCATACTACGTCTAGACTCAAAATTTGCTTTGCTCTCTAACGCCCAAATAACAGGCAAAAAATAGTTGGTTAAAATAAGCGACGCAGGAGAAAAAACCAACTGTTTTTTGTCCTTGTTTAATTGCTTGTTATATCTCGCTTTTATAGAGCTACTTGATAGACATCTATTTTAAAACCACAAAATGATGAAGCCTCAATGAATTTAAAACCTGTTCGGTTTACTACTTTAACAGAGCTAGTATTCTCAGGTTCGATGAGTGCATGTATAGCTTCAAGTTTTAATGTGTGCTTTGCAAAGTATAAAACTCCGAGCGTAGATTCAACAGCATAACCTTTACCTTGCTGGTTAGTAGCTAGACGATAGTTGATATGTATAACTTCACCTAAATCTATCTCATGTTTATTTAGCCCGCAAACACCTAAAAATTCAAAAGTACTGGAATCAAAAATAGCCCAGTGCCCATAACCATTTAGAGCATATTGCTTCTGGCAGTTAACAATATATTCATGAATCTGCTGTTCGGAATGAACTCCTACAGTAGAGTATTTCATTACTGTAGGGTCAGCTAATACTTTCGAAAGATCTTGAGCATCCGCATCAGTAATTTTACGAATACATAACCTTTCAGTTTCCACTACAGTCAATTTGAGCTCCAAGAGATATAACGCCCCATTAAGAGGCTTTTAATTGTTGGCTAAAATGTGAAGCGAAGCGGAACCTAGCCAACTGTTAAAAGTCCTGCTTGAATGGCTTGTTAT
>JAPYOP010000089.1 GCA_029938115.1 Colwellia sp. | reverse complement strand
ACGTTTGGCAACAACAAGTGGTAAGCGATAGCTCTGTCTATCAGGCCATTGCACAGTTACGCAAAGCATTAGGAGATACGGCGGCTGAGCCAACTTATATTCAGCGAGTTTCTGGCAAGGGCTATCGCCTTATTGCACAAGTAAAAGTGCTGCCAACATTATCGAATCAAACAAACACAAGCACTGATACAAGGGGCACCGCTACTGAGGGCGTATTGCAACTTAGCCCCAGTGAGCCCAGAAATAATTGGCTGGCAAATTGGCGCTTTTGGCTTGTTGCACTGTTTGTTGTGATTGTTATCAGTGTGCTGCTTTTCTCTAAACCATGGCAAGCGCCTGAACAGCGTCCAAGTCCGCTTAGCATAACGCAGATCAATTCCATCTCATTACAGCGTTTGAGCACCGAAAATCTTGGTCAGGCGGCAAAGCTCGATGCGTTAAACGATGTTTTGCTCACCCAATTGATGCAAATTAAGCAGATGCGTGTCGTGTCCTTAAGCCAAACAGCGTCATCGCCTAGCACCCAGGCCATTATAAAGGGCCGAATACATAAACAAGGCGACAGCATTCGGGTATTTCTGCAACTGGTTCAGGTAGACAGCGAAGAAGTGATTTGGGCCAAGATTTTTAACGGTGAGGTCAATGATTTGTTTGCCCTGCAAGACACTATAGTCGAAACCTTGCTAGGGCTATTTAAGCGACAACAGGCGTTACCCGCTTTTAAGTCGGCGCTTATAGATAACCGCAGTTTCGACCAATACTTATTGGCCCGTCATTTATGGCAGCAACGCAATGGCCTTGCACTTTATCGGGCTAAATCGGTTTATGAAGAGATGCAGCAGCAGCAAGCATTATTTCCCCTAGCGGCGGTTGGCCTTTGTGAGACCTATCATTATTTACATATTTATGCCGACTGGTCACTTAAACAAGCGTTAAACAAGTGTCGTCCCTTGTTGCAACAAGCGCTGGCACAGCAACCAGAACTTGGTCAGGCAATAGCGGCGCAGGCCATGCTGCTGAGCAGTCAGGGTAGAAAAGTTCAGGCCGTGGAATTGTTTGAAAAAGCCATAAAGCGGGCACCAAATTATCCCTTTGCTTATATGTGGTACGGCGATTTGATCCGTATGATGGGCAAATACAAGCAAAGTTTAAGTATGATCCAATCGGCCTATGCATTAGCGCCTATGTCACCGATGATCAATCGAAGCCTTGCTTATGCCTACCTCAATGTTGGTGATAAAGCGCAAGCCAGATTTTACTACCGTCGAGCGTTGGACTTACAACTCGATTACACCAACCGTGCAATTGAAGAACTTGATTTTTTGCCTCTTACTATCGACCGAGCCCGCGCTTTTTTGTTATGGGCCAAAAAACATCCCTCAATTATGCGCAAAAAACTCTCGTATCAACTGACCCAGGCGCAGATAGAGTTGGCGTTGGGAAAATTAGCTGCGGTTGCCAGTACACTAAAACAACTGCAAGGCAAGCAAGTTAATCCATCCTTTAAATTGTTTATTCAAACCTCTCTCGCTGCCGCTCAAGGGCGTTATCAGGATGTTATTGCCTTTATCGAGCAGCGCATAGCTATCCATCAAGACAATGGGCGATATGCCGGAGCCTACCTGTCTGTACTTTATCAAATGGGAGATGATGAAAAAGCCTACAAGGCTTTTTTACGACTGCGGCCTGAGCTTGCCAACAATATTCTCAACCCAGAGACGCAGGGTGAAATAACCGTGACTACTAAGAATCGCTATAAGCTTATTTATTTTGTCCAGCTGCAGGCCCGGCGCGGTAAAATGCAATTAGTGAACGACTTAGCTCGGCAACTTGATAACAGTTTTGCCCAAAGGGATACCTCGAAAAACATTTATTATGCCCGTTGGCTGTTGTTTCGACACCACAAGGAAAAGGCCAAAACCCTGATACTCAGTATGATGAATAACGGCTGGTTGCCCGATTATAATGCTAAGTATTTCCCGGAGGCCATTATGAAGCAATTATTCATCGACGTTGGTCTTGGCGAGAAAACCTATCAAGCTTTACTGAACAGAAACCGCGCTCAGGTAGTGGCAGGGCTTGACTAAATCGCTGCGAAAAGCACTGGGGAAATTCATCCATAACGTAGACAATGTTCTGTTGGGTATGGACGGAAGGGGGTCAGTAACTGCGTTTAGGTTTCCATTCATAAGAGAAGAAACCGCACTGGCGTTGTCAGTGATGCGAAAGTAATAATCGCTGTCAATGTTGTCAATGTTGTCAATGTTGTAGGTCAGTGTTTTGCTAAAGTGTTGATACGAAAGCCGCAATGGGCTTTCTTCAGAAAATTGATGTTCATGATATAGTCCTCTTTAGGTTGGTTGATATCCATATAAGATACCGAGATAACCGCAGAGGAGACTTTAGGTGGGGCAGTGTAGGCTAACTTGTTAAGTTAACCCTGTGTGTTTCCTCGGGGACTTCTTTTGAAGGTGAGGAGGGAATAAGAAAAGCTGATTTGGATTATATTTTGTATCGATGACGCCTTAATTTGAGATTTCCTCATAAAATACAAATTAATTAAAGGAAACCTTTTTCCTATAGCTTTGCTAAATTTCAAATGTAAATATTGACCCTCCACTCCTTCAATCAATATCAAACTTGGCTCTAACGCGTTCTCTATCTTGTTCAATGAGATTCAAATATGACACTACGGTTGGGTGAGTACTCCAAGGGGATAAAGCAACTGTCATCACAGCGATATCATCCGCCCAATACGCATAGTCCTTGGTAAATCTGTCTTGAAGTATAGTGCTTACCTGTTCTAATTCATTACTGTAAAAAGCAGCAACAAGTTGACTTGATGCTAAGCCATAAAATTGAAATGATGCAGGATGTTTTTGCTGATATTCATTAATAGACTTCAGCAATTTTGTCGCTGTTTTATGGCTTTGCGATATTTGTCCCGCTTGATATTGCAACATCATCAAACCTACAGATTCGTAGCTATTTACTACGTTAATAGGAAAATCAGGTACCCCTGAAAGATAACGAGTGATGGCATCGTTACTCCCCACGTTAGTAGCTTCTTTAACTAATGCGGCGACAAAAAATATATCCGACATGTTATTGGCTTCATGTTGATAGAAGTCAAAAGCGTTATCGGGAAAATCGCTATTATTGAGCTCATACATATACTTGGACAGGTACGCCATAATCTGTCGAAAGCCATCAGGAGCTGATAAATTTTTCATCTGTAACAGGGTTTTCTTAGCTGACTCAAATGCCCCTATGCTGTTTTGCATCAACAGTAGATCTGATAAAAACATCTGATTTGGATTTTTGTCAGCCCAACGAGTTTGTATGACGAAGTTATTGTCTGTTTTTGAACCAAAATAAAGTTGGTATCTATCTAAATGATGTTGAAAACCCTCACTGATCTTCATGGGTAAGCTTGTGACTCTTTCAGGGGTAAGACAAGTATCAATCATTCTATTTGCCGCAAACAATTTATCACGTCCAAAAACTCCGACAGGCATTGAAAGCACAAAGTCTTTTAATTCGGCACAAGGAGTTGTCGATTCTTCCAAATAATCTAACATAGCATGGTAACCATAAATCGTGCCAGGATGGTAACGAATGATGTTTTGATACATCTGCTTTGCTTGCTCTTTTGTGTTGGCAGAAAACTCGTAAATGACACCTAACGTAATTAAGGCATCAATATTAGTTGGATTTATATTTATAGCTTGTTTAGCTAATATAATTAGGCTTTCTAAGTCTAAATTACCGTTGATGCCGGTAAGAATCATCATGCCATATGACTGTAAGCCAATTATTTCTGCGGTATTTGGATAATTCTGGTTGAGTATGGCTAAGGTCTTCAGCGCTTTTCTAATTGGCTGAACGGCATATTCACCAATTTGAGCACGGGCAATCACCAACTGTTCGACTGAAATGTGATCTAATTTTGTCAGCGCTAAATTGTACTGGGTGTTTTCATGAACTAATGATAACTTTAATGCCGCTGCTATTTGTTGACTTATTTCTTCCTGAACGATAAATACATCGACCAAATCACGGTCGAAGGCTTCTGAAAATATGTGTGCACCCGATGAAGCTTCAATCAATTGTACCGTGATGCGAATTTTATCAGCACTTTTTCTGACACTGCCTTCAATCAAGTAATTGACATCGAGTTCTTCAGCAATTTGTCTTAAATCAATGTTTTTATTTTTGTAGGCAAAACTGGATGTACGCCCCATTACTAACAGTCCCTTAACTCTTGCTAAACTATTAAGCATTTCTTCCGTGAGTCCATCGACAAAATACTCTTGCTCTGCGTCACTGCTCATGTTCACAAAGGGCAGTACGGCAATACTGATTACAGAGGCAGTTGAACTTTCAGTTGAGCTTTCGCTATTCTTGGTTAGTATTGTAGAGGGGGCTACCAAATCCGATGTTGTATTGTCTTGTAAAGTACCATAAGTGACAAAGCCTAAAACCAAAAGGACGAGAGATGACAAAACTAGGTTTATTTTTTTACCTGTTTGGAGACGTATTGAATCGTCTTGGTCTACCTCATGTGTTCGCTTTAACCCTTCCGGTGTTAATTCGAAAGCCCAAGCAAATATACAGGCAATAGGAAAGGCCGATATCAGTACCACGGTAATGCCAGTGCCAAATACTTTGGGTAAGTTAAGGAAAGGGCTAATAACGGATATAATCTGTAAGATACACCAACTGGTAACCAGATAAACACTAGCCACTTTAAACACGTTGCGGCGACGAAGTTCTTTAAAAAGTGTCATAGCATCCAAGCTTTAAGTTATTTTTTTAATTAAGATAAATGTAGCATGGCTGTGCTAAAAAAAACAGAAAACCAATGTCACAATAGGCATCTAGTTGGCATCATCCTCTCTACGCACAAATACAACACATTTAGCCATGAGAACTGTTATAGGATAATGACCTAAAGGTGAGTATTATTTTTCAATGATACTGTTTAGTTAATCCAATATGAAACAACTTAACATTAAAAAGTGTATTGCTGAACTAGTTATCTCTAACGTCAGTAACGCGCACTTTATTGACATAGTTGCCGTGTTTCTCCATATTAACCTATTAGAAAAAACACGCTGCAGAAGCCAATCTCAGGCAGCCCAAAATCTATAAAATAGTTGGTCTGATGTATAACCCATCATAAATCTCCAACGAACTCCAATTTTAACTCACCAACGTCGATACCACAGTGGCCGTTCTCAATGCATTCTGGCCATTTTGACGCACACAAAAAAGGCCTCAACATTTCTGCTTAGGCCTGAATGAATGGTGCCGACTGGCGGAGTCGAACTGGCGACCTACTGATTATAAGTGTTTGACTATTGATTCCTCCAATACGGGATAAATGTTTAGGGCTGAAAATGTCAGCACTAAATTTTTTTAGTCGGCAACACCTTCAATGTCGCCACGCATTACGGGGAAACCTTTATTCATCCAACCAAAAACGCCTTCCCATAATACGGCAGTACGGGTATAACCACGGTCGCGTAGCTTTTTAATGGTGTAATCTGCTGCGGCACGTGGGCATGAGCAATAAGCGATAATTTGGACGTCTTTTGGAATACCAGCAACGGTTTCGTCTAGGTCTGCGTAATAAGGGAAAGGGATTGAACCTTCAATATGGGCATTTTGCCATACGGAGGTAACACGGGTATCAAGTAATACCATGCGTTTTTTGGCTTGTAGAGCGGCAAATAAAACTTCAGATGAAATATACATACTGTCTTGTAAATCAAAGTTTGGATCGTCACCTTCTTTATTAATCACATACTCTTCTGGTGTTGGTAGCGCTTTAAGTATAGTTTTTTGTTCTATCCAGCCTAAAGCTTTACTGCGTAAAAATGCGGTAATGTTGTTAATGTCTTGCGCCGATAACTTGTCTTTAAATGGTAGCATTGGTGTGTCTTGTCGACCATTTTGTATCGCATGACGAATAAATTCATCGGTGTTATGAGCAAGCGCTGTTTGATTACCCAGCGCCGGCGCTGTGACGCCTTCACCATTAACACCATGACACGTTGTACAGTTTGCTAAATATACTTGCTCACCGCGTTTAATGTCGCCATGTACAGGGTTAGTTGATAGTTTTAGTCGTTCATAACCTACTTGTTCATATAACCAATAGGTTAAGTCCCATGTTTCATCTAGCGTCATCGGCCCTCCAACTTCATCAAGATATCCGCCCATCGCTGTACCTTTTCGGCCATAAGACATTGGACGTAATATTTGATGTGCTACACCTGACTCCATTAAGCTTTTACTGCGCAGCGAAGGAGCATGATCATTAGCATGACCTTGCCGGTCTACGCCATGGCATAAAGAACAATATTTTTGATAGTTCGCAGAGGCAACCTTTGCTTGATCTTCAGTTAGTTTTCTAGGGGGTGATAATGTGCCTAATTTGTGATCTTGAGCGAATAATTCCATTGGCGAAATAAAACATAATAAACAACCAATGAGTAATGTGTTTTTTAAAAAGAAAGACATCATGTTTATGCTTTTTTATGATTAATATTATCTCATAGACTAACGAGCATAAAGATAATAAGCAATATAGGACGACGAATTTCACTTGTTAAAACCCACTGAAGCGGATCAGTTTTGCATGCTAGCGAGCACTCTGGTATAGGTGGCTTTAAAAAACATTCCTAAGCCTGTTTAGTACTTTAGTTTATCAACCGTTACATAAACCATTTGCTGTATCAGCTTCACAGGTTTTCAGAGTCCACCTAAATAAAACATTTCCCCCAAGCAACCCCAAAACCTATAAATCAGTAGGTTTAATGCATAAACCTCCAGCGAACTTAATCTGAAACTTGCAAGCCTCGATGCCAAACCGCTCATTCTCAATGCCTTCTGAGCCTTTTTTGACGCACACAAAAAAGGCCTCAACATTTCTGCTGAGGCCTTGAATGAATGATGCCGACTGCCGGAGTCGAACTGGCGACTTACTGATTACAAGAACCACAGAGTCATTGGGGCCTACCAACTAACATCAAGTAAGCTAACAGTTTTTAAAAGTCACGATGTGTAAATTAGGATTGACCGAACCACTACCTAACTTTTTTAGGTTCGGATATGAATTGTAGTGCTGTAAGTTGAAGAAAAATAACAGACTAACTTTACCGAACTGAGAACCGCTACCGAACTGAAAGTTTGGGCTTTGAGGTGGTAGGGGAGGAAATCTGAAAACCTGAATTTCTGAAAATGCAATATCAAGTGTTTAAGGTGAAAAAACGTTACCTAATTCAAGTGTAAAAAAGCAACATTGAAGCAATAGATTCTTTCTTATCTAGATGTGAAACCATGTCGACGATGAATTTGGCTTTTTTAACAAAAAACGGCCATAGCATGCGAACAAAAAGCGGTATCTTGGTACCGTTATTGACGGCGCGGGATAACAACCAACCATTCCTTAGTGCATCCCAAGTTTTCTCCCATTCAACAGCAGCTCGAAATTTTCCAAGTATCAGGTTGTCACTAACCCATTTATCAATTAACAAAATAGCATTCCTGTCACTTTCGTTATTACCTAACAGTGGTTTTTCAGGAAATAGTTCGTCAAGCCATATACCCAATTGAGTAGAATCTTTCCGCCATTCTTGATCAATTTTCAATACAGGCACTTGTCTTTGACCCGTAAACTTGATTTGTATCGGCGAAACTGGATTGACGGGTATATACTCAAACGGAATATTTTTATATTTTAGAAAACTTCCTACCTTAATAACGTATGGGCTTGTAGGGTATCCATACAGTGTCACATTTTTCATCAAGAATCCTAATACTTACTCAAAAATAAAGTTTTAAAACTAACATTTAATACCTCTTTAATCAAACATGTAGATATTAACTTCAAGTTATTGATGTTTACTTTCATGCACTTAGGTCAATGGGTTGGCGTACAGCTGACTACAAGAAACCATTAGCATTCTAGTTATTTTGTTCCGGTAAGCGCACCAATAAGTTGTTAGCATTGGATTAATTTATAAGCCAAAGGTTGAATCGATTGATGCATTACTGTTAGGCTAACTTTTGCCAATGAGAAGCCCATAACGGCTACCTGCTTAACATTAACTATTGATGATGAGATAAGGGCGCACAATCGCCACTAAACGGCTATTTTTTACGTTAGTGTTTGAAGTTGTTGTCAGCCATTTTTAACTAAACAGCGGTTATAAACTGGAACAAAAAAGCACTGGCCAAACTGGCAAGGAGTAATTAATGTCTACCTCTACTTTATTTTATGTACATGATCCAATGTGTAGTTGGTGTTGGGGGCATCGTCCTCAATGGGAGCTGTTGCAAATAGCTTTACCAGACTCGGTTTCGGTAAAAAATGTGGTAGGCGGCCTTGCACCAGACAGTGACGAAGTTATGCCATTGGCTCAACAGAAAACGATAAGCAGTTATTGGAAAAAGATTGAAGGGATGCTTGGCATTCAATTTAATCACGACTTTTGGCCGCATAACTCACCACGTCGATCAACTTATCCCGCTTGTCGTGCTGTCATCGCAGCACGCTGGCAAGGTGCTGAAGATAAAATGATAGTAGCCATACAAGAAGCCTATTATTTAAAAGCCCAAAATCCATCCGATACTGGAACACACCTTCTGTTGGCGGCTGAGTTGGGACTTGATACTAAGATTTTTGCAGCAAATTACAGTTCAGAAAAATTAGAAAGAGCTTTTATGCAAGAGTTGCAGTTTGCTCGTGGTTTACCTATAAACGGCTTTCCGTCGATGGTGTTACAACATCAGGAACAAGTGCATGCTATACCGCTGGATTATAAAGATTATCGTGGTGCTATAGAGGCAATAACCGAAATTATTGCTTAACTTAGTGTTAGATTGGCTCTGAACTATAAGTAATATAAACGCCTATAAATATACTCATCCATCTATACATATAAACGCCCCCCATATTGAATAAGCCTCTCTATTGTTCGCATAATCACAGGTCACATAAGCTACAGGTTCTCCCTTTGAATTAAATAACCACGCCATCATCTCTCCTTAACACATTAAATTTCATTTAAAAATAACCATTCATAAAGCATCACATTTTAACGTCTTATTACTTTTACGATGAAATAAAGTGACTACTCCTTGGTGTTATTAATAATAATATCGTCATTTATTAACCATTCTCTTTTTATTTCATCTAGCCTTCCTGATAAAAGTAGTTGGGTATATGCTGCTTGGTATCGTTTAATAATATCTGGATCTGTATTTAAGCTAAAAGCAATACTTAAATCGTTTTGCAAACCTATTGCTTCTTGAAGCTTTTGTAGTTTTGAAAAGTCAAAACCTAGCGTTTTACATAACGACTTTAAAACTAACTCGTTACTTAAAATTATGTCTACACGCTCTTTTTCTAACATTAATACACTAAGCTCATTTCTAACAACGTGATAAATATTTATAAAGCCCATCTTTTTTAAATATTGTGAGCTGTTATATTCATTGGAGCTGGCTATCGACATTAGCTTTAATGTGGGAAATGGTATGTGATTGGCCTTAAATTTACTTTTTAATCCCCAAAAATTAAACCTTTCAAATTTTAGGCTGCCAACCCAGTGGAATTGAGCTTCTCGCGCTTTTGTATGAGCAATAGAATAAATTAAGGTGTTTTTGTTGTTTTTTGCCATTTCATAGGCTCTAGCCCAAGGTAATACTTGAGTATTGGCTGTGTCGCCGGTTAGTTTAAAAAGTTCTGTTATTACCTCTGTTGCGTAACCACCAAGTGTGTCATCTGGCATTTTAATTTGAAAAGGGGGTAAATACTCAGTAACTACATCAATGGTTGTAGCTTGTAGGTTAAAACTGGAAAATAAAATAACACATGTAGAAACAGTTCGTATGTACAGCTGTTTAACTTTAATGATGTCAAATTTTCGATAAGCCAAGTCTTTAGCCTTCAATTTGAAAACATGAATCGAGTATAGAGTATAAGTAATATAAACACCCCATTTGAGTTGAACATTTTTTTCCTGTTATTTCATTAACTATAAAGTGCCTATGCTGAAACATCAAATTATATACTTTTGACTATACATAACGATTGATATTATCAATAAATGACATTAAATTCCGATATGCTCACTCTTACCACTGCTGACCTAAATTAGCCCTCAAAATTAGGCAAGTTTATGTTCACTAAGATACTAAGCTGACGTTAGCCTACCTTCATCTTGATAAACAACAAAGCCAAAGTGGTCGTTCTTGAATTGTATAGGCATGAATTCAAAATGCTAATTGGAGACACAATAAAACTAGAATTAACACATCTGTGATTTAATGGAATTGGTATTATGTGTCTGTGTTTGGCAGTAAATTATAGCTTTTTGTGTTATATTTTAGCAATCCAAACGATGAATAACTTTCTTAAGATAAGATTCTATGTACGAAGGACATGGTTATATTTCCCTGCAATGGGATAATGATTTATTAATAATTGAAGCGCATGGCCCCTTTAATGAAATAGGTGTTGAGAATTGTCTTTCTAAAATCCAGAAATCCATTGAGAGTCGAAACCTAAAGTTTTGGCGTAAATTAGATTTCTGGGACAATGATACCTTTGGTTCACCAGTTGTTATGTCATTAATTAAAGCTGCCGCCCCTTGGTATATGAATAATGGCTGTTATGCGTCCGCAATTGTCATTAGCAACAGTGTACAAGAAAGTATTTTCAAAAATACGAACCAAGATGGACCGCAGTTTTTCTATGATAAAGAAACTGCATTGAAGTGGCTGAATGAGAAAAACATGGCAAGCAAATAACAAGCAATGCTAATGTCGGTTTATGGCTAGCTGAATAATGCTCTAATTATCACTGGTTCGATGTTAACAAAGAGACGAAACCGGACGTTAGCATCAATAGATATTTAAGCTATTTAGAGTTTTAATCTATCTTGTTTCTGACAGTGAACTAAGCCAGCACAGCGGTCGTTCACGTAATTGTATTGGCATGACTTCAAGATAAACAGATCGGACATCAGCCAGATATAAAAGTTAAATGATGAGTTTAATATGACTTATGTTTGGGCTTTATTGCATTTAATATTTTAATGTTTGACTCTTTTATCGATGTTATAATACCGGTATCACGGTAATATTGCAGGATCAACCCTTTTGCGCGCAGCACCGCCAGACCTTTTTCCAGTGCTTTATATATTTTTTCGCCATCGGGGTGTTTTTTTGAGACAATGAAATGACGCGTTCCAATCAATTTAATACCGATACCTGGCACCCTAGCTAGTTTAACACCATGCTTACGTTCTAACTTATCAACTTCCGCTCCTGTTTTAAGTAAAGTAAAATCAATATCTCTGTGTTTAATTTGCTGTAACACAGAATTGAACAAAGGCGTAATAGATAATGATTTAAGTTTTAAGGCTTGTAAGGTTTCAATATCTACTTGCCAGTTAGCGTTTGTAACCGCTGAAAAGTCTTGTAATTCTTTTAGCGATGAAACTTTCATTAACGCCTTATTCGACGCTAAACCATATATTCCTTTCACAAAATCGTGACGAGCTAAGATAGAAGAACTCTTATAGACACTTTCATCAATCGTAACGGAAAATGGACTGTTACTGGCTATTAGAGCAATGCCTTTTTTCACTAACCACATAGCACGTTTTACGTTTGGAGCAGAAACAAATTCATAATCTATATCCATGCCGCCATGGTGCAAGGCCTGCTCGATGATCACTAGGTTGACTATATCTTGAGAGATATGTTTCCCTGTCATTTGCGTGACTTGTTCTACAGGTTCATTTTGTCGGGCCTTGAATGTCAAATATTTATTCTTTAGTGTCTCTTTTCCGGTTACTTTAATAACGGTTGCCCCATTAGCAACTACGCTAAAGATCAAGCTAAAGATAACGATATTAAACTTGCAAGAGGATAGTTTTATGTAAAAATGGGTAAGCAACATAATAATCCTAAAGATTCATTACAGCGTTTATGGCTAAAAATCACATAGTCTATCTTTAACAATAACGGGTGTAATTTTATAATAGTTTAAAACTACCTCATTACCATAAAATATAAATATTTCCTTCGTTTATGAGTAAAGGTACTTGTTGTCTCGAAAGAAAAGCGGTAATCATCAAGTGTTCTTGGCTAGATATTCGTAAACAACATGCACATAACCTAAATAATCTAAGTATAGATAATTAAGGTTGAATGACTATATATGGCTATCAGTTGA
>JAPYOP010000208.1 GCA_029938115.1 Colwellia sp. | reverse complement strand
CTAAAGTCTAACCTACAAAAAATAAATTACTAATGCCCATAGTCAGCTCTTTAATGCGTAAAATAATAAACAACTTAGTATTTCTAGGTTGTATATTATTTATCAATTCAAGCATGGCTTATGATCAAAATAACAACGAAAAAAACAAACAACAAAACAGTACTAAACTCAATAGTGTTCAACAAGCTATAGCCAAACAAGAGTCCAATATATTTAAAGCCAATAAAGCGAGATCGGCTTTAGAGCAGCGATTGAAAAATGATGATTTAGCTATCGCCAAAGCCGCCAAATCAATTAATGACACCGAGCAACAACTCAAAATAACCAAGAAAAAAATATCGTCGTTAAGCAAAGAAAAGCAAAAGTTAACTTCACAAAAAAGAGCGCAAGAACGACTACTAGCGCAGCAATTACGCTCCGCCTATACCACCGGACAACATGACTATTTAAAGTTGTTGTTAAACCAAAAGCAAAGTGAAAAAATTCAACGAACTATTAGTTATTATCAATATATTAACAAAGCACGAATTAATGAAATTGAAAAATTTCAAGCGACAATAGCTCAGCTCATGATTGTAGCAACTGAGCATCAAGAACAAGTTGAACATTTACAAACACTCAAACAAAATCAACAAAAGCAGCGGTTGGCACTAAAGGAAAACAAAACTAATCGTAGTAAAACGCTTGCATCATTGAGCAAGAAACTCCTTTCAAGCAAACAACAGTTAGCTAAATTAAAAGCCGAAGAAGCTAACTTAACCGCGGCTTTGCAAAAGTTAACCGAACTTATTCGAAAAGAAGTTGATTTAATAGGGCTAAGTAAACTAAAACGAAAATTATCGTGGCCCGTAAAAGGACGATTATTGCGAAGTTTTGGTAGCAGCAAGCAAGGTTATTTAAAGTGGAAAGGCGTATTACTTGGTGCCCCTATTGGCAGACAAGTACAAACGATTCATAACGGCACCGTTTTATTTTCTGACTGGCTAAAAGGTTACGGCTTATTAACGGTGATCGACCATGGTAACGGTTATATGAGTTTATACGCTCATAACCAAACGCTATTAAAATCTGTCGGCGACCGTGTAGAAACAGGCGAACCTATTGCACTAGTCGGGCAAAGTGGCGGGCAAAATCAAGCAGGACTTTATTTTGAAATTCGCCATCAAGGTAAAGCCGTTAACCCAAAACTTTGGTGTCGTTAATTTTTCCTAAACTAATGTCGGGAATAGAGTTAAAAGGCACTACAAAAAAGTAGAGGCAAATGCTATGCTTTTAAAACTCCTACACTATAAAAACCAATAAAATGATTTCAGCTGTGTCGAAATTTTTTCTTCTTATCATTTTTTCCACTGCCTTTATTTTTAGTGCTGAATCAGCACAAACCCAACCTGCACGCATTGCCATTGTTATTGACGATATTGGTTATCGATACACAGACAAGCATGCCTTATTATTACCCGGTGCGATTACTTATTCTATTTTGCCTCACACCCCCTACGGTAAAGCAATAGCTATTCAAGCTAATGAAAACCATAAAGACGTCATGTTACATATTCCTATGGAGGCAGAAAACGGTAAAAAATTAGGTCCTGGTGCACTAACCAGCAATATGAACGAAAAGGAAATTTTAGCTAGCTTAAATGCTTCTTTAGCTGAAGTGCCTTTTGCCATCGGCATCAATAACCATATGGGCAGTCATTTGACCCAATTAAACGAGCCGATGACTTGGACTATGAATTTTTTAAAAGCGCATCACTTACTGTTTTTAGACAGCAGAACAACCCAATACTCAAAAGCAGGCAGTATTGCCAAACTACTTGGTGTGCCAGTACAAGATAGGCATATTTTTCTTGATAATCAACTAACTGAAAGTTATATCACTAAACAGTTTCAATCATTAATTCGACATGCGAAATCGCAAAAAATAGCCATTGCTATCGCTCACCCTCACCCTGAAACAATTCAAGTATTGACGCGCCTAATTCCTACTTTGGCAAAAAACAATATTGAACTAGTACCACTTTCTACTTTATATTCGACATCTGCAGCTTATCAAGCACAAACAGTAAGTAGTGAGTAACTCCTTTTTTTGTCAGAATAAATTCTAACCTACACTTAAAACACTGGCTTATATCATCTGTAGGGGGTAATTCA
>JAPYOP010000207.1 GCA_029938115.1 Colwellia sp. | reverse complement strand
AAACTCAATATTTCTAAAGAACAATTGCAAATTATTGAACTCAGTTTAAAAGAATCTGAAACACAATTGAATTCAGCAAGAGCACAATTAAGTACTGTACCAACCGATTCAAGTAACGTACAAAATAAAATACAAACATCTAGCTCTATCAAAACAAGTTATGATGGCCGTATTGAAGAATTAGAATTGGCACTCGACTCATTACAGTTAAGATATACGGACAAACATCCTGATGTTGTTGAAGCTAGAAGACGTTTAGATCATTTAGAAAAACAACGCAGTAAAGAAATTGATGATTATTTGACCACAACAAGCAGTGCCGACGGCACTACACTAATAACTAGTCAAAACCCTGTTATACAGCAATTACAAATTCAGGTGAATCAATATGAAAACCAAGTTGCCTCAATAAAAGTAAGAGTTGATGATTATCGCACCAAGGTAAAAGAACTTGAGAATAAAATTCATATTTTACCTGAAATAGAAGCTGAACTTGTTGCCTTAAATCGCGGTTATGATATTACTAAAAATAAATATGAAGAGTTATTAGACCGACAAGAAACAGCTCAATTAGCACAACAAGCCGATGAAACAACCAATAAAATTCAATTTAAAGTGATTGACCCGCCTAGAGCAGCTACTGAGCCAACAGGACCTAAACGGATTTTATTCTTCATCTTGGTAACTTTTGTTGGTCTGGGCGCAGGTATAGGTTTGTCATTATTGCTAAGTCAACTGTCACCTGTCGCCACTTCGACCTATCAGTTGTCGAAGGCAACAGGTGTTCCTGTTTTTGGCGTCGTTTCAGCCAATGCAAATTTGGGTTTACAAAAGTGGCACCGAAAGAAAACTATTATATTTGTAGCTTCAAATCTATTTTTATTCGTAATTCTGATAATGTTTATGAGTTACTTTTTATTTCCTGATGCTGTCCAAGCACCACTAAAAAGGATCTTTTAAACCGTGAGCACAATAGAGAAGGCATTAGCCAAACAAAAACAAGCAGCATTAGAGAAGAAAAACAATCTAAATGTTGAGCCCACAGTAAACTCGCAACAAAGTGAAAATGTCGAAGTACCGAAAACTGAAGTACAGGTTAAAAGCAGTACCGCGTCTACTTTAACTCCTAAAGTGGAAGAAGCTCCGCGTCAAGCTAAAACAGGCAACGATACCATTATACTAAATGGTGATCGTTTAAATGAAAGGGGTTTTATTTTCAGCCCTGACAGTGCTCATCATATACAAGAAGAATTTAGGCATATTAAGCGCAAACTGTTGAATAATGCTTTCGGCCCTGCAGCAAAAACCTTGAAACACAGTAACTTAATTATGGTGAGCAGCTCTAGCCCTAATGAGGGAAAAACATTTATTTCTATTAACCTTGCCTTAAGTATTGCACTAGAACAAGATAAAAAAGTATTGCTCATTGATGCTGACGTATTAAGACCAAGCCTGCACAGAGAATTAGAATTTGAAAGTAAAGAAGGGTTACTTGAGTTTTTACTTGACGAAGTACATTCTTTATCAGATGTTATCTATAATACCAACGTAGCCAATTTAAAGTTAATCCCGGCCGGTAAACCACACCATTTAACTAATGAATTATTAGCGAGTAAACGTATGGCAACGTTGGCAGAGGAATTAGCTGACCGTTATCCTGACCGCATCGTTATATTCGATTGTCCTCCTATTTTAGGTGTAACGGAAACACCTGTACTTTCGAGTTTAGTTGGTCAGGCCATAGTAGTGGTTGAAGAGTCAAAAACAAAAATAGATGATGTCAAAAAAGCAGTTTCACAACTAGATGAAGACATTGCTGTTGGTTTTGTGATGAACAAAACGGTTAGATCTAAAAAGGATGAGTATGGCTATTATGGCTATGGCTACGGTAAGAAAAATTAATAATTTTCGCCCTGCCAATAACATCTACCTTACCGGTATTGTGGCATCACTCTCTTGGTTGGTTATATCTTCTTCGGCAATTGCCGGGGAGTGGACATTTGTGCCTAATTTTGGCATAGAAGAAACCTATACCGATAATGTTGAACTGACCATTACAGACCCAACTTCTAGCCTTGTATCTCAGGCTATTGTTGGCCTCAATGCCGAGTACAAATCTCGTTTAGCTAGCCTGACTTTTTCAGGTGAGAATAGTAATGTTTTTTTTAGCCATGA
>JAPYOP010000206.1 GCA_029938115.1 Colwellia sp. | reverse complement strand
TAGTGGCTAAAAAGTCTGATTTGTATTGACTAGAGAGCTCTAGCTCTTTGCTGTAGTTCTCCATCTGTTGCTGTGTTTCTATTAAGCTTTCATTGCTCTCTTCCAGCTCTCTAGACTTTTCCTGCAACACGTTTGATTGACTCTCTAGGTCCTCGTTGGCAATGTTCATTTGATCACGGCTACTTTCCAATTGGTCAGTCATTTCATTGAATGCCTGGGCCAAGCGGCCTATCTGATCATTATTTTCCACCTCAATTTCTACAGTGTAATCACCATCGGCTACCCGTACAGTGGCATCAGACACATGTTTTAAAGAATTTATAATATTTTTCAACAAAATAATGGCGGCAAACATAGCCACTAGGCAGGCAAACAAAGTACCAAAAATAGTTTGATAAATACTTCTAGAGGTAGCCACTTCTGCTAGCGCACTGCGCTCTTTTACCAGCTTGTTTTCAACCGCCACAAAATTTGCAATATCCGCTCTTATGGAATCAATGATTTTTTTGCCGGTTTCACGCTCAATGAGCCTAGTTACATCGGCCATGGAAGCACCCGCTTCATTAAGATTACGGCGCAATGCAATCTCAGGCTCCCCGGCCAGCTCACGCCACTGATTGGTTTTCTCTCTTAATGTATTTATTTTTGCCAGCATGGTTTTAGTATCGTAACCGGCATCAACTATCAGATGTAACTCTTGGAAGTGTTTTATTAGGGATTCGTGAGCGGTAAAGTATGGCTGTAAAAATTCTTGTTTACCGGTTATTAAAAAACCTCGCTGGCCAGTTTCCATATCCACAATATCTTTAGATATAGCCACTACTAAGCGCTGCGCACTGTCATTTTTTGCCGTTATAAATCTTTGTGATAATTTTTCTATCTGAAAAAGTATTCTATCTAGAACACCCTTGCCAAGCCCCTTATTTAATTCTTTTGCTATATTTACAAAATTTTTCTCACCTAAGTCTACTTGCTTTCGCAATTCAATTTCAGGTCTAGCTGCGATGGTTAACCAGCTTTCAATTTCGGTTTGAATAAAGTTAATTGATATACGGGTATCTTTAATGGAAAAAGATTGATTAGCTATATTACTAAGTTCGGCTATGGCGCGACTCATATTTTTTTTACCGGCATAGTAGGGCTCTAAAAAGGATTCTTCACCGGTAATAATAAATCCACGTTCACCAGTTTCTTGGTCAACTATATTTTTTTCAATACTGAGTATTAGGTTGGTAGCTTTAAAATTCCTAGCTTTAACAAAATCATTTTTAATGCCTTTCAGCAAGATCCTAGTCCCATCCAGAATATCTTTACCTACTCCTTGTTTTAACACATGTTGAATTTGCACCGCAGCCGAAGAACGACTGTGAATTATATTTTGTTTCGAATATAGCGCAGGCTCTAGGGAATTCACATACCACTCGTAATTGTTCGTTCTAATTGTATTAATGGATAAGGATAAATCCGCCCCCCCCTTGGAGGAATACCTACGACCCACAAACACCGCTAATCTTACTATTAAATCATCTACGCGTTGACGATGATCTTTAATTACTGCCAGTTTATCCTGTTCGGAATTAATCATAAATTGAACAAAACTGGCCTCCAGCATAGTGATCGCATTTTTAAGCTCCAACGCTAGCACCACTCCAGCTTGGTGTTTAGCCTTGGTAAACGCGTTATTAATGCCTTGCAGTAATAGCCGATTTTTTTGAAAGACACCGCTATCTAGCCCCTGATTCACAGTGCGCTGCAAAAATTCCATTTGCGACAGGCCTGTTTCATTTATTTCACGCCGGGCACCAATCTCTATTTTAGCGGCCTGTTCTTTCCACTGCTCCATGGCATCTTCTATGGATGCCAGTTGATCTAATGACGCTTGGCGTTCGTAGGAATTTTTTACTAGCAGCTTAAATTTTATGATATTTTTCTTGAAATTTTTTCTGCCAGTATTAAAGGGCGCTAAAAACCGCTCTTTTCCCGTAATTAAGAAACCACGCTGGCCCGTTTCCTGATCTACCATGGACTTAGCGATGCTTAATATAAGAATTTGTGCGGTTTCATTTCCTGACTTTATATAGATGGAATTTAGTCTGCTAAGAGTGTCTCGTAGTTCATCCAGTATGCTTTTACCCTTGCCTTTTGATAGAATAACATTCAGTTTGTTTAGCCTAACTTCGGCTTCGGCTTCGGCTTCGGCTTCGGCTT
>JAPYOP010000088.1 GCA_029938115.1 Colwellia sp. | reverse complement strand
CTGCAAGTGCGGTTGAGCTTAAAGTGTTGATTGAGCAGATGCGTGAGCAGATCCAGAATATTGAATAACACTTGATTTGCTTTAACGAACTTTAAAGAGCCCTGTTTTTACAGGGTTTTTTATTCTCTGTTGTCCAGTGAGTTTTTTTACTATCCAGTATTACTCACCGATAAGTGGGGGGGGGGGGGGTAAAACGGTGGGTAAAGTGACTTTTTAAAGTACCAAAACCGCTACAGGGCTTTAAATTTTAATGCTATTGATGTTAAATGGCATCAATATTCACTGCAATCAATAGGTCTAAGTGGATCACTTGGGGACGGAAATTAACACCCCATATCTAAAAGGGTGTTTACACAGTTAGAATTACACCCTCTAATCGATCGCTATATTCTTTAGGATCGGCATCAATATTCACTGCAATCAATAGGTCTAAGTGGATCACTTGGGGACGGAAATTAACACCCCATATCTAAAAGGGTGTTTACACAGTTAGAATTACACCCTCTAATCGATCGCTATATTCTTTAGGATCGGTATCAATACTCTATACTTTATCTCTCTAAGCATACGTAGTTCTCCTGCTTTTTGATCGTTCACTGGAGCTTTAACCACCACATCGTAGAGAGCATCAAACTCACGTTCAATTATATCGACCATATTAGCAGTCTCTTTTTTCATGATCTTTAATGGTAAACCAATTTCGCCAGCAAAAGCTTCAAGGTCAGCATATGCAACGTCTTTAAACCTCTCTTTACCACCAATGGCAATAGATAACTTTTCGTTTAATGTCTTATGAGGTTCTGTGTAAATGACAGTACTCAATAAATCATAAAATGGTGACAATACTGAACCTTTTCCCACTTGATAAAAACTCAAGTTCTTTAGATGTGCATCACCATTACCAATAAGCAGATTAAATAATACCCACTTATAAAGCCTTATTATTGTTATTGCCTTTGGCCTAGACGCAGCAATCACCTTTTTGTAGGTCTCCACGTTTGATAACGTGTACTTGCCACCTCTACCCACCCCCATTAATTGACAAGCATCTATAATATGAATTCTTTCATGTTTAGGAAACTCTCCCTGTCTATCAAACCTTTCAATTAAGTAAATGGGTACAGGCGTATAGAGTATACGAATAGGTGGCACATCAAGACCAACGGCATCAGCTAACGTCATTACAAACCACTCATTCATTGTAGTTTGCCAATATTCTTCTGGAACTGAATGATCGGGCTTTAAGATGTGAGTTGAAGGCATCGAGAAATTCGGTTCGAAAATTTCATCACCTTGCATGATCACCAACATTTTATGTTGGGCACCGGCAAGTGACATTCGCTTAGTCTTTTTATTATTCAAAGGAGACTTTGGTAGATTCTTGATCCGATCCATTAATTCTTCATTTGAAAGCAACTCCATCGTTCGTTCTGGAAGTAACATATCTTCTGAAGTGATCGTCAAAGCACCAGCTGACTCTTTACCAGATTTTTGCAAAATTAAAAAAGTATCGTATATATCTTTTACTTCTAGATCATTGGCAAGCAACTGACGAGCATTTTCTTCGGGCAGTAGGTTGTCAAAAAAGTGTTGAATAGGGCGCGTTGAACTGCCATCAATTTGCTTTTCAACATTAAGTGGTATGTCAGGACAAAGTGCGTAAGAACCTTCTGTTTCTAACCATGACCGCTCGTATTGGAAAGCCCAAATATTTTTCTCATCAAAGAGTACTCCCATCAGACTGTCGTTAGCATAAACATTTAGCCTTCTAACTGTCATTGAAACGCTCTCATTACAAATGTATTCTTACCGTCTTTACTTGTTGCCTTTTCTACATTCACGCCAGCGTCAAGTAAGGATTTATATAACCTGCGTTTCAAATTATTATCATGGGGCATTGGAATATCGATAGACAACTTTATACCTAGCGTATCCAACACTTCTAATACACGGCCTATTTCAACCGTTGTCTTGCCGTTTTCAAATTGACTGACAAAGTTGATCCCATTACTTGAGAAAGCACCCAATGTCGCTTGATCAAAACCTTGGCTTTTCCTGATCACTTTACTGACAGAGCCAAGCTGTTCCACCGACTGTATTCGAATTTCCATAAATCACCTTTATTTCACGCGTATGCATGAATTATAGCTTTACATTCAAAAAAATCAATGTTTTTCACTCGTTCAAGTGAATTTACATGTTCGGCTTAATTTAACCAGAATGCATGTGTATTTTAGTTTATTTCATTCGTTCGTGTGAATTCACTCGATCGGCTTAATTTAACCAGAATTCATATGTATTTTAGTTTATTTCTTCCGTTCGTGTGAATTTCCCTCCAAGTAGTTCACATGGTTATTCATAAATTTGATAAAACCACTCAAGAATAAAAAGGAGAGTAACGGGTTTGTCGGTTGAAGGTGTACGTATTTTTGATGATGTTACTTTTGAGCCACCTGTAGTTGAAGCGGCTAAAAAAAGTGGTTCTAAGGGCATAGAGTAAGTGTAATCGTGAATAAAAATGTAATTAGTAGTAAGCACAACTGGGTTAAAGGTGCATAATATTTCACATTTTTCTAGTGGTGGGTAAAACGGTGGGTAAAATGACTTTTTAAAGTACAAAAACCGCTACAGCTCTTTAAGTTCAAAGGCTATTGAAAATTAGTTTTATTCAGAACTAAAAAATATGATAAGCGCCCTTAAACGATTAGCACAAAAAAAAGCCTGAGGCGTTGCCGGAGCAATTAGCCGCATTTGGTATTGGTGAAAAAACCAAGCAAGGCTTTAGCCATTTATGGGCTTATCGCCCACCCATTGAAGATAGGATTGAGACGTTAGAAAAAAGAGCATTAACGCGTTAAACTATAAAATCATTTATCGGCTCTATATATTCTTTGAAATTACCTGGATAGAACCGACATCACTTGTTATCAAGACCTAAGGATTGTTCATGATTCCCAGCCATTTACCTTTTATATGTGTAGTTACCCTAGCAACAATGATGTCAAGTATACTCAGTACACCAGTGCATGCAGCAAGAGATGTTACACAAATTCACCTTGAGCCTGGCACTGGTTTATGGTCGTTAGGCATGGGATTTCGTAATGGTATTTTTCCTTATGTAGGGAAAGATGATGTAGACGATTTACTGCCACTAATTACCTATAACGGTGAAACTTTTTTTATTGATGGCACGCGTACGGGCTTTCATCTTTATCAATCATCTGATTGGTTAATCGGCGCTTATGCATCTTACCGTTTTGCTGGTTTTAATGAAGAAGACGGCATAGAGCTTGATGGTATGGACCGAGATGACGGTGTAGATGGTCGTTTTGCTATTACCCGCCATACTGACTTTGGTAATTTCACTCTAGACTATGGCCATGATATCAGTGGTGCGTCTAATGGTTGTGATCTTGATTTACGTTGGGGTAAGTTATTCGTTCACGGAAATTATCGCATCAGACCCTGGATTGGCATCACCTATGAAGACCAAAAGCTCAGTAATTATTATTATGGCGTAAACCCTGAAGAAGCTACAGCTGATAGAGCTGCTTATCAAGCAAAAAGCGCGCTAGAAATGCGTTACGGTATTGATATGAGTTATCGGGTAGCTCAGCATCACTACCTTGGCTTTAACATGCAATATTCAGAGCTAGACTCCACCAAGATTAATAGTCCAATCGTTATTGATAATGGTCAGTTCAGCAGCTTTGCTAGTTACCGCTATGAATTTAATGATTATCAAGATAACCCTTACGTTAATGGCAGTATTACAAAAGACTTAACCATGGGTGAATGGTATTGGCGTGTAGCTGCAGGTCGACATACTGAAACCACCTTTAATAAACTAGTGCGCTTTCAAGAAATGTTTAAACCGGAAGAACGTGGTACTGGATTAGCCAGTGTATTTGTCGGTAAAAAAATAGCGGATAACTTTATGTGGCTACCGCTTGAGGCCTATGTTACTGGCGGTTACATAAGACGTTTTGAAAAAGGACTTCAAGATGATTTTAATGAATATGTATTAGGTTTTAAAGCGTATTTCTCGAAGTTTCCTTGGTCCGATACGATCAAAACCCGTATAGGTCTTGCTGAAGGTGTTTCTTATGCCGCCAAAGTTCCTTTTGTTGAAGGCGAACATGTAGAAGCTAAAAATCGCTCGGCCTCTAAATTTCTCAATTACTTAGACTGGAGTATTGACGTCAGCATTGGTGATGTATTTAAAGTGCCTAAATTGAAAGAATGTTATTTTGGTTGGTCAGTGCATCATCGCTCAGGAATATTTGCAAGCTCTGACTTTTTCGGTAACGTGAATGGTGGCAGTAATGTCAATACACTCTACGTTCAATGTCACAGTAATGTGATGGGCAGTTAAGTTGATAGTGATATTATCTGTTGAGCTTAATAACAAATAAAATTATCGAATATCCAATGGAATCAATCAAGTCACTCTCTTTATGTTTACTCTTATTTCCCTTGTGCTGCATTGCAGATGAGTCGACTGTCGCTGAACGCCCTAAAGCTGATTTACTGCAAAGTAAGCTCAATGCCATGATGCAAAATACAGCATCGTGGTTAGACAATATTAGTGATGGTAGTAGCAACGATAATGACATTAAGAATGACAAGAAAAATAATAAAGATAAAGCTGAGAGCGCTTCTGCTAATGGCTATTTACAATTATCTTGGCTGCCTCGCTCAGCTGATTTAGATGATGTGGATGCCAAATTTAAAGTCTATTTTAATTTACCTCAATGGAACGATAGATTAGCTTTAGTTATTGATAATGATGATGAAGATGAACTCTTGCTTGATTATGAAACCGATCACAGCCCTACCGATCAGACAGGTGTAAACGTTGCGCTTCAATACGTAAAGCAATTTAACAATAAATGGCAAGTAAAAAACAGACTAGGTGTGAGTCGAAAGCAATTATATCTTCGAAGTGAAATGCAGTTTAGCTGGAGAATGCAAGACGTTGATTTTAGGCTACAGCCTAGAATCGATTACTTCTTACAAGATGGTTGGGGACCCGGCATCAAAGGCGTTGTTAACTATTCCCTTGAAAAGAGTTACTTTTCTTTATCTGCCAGTTGGCAAAAGATACAAAACGAGTCAAGGTCACGTCGAAAAGTGGGTTTCTTTCATATAAAAAGTACCGATCATGAGCAGTTATTAGTAACAGGTGTTCAATATATTAGAAGCAATAACAGACTAAACATTTCAAATGATAATTATGTTATTTCTACGCGGTATCGTAATCTACTTTATAAATCTTGGATGTACTTTGAAGTAGAGCCATTTATCGAATTTAATCAACTGAATGACTATCGAAGAGAAGCAGGTATTGCATTCAACTTAATCAGTTATTATGGTGATTAATACAACTTTATGATTTAGGACATTCATAAGCATGACCTAAAAAGGTTACCGAGGTATTAAAGCCCATGTGCTCTTCAATATGAATACTATTAGCCCCTATATCAATGGCTCTATTTTTTAAATCATTAATACTCGCAAGAGTCAGCTCTGCATTAGAGATGAAAAAAAAGGTATACCAGCTCCCCTCAGAGCCAACTAACTCTCCCATATATTGACAATGTTTCACTTGCTCAAAATCATCATAAATTTTTACATGACTGGCATTTTTGTCTAGTTGGTGAGTATTTAATATACTGCAAGAAGCGAGCGCGAAGCTGCTTACTAGAAAAATTAATTTTTTAATATTAACTGAATTCATAATGCCCCATTTTAGTGTCTTTTATTTAAGTAGAGTGTACCGCCTACTTAAATAAAAGACACTAAAAATTAAAGCTATGCAACTAAATTAACGTAAACACTCTAAGGCGCTGTGGAGTCCATACATCGCCATAGAATCATTAATTTTCAGTACACAAAAATTAGGTTAATTAATAATATTCAAATGTCCGCTTTCGGTATTTTCAATCAAGTTTGAGCTTTAATCATTCAAGATGAAAGTTTAGAACAACTTCGTTATCTAATATATAGGGGATTGTAAGATCACATGTCTCAGTGAAACATATTCAAATGGCAGTTGTACGGAAAAAGCACATAAAATTAGAAGATGCTTGAGCGGCTGTTGAACGCTCTTTTCTGCCTGACAGCATAAGATAAATCAGCAGGTTGCGTCAAATATTCTCCGTCCGGCACTTTTGAAAGGCTCACAATGAATAAGCCGCGGGAAACTAGCGCTGTGCACGAGGCAAATACAAGTGCGGTAAGACTTAAGTGACTTCCATGCCTGCGCCACAGCAAGGGCACACAAAGGTAGCTGCTGGCTCATGTGTTTTTGCCTCACCCGATATCTCTTTATCCAAGTTCTTCTTACGACCTGTATTCGCTGTCAAACCGTAATGACGAATACGGTGAAAACCACTGGGTAACACATGCAGCAAAAAACGTCGGATAAACTCATCGTGAGTCAGCGTCATGGTGCGGTGTTATTCTGCTCTTTAACGCGATAGTTCTTCCACTTGAAACTCACCGTTTGTTTATCCATAGCAACCCGATGTGTGTATCTCGATAGATAAGCCAATACAGCTTGTGGCCCTGCAAAGGGTCGTTTGGCATAAACCACCCATTCAACGTTACGCTGATTGTTTTTCCAATGCTAAAACCGCTACAGGGCTTTAAATTCAATGGCCATTGAAAACTAGTTTTAATCAGAGAGGATTACCAACCCTCAACTCCTTTCATATCCGGTAACTGATGAGCAATGCCTTTATGACAATCAATACAGGTTTTATCACCATTAGCTAAGGCACCTGAATGCTGTGTTGCCGCACGTTGACTTTGTTCGGTAAAGTCCATGTAGTCAAAGTTGTGGCAGTTACGACATTCTAAAGAATCATTGGCTTTCAAGCGCGCCCATTCATGCTCAGCTAGTTCTCGGCGATGAGCTTGAAATTTCTCTCGAGTATTTATAGTTCCCCAAAATTTAGCCCAAACTTCTTTTGAGGCTTGCATCTTACGAGCAATTTTATCTGTCCATTTATGAGGGACATGGCAATCAGGACAAGTTGCTCTTACACCTGAACGGTTAGTAAAGTGTATGGTCGTTTTTAATTCTTCATAGACATTGTTTTCCATTTCATGACATGAGATACAAAATTCTTCAGTATTCGTAACTTCAAGGGCGGTATTGAACCCGCCCCAAAAGATAATGCCTGCAATAAAGCCGCCAAGAACTAAAAAACCCAAGCTATAATAACCACTAGGGGAACTTAAAGTGTCCCAGCCAACTTTTAACAACTTTTTCATGGTTACTCCTGATTATCTTTTGCAGTTTTTTGTTTCATCAAGCTATGCATATCAATAAAAGTATTCACTACTAATGGCTTAGCATCTTGTTGAGTAACATGACACTGATTACAAAAGTAGCGTCGAGGGGATATTTCAGCAAGAAAGTTACCATCTCTATTCATGTAATGGGTCACACTCACCATAGGTGCCTGTGACTCTTCTGTAAGCTGGCGAGAGTGACATGACATACATTTATTGTTGTACTTATTCACTTCATAGCTACGGATAGTATGAGGGATTACTGGCGGCTGCATAGGATAGTTACGCCCTTGCTTAATATCCTTATTAATGACCTTAGGAATAATGTTCGGTTCCTTTTGTTCTGCTATCTTAGCTGCGTCTCTGAGAGTTGCGACTTCATTCTCAGCACATGTAACAGTATAAGAGAACAAAATTCCAGACGCTATCAACGCTGAGCTAACTAACTTGATAACCTTCCTTAAAATTACACTTTGCATATTTTTCTCCTAAACCTTAACTATTTTAATTGCGCACTTTTTATAGTCCGTCTGTTTAGAAAGAGGATCAGTGGCATCTAAAGTAACCTTGTTGACCAATCGGCTGGCGTCAAACCAAGGCATGAAGACTAAACCTTTTGGCGGTTTGTTCCGACCTCTTGTTTCAACCCTTGTTTGCACTTCTCCACGTCGTGAAACTAATTTCACCAAATCACCTCGGCGCATATTACGAGATTTAGCATCATCTGGGTGCATATAAACTAAAGCATCGGGCATGGCTTTGTATAGTTCAGGAACTCGTTGTGTCATTGACCCTGAATGCCAATGTTCTAGGACGCGGCCAGTTGATAGCCATAAGTCATATTCTTCATCGGGTTCTTCAGCTGCTGGTTCGTAAGGTAAAGCAAAAATAACTGCCCTGCCGTCAGGTTTGCCATAAAAATCCCAACCACTGCCTTTTTTGGCATAAGGATCAGAGCCTTCTTTATATCGCCAAAGTGTTTCTTTTCCGTTGACGACAGGCCAGCGTAATCCGCGTTCTTTGTGATACATATCATACGGTGCTAAATCGTGACCATGGCCTCGGCCAAAAGTAGCATACTCTTCAAATAAACCTTTTTGAATATAGAAACCAAATTCACGAGCTTCGTCATTTAATTGGTCTTCACTTATTTCATCTAATGAAAATTTAGCGACACTGTCATTTTTATACAGTATCTCGAATAAAGATTTCCCCCGAACAGAGGGTTGTTTAGCAATTAATTCTTCAGGCCAAACCTCTTCAACTTTAAATCGTTTAGAAAACTCAACAAGTTGCCATAAATCAGACTTCGCTCCTTCTGGCGCTTTTACCATTTGATGCCAAGCTTGAGTTCTCCTCTCTGCATTACCATAAACGCCTTCTTTTTCCACCCACATAGCAGTGGGCAAAATTAAATCTGCTGCTTGCGCTGTTACTGTGGGATAAGGATCTGATACAACGATAAAGTTTTTAGGATTACGATAACCAGGCAGCGCCTCTTCCATAATATTGGCAGCAGCTTGCATGTTATTATTACACTGCACCCAGTAAAAATTAAGTTCGCCATCCTTTAATTTACGGTTTTGTTCGACTGCATGATAGCCATGTTCACTTGGTACAGTGCCTTCTGGTAATTGCCATATTTTTTCTGCAATGGCTCTGTGTTTGGGATTAGCCACTACTAAATCAGCAGGTAGGCGGTGTGAGAAGGTTCCTACTTCACGTGCCGTACCACAAGCTGAGGGTTGTCCTGTTAATGAAAACGGACTATTACCTGGCGTCGATATTTTTCCGGTTAATAGATGGATATTGTAAACAAGGTTGTTCGCCCAAACACCGCGGGTATGTTGGTTGAATCCCATAGTCCAGAACGAAATAACTTTGGTTTTGGGATCAGCATATAACTCTGCTAATGCAATTAGGTTGCTTTCAGGTACACCTGATAATTTTGAAGCGTACTCTACAGTGTAGGTGCTTACAAATTTTGCATATTCTTCGAATTTAATCGGAACTGAGTCACCCGCAGTTTTGCCATTGTTTTTAGCGTTTTGCTCTAAAGGGTGTTCAGGTCGTAATCCATAACCAATATCGGTTTCGCCTAGCCTAAAGTTAGTATGCTTTTTCACAAAGTCTTGATTAACTCTACCTGTGCTGATGATATAATGAGCAATAAAATTTAAAATAGCTAAATCAGTTTGTGGAGTAAAAATCATGCTGTTATCAGCTAAATCAAAACTACGATGCTTAAAAGTAGATAACACAGCTACTTTAACGTGGGGAGCGCTCAGTCGACGGTCAGTAACTCGTGTCCATAATATGGGATGCATTTCTGCCATATTCGATCCCCACAAAACCATTGCATCTGTGGCTTCTATATCGTCATAACAACCCATAGGCTCATCGATACCAAAAGTCCTCATAAATCCACCTACGGCAGAAGCCATGCAGTGGCGAGCATTTGGATCGATGTTATTAGTACGAAAACCAGCTTTCATCAATTTAACAGCGGCATATCCTTCCTGAACAGTCCATTGACCTGAACCGAACATTCCGACAGCTGTTGGACCTTTTTCATTTAGTGTTGTTTTTGCTTTTTCTTCCATAACATCAAAGGCTTTCTCCCATGAAACAGAAGTAAAGTCGCCATTTTTATTGTATTGACCATTGGTCATACGTAACAAAGGTGTGGTTAATCTATCTTTACCGTACATAATTTTTGAAAGGAAATATCCTTTCACACAGTTAAGACCTTTATTAACTGGAGACTTAATATCACCATGAGTGGCAACTATTTTTCCATCCATAACGCCTACGTTCACACCACACCCCGTGCCGCAAAAACGACAAGGTGCTTTATCCCATTTGAGCTTGGTTAGCTCACTGCTGGTTATAAGATTGGATGCAGATACAGGTACGGATATTCCTGCCACTGCTGCTGCGGCTGCAATAGCATTGGCCTTGATGAATTCACGGCGATTAATTGTCATAGTGTCACCTTTGCTCTCGGTTGTTTTTTATCTTTGGTTAATTTTTATTTATATGAATCTAGTCGTCTTCATTATTTTCATTTAGGTACTGGTGGTACACTGGAGCTAGACTCAACAAGCCAGTATGGTATTTCAATTTATCGATTAATTTACCAATTGCTTGCTGTGTACATGCTTCAAGGGTAAATACAATTTTACCTTCGAGTGTAACCGCATGTATTTCTGAACCTTTTGAAGCAGTTATTGCTTGCTCTACTTCACTCAGCTGGGAAGCTATAGCTTGAGCAACAAAACTTGCCACGTGATATTCTTTTGGCCTATTGTCGACTTGCGCAACTGTATTACTTGACATGTATTACCTCTTCTTGATGTCTAATTGCATTATTCGGCACAATATCTCGTTGATCCTGTGTGATAATATCAAAGGCTATTGCATCTTGAGGACAACTTGAAAGACAAGCGCCGCACTGATTGCAATCGGATAAATTAATTGTGGGTTGTGGAATTGGGCTTACTTTCCCTGAAGAAATATAAGAAAACTTAATTGCATTGGGTTCACATTCATCACGGCAACTTTGACAGTAGGTATTATTTTTAGCTAAACACTTATCGCTGATGTCGAGTTTTATTGGCCAAGGGTCTTGGTAATCATTGATTTCGTCTAAGGGTATTTGTTTTTTCGATATGGTGAAAAGAGGCTCAGGGCAAGATTGAATACATTTTTGGCAAAATGTGCATCCCCCTTTAGAAAAATCAATTTTTGGAAAACCTTGAGTGTCACTGACAATAATCTGAGTTTCACAGGCACTGACACAGAATTGGCACTGTGTACATTGTGCTGTAAAGACAGACTCATTTATCACCCAGGGCAATCTAAGCACTTGCTCTTGGCGTACTCTTCCTGCAAGGAATCTACGCTTACTTGGATCAATTAATTTTTCCATTGGAAATTTTTCTCAACAAATCAGAAAGTAGGTGGGCCGAAAAACATTTGGCTAATCCAAATGGAAAACCCTAAAGCGCCAACAATAACGCAAGATAGGATAGGGGCTAAAAATACAGTCAGGAAAATAAAAGCATTCCTCTCACGCTTTTTTTGTTGTTCTGGAGAGACGTCATTATTCATATTGAAATGCTCCTTCTAATAAATAAATATTTAATTTCTTTATTAGAATAGTAGAAATCCTATAAATTTCAATATAAATCAACAGTGAATAATTCTTTATAAAATAACTATCTGCTGATTTATAGAGAATAATAAATCCATACATAATGATATTTTGGTAATCGTATGAGGATCGGCACCTAGCCGCGCTCAATGCCCCATGGTAATAACGCTTCAAGACTGTTTGGTTGCTCGGCAATATGTTGCAAACACTTTGATATATAGTCATGCACGACTATGCCGTTAGCCTTAACAGTTTCAACGAGATTATAAAAAATAGCACTCGCATGAGCGCCATTGCATGTATTTGAAAGCAACCATGCCAATTAGATGCCAATAATATCAAGACCCTAGAAGATGCAATAAAAATGGTGCAATTTCACCAAGACCGTGGATATGACTTTATTAAGATTCATGGAAATATCGACAAAGATGCTTACTTTACATTACTCGAAGAAGCTGAAAAAGCTGAAAAAGCTGGTATATCGACGGTAGGTCATACTCAGCGTGACAAGCCTTTTGAAGTAGCTTTGCGCATGGCAAGCATAGTTCACGCAGAAGACATTGTTATGGCGTTTTCTGATGAGGGAAATTTAACCGTTGTTGATATGGACGAAAAGCTTGCCAAAAATATTGCCAAGCAAGTGAAAGACAGTGGTATTTACGTGGCACCGACGCTGAGCACCGTAGCGATGATCCAGGATTGGACTGATCCACAACGTTTTGAAGCGCTTAAAGCACGTGAGATAAATAAATACCTACCTAAAGATGCTAAAGCATACTGGTTAAGTCCAAAAAATGATTATCATCAGCCTTTTTTCTTAACTGAACATGGACTTGATTACATCGACAAAGTGATTAAAGGAGCACGTATGTTAATAAAAGCTATGCATAAAGTGGGCGTACCTATGCTAGTCGGCTCTGATAACTATGGTATTCAAGTTACTGGGTTTTCAGTGCATGAAGATATGGAGCAATTACAAAGTGCAGGGGTTCCTCCTTACGATGTGCTAAGATCCGCAACAGTGATGGCTGCTCGTTTCCTCAATCGTTCTGCTAGTGCAGGAACCATTAATGAAGGAAAAAATGCACAATTCGTTCTTCTTGATAAGAATCCATTGCTAGATATTAAAAATACGCGAGCAATCGCAGGGGTAATGTTAAAAGGGAAATGGCATGACAGAAATCAGTTGACTAAGATGTTAGAGCAGGTAGAGATAGATTATAAAAAATAAAATAAAATAAAATAAAATAAAATAAAATAAAATAAAGATCGTTTAATT
>JAPYOP010000087.1 GCA_029938115.1 Colwellia sp. | reverse complement strand
GCTGATAAGCCTTATAGGAAGGAGAATGAATTATTACATCAAATTTGATAAAGAAATCACTCGCAACTTCATCAATATCAAAAATGTTAGCAGATAATGTTCACTTAGATACGAATATAGACATTAGCCTTGGCTTATCTAGAGACAAGTGAGCAGACGCAAGGCAGCCATGCGTTAGATAATAAAATTGTTCTAAATTTCATCCGGAATCTATAAAATCAAAAAAATTATATTTTGATGAAAAATACCAAAAGAGAACATTCGATTAGAATGATTTTATGTATAAAAATTTTATGATTCTATGGCAGTTTGGGGCAGATAACGCCTTAGAGTATATTTACTTTGCTCCTAAATACGGTCAAATTTACCACTCCACTACATAGTTTACCTTTAGATTTATTGATTAAAAAACTAGTTTTTCGTCCAATGTATTTCAAGTCATATAGTTTTTATTGTGATGTTCAAAGGTTTCTTTCACTAGAAAGCTCACGATACTGTCTAGGTGAGTATTGGCTTAACCGTAAAAATGCATGATTAAATGCGCTGTGCTCAGAATAACCTAGTGACATTGCAATTTGATTTATTGAAAGTGTCGTTTCACTTAATAATTCTTTTGCTAAATACAAGATAACATCATCTCTTATAGCGCTATAAGATAGCCCTATCTTACTTAACTTTCGCTTCAATGAACTTAACGACATAAATAATTCTTTAGCCAAGAAAACACAAGAAAAATCCTCTTCCATTAAGTTTTTCATGATTAAAATTCTAACCTTTGATTCTAGGCATTGCTCTTGAACTATTTCATCAACCAATTTATCAGCAATAGGTTTTATTACTGCTAATACACTACTATCTACATCGCTATAAGGTAGTAAAAGCAATTTATTTTCTATATCAAAACTATTACTAGGTTGCTCAAAGAATAAATTTTCACCAAAAATATTAACTAACTTCGAAACATCTTTTGGCTCAGGGTTAGAAAAACAAACTTTTTTTGGCTTCCAAGAAAATGAAGTTTTAGAAGATATTTGATTTACAAACCAACCTAAACACCATTCGTTATCATGGCGACAAGAGTTCTTAGTTGGAATGACATCACTATAAGAAAATGTGCTATAGAAGCGTTTTTGTTTCAAACTAAGCTTCGCTGGTCGATGGTAAATGGGATAATACTTAATTGCTGCCTGTAACAACTCACCAAGATCTCTAGATTGCCCTAATAAATAACCATAAAGTCCAATGTTATCAAGGCGTGTATCTTGAGCTAACGTCAAACCAATATGGGGGTCGTTTGTTATATTTTCCAAAGTATTAAGTAATCTTGATAAGTCTTCAATTGAGATTGACTGTGTATCTGTACAAATAGTTTCATAGAGCTCTGGAACCTCCTTTTTTAGAATAACTTCACTTATACCTATTTTGGTTAACAAAGTTAATAACCACTTTTTATTTTCGTTTGAATAAGAGCTTTTCACAGATAAACCTTCGTAGTTAAGTAATACACTGTATTAATAGTCTAGTTTATATTGAGCCAAATTATCAAGAATTCCTTAATGAATGTTTCATACTTAAAAAACGTAAAGTGATGCTTAAAGCAGCACTTGATGCAAAATGATATTGAGGATTGCATGAGAAATAAAGTGGTAATTTGTGGTGTTGGTATGGTCCCTTTTAAAAAACCCGGTGAAAGTATGGGTTATGACATTATGGGCAAAGGTGCAGCAATGTCTGCCTTAAAAGATGCCGGATTAGACTACAACAACATTGAACAAGCCTTTTGCTCCTATGTTTATGGTGACAGTTGTGCAGGACAAGCTGCACTTTACCATGTCGGCATCACGGGTATTCCAATTACTAATGTTACCAATAATTGTGCAAGTGGTTCTACCGCCTTTGCTCATGCAGCTCAAGCCATAAAATATGGTATCTCTGATTGCGTTATAGCATTAGGTTTTGAACAAATGTCTCCCGGTGCAATAGACATGATTTTTCCCGATAGATTAAGTCCAGTAAAACGTCATACTGATGCGGTAGCTGACTTACTTAACTTGTCAGAAACCGAAAGAAATCTTCCTCCTGCGGTTTTAATGTTTGGCTGCCAAGCTGAACTGTTAATGGAACAATACGGGGTTTCAGAGCGAACCCTTGCTAAAATTACGGTGAAATCCAGAATACATGCGCGGCATAACCCTTATGCAATTTACCGAGCTCCAATAACAATAGAGCAAGTTTTAGAGAAACCACCAATTTACCGAGGCCTACGTAAATTTTTTGCTTGCCCGCCAAGTAGTGGTGCTTCTGCCGTTATTGTTTGTAGTGAAGCTTTCGCTAAAAAGCATAATTTACCTATTCAAGTAACGTTAAAAGGCAGCGGTTTTTGCAGCGACAAAGCTGAATTTTTTAAAAGTGATCCGCTTGACGTAACCTTTAGAGGATTAAGTCGAGATGCAGCCAAACTAGCCTATGAAGATGCGGGAGTAGAGCCAAAAGATATAGATGTTGTTGAACTGCATGACTGTTTTACAAGCAATGAAATTATTACTTATTCGGCTTTAGGCTTTTGTAAGGAAGATGAGTTGGAAAAATTTGTATTAGAAAAACAAAATACTTACGGAGGTCAAGTTGTTATAGGACCTTCTGGGGGATTATTAGCGAAAGGTCATCCCTTAGGTGCAACAGGACTTGCCCAAGTCACAGAAATTGTTCAACAGCTCAGAGGACAATCAGGAAAACGCCAAGTTGATAACGCTAGGTTGGGGTTACAACACAATGGTGGTTTAGGTAGTGCAGGTTTCGTTAACATTTTCGAACGAAATAATTAAACATGTTCTTAGGTTAACTCGATCACAAAATATAAAGATTTTTATGCAATTTTCAAAACTAAAATAAAAGGAAAAAATCATGTCAGTTAATAGACCAGTAGTAGTATACGGAGCCAGTGGTTATACCGGCCGTTTAATAGCGGAAGCATTAAGAAATTACGGCATCCCTTTTATTGCCGCCGGTCGTAATGCTGAGCGTATTGAAGAAGCGATGAAGTTAGTACCCGGTATTGAAACCGCTGATTATGAAGTAGTAGAAGTTGAGCACACTGTTGAAGCACTAACCGAACTATTTAAAAGCACTAAAGTGGTTTGTAATACAGTTGGTCCTTTTCATTATTTTGGTGAAACTGTTGTAGAAGCAGCAGCAAATGCGAATATTCATTACCTTGATACTACCGGTGAAATATTTTTCATGGATCAAGCCAAGAAAAAGTTCTCTGAGCAATACAAAGCTAACGGTAAGGTGTTAGCACCTTGTACCTCTTACATGTATGTACCATTAGAGATTGCTGCCCGTGTTGCATTAGAAACTCCTGGTATCGATACTATTGAAGCAGTTTGCTACGCAGCAGGTACACCAACTTATGGCTCAACCCAATCAATTTTTTCTATGTTTCAAGCAGCTGATGATGCTTTTTATCTAAAAGATAATCAACGCGCTATTTGGCCTAAGGCAAAAGGTTATGAAGTGATGGTGCCTGGTGAAGCCATGACTCAACTAACTCATTGCTGGGGCGGTGGCTCACTGCCACTAATATTTGAAAGCGATGCACGAGTTCGAAACTGTCGTCAACTAACAGGCTTTACCAATAGAGAATTGATGGAACAAGTTATTGGTATGCAAACCATGTATGAAAATGATCTTAAAGACCTTCCTGCTGATGTACAGGCAGCACAACTAAAATCTATCGGTGAGAGTATTCAAGCGGGCATGCCGCCTCGTGAAAATCCACTGGTACATCGTTGTGTTGATTTTGTAAAAGGTCGGGGTGGTAATAACACTTCAAGTTGTACTGTTCGCTCGTTCACACCCTATTTACTAACGGGTGTAGTGCAAGCCGCAACCGCTAACTTATTAATTAATGGCCATCAACTAGACAGTGGTTTTGTTTCAGCATGTCAAGCAGTTGGTTATCAAGAGCTTATGGGTCAACTACAAAACTTTGGCTTAATTGAAGTAGAAGTAGATTAAGCGCTTTGCTTAGTCATAGGAAGTATTATGAGAATTATAGATTTTTTTGATAATGGTGCACGCATCTACCCAGATAACTTAGCCTTTGTTGATGATAATAGCCAATATAGTTACCAAGAAGCACAGCAGCTATCTCACTATATTGCCAGTGCAATAAAAGGTAATGGCTATAATGCAGGTACTCGTATCGGTGTTTTATCACCCAACTGCTGCGAAGCTTTTGTGACACTTTTAGGCTTATTTCGCTCGGAGGCCGTTTGGCTACCTATTAACCCAAGAAATGCATTGGAGTCAAATATTAGTTTACTTGATCGGTTTGATGGTGAGCTTTTATTTTACCATTCAAGTTATGAAAAAGAAGCGTTAGAAATAAAAGCTACAACACATTCGATTAAAGAGATTGTTTGTATTAATACCAACTGTGATGAAACAGTTTTAGCTACATGGGTAGAGCATTACAAACAACCATTTGAGGGGACTGATGAAAACCCAAATGGTTTGTTTGCCTTATTTCCAACGGGTGGAACTACAGGCGAGCCAAAGGGTGTGATGCTAACGCATAAAAACATTGAAACATTCCTTAGCAATTTTTGGGCTCACTTTAGTTATCAAGATAACGATGCACACCTAGTGGTTGCACCAATGACTCACACTGCTGGCATATTAGGTTGTGCACATTTTGCTCGCGGTGGCACTAACTACATTATGGCAGCAGTCGATCCTGAAGGCATTTTAAAGGTTATTGAAAAGTTTGCAATTACGCACTTTTTCATTCCTCCTACTGTGCTGTACATGATGCTAGCACTGCCAAATGTTCGAGACTACGATTACAGCAGTTTAAAGCATTTAATCGTCGGTGCAGCGCCAACCTCACTTGAAAAACTAAAACATGCCATTGATGTTTTTGGCCCTGTACTTACCGAAGCTTTTGGACAAACAGAAGCACCAGCTTCTATTACCGCGAAAGCCCCATGGGACTACTTAGATAAAGACGGCAATATAATTGAATCGCGCCTACAAAGTATTGGGCGTCCTTGTGTGTTTAATACCGTGAAATTTTAGATGATAATGGTAATGGTGTCTCAAACGGTGAGCGTGGAGAAATCTGCATTAAAGGTGATTTAGTCACCCCTGGTTATTTAAATAATGAAGACGCAACAGCTGAGATACGTGAATTCGGTTGGCATCATACTGGCGATATAGGCGTGATGGATGAAGATGGCTTTATTACCATTGTTGATCGCAAAAAGGACATGATTATCACCGGTGGTTTTAATGTTTATCCCAATGAGGTAGAACAGGTGATTATGGAGCTTGATGCTGTACAAGATTGTGCAGTGATTGGTATTCCTGATGAAAAATGGGGTGAATCTGTTAAAGGAGTACTTCAACTTAAACCCTCCCAAGACATCTGCGTAGAGCAAATTATTGCTCATATTAAAGCTAAGTTAGGTAGCGTAAAAACACCTAAAACAATCGATATTGTTGAACAACTACCAAGAAGTCCTGTTGGTAAAGTGCTTAAAACAAAAATTCGTAAACAGTATTGGTCTGATAATGACCGAGCCGTTAATTAGTTGCAAATTTAAAGTGTTGAAATGGATGGTCGATGTTATTTAGTAAATTAATGCTTCCTGCCAAGTCACAACCACAATATTGAGCTGAATTATCAAGTTCCATTAAAATAACGAGCTTTATTATCAAGTTTTTTTATATGCGTTTTGCATACTGATGTTTCTAAAAATATAAATAATTAACATTTAGTTTGTATTAACAATCATTTTATATTGGTTTATGGGGAAGAAATTATGTTTATAAGAAAGAGTCTAATTGCAATTTCAGTAGGTAGTGCTCTAAGTACCAACGCTATTAATGCAGAAGAGCTACAACAAGATAAAGAAGCAAGAAGCATTGAAGTTATAGAAGTACGTGCCCAAAAACGTGCTCAAAATGTTCAGCATGTTGGTATCTCGGTAACTGCTTTTTCAGGTGATGATTTACGTTCAATGGGCATTACTCAGTCAAATGAGGTCGCAGCGCAAGTGCCTAATGTTACCATTGCTAATAATGGTGGCTCTGATGGCTTACCGCTGTTTTTCATTAGGGGTGTTGGTTTAACTGATTTTTCCAATGCAAACTCTGGCCCTATTGCTATTTATTCCAATGATGTCTACTTAAAAGCGCCTAGATCTCAGAACTTTGCTTTATTCGATATTGAAAATGTTGAAATATTAAAAGGCCCACAAGGCACTTTATTTGGCCGTAATACTTCTGGTGGAGCAATCCTCTTTTCTTCTGTAAAACCTACTGAAGATTTTGAAGGAAATATCAATGTTAATGCCGGCAGTTTTGGCACATATGCTGTAGAAGGTGGTATTGGTGGTGAAATTGCTGATGATTTATTAGTACGTGTTGCTGGCCGATACTCCAAAAGTGAAGGCTATCAAGAGAATGCTTTTACGGGTGAATCACAAGCTCAGCCAGAAAAGTGGGCATTACGCTCTACCTTCTTGTATCAAGCAACTGATAATTTGAAAGTTACCGCTATAATCGAAGCGGGTTCTAAAGATGGCAGCAATGTTCCATCAAAATTTAGAGGATTAATTAATCCAAATACTGGTGGCACATGTACCCCAGAAGAAACACTTACCTATACCTGTGCAAATGCATTAGGTTATGTTGCGCAATCTGATGATTTATTGAAAATAAATAATAATCTGGTATTGGATCACACTGAAGAATATAACTCAGGAACGCTTCGTCTTGACTGGGATATCAGCGATAATATTTCTTTTGCCAGTATTTCAAATCATCTATCACTAGAGGCTTTTCAAGCCGATGATACTGACGGTGGGCCAACGCAAATATTAGAATTATTTCTAGAAGAAGAATCGAATCAATTTACGCAAGAATTTCAATTGCTCGGACAATATGATGATAGCTCTTGGGTTCTTGGTGGTTATTATTTAAAAGATTCTGCAAAAGCTGATCATGATTACGAACTGCTTCAAATGTTTGCACCAATATTTTCGCAAATACCCACAGGTACACCGATTGAGGATGCACAAGCTGCGCTTGGTCCTATTTTTGGTTTAACTGGCACAACAGGTATTTTCAATGAAATTTATGACCAAGAAGTTGAAAGCATGTCAATTTTTGGCCAGTACGAACTTAGGTTTACCGACAAGTGGAACTTAACGTTAGGTGCTCGTTATACCGATGAAAAAACCACCATGAAACTTGATACTATTTTTCATGCAACATTATTACCAATAGATGTAACGGGGGACGGTGTCGAAGACATAATGTGGTCTGGTTCAAGTCATGTAGTTGCTCTAGACGATGAAATTTCAGATTCAAATTTGTCAGGGAAAATCGGTTTAGATTACTTCCTAGATGACAATATTATGTTTTATGGTTCAATCAGTACCGCTTTTAAAGCTCCTGGTTTCAATACTTCCGCTGTTTTCTCTGAAAATGAAGCAAAATCATTTGATTCAGAAGAAATGACTGCGGTTGAGTTTGGTGTGAAATCTGATTTATTAGATAACCAATTAAGAATAAATGCCAGCATATTTAACTATGATTATGACAATATGCAAGTGTACACCTCAAGAACAACTGAATCTGGTGTACCAGCTCGCTTTATTGATAATGCAGCCAAAGGTGTATATCAAGGTGCTGAATTAGAAGTTATTGCAATGTTGACTGAAAATTTAAGGGTACAAATGGGCCTAAGTTATATTGATGCAGAATTGCAAGATTTCTTCAGTGAAAAAGGGGTTGATCCAGAAACAGGTGAACAAATAATAGAAGATTTGTCTGGCGCAACAACTGCCTTTACTCCAGAAACATCAGCAAACATTATGCTAAATCACTACTGGGAACTTGCTAGTGGCGAACTTGATCTTCAAGTGGATTATAGCTGGCAAGATGAGGTTTACCATAATACCGATAATACCGAGTATAAAAAAACTCCTTCATATGGTTTATTAAATAGTCGTTTGATGTGGACAAATGGTGAGGGAAATCTTAGCGTTTCAATCTGGGCTAAAAATATCGCAGATGAGCGTTACATTTCTTACACTTCAGGTTTAGAGGCTTTCGGCATTCTAAATGACAGTATTGGCATGCCTCGTACTGTTGGTGCGTCAGTTTCTTATTCTTTTGATTAAAGCGCAGTCAATAATATGTATTTAGTGAGCTTTTATTAAATACATTCATTAAAAACAAGAGGAATGCGGTTCAATTCAGCATTTTTCTTGTTTTATTAACCACAAAACATCCTTTACATAAGCTGAAGTTTGGCTTTTCCATAACAAAATATTCATTAGCTAATATTGCTCTCAGTTTTAAAACATGAGCCAACAAACACCTCGAGAAGGCATTTATGAAAAGTTATTATCAAAATAAAATTTGTCTTGTCACCGGAGCCGCGTCAGGTATAGGCAAGGCTGTATCTGAATTACTACTGGCATTAGGTACGAAAGTTATTTGTGCTGATATGAATGAAGAGGCGTTGCAAAATATCTATTCATCCCATGAAAATGCTTATCCACATAAATTAAATGTTACTGATTATCTTGCTTTTCAAACATTGATTGAAGCTGTCGTAACAAAGCATCAAAAGCTAGATTTTTTATTTAATATTGCAGGTATTACCGTTGCTGGGGAAGCAATCGATTTATCTATAGAACACTGGCGAAAAGTACTCAGTGTTGATTTAGATGGTGTAATAAACGGCTCTACATTGGCATATAAACAGATGGTAAAACAGAGCAGTGGACACATTATTAACCTATCTTCCATTCAAGGTCTTGTGCCTTTACCTATGGAAGCTCCTTATGTTACCGCGAAATACGGTGTTGTAGGGTTATCTCAAGCCTTAAGAGTTGAAGGTACAGATTTAGGTGTAAGAGTTAGTGTAGTTTGTCCTGGTTATGTTAAAACATCTATTTTTACTGAAAGTGAAATGGTCAGCTTAGATAGAGAAAAGCACCTTAAATCCTTAGAACAATATGAAAAATCAGGTATCACATCTGAAGGTTGTGCTGAGGCCATTTTAAAAGGAGCCTTTAAAAACAAAGCCATTATTCCTGTCACCACGCCAGCTAAAATTTTATGGTATTTAAACAGACTTGCGCCAAACTTTTTACTAACGCTATTAAGAAAAGATTTAACAAAAGCTCGTCTGTGCAGGTGACTAACTCAACTTCAAGGTGTTCATATTTTAGCACTTAAAGTTGAGCTAAGATATCAAGAAATTCTGAATATCTAATCTATACTGATGAAAGAAAACAGAACAAAACTCAAACAATAGTCATAATAAATGAGGAATTAAAAATGGGTAAGTTTACAACAAATAGGTTTGGTCAAAGTGGTCCAGCACACAGTCCACTTTATCAAATACCTTTACAAGTTAAAAATACCACCAATATTTTATATCGATATGAAGCAGACCCTGCAGAAATTGAAGATATCTTACCTGTAGGTTGTGAGTTAAGAGCCGATGGTTCAGCCATAGTGCAAGTATTAGTGCAAATTTGCGATCACTTACCTATGCCATATATTGGCACATATGTTTTCCCAGAGTGCACTTTTGAAGGAAAAGATTACTGCTTTGAATATTTTCTAATGGTAAATAGTGATGTGGCTATGGCCTCTGGTCGTGAATACTGGGGCGACTCTAAAAAAATTGGTCATGCAGAAATCACTTACGAATCAAATGAAATATATACCAAGTGTCAACGTCCTAAAGGTCTATCTTTAGTTGAAACACATTTTAGAACTGAAGTTCAAATTCCCGCCGAAGAAGCACCAGAGCTTCCTCCTGGCCTATGTTTGAAAATGATCCCAAATGCTGAAGGTAATGGTTTAGATATCCATCAATATGTTGAAGATAATGCACAGTTTGTGCCTTTAACTGATGCTGCGGGTCGATATGAAATATATAAAGGTACTGGCTCAGTTTGGATGCCAGCTCAAACAGATGTTTGGCCAATTCATAAGCTTAAACCAATAAAGATGATTGATGCCCACCTTATACGTGGAGATATGGATTTCAACTCAGGCACTATTCTTAAAGATTTTAATAAATAAGGACTAAATTATGAACAAGAATATTCGTTTTTTTTCTGGCGTTAGTATTGTTTATTCAATGTTAATTATTTATGCCTTAATGATTTTATTAATTATTGATATCAATGACATAACAGAGAGTACAAAGTCGTTTTTACGCGCAACTGGCCGGTTAGCAATGTTTTTGTTTTTCTTTAGTTTCGGTGCCTCAGCACTTAATAAAATATTTAACGCGTCATGGACTAAGTATTTAATTCGTAACCGCAGATATATAGGAATTTCAACGGTCATTCTATTATGGGTGCACATGTTGGCCATTATAAATTTAGCGATGAAAGATAGTCATTGGTTTGCCATTAGTGCTCCTTGGTACATTATTTATCCTGGTGGAGTGGTATTTCTTTTGGCTGGGGTCATGGGCTTAACATCAAATAATTTTTCACAAAAAAAGTTAGGGATAAAACGCTGGCGTAAGCTTCATTTAATTATTGGTTATATAGTTTTACTCACATTTATTGATGAATATATGCTGATTCATTTTTTACAACCTTATATTTTACCCAATTATGAATTTGGAGCGAGTAATTCACCAGTATTAATGACTGCATTATCTACCGTGCCTTTCATATTAATATTCATACGGGTTTGGGCTAATAAAAAAAAGATTTAAAATTAACTTTTTACTTATAAAATATGGCAAACTCTATTCAAATATTTAGAAAGGAATTTTTATGAATATGTTAACTAGCTGCTTAATTACTTTGGCTTTATTATCATCTTTTACTTCAGTTGCAAGTGAAAAGCCTAATATTATCTATCTTTTAGTAGATAACTGGGGCTGGGGGGATTTAAGTATTCAAGGCAGCACCATTCAAACACCTAATATTGATAAGTTTGCTAATCAAGGCTTACGATTAACAAACTTCAATGTACAAAACCAATGTACCCCCACTCGTTCGGCATTGCATACAGGGCGTTTACCTATTAGAACTGGTAATCAAAAAGTGCCAGCCCCTGGAGAACCCGATGGTTTAGCTTACTGGGAATATACATTGCCGGAGTTACTTTCTGATGCGGGTTATCATACATCTTTATTTGGCAAGTGGCATGTTGGCTCCCAAATTAAAAAGCTACCAAATTATCAAGGTTATGATTATTTCTGGGGGCAACAAGAGGGTACTCAAGCAGCTGCTTACACCACGACCACTCAATGGGATCCAACGGTAGCAACTACCCCTTATATATATGAAGGCTATAAAGGCAAAGACGCCGAAAAAGTAAAGGTATACGATATACCTGTAAAAGTGACTATGGACAGAGAGATCACTAATCGCGCAATTGACAACATTAAAAAACAAGCTAAATCAGGTAAACCTTTTTTTAGCTATATTGCTTTTACCCATTTCCACCCGCCATTCACCGTTCACCCTGACTTTAAGAATGCTTCTAAAGCAGGTATCTATGCTGATACTCAAATAGAAGTTGATCACAACATTGGTTTGGTGTTAAAAGCTATCAAAGATGCCGGCATTAGTGATAATACCGTGGTTATTTTAACTGGTGATAATGGAGCAGGTAACTTCCCTCAAGGTTCTGGTTTGGCTGTTGGTGAAGATGGCGGCGGTGGTTCAAATGGCCCTTGGCGCGGAGGTTTAAGTACCGCTTATGAAGGTGGTTTACGTACACCAGCTATGATCCGTTACCCTAATAAAATTAAAGCTGGTCGAGTATCTGATGAAATTGTCGGTGATATAGATATGTATACCACTATTGCCAGCTTTGCTGGCGCTGATAAGTTAATACCAAAAGACCGCCCTATTGACGGTGTAAATCAAAAAGACTTCATCTTAGGAAAAAAAGAAAAGTCTAACCGTGATCATTTTATCGTTTTTGTTGGTGATGAATTATTTGCAATAAAATGGCGTAATATGAAAATGCATTTTGCGGCTTATGAATCTACACACTCTATTGTACAAAAATTCACTTTTCCACAATTATTTGATATTAAGAATGATCCAAAAGAAGCTTATGAGCTCTGGGGCAATAAAGGCTATTCACATGCTTGGATGATGGAACCGATGATGAAGGAAATTGTTACTCTAAAAAAGAGCATGATTAAGTACCCTAATATTAAGCCAGGTGAAGAGTTTAAGGGATATGACTAATCATAAAAGTCGACTTATCGGTTGTGCCAATTTTAGTTTTCCATTGTGATTGTGGATGGTTTTTTTTGTTAATGAAAAAGTTATCTACGGCGCTGTGGGGGCGATTTCGCCATAGACTTAATACTCTTAATCCGTTTGAAACTTGAATGATTCCAATGTCTGCTTCGGGGTTTGAGATCTAACTCCGTGTAAAAGTTTAGGCACAATCTCAGTTGTGAATGAATATGATCTTTTATGTGAAAACGACAACTTTAGGAACTCTGAACTGCCGTTAGTAACTCAAAAACTAATGTATTTGGCTAAGTGAAGCATTCTTCACTTACATACGCATAATGTCTGCTATTAATAAAAACTTAGCGTTTCAAGCCATACTATAGTCCCTTAAAAAAGGAGCACTATCATGTATTGCAGCAAATCAACTTCACGAAAAACCTGCTGGAATAAAGGTAAACAAGTTGGTCAAAAACTTCCCCTTAAACTCGAAGAAATATGGTCAATTAAGATACTGTTAGCGCTGGCAAATAATCTGCGAGAATTAACGATGTTTAATTTGGCATTAGACTGTAAA
>JAPYOP010000205.1 GCA_029938115.1 Colwellia sp. | reverse complement strand
GGTCAGAACGAAGCACCAGAAGCTGAAAATGATAGCTTCACAGCATCTGCTGGCAGCAGTGAAACGTTATCAAATTCAGTATTGGCTAACGATAGCGATCCAGACGGAGATGCGTTAATCATTACATCGGTAAATGGAGAGGCACTAACCGATGGCTCAGTATTGGTTCAAGGTGATAATGATGGTTGGTTTACCGTTTACGAAGATGGCACCGTAGATTTTGATAGTTCAACTGGTTTTGAATCATTAGCTCAAGGTGAATCGTCAAATACAAGCGTTGAATACACAGCGACAGATACGGATGGTAATTCAGATACAGCCGTTGTAACAGTGATGGTTGAAAATGATTACATGGCGTAACCCTGGACTGTTCAATCGTTTGGGTTGATTCAGTTTGCACCTTGAAGGTTTGTGCAGTACTTTAAGGTGAAAAGCCTCGCTTCTATTATTTGAATTAAAAAACAATAAATAGACGTATTTATTTGTAGTGGAAATCATCATGTTAGACAGCAATGTAGTACAAGCTGCCTTATTTAAAGCCAAGCGGTCTATGTATACCGTCTTGGCTTTTAGTTTTGTAGTGAATCTTTTATTATTAACCTCCCCATTATTTATGCTCCAGGTCTATGACCGGGTTTTGCTTTCACAAAGTGAGCAAACGCTGATTGCGTTGATTGCCGTAGCATTCTTTTGTTTAACCCTTCTTGGGTTCATTGAGGTTATTCGTAATTGGTTACTAAATCGAATCAGTGTCCAATTTGATCGTGATTTGGGCGAAGCCACTTTTTCTGAGGTTATGTCAGAGGGCGAAAATTCTAAACCGGTTCATGATTTAAATACCATTCGTTCATTCCTAAATGCACCTTATATTTTGGCGTTGTTTGATGTTCCTTGGATGCCTTTATATTTAGGGTTTGTTTATATTTTGCATCCCATGTTAGGACACATTGGATTGGCAGGGGCGGTTGTTTTATTTGTTCTTGCCATTATAAACGATGTTATTACAAAAACTGATTCAACAAAATCCAGTGAGGCATTTGGAAGTGCTTCTCGATTTGTAGAGCACAGTTCTCGTAATAAAGACGCTATTTTGGGTATGGGTATGTTGCCGGCACTCACTCGTATATGGGGAATGTTCCAGCAGGCTGGCTTAGGGCATCAGACACTCGCATCTGATAGAAACGCGTTAATTAGTTCTATTGCCAAAGTCTTTCGGCAGGTTATTCAGGTGTCGGTATTAGCCATGGGGGCATACTTAACCATTCAAGGAGCGACAACGGCCGGGGTAATGATCGCGGCATCTATTATTATTGCAAGAGCATTGGCACCTGTTGAGCAATCTATACAGGGGTGGAGAAGTCTAGTAAAAACAAAGCAATCTTATCTTGCGTTAACACAATTCATGTCTAGTTATGAATCCATGCCGGAAACCACACAGTTGCCAGAGCCAAAAGGCGATATAGCATTTCAGAATGTTGTTTCAGTGATTAAAAATGAAAAAGGTGAGAAATTTCCAATTATTCGGAACTTGTCTTTTAAAATGAATGCTGGTGATGCAATAGGGATAATCGGTCCAAGTGGGTCTGGAAAAAGCTCGATTATTAAACTTCTATTGGGAATATCACAACCTGTTAGTGGCAGCGTCAGAATTGATGGTGCACAAATGACAAAATCGGTTCGAGAGCAATATTCGATGCATATTGGGTACCTACCACAAGAGGTTGGGTTATTTGATGGAACCGTGGCTGAAAATATCGCGCGTTTTACCGAGGGTGAAGATGAAGAGGTTGTGCAGGCTGCAATGTTGGCAGGAGCACATGAACTTATTCTATCTTTGCCTAAAGGCTATGAAACCATCGTAGGTCCTTCTGGCAACAATCTATCTGGTGGCCAGCGACAGCGAATAGGTTTGGCTAGAGCAGTATTTAAAAAGCCCTCTATTGTGGTACTAGATGAACCCACATCTAATTTAGATCAGGAAGGTTGTGCGGCGTTATTGCATGCTCTTTCAGTGCTTCAACGACGAGAAACCACCGTTATTATGGTGGCACATCAAAACCACTTATTTAAACATATGAATAAGATTGCTGTAATCAAGTCTGGCCAGTTAGAGATGTACGGGCCGCGTGATGATGTATTGTCAGAGTTACAACCAAAAAAAAAAATCAATTCAATACAAGCTGACACCTTGTGATTCTCGCACTTCTTAACAGATAACTATTATGCAAATT
>JAPYOP010000031.1 GCA_029938115.1 Colwellia sp. | reverse complement strand
TAGAAACTAGAAACTAGAAACTAGAAACTAGCTACTGATACCTTGCTTGCAAGTAATCAAAAACAGCACGAATACCAAACGCTTCACCACCTAAAGGGCGACCTGATAATGCTCGAATATTAAAAGCCATTACATCAAAATGTACCCAATCAGTATCCTTATTTACAAATCGTTGTAAATACAAGGCAGCCGTAATTGCGCCTCCAAAAGGACCTGTGCCACAGTTAGCCATATCGGCAATGGTACTTTTGAATAAATCATTGTACGGGCTATAAAGTGGCATGCGCCAAACAGGGTCGCTGATTTTACTGCCAGCTTCAGTTATGCCTGCAGCAACCTCATCGCTAGTGGAGAAAAATCCGGGTAATTCAGTACCTAAAGCAACGCGCATAGCGCCAGTTAAAGTAGCGAAATCGATAATTAATTCAGGTTTGTCATTATCGGCTTCTGTTAAAGCGTCACATAAAACTAAACGGCCTTCTGCATCAGTATTATCAATTTCAACAGTTAAACCACTGCGTGTAGTTAATACATCGCCTGGGCGCATAGCGTTGTTTGAAACCGCATTCTCTACTGCTGGAATTAATACACGCAAGTTAATAGGTAAATTATGAGACATGATCAAGCGCGCTAAACCTAATACATGAGCTGAGCCACCCATGTCTTTTTTCATATTACGCATGCCAGCAGCAGGCTTTAAATCTAAACCGCCGCTATCGAAACAAACACCTTTGCCCACTAAAGTCACTTGTGGATGATTTTTGTCACCCCAAGTTAAATCAATCAAACGAGGTTGATTGATACTGGCTCTGCCAACCGCGTGAATCGTTGGATAATTTTGTGTTAATAAATCATCGCCAATAATTTGCGATACATTACCGCCAAAAGTCTCTGCCAAATTTTGTGAAGTATTACCTAAATCTATAGGCATCATATCGGCAGCAGGTGTATTGACTAAATCTCGAACTAAGGCTGTTGCCTCTGCATATTTGATAGCGTTATCAACCAATTCTTGCGTATGAACGGCTAAGCTTGGCATTGTTTTTTCGGTGTGGTTAGTTTTATAAGGGGCGTATTGATAAGCGCCGACTAACCAAGCAAAACATATTGCTTGTTGATGTTCAGGCGCTGCTTCAAGCAAGTATTCACCTGCAGGTAATTTGTTTATTAAGTCACCGCAAGCAAAGTAATGATTTGCATCTTCAACAACAAAAACAGCTTGTCGTAATGAACCTTCTTTCCCTGCTGTAAAGCTAGGCAATAATGCTAAACCTTCTCCGTTATAGTTAGTTTGTTGCAACCAATTTTGATCAAGCGGATTTTGTGCTGTTAACCATTGTGAGTATGCTGATTTTTCTAGGATGGTAATGGGAGTGCCAGTATTTGAAACGGTAAGTAATGAGTTCATTGGATTCCTTTAATTCGTTTATGCAGGCTTGTATATACGGTAGGTTACTTTGAATTGTCGGACTACAGGTTTTTTGTTCCAGACAAAGCCTAAGTACCTACCTCCTTGTAGGAAAAGTCCAACCTACATCGATGTATTGATTGTAACTTAAGTAGGAAAAATGAAAAGTGCTAGAGGTTTTTTCTTTCTCGATTTTGTCTCGATTTTTTACAAAATTAAGTCTCTTAACTGAATTTTATCCGTTTTGGGCTTGTTGTTGATTTGGGCAAGTAATAATTCGGCCGTGGCAATAGCATCATTTAATGCATTGTGACCATGATGAGCGGGTAACTGATACTTGTGACGTAAATTTGATAAACGCAGCTCTGATGGATCATAAGCAACATCTCGTTGGTCTAATTGGCGTTTGGCAATCACTAAGGTGTCTATGATGGGAAAGTCTGGCACTAAGCCATATAATTCCAAGCAAGCTTGTTGCAAAAACTGCCGTTCAATACGAGCAAAATGCACCAACATTACTTTACCCGCTAAGGCTTTCAATAGTTGCTCAACAACAACGTGTAGCGGTAAACCCTGTTCTTTTTGAGCGTCGGTAATTTGATGAATAATCACATTGCTTTCTTCAAGTTTAGCTTTGGTATTTATAATTTGGTGATAACACGAACTGAGTTTTATTTGTTCATTTTCTATCATTACAAAACCGACACTGAGTAGTTTATCTGCTTTAGCATCAAGTCCGGTGGTTTCAAAGTCTACCGCTAATATTGATACTTTGCTTATGGGAGTGTCGAGCGAAGGAAAAGGCACAGATAAGAAATCCCTAAGAGGCCCTTCTGATGCTCTTTTTAATAGTCGCTTACGCTTTGCTTCATAACCTACTAGGTTGTTAATTAATGAACCGATAACCATTAGAAGTTTGCCTGTCTTGAGTCTTGTAGTGTTTTAATGACTTTGAAAGCATCTTTCAAGTGCTCGCGTTCTAATTTTGACAATTCTTTAGGTGATAAATAGTTATCGGCCTCAAGACCTTGTACTAGCTTTTTCGCTTGATGTTTAACGCGTAAAATCCCTAAAAACTCATAGGCATCAATCAAATTCTCTGCTGATGACTTGGTAATGGCAGCTGTGCCAGCGGCTTGTTGAATACGCTCTATAGTATTTACTGCGCTGATGCCTTGAGAAAGCGCGTAAATACGAGCAAGATCAACAATAGGCGCAATGCCATTATGCTTTAAATCTAGTGTCGCTTTATGTTTGCCATTTTGCTTTAAAACAAAATCTCGGAAAAAACCTAAAGGCGGTCGTAAGCCAAGGGCATTTTTTGACAAATGCGCGATAAATAAACTGTTACCACTCGTTTTTTTGAGTAACTGTTTCCTAACCGTATTGAGTAAACTGACATCGCCATAAATGGTTTCTAAATCGAAGAATACACTAGAATTCAGTAATGCCTTAGGGCTTGGTGTATCTACCCAATCATCAAAGTATTGTTGCCAATTTCGCATTGGTTGTCGCCACTTGGGATTAGTTGCCATGATGTCACCAGGGCAATATATAAAACCGCAATCGGCTAAACCGTCACAAACAAAAGTCGCTAAGCTTTCGAACCAAGCATCATCGTAAGGTTTCATTGAATCACAAATGATAATGGCATTGTCTTGATCTGAATGAGCCAATTGTTCTTGTCTTGCTTGTGAACCAGCCGCTAACCATGCATAAGGCACTGGCGCTTGCCCATATCTTTCTTCGGCCATTTCAATCAAGCGTTTAGTAAATGCCATGGTAATGGCGCTGATGCTTTTACCTACATGGTCGGCACTTGCCCCTAACTTGGCTAAACGGATTTGTAATTTAGGGAGTAATTTACTGATTTCTTTTAATTCAATAAGACTTTTTGCTTTATGAATGATACTGGAAAAATTAACCGCATTATGGCCTTCGTTGTTTATTAAGTCAGTAACGGTAACCATACCGACAACTTCACCTTGCTTGGTTACAGGTAAGTGATGAATGTGCTTAGCGGTCATTGCCATAAGCGCATCGTAAGCATTACTTTTAATATCAATAGTGCTCATGTCTCGCGTCATTATTTCGCAAATGCTAGCACTAATTGGTAAGCCTTCTGCGACACATCGGCGGCGAATATCTTTGTCTGTTACTATGCCGACAGACGTTTTGTTATCAAGCACAACCAAGCAAGAAAAACCTTGCTCAGTCATTTGTTTTGCTGCTTGTTGAATGCTTTGGCTGGCGTCGATTCCGGCAACAGGGCTATGATAAAAATTACTGACAGAGGTATTCATTAACGTTGAAGAAATAATGGCATCTTCATTCACTTTAGACATTTTTTGCTTGAGGCGTTCGGCAGAATTATTGCTGAAATAATCACTAATGCTTGGGTATTTATCACCAATGTCACGTAAGATTTCACAATCAAGACTATAAATTAAGGTGTCTTCGTCAGTGCTAACTTGTCGCTTTATTTTAGGTTTGTCGCTGTTTGATGCTTGTAAACTTTGTTTGCAAAACTCGGTACATAAGTCTCCTTCCCCTAAACGAGAAACTAACTCACCATCATTAGCTATACAGCTAAGCGCACCTTTGCGGACAATATATAAACGTGGTTCATTAATGCCTTTTGGTGGGAGAGTTTCACCTTTACGAATATAATTTATGCTTAACTCACTGATTAAGCGCGCTAAGGTCGGTTTGGGTAGACTGTCAAAAGGTGGAATGCTTTGTATAAAGCTAGAGATTTCAGAAAGTTCAGTATCCATAATAATTACTTGTCTATGTTATTGATCAGGAAAGAGCGTAGATCTTTTGTAGGGGGGAATTTATTGCCCCGTTGTCCGACTACAGGTTTTTTGTTCTAGACAAAACCTAAGTACCTACATCCTTATAGGCAAAGTCCAACCTACATAGGATAATTTAGAGCTGTGAGATTGTGTAGTCAACCATTGAAGTGACAATGTAGACTAAAGTTGCACTTGTTTTATAACTTGCTCTTGAGACCGTAATAACTCTGGCGAATTAATGCTGATGTTTTGTCTAAATCCCTGTTTTACCACTGATCTAGACTAAAGTTTAATACCCGTTAAAAAGAAAGCTTGTTAGATTTAATGACAGTTGAAGTTGAATATGGATTTTTACCACTGCAGTTTGCAGAGTTTGGGATAAATCTATATCCACACTTTTACTAAAATTATTACTTTAATAAAGCCTAATAAAAATATACACATTAATGTGACTTACGTTGATGTGAAATAAAGGCTATAACGTCGCTAGGAGACTATTGTGGAAAATAAAGAAACGTATTGGTCGGAGAATCTTCGCCTAATCTTTATCTGTCTTGCAATCTGGTTTGTGGTTTCATTTGGTTTAGGTTTACTACTTGTAGAACCGCTAAATGCAATTCGTCTAGGTGGGTACAAACTTGGTTTTTGGTTTGCACAGCAAGGTTCTATTTACTCATTTCTTGCCTTAATCTTTTGGTATGGCGCCAAAATGAATAAGCTTGATAAAAAATATCACGCGGAGGGCTAAGGCATGGAAGAGTTAAAATTATATACTTACATTGCAGTATTTGGCACTTTTGCCGTCTATTTTGGTATCGCTTGGTGGGCTCGTGCGGGTTCAACCAGTGATTTCTACGTTGCCGGTGGTGGCATAACGCCAATGCAAAATGGTATGGCAATTGGTGCCGATTGGATGAGTGCAGCGTCATTCATTTCAATGGCCGGTTTAATTGCTTTCTTAGGTTACGGTGGCTCAGTTTTCTTAATGGGGTGGACTGGTGGTTATGTGCTGCTAGCCATGCTACTTGCTCCATACATGCGTAAGCATGGTAAATTTACTGTTCCTGAGTTTATTTCTGATAGATATTACTCTAAAGGTGCGCGTATTGTTGCGGTAGTTTGTTTAATTATTGCTTCATTAACTTACATCATAGGTCAAATGAAAGGTGTTGGTGTTGCCTTCTCTCGCTTCCTAGAAGTTGAATACGACAACGGTTTATACATTGGTATGTTCGTTGTTTGGGTATATGCAGTAATGGGTGGCATGAAAGGTATTACTTATACGCAAATCGCGCAGTATGTCGTAATGATTTTTGCTTATACTATTCCAGCGGTATTTATTTCATTGCAGTTAACGGGCAACCCAATTCCACAACTTGGTTTAGGTAGTACGCTTGCTGATGGTAGCGGTGTTTACTTGCTTGATAAGTTAGATATGGTTGTTACTGATTTAGGCTTTAAAGAATACACTACAGCTAACTTAGGTGGCACACTAAACATGTTCGCTTACACCATGTCATTAATGATTGGTACTGCGGGTCTTCCCCATGTAATCATGCGCTTCTTTACTGTTCCTTCGGTACAGGCGGCACGTCAATCAGCAGGTTATGCGCTTGTTTTCATCGGTTTGCTTTACACTGTTGCTCCAGCAGTTGGCGCTATGGCTCGTCTTAATTTGATGAATACTATTGAACCAGCAGCAGGTCAAAATCTTGAGTATTCTGAACGTCCTCAATGGTTTAAAGACTGGGAGAAAACGGGTCTGTTAAAGTATGAAGACAAAAATGGCGATGGTAAAATTCAGTACACTGCTGATAAAGCAACTAATGAAATGGTTAAAGTTGACCGTGACATTATGGTACTAGCGAATCCTGCTATTGCAAACTTACCTAACTGGGTCATTGCATTAGTTGCCGCCGGTGGTTTAGCTGCAGCGCTGTCAACTGCAGCAGGTTTACTGTTAGCAATATCCTCATCAATATCTCATGATTTAATGAAAGGAGTGCTCACACCTGACTTGTCAGAGAAGAATGAATTATTAGCAGGGCGAGTTGTTATGACTATCGCAATTATTGTCTCGGGGTACTTAGGGTTGAATCCGCCTGGATTTGCCGCAGGTACGGTGGCGTTAGCCTTTGGTTTGGCAGCATCAAGTATCTTCCCGGCATTAATGATGGGGATTTTCTCTAGGAAAATGAGTGGAACAGCGGCAATTGCAGGCATGTGTTCTGGTATCGGTATCACAATGTTGTACGTGTTCCAACACAAAGGCATTATGTTTATCCCTGGTACTTCATTCCTAGGTGGCATGGAACCTAACTGGTTCATGGGTATTTCTCCTAATGCTTTTGGTGCGGTTGGCGCATTAGTTAACTTCGGTGTGGCTTTCGCTGTGCTTAAAGTAACTGGTCCTGCTCCTGCGCATATTCAAGATATGGTAGATAATATGCGTTTACCGGGAAAAACTAGTGCTGCACACGCTCATTAAGATGAAAAGCTTCTAGGTTTAAGTATCGAACCTTGAAGTGAAGTTTAAAAGGCTAGACGATACGCTCGTTTAGCCTTTTTTGTTAAGCTAATATGATTAACTATCACAAGAAGAATTATTTATGAATAAACATACTAAAGTTGCCTTTATGGTTGCTCCTTTCCTTGCTGTTTTTGGCTATATAGGCGCAGATTTTTATAATGAACACCAGGCATCTAAGAGTAAAATAGTTCAGCTAATTCCAGAAGGTCATTGCGATATAATCAATCAAAATTGTGTGCTTAAATCTGGCGATTTTAAGATAAACATTTCAGATAAAGCGGGTGTTACTGAGGTAAATTCAACTTTTCCATTAGATAGCGCGACACTATTTTTAGTGGATGCACTTGATGAAATGACAGCGTATCCATTAGGGATGCAAAAAAGCCCTTATTATTGGCGTAGTAACACTGAGTTACGCGGTTTGGTTAGCAATAAAGGGGAAAGTTATAAATTACGATTGATCGCTAAAATTAAAGGTGGTCAGTATATTTCAGAGTTTTATACGCAAACGACAAAATAGGTAAATAGATATATTATTGTTTTTATATTAATAACGCTATATTAAGAAAAATACAATTGTGAGATAAAAGTAGTTTCGCACGGCTTATTATCACGAATTAAAATGCTTAAAAAACACATCATAAATTGTTTCTATAACTTCTGTCCCATAACAGCGAGTATGTTTAAATTCACCATCTTCTTCATAAACACTTGAGTTGTAGATGATATACTTGAGTCCATTTTTTCCTTGCACCTTTGCAGGGTAGTTTTTCAGTTTCTCAAAGCGTCCTAAGCGTTCCATCATGTCAGATAAGCAACTTTTATCTATTTGGAATTTTGAAACGTGATGACCGACATACTCATCTTTTGTGTACCCTAACACTTCCAGTTCACACTCGTTGGCATAAATAACAATGCCTTCAAGCGATACGACATGGATGCCTATTGATGAGTTATTAATAAAATCTTCAGCATTTTCTGTAAACATGAGTCACCTAACCATTGTGTGGGACAGATAATAGTTGGCTAAAATTTATGATGAATAAACAATAGCCAACTGTACTTTTTACTTTATAAATTTAATTTGCTTAATTAAGTGGTACAAGGTCAGCGCGTTGCTTTTCTGGAATAGCAGTTAACATTGCTATAGTTAAAGAGGCGTCTGACTTAGCTGTAATAGCTTCATTTAATTGAGCGTCTGCTTTTTCAGGTAGCTTAAACATAGCACCTGTCGCGGGATCTACAATTAACATACCAAGGATACCACCAAATAAAATATTACCAAAATACCAGCCATCAATAGTGCTTTGTATCTCTATAATTTTTTCATCATAGCCGTCTTTATTAAGAATTAGTTTGTAAGTTTCCCCTTTGAAAAAACCGGCAGAAGCATTCAGTGTAATTGTAGCCGGTGTTCTACCTGTATGTACATTAACCCCTGCTCTATTTTGTAAAATAAAATTTGCTTGTGATGGGTTACTTGATATTGAAACCGGATACTTGCTTTCGCTTACAATACTTGAGCAGCCCGAAACTAAAGCAAATGACAAAAATACCGTTGAAAGTTTTAACATTTTATTACTTTTCCTTTTTTATTTAATTGCACGTAATTGTGACTTTTAAACATGATTATTTATTATATATATGTTTATTCTCTACTTTATCATTATTAAATTTTATTTTATGAAATTTTTGAATAGGATTTAGCAATTTCAGCGCCGCTGTCAGCTTGAATTGGCTTGATTAGAATTGCCAACAAACTACTAGAACTAAAGCTGCTTTGCAATATGTTCATATTGCCTTTGTTGTGCAGGAATTTAATTGTTGTTGATGCAAATTAAGGAACTTTATATCTTTACTGTCTTGATAAGCGTGGCTGTACCACAAACTATTGATGAAATAGGAGAAAGCAAGGTAGTTGTTTAATAGCTTTATATCGATATTCATTGAATGAGACTGTTGTTCATATTGCTCAATTACTACTGGTACTTTATCTTCGGCTATATTATTCACCGCAATAAGCATGGCTAAATCATATTCAACAGGCGCAACACAGGCGCATTCATAATCGACTAGCCAAGTATTCTGTTCTTGATTTATCAATACATTGCTAAAATTTAAATCACCATGACAACAAACTAGATTTTTATTGTGGTTTAATAACGGTAAAATTGATTCTCTAAGGCGCAGTAATTCAGTTTTTTTCTGTACAGAATAGTGGCCATTGTTAATAAGTTGTAGAGTGGTTTTTTCTGGATCAAGCTTGGTAGGTTTTGTCTTAAGTTGATGGCATTTCGTCATTAATTTAATGGTATCAGTAATTTTAGTGTCGATATGAACTCTAGTGTTCGCTAAATTATTTGAGTCGATAAAAGTTGTGATTAACCAATGCTGGTCATGATAATACACAGCAGGGCTAAACGTTTGTTTAGCCGCACTCAACGCTACCTGTGTTTCAATTGGATTAGTGATTGTTTTAGCAAAATAGACTTTGTTATCAGCATTCACTTTAAAGCAGCTTTGACTCAAACCTGAGGTTATAGCCGAAACTTTTTCTACTTGTTTAAAGCAGGGCAAGTCGCTTAAAGAGGCTTTCACACTAATTAACTCTCCAAAGGTTGAGATAAATTGATTTGCTTCGCTTTTGATTTTTTATAAAGCGCTTGCCATTTAAAGTAGCCAAAAGTGGCAATAAAGACATAAATTATAAATAAAACGGCTGTTGGCGTTAAGTCTTTTTCTATATATAAATAAATAGAAATAGCATCAATAACTATCCAATATAGCCAGTTCTCTAGTACTCTTTTTGCCACCAAGTAAGTTGCAAAGACGGCAAAAACGGTCGTGAAAGTATCAAGGTACGGGAAATCGGCTGGGGTATAATTAGCCATGATGTAGCCTAAAATAAAAGAAATAGCTGTTAATATAAGGCAAGCCTTTAAGTGCCAACGGGGTTGCCAAGAAATAACGGCTAAATGTGCTTTTGACTGTGCGCTATTTGTTGATGAGCTCTTTTTCCAGAGCTGATAACCATAAATCGCCATAACTAAATAATAGACATTAAGTGCACTGTCCATTAGCAGTAGTACATCATAAAATATTACAGTGTAAAGAGCTGTGCTAATAAAAGCGGCTGGCCAACACCATATTGAGCCTTGCGCGGCTAAAATGACATAAATTAGCGCAAATAACATCGCAACAAGTTCAAACCAAGGTAAGTTGGCGGCATAGTGAATAAAACTAGCAAATAATTCAGTCATTAACTTTCCGCTTCAACAATTGAGCGATCACCATTAATAAATTTACAGACAAAAACTGCTGCGCCCGCTTCGCCCGTTCTTTGCTGTATGTTGCTATGAACATGTTTTATTTCGCTCATTACTTTACTTACGGCCAAATCATAATCACCAAACACTTGGGTGCTCATGCCATTAGTGATTACCTTTAAACCGTCAACGTTACGCAGACGTTTAATAAAGGCCCAAATTTCACTTTTATATTGTTCTTCTGCTAAAGGATATAAGCTCAATTCGATAGATATTTGCATAAAATTCCTAACATTGCGTAGATCGTGGGCTTGCCTCTGACAAATGTTATTATTTGTCTCACAAACATCGCAGCAAGCTACGACCTACAAAGATAAACTAAAATTGATAATCAAGGGTCACACCAAAAACTAGCGGCTCAGACAACTGAGTGTATTGTTTAGCAGTATAACCATCTCTTGGGTCATTACCAAAATAAAAGCCTCTATTAGCATAATCTTCATCAGTTAAATTACGTGCCCATACTTTGATTTGATAATTATCATCTAAATAACTAAGTGAAGCATTAACAAGCGCCACAGATTCAGATTGTTCGTGATGACTATCAGAGAAGTAAAATTCATCTTTTCCATCAATAGAAATATTAACTAACCAATGTTCGCTTGGTTGAATGCTGACACCTAAATTAAACTGATAATTTGGTGCATGGGCTTGTTCACGACCACTTAAAGAATCACCATTAGCATTAATAAAATCATTAAATTCAGTGTCGAGTAAACCTAAAGAGCCGTATAGCTCGAATAATTCATTAATTTGCCAATTAGCTTCAATTTCAACGCCCATATTTGAGCCCGTTGCAGCATTATCTAAGTAAGACATAAATTCAACACTGCCATCACCACGAACAACCGTTCTAGAGCTTTTAACTTGAACGTCTTCTCTGTCCATGTAAAAAATTGCAGTGCGAACAAAAGCAGCGTTATCAAGTAAGGAAACCTTGTAACCTAATTCATAACTTAATAAATACTCTGGTTCGAAGGTACGCAATTCATCTGGTAAACTGCCATTGGTATTTGCGCCACCGGTTTTATAGCCACGGTTGATTGAGCCATACCAAAAGTTGTCATTATCTTGTTGGTAGCTAAGTTCTAACTTACCGCCAATCATAGTATCGTTAAAGCTGTCGGTAAAACTGTCAGAATTGATATAATCAGCGCTGCGTTGCTCAACCCTAATACCTGTAGTTAATAACCATTTTGCATTTAATTGACTATCAAATTGACCATAAAGGGCAATTGATTGGGTCTCAAAAATTGAAGTGAAATCGTTATCTAAATAAGTGTATTGACGTTGTAAATCTTCATCATCTTGCTTGAAGTAAATGCCAGCAACCCAAGTGGTTGACCCGTTAAATAATTCACTACCGCTATTTGATAACACTCTAAACTCTATTGTTTGCGTTGATTTATCGCGAAAGTAGTAATCAGTAGATGAATACTCCCAGTAAGCATAATCTTGATTATCAATATTCTCAGGCGCTGAAATACCGACATAAGCCCAGTCTTCATCGTAGCCGTAGGCAAGATCAGAATCTGCATGGCTTAATAATGCAACTAGCGTGAATGCGTTAAAACCATCATAGGTAAATTTAGCGGCTAAAGCGCTAGTGTCTTGGCTATCAAATCCTGGTTGATCTGAAAGAGTTTCACGAGTGTTATCTAAAGAAAAGGCATCATAGCCGTTGTCAAAATCAAAATAAAAAGCAGATAAGTCTATAGTTAAATTATTATTAACTTGTATAGACAACTTGCCTCTGATGCTTGTTTCATCTCGGTTGTTGGTGTCTGATTTTTTTAAATGCGTATTTTCAATAAAGCCATCACTTTTATATTGGCTAGCGGCTAAGCGATAATTGACTTTCTCTGAAGCCGGGCCAGAAAGCGCTAAGCCTAAGCCATAACTATCATAATTTCCTAAATCTAACTTAACTGCGCCCTCAAATTCATCGCTAGGGGCGTTGGTTATTATATTGATCATGCCAGCTAAAGCATTTGCGCCAAAACGAGTCCCTTGTGGGCCACGAAAAATTTCTGTTTGTTGGACATCAAAAAGACTAGCAATGCTGCCAATACCGGTAAAATCGATACCATCGAGGATCATACCAACGGATGGGTTTATGGGTTCGTTGAATTGGCTGCGCTCACCAATGCCACGAATTTGATAATAGCGAGCACGCTGTGAGCCACTAGCGAAATTAACATTAGGGCTAACGGCAACTAACTCTTCAAGATGTTGGGCATTACGTTGTTTGATTTCAATACTTGTTAGTATTGAAAGTGATGCTGGCGTTTTTAATAAATTTTTCTGGCGAAAATCACTGGTAACAGTAATTATTTCGACATCAGCAGGGGCTATATTTTCTTCTTCAAAAGCATTGGCGTTTAGGCTAGAAAATAGCACTGAAGAAACCGCTAAGCTAAGAGTGGATTTGGTAAGTTTCATAAAGATCTCTATGTATTAATTCATATTATACAAAGGGATCCGGCACTGGGAGGTTATCTAATGTAGACTGTGATGTGATCACTAACCATTCCTACGCCGGTTATATTAGTGTGCACATAAGGTGTGAAAACTAATTCCCGTCCAGGTTCAAAGGGTTTGTTGATATCATCAACATCTCAGCAGCTATTTATGTTTTTATATTAAAAAAATAAAACCGCACTCCTTGGTTCGCGGCGGATTCTAGCAGGTTTTATTCCTTAGGTGTGATTGATTTTCTAATTTTTATGGTTAGTTACCGCAAGTGGGCTAAGACATTAGTCTAATTGCTATAACTAGCTGTGGTTATTCATTTCAAAAAGTTGTATTTTATCTATTATTAAAAAATAAAAGTACGCGGTAGAGAAGTGCGATGTTTCCCAATTGGCAATTAGTTAGTATAAGCCTGTTATATATAGGCCTGTTGTTTATAATTGCTTATTTAGGGGATAAATATCGCCACCAATTAGCAAATAAAGGGCAAGGCATTATTTATGCTCTAACACTTGGAGTATATTGTACTTCATGGAGCTTTCTGGGCACTACAGGTCAAGCGTCAACCAATTTTTTATCTCATATACCCATTTACCTTGGACCGATCATATTATTTGTTTTTGCTTGGCCATTCATACAGCGCATTATTCGCGTTAGTTTAAAACTCAATTTAACCTCTATTGCCGATTTATTAGCCGCGCGTTTTGGTAAGTCACACAATCTCGCCATTATTGTTACGCTAGTCGCGTTTGTTGGCACCATGCCTTACATTGCCCTACAACTAAAAGCGATGGTGTACACCTTTCAACAACTTCAAATTGATCAAAGTTTTAGTAGTTGGCATATTGGTTTGGTAGTCAGTTTAGTGCTGGCAGGGTTTACCGTTTTATTTGGTATTCGCAATATTGATGTTACTGAGCGTCACCCAGGCGTTATGTTAGCCATTGCCTTTGAGTCGCTGATTAAAGTTATCGCTTTTTTAGCAGTCAGTTTATTTGTTTGCTTTTCTTTATTTGATTCACCTCTTGATATTTGGCAACAATCTGGGGCTAATTTAAAGTTAGAGCAACAAATGAATATCGATAATGTTAGTTCTATGTTGGCGATGTTAGTGATTGTTATGGCCGCTTTTTTATCATTGCCAAGACAATTTCAAGTGATGGTGGTTGAATTAAAAGATCAAAAAGATACTTGGCTTGGTCGACGGATATTTCCACTTTACCTGCTGGTGTTTGCATTTTTTGCTGCACCATTAGGTTTAGCAGGGCAACTGCTGTTAGGCGATACGGTTCCCTCTGATGCCTATGTCTTGTTTTTACCCGGAGTAGGCGGGCAAACTTGGTTAACCCTGTTTACCTTTCTTGGCGCCGTATCTGCGGCGAGTTCTATGGTTATAATTTCTGCCATTGCCTTGAGCACCATGCTGAGCAATGAAATAGTTTTCCCGTTACTTTATCGTCAGCAAAAGGTTGCACAAACTAATTATGATAGCTTTAGAAAACGCTTGCTGAATATCCGTAAGCTACTAGTATTATTTATAATTTTATCGGGTTATGGCGTTTTTATTATGGCATCACCTGATACGTTATCCTCTTTAGGCGAAGTGGCTTTTGGTGCTTTTGCGCAGTTAACACCTGCGTTAGTTGTGGCTTTTTATTGGCGACGCGCCAGTTTGATGGGCGTTTACGCCGGTATTTTAGTGGGCTTCATTTTGTGGCTAACGTTGAACTTTCTGCCACAATTTGGTTTATACGCATCGCCTTTTGCTGAAGGACTCTTACCTGCAAAAACCACCGCAACACTGTTTAGTTTGGCGGCTAATATCATTGTTATGTGGGCGCTTTCTCAAATCAGCCGTCAAAGTGTGCAAGAACGGGTGCAAGCATCGCTGTTTTTAGAGTGGCAATCACCAACCCTCTTAAAGGTTGAAAAGAAACGGCAGCTAGATGTTAACGAATTAGAGTTACTTGCTTCGCGTTTTGTTGGTGAAGCTAAAGCTAAATCGAGTTTTAGTTTATTTCAGTCATCAAATGATAAAAAGCAACTTGGTAACGCAACTTATAATCAATTATTACTACAGCATACTGAAAATACCCTAGCTATGGTAATGGGCGCTTCTTCAGCGCGTTTAGTACTCTCATCTGCGTTAGATGGTCGAGATATTGCTTTAGATGAATTAGCGGTGTTGGTGGAAGATGCCTCTAGTCAAAAACAAGCATTTTCTCAGAATCTACTACAAAGTGCGATAGAAAATGCCAGTGAAGGTATTTCTATTGTGGATGACGAATTAAAACTGGTTGCGTGGAATAAAAAGTACCTCGATTTATTTAATTATCCCTCTGAACTTGTACATGTCGGCAGCCCAATTGAAGTTTTAATTCGTCATAATGTTAAACGCGGTTTATGTGGTGCGGGCGATGTTGATAATCAAGTATTTAGGCGCCTTGAGTATTTACGTAAAGGTAGTCCACACAGTTCAGAAAGACAACAAGCCAATGGACAAACTATTCGTATTGAAGGCAACCCATTACCCGGCGGTGGTTTTGTTATGTTGTTTTCAGACATTACCGCGTACCGCCAAGCGGAGCAGGTATTAAAAGAAGCCAATTTAGATTTAGAAACGCGAGTATATGAACGCACATTAACGTTAGCGAAAACCAATGAAGCACTTGCTAAAGCGCATGAAAAAGCAGAAAAAGCGCACATTAAAAAGAGTCAATATTTAAAAGCCTGTAGCCATGATTTAATGCAACCGTTAGAGGCTGCACGCTTGTTCACTTCTGCATTAGCTGAACAAAAAGACTTAACTTCAGATCAGCAAAGGCAAGTTGATAATATCGATAAATCGTTGCGAGCGGCGAATGATTTATTGGCAGACTTATCGCAAATTGCCCGTATAGAAAGTGGTAATATCAAACCGCATATTAAAGCCTTTTCGTTAAATGACTTATTTGAAGACTTAAAGCAAGAATTTGAGGCTTTAGCTATTGAGCAAGACATTGAGTTTAGATTAGTTTCTACTAAAGTCTGGGTGAAATCTGATCAACATTTACTTAGGCGTATTATTCAAAATTTAGTGGGTAATGCTTTTAGGTATGCAAGCCCTGGTAAAGTGCTCTTGGGTGCCAGAGTGCTAAATAATCAAGTTACTATACAAATTCTTGATAATGGCCCTGGTATTCCTTTAGCGAAACAAGCATTGGTTTTTGAACAGTTTACTCAACTAGACACACCAACGAGTCATTCTGGTCGAGGCTTAGGTTTAGGCCTAAATATTACGCAATCGTTAGTGCAATTAATGGGACATTCATTAAGTTTGCAGTCTAGAGAAATGCAAGGTTGTAAATTTTTAATTTCTGTTGAACAAACAAGCCCGTTAGCAACCAAAGCACCGTTAGCTACGCCGATACAAAATATGGGCTTAAAAGATATTACCGTATTGTGTATTGATAATGATCCTGATGTGCTAAGTGGAATGGTGGAGTTATTATCTGCTTGGCACTGTAATATTCTGGCGGCAGATTCACGAGAAACAGCTTTACAGGAGTTTGCTAACCATCAAAGCGATATTGATATTTTGCTGGTAGATTATCAGTTAGGTTACCAAGCAGGGCTACCTGCTGGAGAGCAAGCTGATGGCCTAACGTTGATTGCAGATATACGCAGGGATTGTAATCACTATATTCCAGCCATATTAATAACGGCAACCACTGAAAGCGGTATTGAAGAAAAGGCGGCTAATGCTAATGTTGGTTTTATGCGCAAACTAGTGAAACCTGCAGCACTTAGAGCCATGATGAGTGCTAAATTAGCGCAGAAATTACAAGTGGATTATGGGGATTAGCTGTCAATTATAAGTAGAGAATTGATGTTTTAGGATCGACTCTCATGACTTATTTAATTTTGTGTAAACCCTGTTTCAGTTAGATCTAATTTAGCAATAACGATAACGGCTTGCGTTCTATTACGTACATCAAGTTTACGAAAAATTGCTGTTGCATGAGCCTTTATGGTCGCTTCTGAAACATTAAGATCATAGGCAATTTGTTTATTAAGTAACCCTTGAGCAAACATCATTAAAATTCGGTACTGTTGTTGAGTTAAGCTAGCGACACGTTCAGCAATATCTATATTATCATCATTTTCTTGAGCACTTTGAAATGATGTCGGTAGCCAAATCTCACCCGATAAAACAGCCATAATAGCGGCAAAAATATCATCAATGGGAGTCGACTTAGGTACAAACCCTGCAGCACCATAGCCCATCGCTTTATTGATAGTGCTATGGTCTTCGTAAGCAGAAACAACGACAACAGGAATTTGTGGAAAATGGTTACGAACATGAATGAGTGTATTAAAGCCATGAGCGCCGGGAATATTTAAATCTAATAGTAGTAAATCACTATCGCTATGGTCTTTAAGTTGCTGCTCAAGCTCTGCAATAGTCTGTGCTTCAAGCCATTGTGTTTGGTCTAGCTTGCTTTTCAATGTACTCAATAATGCTTGTCTAAATAGGGGATGATCATCAGCTATTATAATTTTTTCTGGCTGAATCATAAGTATTTCCTCTTTAAATAGGACTTTTTACTTTAACTAAGAAAGTGAAAAGCACCAATTAGACTTTAGTCTATTGGTGCTTTATCTTTCACTATTTTTTCGGCACTTTTGCTAAAACAGCCACTAATAACTGCCAGTATTGTGCAACGGTAGCAATTTCAATTTTCTCATCAGGCGAATGCGGAAACTTAATTGTTGGACCAATTGAAACCATATCCCAATGGGGGTAAGCGGTTTTAAATAAACCACATTCTAAGCCAGCATGAATTACCATCACAGCAGGTACTTTATTAAATAACTCTTGGTATGTGTCTCGAACCGTTTTCATAATGGCTGAGTCAGGGTTAGGTTTCCATCCGGGGTATGCACCTGAAAATTCAATGTTAGCGCCAGCTAATTCAAACACTGACTGAATCGTACGCTGTGTTTCTAAACTGCCATCATCATGTAAACTGCGAATAAGCACTAAAGCATTAAGCTTTTTACCGCGGGTATGAATTACGCCAAGGTTTAATGAGCTTTCTACTATGCCTTCAATATCGTCACTCATGCGTATTACCCCGTTAGGACAAGCATTGAGTGCGCGTAAAATATTGCTCTGGGTGACTCTATTCCAACATTGCTCAAAATCTTCAGGAGAAATTAGCAGCATATCAATATCAGTTTCAATTGCGCTCAAGTTTGCTTTTATCGTAGCTAAATATAGCGCTAAAGATGCTTTTAATTCATCAATTTTGTCTTTGGCAACCACAAAGCTAGTATTAGCTTCACGCGGTATGGCATTGCGTAAACTGCCACCATTAAATTCTGTTAACCGAATATCGAAATCATTACTAGCATCAAGCAAGAAGCGTACAAGTAATTTGTTGGCATTGGCACGTCCGGTATGAATATCTACACCTGAGTGACCACCTTTTAGGCCCGAAATTGATAAATTGAAAGCTTGGTAATTAGCCGGTACCTCTTCAAAGTTTAGGGTGAAAGTTGCTGAGCCATCAATGCCGCCAGCACAGCCCATATAAACTTCGCCTTCTTGTTCTGAATCGGTATTAATTAGAATGTCGCCATCAAGCCAACCAGCTTCTAAACCGAAAGCGCCTGTCATGCCGGCTTCTTCATCAATAGTGACTAATACTTCTATTGGACCATGAGCAATGTCATCGCTAGCTAAAACAGCTAAAGCTGATGATAAGCCAATACCGTTATCGGCACCTAATGTAGTGCCCTCAGCGGTTACCCAATCGCCATCACTTTCGTTCACAATATAAGGACGAATCGGATCGGTTAAAAAATCGTGATCAGTATCACTATTTTTTTGCGGCACCATGTCCATGTGCGCTTGTAAAATTATACCCTTGCGATCTTCCATACCTTGCGTAGCAGGTTTTTTAATAATTAAATTACCGACAGAGTCTTCTTTGATTGTAAGGCCAAGTTCTTTTGCCCAAGATTGGATCCACAAAGATATTTTTTGCTCATGCTTTGATGGATGTGGAATGCTGCAAATTTTTTCGAATAACTGCCATAAATTAACAGGTTTAAGTTGTGATAATGTGCTCATTGGTTTTCCTCTATTTTGTAGGTTGATGCATGCTACAACAGTGTAAGTCGAGCCTTGCTTCAGATTAGATGAGACATAATCTAAGTGACCTATACCCCTACAGGCCTCACTCATGACGACCTACCGATGTAATTACTTGTCAGCCATTAAAAATTGCCATTGCTCATTGAAGTCATCGCTGGGCTTTTTATCAAAGCCTGAACGCACATATTGACTGATTTTTCCTTCGGCGAAGGCAACTAAAATATTAGCAAGTGCTTGTTCACTAATGGTAAATGTTTTGTCTTCACGTAACTTACGTTCACGTAATATTTGTTTAAATTGTGATTCGAGTTTTTCAAAAAATTGATGAACTCTAGCGCGTAAACGTTCATCTTCGCCCATAAGTGCATCGCCAGATAATATTCGGCACATACCCGGATTACGTTCAGCAAACACCAGTAATACATGCAGTACATGATGACAACGCACCAAGGCTTCTTTGTGATCCGTTAAAATTAAGTTGATGCGAGAAAAAATAGATTCTTCAATAAAATCAATTAAGCCTTCAAACATGCGCGCCTTTGAAGGAAAGTGGCGATAGAGTGCGGCTTCTGAAACACCAACTTCTGCGGCTAACTTTGCTGTGGTGATACGTTGGCCTGGGCTAGATTGTAACATTAGCGCTAAGCACTCTAATATTTGTTGTTTGCGACTAATTTTTTGTGTGCTGTTAGGGCTAACTGGCATAGTAAGGTGTTCTCTGTTTTGGTTTTTGTTGTTATATTTTGTCTGTTTATATTCGGTTTTTGGGCTAAGTTTTTTTAGCTAAATAATGCTGATTAATTAAAGAAACCAATTGCTGTGCAATAATTTGTTTATTGGCTAAAGGAATTTCGGTTTTATCAATTGCGCTAAATAATGTTAGGGCATTGTTATCACTATTAAAACCTTGCCCCGATTTGGCAACATCGTTAGCGGCAATTAAATCTAAATTTTTTCGCATTAACTTACCGCGAGCATAATGCTCTATATTTTGAGTTTCAGCGGCAAAACCAACCATGAAAGGTTTGTCATCTAAGTTAGCAATATCAGCAACAATATCGTGATTTTTAACTAACTCAAGCTGCATGGCATCACTGGTTTTTTTAATTTTCTGCGTGGCGATATTAGCAACACGATAATCTGCAACTGCAGCACAAGCGACAAAAGTAGTGCATTGAGGCGCGAATTCTAACGCTTTTTTATGCATTTCTTCCGCGCTATTAATTGATATTAATTGACAGCCAACCGGTGCACTAATGGCCACAGGCCCTGAAATAAGTGTCACTTTAGCGCCAGCACGTAAAGCAGCATGAGCAATGGCATAGCCCATTTTTCCTGAGCTGTGATTTGAAATGTAACGAACAGGGTCTATGGCTTCTCTTGTTGGACCGGCAGTAATGACCCAATGCTGGTCTTGCAAGTATTTATCAGCAAAAAAGTCACTACCTAAACTGACTAATTCATCTACTTCTAGCATTCGGCCTAAACCGATATCACCACAAGCTTGTTCACCACTGCCGGGCCCCCATAACTGGAAACCGCGCTCGGTAAGTGTTTTTACGTTAGCTTGGGTCGCTATTGCATGCCACATTTGCTGGTTCATTGCTGGAGCAAGCGCAATAGGAGCACTGGTTGCTAGGCACAGTGTTGTAAGCAAATCATTTGCCATGCCTGCAGCAATACGAGCAATAATATCGGCTGTTGCCGGTGCAACAATAATTAAATCAGCCCACTTTGCTAGTTCTATGTGCCCCATAGCCAACTCTGCTTGAGTATCTAGTAAGCTATCGGCAACTGCATTGCCTGATACCGCTTGTAAGGTAAGAGGGGTAATAAATGCTTTTGCTCCCTTGGTCATAACAACACGAACATCAGCACCTTGATCTTTTAGTCGACGTACTAATTCAGGGGTTTTATAAGCGGCAATGCCACCACTGATACCAAGAACAATTTTTTTGTCCTGAAGAATTTGCATAACCTGCTAATCTTAAACTTATAAATTATGCTAATACGATAGCATTTATTAGCATAATTTGAAAAAAGAGTTGAAAAATAATCACTAACAAAAACAGCAAGGAAAGCTACTATGTGTAAATCTACAAGGGCACTGGAATGTGAATTAAACCAAAAAACGTTAAAAAGTTGGCCAAGCTCGGAGCGGCCAAGAGAAAAGTTACTTGCGCTTGGTTCTGCGAGCTTAAGTGATGCAGAGTTACTGGCTATCTTTTTGAGAACCGGAGTGAAGGGTTGTAACGTTGTTGATTTATCTAGAAATTTGTTACTCAATTTTGGTAGTTTAGCTAATGTGTTTCGCGCCAATCAGCAGGAGTTTTGCTTGCAGCATGGCTTGGGGAGTGCTAAATATGTGCAACTACAAGCCTGCTTAGAAATGTCAAAGCGTTATTTGTCTGAGCAATTAATTCAACAAGGTTATGCGTTAACTTCATCACAAGCAACACGAGACTATTTAATTAGTGAACTTCGCCAAGAAACTAGAGAAGTATTTGCTGTGCTATTTCTCGATAATCAACATCAAGTTTTAAAATTTGAACGATTGTTTTTTGGCACACTTAACGCCGCCGCAGTTTATCCAAGAATAGTGGTAGAACAGGCGCTGAAACATCATGCAGCGGCGGTTATTTTAGCGCACAATCATCCCTCAGGTGTTGCAGAGGCTAGCATTGCAGATAAACAGATTACCCAAAAACTTGAGCAGGCATTGCAGCTGATTGATGTTCGTGTACTAGATCATATGATAATTGCTGGGCACCAGTGTTATTCCTTTGCTGAACATGGTGAAATAGTTTAGCGCTAAAAGAATGTAAACAGCATGATTTAGCTTGATAAATAGCGCAATGCCAGTTATTTTTAAGTTATTGTATAAACTAAAAGGATGCTCTTATGACCGATATTAGTGATGATGACTCAGAACGCCGCAGTTCTTTTCGCTTAGATATGGAAAAAGAACTAGTTGATATTATCTGGACTGATGAAAGTGGTCAGGAAAAAACTAAAAAAATTATTTGCTTAGATTTCGCTCGCGGGGGCTTAAAGCTTGATTGTGATATTTCATTGCCAGTGCAAATTGCTGTGACTGTAATTTTCAGATCTGCTAGTGCTAACAGTCAGAAATTATATGGCAAAGTTTTACGCTGTATTAAGCAAGATAACGGCTGGTTTGAGATCGCTTTAGTATTAGATAAAGATGAGTAAGCTTACACTGAAGCGTTTTTATTAAAAATTGGACTATAATTAACACATAGCCTAGTGTTTTGTCGTTTTTTGAGACATATAGGTAGTATTTAGGAAGAATAAAATATGATGATATTAGTGGGTGGTGAAAAAGGAGGTAGTGGTAAGAGCTGCTTAGCGCAGAACTTAGCCGTATACTTTGCCCGAAACAAAAAGGCCATAGTATTGATGGTTGACTGTGATCCCCAACGTACTACTTCAGATTGGATACAGGCTCGTAATAGCGACCCTTCGCTTCCTGCAATCAATTGTATTCAGCTTTATGGGAAAATTCGAAATGATTTGCTTAGTTTAGGTCAGCACTATGATTATGTAATTGTTGACTGTGGTGGGCAAGATAACCTGGCTTTACGTGCCGCAATGTCTGTTGCTGATCATGTTATTATTCCACTTAGGCCTAAACGACGTGACTTAAAAACAGTGCCGCATATGGAAGATATGCTCAGTACTTGTAAAATGGTTAATCCGAAAATGATTGCATCCTTTGTTATTACCCAGTGCCCATCACTGCCAAATCAAGCCGGACGAATTTTAGAAGCAAAAGACGTGTGTAGCTCATTCGGTATTAACGTACTTAATGCCGTAACCTTTAATCGTAATATCTATGATGATAGTGAAGAGCAAGGTTCGTCGGTAATTGAAATTGACCCTGATGGTAAAGCCGCCACCGAAATGATCGCCATAGCTGAAGAGTTAATGGCAATGAAACCGGATAATGCTCATGAGTTTAACTGATCTAAAGAAAAACAAGGACAGACCTCGCTCGAAGGAAAATGTGAAAGAGCAATTCACTATTGATGAATTTATTGCTGATGCGGATAACTATGCGAAAGGTTCGCCGCAAATAGTTAGCAATGAAAATCATGGTAAAATGAACCTTAAACAAGCAATACATGATGCCAAACTGCTCATTGAACGGAATAGATCGGCGAATGGGCAAGGAAAGCCTTTTAGGCGTGCTACGTTTACATTGAGCGAAAATACGATAGAACAGTTACAAAAATTATCTGAAGGTACTGATTTAGCAAAGTCTCATATTATCCGTATTTTAATTGATGAACTGTCTAACAAAGAACAAAATGATCAAATTAAAAAGCTCTTTGAATCAGACGTTGGTTAATTTTTCACTGCTATTTACATTAACTTGCCGACAGATTAAACAATAAATAAACAAAAATTCACCTATATGGTGATTTTTTGTTTGTTATGGCCTGTGTAGTTCATTGATAAATATAACATAAAGCAATTTAATGGTCTTTTTGTTAGCTTTTTGCTCTTAGGGCTAGCATTCATAATTCAGTTTCTCTATAATATGCCACCTTTTTCAGGATCCTAAGGCGACGGTCTTGGGGAAATATAGCTCGAGCTGAAATTAATTTTGGAGTGACTCAAATGTCTAAAGTTTGCCAAGTAACAGGCAAGAAACCAGTCGTAGGGAACAACCGTTCTCACGCAAGAAACGCGACTCGTCGTCGTTTTTTACCTAACCTTCAATCTCACCGTTTTTGGGTAGAGAGTGAAAATCGTTTCGTTAAATTACGTTTAACTCCGAAAGGAATGCGTATTATCGATAAAAAAGGTATTGATGCAGTATTAACTGATATCCGTGCCCGTGGCGAAAAAGTTTAATCACTTTTTAAGTAAGGAATTATTATGCGCGATAAAATTCGTTTAGTTTCTAGTGCAGGTACAGGTCATTTTTATACTACTGATAAAAATAAAAAGACTATGCCAGAAAAAATGGAAATCAAGAAATTTGATCCAAAAGCACGTAAACACGTAATGTATAAAGAAGCTAAAATTAAGTAATTAATTTTTACTTTATACAAATGAAAAGCCCAGTTTTACTGGGTTTTTTTATGTCCAAAAAATGTCTTTTCTAAATTTTGTACTATACTCCAGTCTACGTTAGGTTATTAAAGCTTAAAATGCAGGAGCAACTTCCCGCTCATGGATGAGGTAGTTATGTCGATGAAAATTCTTATTGTTGATGATGATCAAGTAGATAGAATCCACATTAAACGAATGATGAGGCGTATTGATTCTGGCAATGTCATCACTGAAGCTGAAGACGTAGACTCCGCTTTGTCACTCATTATAGAGCAAAATTTTGACGTTGTTTTACTTGATTACACTATGCCAAAGAAAAACGGCTTAGAGTTATTGAAAGAAATTCAAGAGCAAAATATAGAAAAGCATAGTGCCATCATCATGATGAGTACATCTGAACAAGAAGAGTTGGCGCTAAGTTGTTTACAAGCTGGCGCCCATGACTTCATTATCAAATCTGATATAACGGGCTATCGATTACGTCGAGCAATTCTAGCGGCTCAAGCAAGATTTGATATGGAAACAAAATTAAAAGAAAGTTATAAAAAAGTTAAACAGTTAGCCGAACAAGATAATCTCACTAAACTCGCCAATCGTTATTTCTTTGATGAATCATTAAAACTTACCATAGCTAATAATGAACGCCAAAAGCATAAAACGGCATTACTACTTTTCGATTTAGATCATTTTAAGTATGTAAATGATACGCATGGTCATGATGTGGGTGATATATTATTGCAAAAAGTAGTACATAGAATTCATACTTGTTTACGGGGTAATGAAGTCTTTTCCCGTTTGGGAGGAGATGAGTTTGCTATTATCTTAAATCACCTTGACCGTGTTGGAGATGCAGAGAAGGTTTCTTTAAGAATTTTAAATGTTCTGATTAAACCGTTTTTCATTAATGATGCGCAAATTAATATGGCAGCAAGCATTGGTATTTCTATTTATCCTGATAATGCCAATGATGCGAGTGATTTATTCAAAAAAGCTGATATTGCCATGTATAAGGCAAAAAAATTAGGACGAAACCAAATAGCTTTTTTTGAAGATGAAATGCAGCAACAATTTTTGAATCGCTATAAAATTGAAAATGACTTAAGCCAAGCGTTAGATAAGCAGCAGTTTGAACTTTTTTATCAGCCAGTGTTTAACTGTGAAGATAGTGCCATTATTGGTTTTGAGGCTTTACTTAGATGGCATAGCGACCAAGGTTTAATTAGCCCTGATATATTTATTCCAATTGCTGAAGAGAGTCGACTTATCAAGCCCATTGGTCGTTGGGTTATTAGCCAAGCCTGCCGACAAATTAGCATTTGGCAAGAGCATTGCCCTGATTTAACGATGGCAATTAATTTATCACCCATACAATTACTCGACAGTTTACTCTTGCCGCATATAAAAAAATGCTTCAAACAATATAGTATCCAACCTGAGACTATTGAATTTGAAATTACAGAAACGGCACTATTAGACGACTCATGGCAAACACAGGCAGTAATTAACAGTCTGAGTGAACTGGGTTGCAAAATAGCACTTGATGATTTCGGTACTGGCTTTTCCTCCTTATCACACCTTCATCATTTTCCCATTGATACAGTTAAAATTGATAAATCATTGATGCCACCTGAAGGTGTTGATTTTTCCAATGAAAAAATAATCCATGGTTTAGTGATTATGTTGCAGTATTTAAAGCTTAATATTGTTGCTGAAGGGGTAGAATTTCAATCCCATTTAACACTGTGCCAGATGTTAAATATTCAAAAACTGCAAGGCTATTTATTATCAAAACCGCTACCACCAGGTGAAATAAATAAAATAGCTTTGTTTTCTCGTTATCCAAACATGATGCCCTGTGTTGTTAGGCAATAATAAAAAAATAATGAAATAAATATGAATAAAAATTTTAAGCGCTACTTTGTTTTTTTTATAATTTTTATCAGTCTTTTACCTTACACGTTAAATTTATTAGGTATTGATTTTAGCTCAATCTCCTTACCATTAAATATAACAAGCAATAATACCAATATAACCTCTGATCAACAGTTTTATGCCTTAACAGGAGCATTGCACCATGCATTGCTTGAATGGAGTGCTGTAACATTAGCCATTATTGCAGGCGTAGCCTCCTTTGTTCATTACTATCAAAATAAAGACATATCTATTCCTATTATTGGGCTAGCATTAATATGTGCTGGTTTGACCGATGCTTTTCATACCTTAGCGGCGACTAGAATTATTTCTGCAACGGTACCTAATAGTGATTTTATACCCTTTACGTGGGCTTTTTCTCGGCTGTTCAATGCCAGTATTATGATTGTTGGCGTTCTGTTGAGCTTATGGTTAACGAGGGCATCAAAGCCGCGTGTTAATGGTGGTTATGAACAAGTGTTTAATAAAAGTATAGGCCAAACCCAAACACTCATTATCATTTCAGTATTTTTTATCGCTTTTGCAATTAGTGCAGTTATTTTAGCAGCGACAAGTCAAAATTTACCTCAAACAACCTTTAAAAATGCTTTTATAACTAGGCCGTACGATGTTGTCCCTTTAGCTCTTTTTATTTTATCTGCGGTATTGGTGTGGTTTTGGTATCAACGTAAGGCAAGCGCTTTAAAATTTGCTTTATTATTAAGTCTCATTCCTGAAGTAATAACACAACTGCATATGAGCTTTGGTTCTACTGCACTGTTTGATAATCATTTCAATATTGCCCACTTTTTAAAAGTAGTGGCTTATGCCGTGTTAACACTAGGTATTATAATTACTTTGCTGCAAAGCTCAAAAACACTTGAAAACAAAAGTGAAGAAAGTATAAATAAGCTCTCAAATATTGCTGTAGAAGCAGGTAAGTTGCTTGAAGTGGGTAAGGCTAAATATTCACAAGTATTAGTGTTCTCATTATTTACATTTTTTTTGGCAATAACGATCAGTATATTTGTGAGTGGTATTTATTATATTGATGCGGTAAAGGTTACTCAAGAGCGTCAAAATAAGGCTCTTTTAAGTTATGGCGATTATATAGAGCCATTGTTAAAAAATATCTATCAAGACGCTAAAAGTGATTTGATTTTTTTAAGTAACACACCACCAATAAAAGGCATTATTCGGTCGATAGATCAGAAAAATTTGACTAATTATCAATTATGGACTGAACGTCTCAACATTATTTTTTTGAAAATGTTGAAAAAGGATCAAAATTATTTGCAATTGAGATATATAGAGTACCCTTCCAAGAAAGAATTAGTCAAAAGCTATAAAAGCAATGCACAAGCCTTTAGTGACTCGAATGCTCAACTAGATAAAGTAGCCAAGAACTTATTCATTAAGAGCACAAACTTACAAAGTGCAGAGGTGATTTTTGTTAATGATTCTTTCAATGGTAAAGCTACTCAAAATTCAACCCCCTTATTGCATTTGTTTATCCCCATTCATGATGATAATAATGAAATATTCGGTGTACTCTCTTTGCAAGTAGATTTTTTTTCGTACATGCAAAGCTTGAAACTAGCAACATTAAGTGGAGAAACGCTCTTTCTTGCTGACTACCAAGGACAGATAATTTATAGCGTAACTCCCTTACAGAACGATACTTTTATTAAGACTCAAAAAAACCTTACCTTACAGCAACTGTTTCCAAAGTTAGCTCCGGCAATAGCAAGAAACCGTCAAAAACTACAATTAGTCAACGATGGTAGTTTTATTAATAATAGTGCGAAAGGGCATTATCGCACTATTAATTTATCCTCAAAAGGCGGTGATAATGTTATTCGGCTGTTTATTCAAATGGATCAACAAACGTTACTTGCTGAAATTACTACTACTCGTAATAGAAGCTTATTAATAGGCTTTGGTTTGGCTATTGTTGCTTTAGCTTTTGCCTTACTGTTGAGTCGTCGTTTCTCTCAATCTTTAAAGTTAATTACCTCACAAGTGAAACAGTATAGTAGCACTGGCAAAGTAAGCGAATTGCCTATTAATGCGCAAGATGAGAGTGGAGTGCTTGCCAGAAGTTTTCACAACTTACTGTTAACTCAAACAGCACAAGATAAAGCGTTATTGCAACAAAAAAGAGCTTTAGATGAACATGCCATTGTTTCTATTACAGATATAAAGGGAAATATTATTTATATCAATGAAAAGTTCACTAAAATCAGCGGCTATAGTGAGACTGAATTGCTTGGGAAAAATCATAGAAAGCTTAACTCTGGTTATCACCCGAAAGACTTTTTTACTAAAATGTACAAAGATATATCTCAAGGGAATACTTGGCAGGGTGATATTTGCAATAAGTCTAAAAGTGGTCATTTATACTGGGTAAATACAACTATTGTGCCTTTTATGAATAGTAATGGTCGGCCAGAAAGTTATATTTCAATTAGAACGGACATAACTATTAATAAACAAAATAGTGAACAACTGTTAACGGCTAAAGTTGAATTGTCCAAAAAGATTAGTAAGTTAGAGGCTGCCAATGCCGACTTAAATCAATTTGCTTATGTCGCGTCCCATGATTTGAAGTCACCGTTAAATGGCATTTCACAGTTAGTGAGCTGGTTAGAAGAAGATTGTCATGAGTTATTGCCGGAAGAATCTAAAGAGCATTTAAAGCTATTGAAAAACCGAAGTAAGCGAATGATAACCTTGTTAAATGATTTGCTTGATTACTCGCGAGCAGGAAGAACAGAATATCAGGTAGAAACCCTAAATTTAGGAGTGGTTGTTAATGATGTTTTTGATTTAAATGGCGACAGAGATGGTTTTAGCTGTATAGCACCAAATATCAATATTACGGTACAAAAAGTACCTTTTGAATTAGTGATTAGAAACTTAATTTCTAATGCGATTAAGCATCATGATAAGGGCGTTGGTATTATTGAAATAACTATGGAGAGCCATGAAGAATTAGATCAAAATTATCATGTTATTCATATACAAGATGATGGTCCGGGCATTCCCCTTACCCTGCATGAAAAAGCGTTAGAAATGTTTCAAACATTGCAATCAAGAGATAAAACAGAAGGTAGTGGGATGGGGTTAGCTTTGGTGAAAAAAACAGTGCAGCATCATGGCGGTACAATTAGCATAGACCCAAGTGAAGGTCGGGGCACACTCATAATAGTAAAGTGGCCATATACCAACGAGTTAAATAATCGAAATTGAAATAATCACATTAAGGAAGAAGGACAATATGATGAATCATGAACAGCTTACTATATTGATGGTCGAGGATGATGACGTAGATGCCGAAGGTATGAAGAGAAGTTTTCAAAAACGGCGTATCGCGAATACCATTGTAAGAGCACATGATGGCTTGGAAGCCCTAAAACTATTAAGATCTGGAGAAATCCCACTGCCTTATATCATTTTATTAGATCTTCAAATGCCGAGAATGAGTGGCATTGAATTTTTGTCACAAATTAGAGAAGACGAAACATTACAATCGAGTGTTGTTTTTGTACTAACAACCTCACAAGCGGAGGAAGATATTACCGCCGCCTTTAAGAAACAAATAGCGGGTTACTTCGTTAAAGATGATGTGGGTGCTAATTTTTGTCAAATGCTGGATATGCTAGAAGGATATTGGAAAATTGCATATTTACCAAGTTAAGAACTATTTAATAGCCTGTGATTTGACACTTAATTTCAGTATGATAGTAGCATCAACTTTGTCAAAGAATCGCTATGAAACTATCTAAAACAGCATGGAATAATGTCATTATATTTTCAGTTATGATTATTATTTTGTTAATTAATGGCACCAATGACCGTTTGTTTCCTGAAAATAACGAAGCTAATGATCAATTGCTTTTACCTGAACACAGTGTTGTTTTAACACTTTCTGTATTTCTACCGGGCAATAAAAGTATAACCTTTGAACGTATTGGCAGAGCTTGGCAAATGACTAGTCAGGGCGTGTTACTTGATCTAACTAATCAGCAAATTGAGCAAGTGATGTTTTCTTGGCAGCAAAGTAGTGGTTTAGTACAAGCTGATGATATTGTTGTTAATGGTCAAGATGGAGTAGAGGTTGAGCTAAGTTTAGCCAGTGTAGAGCAGCAACAAAAATTTACTTTGTATCCATTAACAGATCAATTATTAGTGTATAACCAGCAGAAAAAAATATGGCTGGCTTTACCTGCCGCCATAAGCAGTCAGCTTATTCCAATATCGTAACTTGAGCTTTTTATGCCTGAATTACCCGAAGTTGAAGTGTGCCGTTTAGGCATAAGCCCTCACGTTATTAATAATGAGGTCACAAACGTTATAGTGCGCAATGCTCGGCTGCGTAGGCCTATTCCTGATGAAGTACACACTATTGCAGGTCAAAGTGTTATTTCGGTTGAACGACGCGCTAAATACTTATTGCTTCGCTTTAATACCGGAACTCTGCTTTTACATTTGGGCATGTCGGGCACTATTCGGGTGATTGACAAAACAACATCGGTTGCTAAACATGACCATTTCGAGTTGGTTTTTATTAATGGTACTGTCTTACGGTTAAATGACCCTAGACGTTTTGGCGCGGTACTTTGGCTTGATAAACATCAAGATAATCAGGGGCTTTTAAGTAAATTAGGACCTGAGCCGTTGAGTAATGACTTTTGTCATGGTTACTTATCCACCAAAGCGAAAAATAGAAAAGTGCCAATTAAAACTTTTTTGATGAATAATCACATTGTTGTTGGCGTAGGTAATATTTACGCTAATGAAGCATTGTTTCTGGCAGGGATTCTACCTACAGCGAAAGCCGGAGATATTAGCAATAAACGCTATAATCGTTTAACCGATATTATAAAACAAGTGCTCAGTGCCGCTATTGAACAAGGTGGCACAACGTTGAAAGACTTTACCCAAGTAGATGGCCGTCCTGGATATTTTGCTCAATCGTTATTTGTTTATGGTCGAGCAGGAAAAGCTTGTATGACTTGTAAAGATATTTTGTTAGAAGTTAGACAATCTAATCGAAGTTCGGTTTTTTGTCCTAGCTGTCAGAAAGATTAACTTTTAAAGTAAAGTGACCGTATTTCGCCCAGAACTTTTGGCTTGATATAGTGCTTTGTCTGCTCTATTTATTATGTCATCTATGCTGCTTTCATTTTCTTGAATCGCAGTTAAACCGATACTAATCGTTAACTTTATTGATACTTGCTGGAATGGTGTTGATGAATCAGCTATTTTTTCACGTATGCGTTCAGCTATTTGTGTTGCGGTATCTATGTCGCTATTGGGTAAAAGCATAGCAAATTCTTCTCCTCCAACTCTGCCGACAACATCATAATTTCTTAAGTTATCTTTAAGAATGTTGGCTACTTCAATCAATACCCGATCGCCCGCGGCATGGCCATAATTATCATTAATTTTTTTGAAGTGATCAATATCTATCATTAAAACAGCGCCCATGCTTTTAATGCGCTGTAACTGATTTAAGCCTCTTTGAGCTAGCTCTAAAAAATGGCGCCGATTGAAAAGCTTGGTCATGTCATCAGTTGTGGCAAGTTCGTACAGTTGTTCATTTAGGTTAGCGAGTTCTTTATTGGTTTGTTTTCTTATTCTATTTGCTCTTAGCACCACAAATTTTAAGATTAAAATGATTAAAGCCACCGCAATTGTGATGTAGAGTAATTTGCGCTGCCCAGTAATTTTTTCTTCTTTAAGGTCAATAATATTACTTTGTTTTTTTAATTTAACTACTTGCTGCTTCAGTTTGCCTTCACTTTGCTCAATATTTAAATTTAGCTGAAATAATTTTTGTTGCTGTTGTTGGTGTTCTGCTTCTTTGTCAGCAATTAATTGTTGTTGTTTCAACAAGCTATTTTTATTTTCAGCTAATTCAAATTCTATAGCACTTTTATTTTTTCTCAGTGAATGGAATTGAGTTTTCACGCGGCTTAACTGGCTGCTTTGCATTTTTAAGTCAAACTGGATTTTTGCTAATTCATTTCTGTTTTTCACTAATAACACATTTGATTTTTTAAGTTCTTCTTCTTTTAACTCAACATCTTGAAGTACTTTTTTAAGCGTTTTCTCTTTATCTTTTAATTGCTCTTTTAAATCATCTTTTGTACCCGCAAAACCAAGTAATCCGTTTGATACGGCAAAACCATGAGCAATTAAATTTTCACGGTTAATAGTCAGTTTTATATTCTTTTTAAAAGCTAATAACCCGACCATGAGGTTTTGTCGCTCTGTCTTACCATCACTTATTATTAGGGTGTTTTTATGTTTTTTAATGATCGCAGGGATAAGCGAGAACTGGCTTCTATGAACAATAATAATCTCATAGCTATTTTGAACGTTATCAAGGTTTTTTAATTGATGAATTTTAATGCTTTTACTGAGAGTTTTATTACTGACTTCATTATTCAGTGCGTCAAACAAGTCTTTGTTTTTACCTGAAATAGCAATATTGAGATGTGTAATTTGATCTTCATTGGGCCAAGTAATATGTTTCATTACTTCAATAATGTAATGGGCTTTAGCATCAGCAAGTGTAATGACAGGCTTAGTTTTAGCCGCTAAGTTAAAACTTAGCGCTATAAAAACTACTGCTGCTGTATATCCTAAACGTTTCATAAAAACCATTTATATTATCAATGAATTATTTATGTCAAACACTGTTTATTTAAGTATAGATGTTAATCAATGAATTTGAAGTTTAAGGATAATTTTAAGTTAATTGCTCAAGCGCTTTTTTAATAATAGGGTGCACAAATTGACTAACATCGCCTTTATGTAAAGCGACTTCTTTCACTAACGTTGAAGAAATAAAAGAATTACCTTCAGAGGGGGTTAAAAACACACTTTCTAAATCAGGCGATAAACGTCGATTCATATTCGCCAGCTGGAATTCATACTCAAAATCTGAAACAGCACGTAATCCCCGAATCAGAACCTTGGCTTGGTGATGCTTAGCAAAGTCTACGAGTAAACCGCTAAAACCAACAACCGTTACATTGTTTAAGTCTTTAGTTATTAGCTTGATCATCTCAACACGTTGCTCAAGCGTAAAGCGTGGTTTCTTGCTAGGACTTGAAGCAACCCCAATAATAACTTCGCCAAATAAGCGGCTGGCGCGAACAATGAGGTCGGCATGACCATTTGTGACAGGATCGAATGTACCAGGGTAAATTGCTCTTATGCTCATATTTTCTGCTTCATTTATTGGTGAATACGATTGTATTGTAATGGCTTAGTTTAGTTTCTGACAAGTATTAACATCAAAAACACTATAAAATGAATAAATAGTCATCATTCATGTTAAAGTATTTACTCGAAAAAGCTTTAAGTTTGATGAATTTTGATAGTATGATAGAACGACTATTAAAGCTTAAATTAGCTGAAACAACAAATCAAAGAAAGAAGTAACTTCTATGAAAACCCGCGATAAGATAATCCAGGCGAGCATTGCATTATTTAATGAGCAAGGAGAGCGAAATGTTACGACTAATCATATCGCAGCGCACTTAGGCATAAGCCCAGGCAACTTGTATTATCATTTTCGTAATAAAGAAGACATTATTTTGTCTATTTATGATGAGTATGCTCGAAACTTACTTCTTGATACCTTCCCTCAAGTAACAAGTGATGTTCAACCCCTTGATGCCATTATTCTATATATGGATGCGGTATTTCAAATGATGATGAAGTTTCGTTTCTTTTATAGCAACTTGCCCGTTTTGCTCGATAAAAACCCAAGTTTGCGTGAGAAGTATGTCGAAGTACAACAATCTATCGCAGAGCGAGTTAGTCAATTACTAATTTCTTTAAGAAGTGCTGAGATTATTAATTTTGAAGATGAAGAGCTAGCTGATATTGTCAGCATATTACGAATAATTAATACTTTTTGGTTGAGCTTTTATCAAACACAAAACATTGTAAATGAAATTAATGATTCGGTTTTTTATCAAGGTGTTTTGAAAATACTCGTTATTTTACGCCCTTACACTACTGACGAAGCAATGCCAGAGCTTATGAAGGCGCGTGATATGTACCAACAACGTTATCAAAATGCGTTGGAATTAGTATAGCCTTTAAGCAACAGCTGCCAATTTTTTGTTTGCCAATGAAAATTAGGTAGTTGTTTCAATTCTTTTAAAAATGAACGTTGTAACCTAGCCATATTAGTTTGTTGCCAACTAGCTTGGTTTGATGTTCTTATTTCACCTCTATCAAAATCAATCAAAAAAACATTTTCGTTGTTATCAATCAAAATATTATGAGCATTAAGATCATGATGATAAATATTATGGTCGTGAAAATGTTTAATGGTAACGCCAATATTTCTCCATAACTCATCTGATATATCTTGTTTCGATAATATCGCCACTAAATCTTGGGCATTTTCAATGCGACTACTGAGTAAATCAGCTCGATAAAATAAACCGTGACGAATTACTCGATAAGCAATAGGCTTAGGCGCAGGCAATGTTAATGTTTGCATGTGCGTTAATAAGGCAAACTCGCGTGCTGCTCGAGTATTTTTTTGTGAAGTGAAAAAGTAACTATCATTAATTATTTTTCCAATTAAACCGCCACGATAGTAATGACGAAGTACCCAGTGCTTTTCTTGTGTGCTGCCTTTGTCATCATATTGCACAAACCAAGTAGTACCACGTCCTTGAGCAGTTCCAGTCACTGCTCTTTTTTCTTGCCAATATTGTGCTGAAAGCATTTCAGGAGTGAAGCAGCTAACTTCATTAGAATCATAAAGGCAGTAAATACCGATCTGTTGAATGCTTTCTAATTGCATGTTTTTGCTCATGTCATTAGCTCTTGTACTTGTGTCAGGGTGCGAGCACTTGCTCCTTGATTGCTGAGTACTACTTGGTGTGCTTGAGTGCCTAACAAGGTTGCCGCTTCGTTATCTTCTAATAAATTGACGACCGCGAGAGCTAACTGTTGTATATCATCATTTTTATTTGTTGATGATAATTGAGTTATGCCTTGGTTTAACTTTAATTGCGCCAATATTTCTTTAAAGTTGCCCATATCATTACCGACAATAATAGGTTTTTTAAATAATGCCGGCTCTAGTGGATTATGTCCGCCAATATTGCTAAAACTTCCGCCCATAGTAACTATATGAGCTAAGGCATAAGCTGCCATCAATTCTCCTAACGTATCAAGAAGCCAAATATCTTGCATGGTAACGACTGTGTTTTCACTGCGCTTGGCAAGTGAGTATCCTAGGCTAGTACATAATTTTGCGACAGAGCCAAAACGTTCAGGATGCCTTGGTACAATAACCAACAACAGCTGAGGAAAGGATTTTTTGACCGCTTTAAAAGCCGCAAGAGCTATTTCTTCATCGCCTTGATGAGTGCTAGCAACTAACCAAATTTGTCTGTGCTTAGGTAATAGTTCAGCTAATTTTGCTTGTTTCTCACTCGTGCTGGCGTTAATGCTAATATCAAATTTAAGGTTGCCTGACATTACACACTGCTTAGTGTTTGCACCTAATTGAAGAAAGTTAGTTAAATTATCTTGGCTTTGGCATAATATTTTATCGAAATAATTCAACGTTGGCTTAATAAGCGAGCTGATCTTGTTATAACTTTTCATTGAGTTAGTAGATAAACGACCGTTGATAAGTAATAGTTTGATTTTTTTAGTTGCACATTGACTGATCAAATTTGGCCATAACTCTGTTTCCATAAAAATCATTAGTTTTGGCTGTGTGCGCGCTAAAAATAATTGGGTGCAAGGGTAAACATCTAATGGCAGAAAGCTATGTTGCACACGATTAGCAAATTGTTTTTTTACCTGCGCGGAGCCGGTTGGCGTGAACGTTGTCACGGTAATGGGTAAGTGAGGATATTGCTGTAATAGTTTTTCCACAAAAGGGGTTAAAGCAATAACTTCGCCAACACTCGCAGCATGAACAACAATACCTTCTTTATTATTTTTTTTAACTGAGGTTGTATTAGGAAAGAAACCTAAACGTTCACTTAAACGTTTACGATACGATGAGTCGCTCATCGATCTAAATAACAAAGCTAATAATAACATTGGCAGCAACAATAATAATATTGCTCGGTAAATCAGTAACGCAAACATAAATGCTTCTATAGTGAGTGTTCTATAGCGAGTTTATGGTAGATTATACCTAAGTTTGATTAAATACCTATTAATATGAATATACAAAGCCAACAACCATCAAAACTTTTATTTAGATTGTTAATACCTATGCTAGCTGCGCTACTGTTTTCTGTTAATATCTTCGCTTATGAGCAAGCAAAAGTAGCTGAAGGTGCTCCACAATTAGTTCAAATAAAAGCTAGAGCAGATGACGATTTTTTACTTTTTGCAGACTATTATCAAGGTGGAAAACGCTCGGGAGGGGTGATTGTTCTACATGACTGTAAAAACGACAGACGCGCTTATAATGCTATGGCTAAAAGTATAGCCGAGCAAGGCTTGCATACTTTGTTAGTTGATCTTCGAGGTTATGGTGATAGTCTTTCGCCAGAATACTCTCGCGAAGAGGCTAAAACTAAATCTAGGAATATTGTCAGTTATCAAGGTGAAATGGCATTAATAACGGCTAACTGGGCGGATGATTTATTAGCAATACATCAATTTTTAACTAAAAAAACAGATAAAAGCAAAGGCATTGCTGTTGTAGCAAGTGGCTGTAGTGGCGCCTATGTTGTTAGTTTAGCTGAAAAAATACAGCTTGATTCTATGGTGATGATTACACCTAAAATGACTTATAGCGATAAAGAGCGTTATAAGAACCTTGTCGACATTCCTAGCTACTTTATTACTTCGTCACATCACCAAGATAGTTATGAAACGTCCCAAGAACTGTTTACTTGGAATGGCGCTAAGCAATCTAAAATACAAATTTTCAAAGGAACTTATTACGGTAAACAATTAATTTCTCGTCAAAGATACCTAGTAAATGATATTGCTCTTTGGCTTAAATTTAACCTTAGGTAATGAATTAAAATCATGAATACAGTACTTAGTAAGAATTATTTTACACAAAGTTACTTTTTGACGAAATAGTATTCGGAAGTTAACTGTATGAATTGAAGTAAAAGAGTACAATGCCAGCTGTTTTTATTTATTAATCTTTTAATGTTGAGACTCCTTTATGTCAAACAGTAAGTCAGCAAGTTTTTATAACCACATTCAAGAACAAATTACCCAAGTTAAAGCCGAAGGTTTATATAAAGCAGAGCGTGTTATTACAACGGCACAGCAAGCAAAAATAGCGGTAAATACCGGTGAACAAGTTATTAATTTTTGTGCCAATAACTACTTAGGTTTGGCTAATCGTCCAGAGTTGATTGCTGCGGCGAAAACTGGCTTAGATGAGCATGGTTTTGGTATGGCTTCTGTGCGTTTTATTTGTGGTACTCAAGACATTCATAAAGAATTAGAGCAAGGGATCAGTGAGTTCTTAGGTATGGAGGATACCATTTTGTATTCTTCTTGCTTTGATGCCAATGCTGGTTTGTTTGAAACATTGTTAGGCCCTGAAGACGCGATTATCAGTGATGCCCTTAATCATGCCTCAATTATTGATGGTGTTCGTTTATGTAAAGCTAAACGCTATCGTTATGCTAATAACGATATGGCAGCATTAGAGCAAAGCCTCATTGACGCAGACGCTGCTGGAGCTCGCTTTAAGCTTATTGCCACCGATGGTGTTTTTTCAATGGACGGTGTTATTGCTAACCTTAAAGGTGTTTGTGATTTAGCTGATAAATACAACGCTATGGTTATGGTTGATGACTCTCATGCTGTTGGCTTTGTTGGTGAAGAAGGTCGTGGCAGTCATGAGTATTGTGATGTGATGGGTCGTGTTGATATTCTTACCGGTACGTTGGGTAAAGCTATGGGCGGCGCATCGGGTGGTTATACTTCAGCTAAAAAAGAAGTTATTGAGTGGTTACGCCAACGCTCTCGTCCTTATTTATTCTCAAACTCGCTTGCTCCAGCCATTGTTAATGCTTCATTGCAGGTATTAAAATTATTGGCTGAAGGAAGCGAGTTACGTAAAACGTTAAAAGAAAATACAGTTTACTTCCGCAATAATATGGAAGCTGCTGGCTTTACTTGTGGTGGTGCTGATCATGCTATTGTGCCGGTAATGTTAGGCGATGCAAAAGTTGCCAGTGATATGGCCAACAAACTACTAGCTGAAGGTATTTATGTTATTGGTTTTTCTTTCCCTGTTGTGCCAAAAGGCCAAGCGCGCATTCGCACACAAATTTCAGCTGCCCATACTAAAGAGCAATTAGAACAAGCTATTGCAGCCTTTACTAAAATAGGCAAAGAGATGGGTATTGTATAAGTTACGAGCCACGAGTTGATAGTTACGAAAAATACAGTATGAGATTAGTAAAGATGAAATCATTATCAAAATTAAAACCAGAACCGGGTATTTGGTTAACCGAGACCGACAAACCAGAAATGGGTCATAACGACTTATTAATAAAAATTAAAAAAACTGCTATTTGTGGTACCGATATTCATATTTACAATTGGGATGAATGGTCGCAAAAAACTATTCCTGTGCCTATGGTTGTTGGTCATGAATATGCAGGCGAAGTCGTTGGTATTGGTCAAGAAGTAAAAGGTTTTGTTTTAGGCGATCGTGTTTCTGGTGAAGGACATATTACCTGTGGCCATTGTCGAAACTGTCGAGGTGGTCGCACACATTTATGTCGTAATACGGTTGGTGTTGGTGTTAACCGTGCAGGTGCTTTTGCACAATATCTGGTTATTCCTGCTTATAATGCTTTTAAATTGCCCGATGAAATTTCTGATGATTTAGCGGCTGTTTTTGACCCTTTTGGTAATGCAGTACATACCGCATTATCATTTGATTTAGTTGGTGAAGATGTTTTAATTACAGGTGCAGGTCCTATAGGTATTATGGCTGCAGCAGTGGCAAAGCACGTTGGTGCTCGCCATGTGGTGATCACTGATATTAATGAATATCGCCTTGAACTAGCTAGAAAAATGGGCGCAACTCGTGCAGTTAATGTTTCTAAAGAAAACTTAACTGACGTAATGAATGACTTAGGCATGACCGAAGGCTTTGATGTTGGCTTGGAAATGTCAGGCGTGCCAATGGCGTTTACTAGCATGTTAGATAGCATGAATAATGGCGGTAAAATCGCTATGTTAGGTATTCCGGGCAAAGATATGGCCATTGATTGGAGTCAAATCATCTTCAAGGGCTTAACTATTAAAGGTATTTACGGTCGCGAAATGTTTGAAACCTGGTATAAAATGGCTAGTCTTATTCAGTCTGGTTTAGATTTATCACCCATCATTACCCATCATTATAATATTGATGATTTTCAACAAGGGTTTGATGTGATGCGTTCAGGACAATCAGGTAAAGTTATTTTAAATTGGGAGTAGCCATTTATGTCAGATAGTAAAGTATCTAATGATCAAACTTTTATTCATATGCAAGTTGCTGAGTTAGCTCAAGTCATTGATGACAAAACTCATGTCGTGGTTGATATCCGTGATGCTACTTCTTTTGGTAATGGTCGTATAACTGATGCGCTTCACTTGACCAATGACAGCTTGGCTGATTTTTTACGTGAAGCAGACCCTGATGCGCCTGTCGTTGTATGTTGTTATCACGGTAACTCTAGCCAACAAGCGGCGCAATTTTTGGTTAGCCAAGACTTTACCCAAGTATACTCGCTAGATGGTGGTTTTACTCAGTGGCAATTACTACACCCAGATAGAATATCTCGCTAAAGGCTATAAGGTTAAATAAATGTCTGAACATGAAAATTTGCAACCCTTAGTGCAGCTTGAACAACACAATATAGCGCTACTTTTTGCTAATTATTTATTAACCTTAGACATTGAAGCTAAAGTTATTTCCGCACAAAATACTGAGGAAATAAGAGAAGCGAAACAAATCCACATAGTTTATTGCCAACCAGAAAAAATGGCTCAAGCCAAACTTGAATTTGAAAGTTTCATTAAAAAGCCTTTTGATCAAAAATATCAACAAGCGGCATGGCAACATGGCGAAACGGTTACGCTGAGTAGCAATGATTCAACCCTAGTTGCTAACTTTAAAGACAACTTTCTTGCTCATGCAGGAACCGTTACTTTAATTGTTTTTGCATTTTGTTGGTTAGTGTTTCTGATAAGCAACCTAGGATGGGCGCAGTCGGTATATCATCAATTACAGTTTTATCCACGCTTATCTGTTGATGCTTTTATTGCTGAGCCTTGGCGGCTGCTTGGTCCTGCTTTTTTCCACTTCTCATGGTTGCATATTGTGTTTAATACGATGTGGTGGTGGCAATTAGGTGGCAGTATTGAGAAAGCTTTAGGCAAAGGTATGTTGATTAACCTGCTGTTAATTTCAGCCATTTTTTCAAATTTGGGGCAGTTTTTTGTTTCAGGGGCGAATTTTGGCGGCCTGTCAGGTGTAGTTTATGCTTTGGTTGGTTTTGTGTGGTGGTATGGTTATTTAGCACCTGAAAAAGGATTGTCTTTATCTAAACCGATTGTCGGATTTTTATTGTTTTGGTTGTTGTTAGGTTTTGTTGATTTATTACCAGTAAACGTTGCAAATACTGCGCATTTACTGGGCTTGATTTCAGGCTGTTTATTAGCCGTGTATAGTGTGAAATCTTCTAAAAATTCGTAATTTGCCTCACTTCTTTGTCGTGCCTCACTTCGTTCGTGACGACCTACAAACGATGAACGCTTATTTAATATTGTTTTTCAATTATTAGTTATCTAACCATTGAGTAAACAATAACTTTTTAATGAGTGGCTTACCTGTTTCTTTAATAAGTAGTGCTTTTACTTTTTCTTCACATTTCAATTGAATTTCAGAACGACCTTTAATTGACTTGATTTTTTCTTCAGGTTGTTTGCCGATAATATCAATAATAGCATCTCGTAATAGCGGTGAATGATGCTCTACAATTTCAATGTTATCGCTTGGCACCATCAGTTCAACCGTTAAGCGAACATAGCCCATCTTTTTCTTTACCGCGACATAATTGGTAACGATGTCAGGCTCAAAGCCATAATAGGCATAATCAGCTGAGTTACTAGTTAGTGGCATTACCAAACAAGATAAAATTAATAAATATTTAAACATAATGAGCCCATGTGAGTTTTTCAGATTCCATTTACCGTTAAATTAATAACGTACACAAGTTATCATAAACCTGAAATGAGATTTATGCTCCAATAATTTTGATTTTTTTGTTATTTTACTTGTTTGGTAAAATGAGTTCCTATAAAAACAATGCTATCATCACCTCGGTTTTTACTTGGCTTGTAGTTTATGAATTTTCAATCATTATTTCCCGTTACCTTATCAGGCCTTTGGCGCGATGCTCAATGTTGCTCCCTGCCTGAAAATCTACAGAATTGGCTGCTTGACCCTAACTCACTTACCACTCGTTTGAAATCTCATTGTCAGCAGTTTAGAGTAGAATTGCTTGGCCAAAGCATTGAGTCTTGTCAAGAAAGCGAAGCAGTAGCGCTTATTCCTAAAGGTGAGCAAGTTTTAGTGCGAGAAGTGTTACTTTTTTGTGACGACAAACCGCAGGTTTTTGCCCGAAGTTTATTGCCTCTGTCTAGCTTAACCGGTGCAGAGCACGCGTTGGCCAATTTAGGCACCCAATCTTTGGGGCAAGTACTTTTTAACAACCCTTCCCTTGAGCGACAAACTATTGAAGTGGCAAAGTTTGATGCCAATAGCTCTGTAGTAAAGTTAGCGAAAAAGCTGCATTTATCCGCTTTACCTCAGGAAAACCTTTGGGGCCGACGCTCTATTTTTATATTAGAAAATAAACCACTTATGGTGGCAGAAGTATTTTTACCAGCAGCCTTTGCTTATCAATCGAATGTTGACTCAGAGTGTGTAAATGCCAAATAGCTTAATGAGTACCTTAAAACAAAAATGGTTAGCGGTTAAATTAATTACTCGCATGGACAAACCTATTGGCACTTATCTATTATTGTGGCCTACTTATTGGGCCTTATGGATTGCTAGTGATGGTTGGCCTAACTTGCATTTATTAGTCGTTTTTAGTCTTGGTGTGTTCGTTATGCGAAGTGCTGGTTGTGTGATTAATGATATTGCTGATATGAAAGTAGACGGTGAAGTTGAGCGAACTAAAAACAGACCGTTAGTTTCGGGAATGATATCAAAAGAAGCCGCTATCAATTTATTTGGGGTTCTCATTGGTATTGCTTTAGGGCTAGTACTAACGTTAAGTTGGCCTACTATTTACCTGTCTGTTGTGGCGCTATTATTGGCGGCATCATATCCATTTATGAAGCGTTATACTCAGTTACCGCAAGTGGTTCTTGGCGCGGCTTTTAGCTGGGGAATGATCATGGCATTTTCCGAAGCGCAAGGCGAAATCCCTGCTTTTGCTTGGTTATTGTTTTTAGCAAATGTATTATGGACTATCGCTTACGATACTATGTACGCGATGGTTGATAGAGAGGATGATTTACAAATAGGGGTGAAATCCACCGCTATTTTATTTGGTGAGCACGATAAGCGAATTATCAGCTTCATGCAGTTACTCGTGTTGGGGTTGCTGTTTACTGTTGGTGATATATTAGCCTTCGGCTGGCCTTTTCAATTAAGCTTGGTGATTGCTGCGGGTTTATTTGCTTATCAACAAATGCTAATTACTAATCGAGAACGTGACAAGTGCTTCCAAGCATTTTTACATAATCATTGGGTGGGCATGGTGGTGTTTATCGGTATATTTATAGAATATTTATAAATTGCTACTAAAGTATAATTTACTTTAATTGTCTTGGTTGCTATTAAATAGTATTTAAAATAAAGTTAATAAGAACAATAGTTAACATGAGGAATGGAATGAAAAAATCAATCGTAATAGCGCTAGCTCTAATGTTGTCGTTAGGCCTTTCAGGATTAGCTAATGCTGCTGATGGCAAAGTTTATCGTTGGAAATTAGCTGAAACGTGGGGGCCTAATTTCCCTATTTTTGGTGAAGCAACAAAGAACATGGCAAAAATGGTTAAAGAAATGTCTGATGGCCGTTTTATTATTCGAATCGATTCTTCTAATAAGCATAAATCACCTTTGGGTATTTTTGATTTCGTTAAAACGGGTCGTTATCAAATGGGGCATTCAGCCTCTTATTACTGGAAAGGTAAAAACTTTAATACATTATTTTTCACCACTGTTCCTTTTGGTATGACGGCACCTGAGCAATATGCTTGGTTCTATTATGGTGGAGGTATGGAATTAATGGCGAAGGTATATGGTCAATATGGCATTTTATCTTTTCCTGGAGGTAATACCGGCAACCAAATGGGGGGTTGGTTTAAAAAAGAAATTAACAGTGTTGACGATCTAAAAGGATTGAAAATGCGTATTCCTGGCTTTGCTGGTGAAGTATTAGCAAGGCTTGGTGCAAAACCAACGAATATCCCTTCAGGTGAACTTTATACAGCGTTAGAGCGCAATACCATTGATGCCCTAGAATGGGTTGGCCCTTCATTAGATTTGCGTATGGGCTTTCATAAAATAGCGCAATATTACTACACCGGCTGGCACGAGCCGGGCGCTGAATTACAGTTTATGGTAAATGAAAAAGCTTATAATAAACTGCCAAAAGATTTACAAAAAATCCTAACAGTAGCAATGAAAACAGCAGCTTATGATATGTATGCGCAGTCTTATCATGAAAGTGGTCAAAACTTAGCTACCTTAGCGCAAGATTATCCTAATGTTAAAATACGCTCTTTTCCTGAGCCAGTAATGAATGCAATAAAAGCAACTAACGCCTCTTTATTAAAAGAATTTGCTGCAAAAGATCCGATGACAGCTGAAATTTTAAAATCGTTAAGTGATTATCAAACAAAAGTTCGGGCATGGACAAATTTATCTGATCGTGCTTATTTGGAAACGAGTGACAAAAAATAATTAGTGTTAAACGACTCGTTTACCTAGCAAAAGCAGATGGTTTTACATTAAAGTAGGCCATCTGCTTTTTTGATCACAAATAAAATAAAAACAATGAATTTTTCTTTGAAAGTAATTGGTAAAATTATTGATGCCTTGGGTAATTTTTGTAGTCTTTTGATGCTGCTAATGGTTGCCAATGTTTTTTACGATGTCATCATGCGTTATTTTTTTAATGATGTAAGCATTGGTATGCAAGAGTTAGAGTGGCACTTATTTGCTGCTATGTTTATGTTTGGTATCGCCTACACTTTAAAAGAAGATGGTCATGTGCGAGTCGATATATTCTATGATGCCATGACTAAACGAAAGCAGGCTATCATTAACCTTTTTGGCTCCATTGTTTTTGCCCTACCGATAACAGTACTTGTATGTTATTACAGCATAGATTACACCTTAGAAGCTTATACCATGGGTGAGGGCAGCGGAGATCCTGGCGGTTTACCTCATCGATGGATCATACGCTCAGTAATTCCGGTATCCTCCGTATTTTTAATTCTTGCTATTATTCATGTGGTACTTAGTAAAATTCAGCTATTAAGCACCTCTTCAACACCAGAAGGGGAGCAATAATGACCGGATTAGTCTTATTTGCCATCGCCTTAGTTTGTTTGTTTTTAGGTTATTCCGTCGCTTTCACTTTTGCCGGAGTATCGCTAATTGTTGGCGTATTAACGCTAGGTGTCGATTTATTTGAGTTCATGCCTTATCGAATAATGAGCATTATGGAAAACACCATTTTAATGGCTGTGCCTATGTTTATATTCATGGGCATAGTGTTACAAAAAACAGGTTTGGCTGAGCGTCTGTTAGAGTCAGCCGCTAAACTTTTTGGTGGCATTCCCGGCGGTGTCGCTATTTCGACCATTATTGTTGGCGCTTTATTAGCGGCATCAACTGGTGTTGTTGGTGCTAGTGTTGTTGCTATGGGAGTGATCTCGTTGCCAGTAATGCTAAAAAACAATTATCATCAACCAACCGCAACGGGTGTTATTTGTGCTTCCGGAACTTTAGGACAGATTATTCCTCCGTCGATCATCTTAATTATTCTAGGTGATGTCATGGGGGTGCCAGTTGGTGATCTTTTTAGAGCCGCGATTGTTCCCGGTATGATGCTGATTGTTGCTTATACGCTTTATATTTTAATATTAGGACAAATAAAACCAGAATATTGCCCGCCAATGATAGTGACTGAGAGTAGAAGTGAGTTACTAGTACAAGCGCTAAAAGACATTGTGCCTCCTTTATTACTTATTCTTGCGGTACTTGGTTCAATTTTTTCAGGCATTGCGACACCAACTGAATCTTCCGCTATTGGCGCAGTAGGCGCGATTATTCTATCTATTTTATATGGCAGCTTTTCGGTTAAAAAAATGCACGAAGTGTCGAAAGAAACGGTGAAAGTTACCTCGATGGTTTTTGCCGTGTTAATCGGCGCAACCGCATTTTCTATGGTGTTTAGCTATTCAGGTAGTGAATATATTATTGAAGATTTTTTCATGGGACTGCCGGGTGAAAAGTGGACGTTTATTATTCTGTCTATGCTCGCTATTTTGATTTTAGGCTTCTTTATCGACTTTATTGAAATTGCTTTTTTAGTGGTGCCTATTTTGATGCCCGTAGCTATAGCCCTTGATATTAACTTAGTATGGTTTGCTATTTTAATTTCAATGAATTTGCAAACCTCATTTTTAACTCCGCCATTTGGCTTTAGTTTGTTCTATTTAAAAGGTGTCGCGCCCAAGTGGCTCAAAACTACCACTATATATAAAGGCGTTATTCCGTTTATATTAATACAAATAGCAGTCTTGTTATTGGTGCTGCTTTTCCCTGAACAATTGATATTTTCTTGATTTTTTGATGTGTTGAATTGATTTCGTTTTGAAATAAGCTTTGCTATGAAAACTTATGAGTTTATTTAGTTATTGTAGTCAAGTGTTTATAGCTTTATCTTTAGGGAAGCTTTTAATTAAAAATTAGAATAATAAAGTTACAGGGTGTAATAATGAATGACGAAGTCAAAGCATTAAGATCAGAATTGGCGCTTCTTAAACTTCAATTTAGTAAACGCGTTGACGCTGTTGAAAGTCGTTTAAATAATTTGCTTACGCAAGATAAAGCGTCGGTCGATTATCAAAGCCAAGACGCTACTGAATTTGAAGAGTACACATTTTCACCGCAACAAAAACAAACTCCTGAAACCGTTACGGTATCTATTACCACGGATGATTACTTTGCCTCAAGAGAGGAATTAGGCGCATCAACTTTTTCTGAACCTTCATTTTTAACATTATTTTTTCAATCCGTTCTATCTTCATTCTTCGACTGGTTTTCTCCGCTTACAAACGTTTATCAGTCATACAAAGCTAGAGGAATGTTGGGTATATTTATTCTTACCATTGTTGGAATTAGCTTAACTCTAGCCGGTTTTGGCTATTTAATGCAGTTGCTTATTGATCAACTTGGTGCTGGCTCAAAATCATTATTAATGTCTATCGCTGCAATTTTAGTTATAGGGGGAGGGGTAACTTTAAAAATCAAAACTCGTTTTGGTGAATTTGCCACTGCCATTGTTACTCTAGGGATATTGCTGTCTTATAGTACAGTCTATTTTTCAGGGAGTGTTTATGGTCTTTTGCCTAATATAGTCATTTTTATTCTCTATTTAGTTATTGCTTTAATGTGCCATGCACTTGCTCTGTGGTTAGATACGAAAATTGTTTCTGCTTTAGGAATCATTGGCATAGCGACAATGCCCATACTTTCTCAAACCGTAAGTATTGAGCCTTTTTACTATATGTTTTCACTTGCTTTTGTTGTTCTCAGTAGCTTAGTTTTAGCTTATCGCCACCTAGGTCAATGGTTGGCGAATTTAAGTTTGGCGTTTACTATCATTTCTCTTGAGTGGCTTATAGGTCTCGAAAATATTTTAGTTTCTGCTTGGGTTGCTAATCTGTTTTATTTTCTTTTTTTCGGTTATGTATCTGTATCTTTATTTAAAGGCAAAGGCTCTACAAATCAGTTCTTAGTTTTTCTTGCCACTCTGGTTGGCTCAATTGTTTTAGTTTTCTATCAAGCAACTGATATGTTTACAAGTAAGGTAGGTATTTGTTTCGCTTTTAATGCCTTATTAGCCATCGCTGCTAGTGTGATATTTTATAAAGCGAAGCGTGAATTAACACATTTTTTCATTTTACTTTCTGCTTCGTGGAGCATATTAACTATCGTTAGTATTGTTAGTGATGCTTATTGGGGAATTGCATGGGCAGTTGAAGGGATATTGTTACTTGTTATTGCTCGTCGATATAGAATGTCGTCGGTTATTAACCAAGGGCAAGCTTTAACTACAGTAGCGCTTTTATACTCTTGGGCGGCATTAGCTGCTTACTTTCCATTACCGGCATTGCAATCCCTTGATGGTTGGTTGTTGTCGTTGATGATTGTATCTATCATTGCTATTTGGCAGAGGCTTATAGATGATACTGAAGTATTTGATTCATTTTCCAAAAATAAAATCAAACCTTTTTTACAATTGATAGAAGCAATATGGTTATCAATTTTAGTGATTACGAGTGCTGATATATGGTTAGGGAATTGGACTGGGGCTGCAGTCATATTAGTTCAAGCAGCGTTGTTGTTTCGAGCAAAAAAATGCCAACAAGTAACCATAGAATTTTTTTCAGCGATACTTATTGTGCTGCCATTATTTTATATTTATCAAGGTATCTTAATAGCAGACAGTTATCGATTTATGATGTTGCCATTATTTGCAAAACTTGGGGTAGTGTCAGCCTTTTCACAACTTTGGTTGTGGTCAGCTTATTACCGAAAATATCAACCCGACAGCTCGGTAAAGTCTTTTGCAGAATTTGTCAGAATTATTTTTTATATGCTCATTCCTATTTGCTGGGTAGGTTCGGTTATTCGTCGTTTTGATGAAGGGTCATTAATGTTGTTATGGCTGTCGCCACTCTTAGCTCTACTCTTTGCACGTAAGGTTAATCACCACTTATTATTCAAAGAAACTAAAATTTTAACGGTGCTAGCAAGTTTGTGCTTTGCAATTGGTGTTGGCCAGCTGACACTGATAAATAGCATTGTTGTACTTATTGGTTTCTCAAGTTATTACTCAGTAGCCTACTTTTTAAATAATAAAGGCTCAGCCCCTATTTACCAGTTCATTTGTAGTTGGGGCGTCCTATCCGTTGGCTTAGCACTTCCAAATTTTGTTGGAACCCAAACGCATAGTCTTTTTTTCGGTGTTATTGTGGCGGTAATTTATTGGGCCAGCGCTTTTAATATGCTGAATGTATCGGGGCATTTAAAAAGAAATGAAACCTTAATAACCATTGTTAATGCGATATTGATAGTGGGTTCATGGCTACTTATGCCATCAAATGCTAATTATGCTTTAGTGCCAACGGTATTTTTAATTTCAGCTTTATATCATAAAAATACGCGATTTAAACGCTCTAGGCTTGGTGATATTCTTAAATTAAATGGCGATATACTTCTGCATTCAATTACGGTAATAACGTATGTCATTCTGCTTGATTCACTCTCAGGTTATCGACTTGATTTACTGATTGCACCTGTTCTAGCAGTACATGGCGCTTTAATTTTATTCCTAAAAGATAGACGTTTAACTACAGTGAAATATAGCTTTTTACTGATTTTATTAGGAATAGTTAAATTGGCTATGATTGATGCTGCTAACGCACTGCTTTGGCAAAAAGTCGTTTTGTTCATGGGAATTGGTGTCTTTATATTAGTGGCTTCATTCTGGTATCAAAAATTAGTTAGTCGAGTTGAAACTGTTGATATATAGATTTTGTTCTGAGGGAGTGTTATGAGAATTTTATTGATATTAGTAGCGGTATTGCTAGCGTCTTGCTCAAGCAAGCCTGTGTATTAATCATCTGAACCAATAGTTGCTGCAGTGTTTGTCGCCAGAGCTTTAGCAGGAGAGGGTAAATCAAATGATTGTGATGCTAAATGCAAAGAAGAAATTAAGCAGGTTCAGGTATCAATAAAAAGTCATTCAAAGCATTAAGTGCATCATTTTCACTAAAAGATTTACCCAAATTGCTACGGGTAAATCTTTTAAGGTAAACGAATTTATTTATAAAATAACCTTACAATAACTGCTTCACTGAACCATCATTCCCTAAAACAACCGCTTTAGCTAGTAACTGATTATTTTGTAGGTATTTACCAATAGTGGTGAATGTTGTCGTGTATACCTTTCCTGAGTGATCTTTAGTTGATACGTCATCCACAAACCAATTTCCAAGCATTAACTTAAAGGGGCTAGCTTTGATTTTTTGCGGTTTAAAATGTTGCTGAGCATTACTCTTAAGTTGCTCTATATCTATTGTTTGGTAAATACCTGAGTTAACAATATTTAAGGTATGCTCAGTACAGTTTTGAAACATGTTATTAAACGGGTTGGCAATAACAGAATAATTATCATTATGGAGCTGTCTGTCTTTACCGTTAGCAATAACGGCTAAAATACGCTGCTGTAAATCAGGCGTTGGAATAATAATGCCCGCTTTTAGACTGTCAACACCCCAGAAAAAATCGACAGGATAATCAATCACCAACTCACTTTTATTTGACTGACCTTCTTTTTGGTAAAGATTATGAATAGCATAACCTTTAACGGTTTCACCAGAATCAAGTTTAATTGCAGAGTAAACAGCAATAGCGGTGTGAGTGAAGCTTATGCCTTTAGGTAAATCTTTTTCTGGTCGACCCACTCGACCAATGATGAAAGCTCTAGCACCTTCTTGTGCTGCGAATAACTCAACCTTTTTAGCGAATTTATCAACCGCCTCAACGGAAAATTGCAACTCTGTATCTTGAGCACTGCCTGCAAATATTGGCGACGAAATTGTAATAATCGCCACAACGAATAAGTTTAATAATTTATGCATTATAAGCTCTCCTGTTGATTAATCTTCATGATTTGAGCGGGTGAAGGTGCCGCGGTAATTGTTTTATCCGTTATTTCAAGTGGCGTTGTTGAAACTGCCTTTTCCATTAGAGCATTACCTGCTTGCAGTGAAACATTACCAATTGCCCCGACAACAATTAAAGGGGTGGCAATTACCGCACTACCTAATTTAGCACTTGTTACCGTGCCATGAGAAACCGCTAAAGCGGAATGCTTGCTTGCCGCACTAGCATTTTGTGACGCTCCGCTGTCTGCAAAAGATTGTAAACTTGTCATTGTTAATGTGATTAATAAAACCTTGTTTAATGTTTTCATCTTGCTTCCTTTATGTGTGTGTTAAAAACAAGACTGATTATGACGATGGAATTGTTTAAATAAACCAAAACGTGTAATGTATTGAAATAGTCAACCATTGGTATAGGAATGTAATACTTGAGCCAGCTAACTGAAGTATGTGAAACATTAAAATCTACGTTAAAGCAGCAAAGTATCACTTATAAAACACTTGCAGAGCAATTAAGCATGAGTGAAGCAAACGTAAAGAGGATGTTTTCATTGAAGCAATTCTCGCTAACGAGATTAGAAGAAATTTGTGCTGTTGCGGGTATTAGCTTGTCTGATTTATTCTTATTAGTAGAAAATCAAAAGAAAAAACTCATTCAATTAACCGAAGAACAAGAGCAAGAAATGATAGATGACACCAAATTATTTTTGGTTGCTGCTTGTGTACGAGATGGGTGGAGCTTTGATGAAATTATTCATCATTATCAAATCGACCAATTTGAATGTGTTCAGCTAATGGCGAAATTAGATCGATTGAAAATAATCCAACTTTTACCCAACAACCAATATAAGATGTTAATATCTCAAAATTTTCAGTGGATACCTAATGGTCCATTAGAAAAGTATATGGATAAAAATGGTATAACGAAGTTTATGGCGTCAAGTTTTGTTGGAGAAAATAGCGTTAGATATTATATTCGTGGTACTTACAGCCAGACGTCTATCAATATTATTGAAAGAAAGCTTAATCAATTGAAAAAAGAAGTCGCATTATTGAATCAAGAAGATGCGTTATTACCCTTAGAAAACCGACAACATTTTGGCTTACTTTTAGCGATGCGTCCGTGGGAAATGTCAATATTTAAAGTATTGCGTAGACATTAATCATTTACATTAAAATCAAGAATAAAAAGGAAATTTAGCTATCAAGTTCGTATTGATAATAAATGAAACTTTCATGAATAAAACACAAGAAAATAACAGTGCTAAGTTATTAACGTTAGCTAGCCAAAAAACTATGTTGCTACTTATGCTTCTACTACCTGCTTGCTCAACGCTAGAAGATCACATAGTAGAATCTGATCTAAACTTTTGTTCCACTGTTGATAATAAACCCCCTATAGCATTATCCAAATACTTATCTCCCTTTGAAGATAAAATGAAAAACAGCACAGGTGTTTATGTATTAGAGCAAGGCACTGAAGCGATGCTTTCTAGAGCGTGGCTAAGTGAACATGCTCAGGAAACTATCGATGTTCAATACTTCATTTTTTCAGCTGATAATATTGGTTTAATAGCCATAGATTATTTAGTTAAGGCTGCAGAACGAGGTGTGAAAGTAAGGTTGTTAGTTGATGACATCATGGTTGATGCCAAAGGTAATGAACTGTTGAAATTGGCGGCACATGAAAACTTATCAATTAAAATATATAACCCAATGGTTAATATTGGTAAAAATATTGTTGATAAAGTAGTTAACTTGACGACCGATTTTCATGGCTTGAATCAGCGTATGCACAATAAGACCTTCACAGTAGATAGTAAAGTTTCTATAACCGGTGGTAGAAATGTCGCCGATGAATATTTTGGTTATGATCATCAGTTCAATTTCAGAGATCGAGATGTGCTCTTATTGGGCGGCATGACAAGCGATATTCAAGCTTCGTTCAACCAGTTCTGGGACGATGCTTTAAGTATACCCGTTGATAAATTGCTTAGTAGTAAAGATACAATCAATACTAATTTTAATGCACTTCACCAATATGCTTGTGATCCAGCGAACTTTGTACCTAAAGTAAGAAATCAAATAAATAACCTTCCTACTGTTTTTAAAGAAATTGAACAAGCAGGAGAACTACATTGGGTGAAAGGTGTTGAATACGTTTCAGATGTGCCGGGTAAAAATGAAGGCAGTGAATTTTTAGGTGGAAGCGGGCTCTCAACTCAACGTCTTATCTCTTTAGTAAAAAAGGCTAAAAAATCAGTAACTATCCAAACACCTTATTTAGTCACGACAGATTTAAGTAAAAAGCTTTTCAAAACGTTAGTGGATAATGGTGTTGAAGTTAAAATCTTAACAAACAGCTTAGCGTCGAATGATAATTTAGAAGCTTTTAGTGGTTATCAAAGAGATAGGAAAGCTCTTTTAAAGACCGGTGTGAAGATTTATGAATTTAAACCTGATGCGCAAATCAGGCAAAAGATTATGTCTGATGTGATGCAAGACCAATTAATAGAAATGCCAATATTTGGTTTACATGCAAAGTCGATGGTTATTGATGATGAAATTACCGTGATAGGCACTTTTAACCTAGATCCACGTAGTGCCAATTTAAATACAGAAAGTATCACTATTATTCCATCGCAAAAAATTGCCAACAATGTAAAGCAAGGCATGTTAGAAGAGATGTTGCCAGAAAATGCTTGGGAAGCAACGCTTAAATGGAACCCTGATGGCGAAGCAAGTAAATGGAAACAGCTTGGGGTTAAGCTAAGAAGAGTTGTGCCGAAGAACATCCTTTAGCGACCTTATTTACTCATATAAATTGAGTTGATATGCCATGACTTCCTAAATGAAGAGAAACCAAAGCCAGAGGTAATTGTGTAGATGAGCAGTCTTTTAGGTGAAAAACTGAATAATAAACAGGTAAGAGCATGAACAAATTTTCAATCTATTTATCGGTGGTATTCTTAGGATTAATGGTCGCGGCTATGAATATGGGTTATATCCCTCAAAATTTGGTGTTGGGATATCTAGTCTTCAGTATTGTTACTTTTATTATTTATGCATTTGATAAGTCTAAAGCTAAACGAGGTGCATGGCGTATACCTGAGAATACATTACACTTTTGGGCACTGATTGGTGGCTGGCCCGGTGCAGCCATTGCACAGCAAACGCTTAGGCACAAATCTCATAAAAGGCGTTTTCGAATTGTATTCTGGTTTACGGTACTTGTTAATTGTGGTGCATTAGCATGGCTTATATCATCAAATGGAACTCATTTATTTGATTTGTTTAAGTAG
>JAPYOP010000086.1 GCA_029938115.1 Colwellia sp. | reverse complement strand
CTATCCCAGACAACAGTGTGGGTATCATTGACGTTAACATCCATGATATCACTGGTGATAGTCACGCTGCCTTGGTCTTTAAACACATGACTGCGCACTTCACTGCTTTGCATGCTGGTGAGCTCTAGTTGCGGGGCAATATTGTTCGATATCACATCGACACGAGCGGAATTATTTTCACCGAGTGCCGCATTATTGGCTGACATTAAGGTGAGTTCAACCGTATCCCCGGTAATAACAGAAAGCTCAGTTAAGTTAATATTAATATAACCTAACTGCTCCGCATTAATGATAACCTCAACCGTATGCACGTTAAAACTTACATTGGCTTCATTTAAACCTTTCACCTCTACAGTAAACGTAACCGGGTAATCGGCCGCATTCGCATTGAGTGTCACAGGAATACTTAACTGGCTAGTCGCTTCTGCCAAGTACTCTCCGCCCAGAGTGGCTTGCGGTAGAATAACCAGCGATTGACTGACACTATTGCCGTTGCCTCGACTATCACTCGCTTGCCACGTAATCGTATGACGACCCGGTAGTAAGCTTGTTTCACTGATAATGCTTGCCGTAATGTCACCATCCACTAAATCGAACGCGGTTAACGTCACAAGCTCGGTGATATCACTGTAATAACCTAAAGAATCAACCACGGTTTCTGCTGGCTGACCTAAGTCAGGCGCTGTTGTATCGGTAATTGTCACAAGCTGCGTATCGGTTGCTACGTTGTCATCACTGTCTATGACCGTCCAAGTAATGGTGTGCTCACCAACCTCATAAGGCCCTGCATTGTCTACCGTTGCTGCTAGATTTAGGTCGACATCATCTTCAATGACCGGTACACCTAAGTTTGCGGTTGTAGTAAAACCAGTGGCCTCAAGGGTAATATCGTCTGGTGCAACAATTGATAACGCAACAATACCGTTATCACTCACTGTGACATTAAAGACTTGCTCAACACTCACAGTGTTATCACTGACCGATACGGTGATTTCATGAACCCCAACATCCGCGTCAAGTGGCACGCCTGATAAGATATTATCCGTTAGCGTTAACCAGTTTGGTGCTGTGGTGGCACTAAAGGTTAAGTTATCACCATCATCATCCGTTGCACTGAGCGTGTATGAGTATAAACTACCTTCAGTAGCTTGCGCTGTAGCGTTACTGGTAAAGACCGGTGCGTCGTTGACATTAGCCACCGTAATAGTGAAGCTTTGTGTGGCGCTTGCCTGTCCATCACTAACACTTACCGTGACACTGTGCTCGCCCACGTCATCGTTTGTAGGTACACCTGAAAGGACATCACCCGTCAAGGTTAACCAACTCGGTAACACGGTTGAGATAAAGCTTAAAGTGTCGCCATCATCATCACTCGCCGTGAGCGTGTAGCTATACGGAATATCTTCAGTCGCAGAAACAAAGGGCATACCGGTAAACACAGGTGCGTCATTGACGTTAGTCACTGTTAGCGTAAAAGTTTGACTTGCGCTTAATTGCCCATCATTGACCGATACTGTGATTTCATGTATCCCAACGTTGTCATTCGTTGGTGTACCTGAAAGTGTGTTATTCGTTAGTGTTAACCAACTCGGCACTGTGGTGGCACTAAAGGTTAAGCCATCTCCATCATCATCCGCTGCACTTAAGGTGTATGAATATAAACTCCCCTCAATCGCTTGCGCTGTAGCGTTACTGGTAAACACAGGTGCGTCGTTGACATTAGCCACCGTGATAGTGAAACTTTGTGTGGCGCTTGCCTGTCCATCACTAACACTCACCGTGACACTGTGCTCGCCTACATCCGCCTGTGATGGCACGCCTGATAACGTGCTACCGCTAAAACTTAACCAATTAGGTTTAGTTGTCGCACTATAGGTTAAACTGTCACCATCTTCATCGGTTGCGGTGAGCGTGTAACTATAAGCAGCATCTTCATTGGCTTGCGTTACGGCTGTGCTTGAGATAATAGGCGCCGCATTGGTATTCGTTAAAGTCATTTTCGGTAATATTTCAATAGTCGCAAGCTCATTCACCGTAACTGTTTCGACATAATCATCATAATCATCAAGAGAGAACGTAACCGTCACCTCCCCACTAAAGTGGTCAAAAATAAAAGTACCTACACGATTAGTTAACGCACCTGTATTGCGGTTCGTTAAGATTCGAACGCGTGATAAAGCATCCCCTGTAAGCGCATCGGTTACCTTACCTAAAATTGTGCCCGTGAAGCCTGCCCCAGTTGAAGCAAGTATAATATTATAACTACTCTTGCTTGCATCAAAGACATTCTCCGCATCGGGCGATATACTTACCTTGACATAATAAAGACCTGACTCCGTTATAGGTAATGAAACTATTTCACCTTCACCTTCTAAGCCATCATCTGTTGGCTCACCTATACGTGTTATGCCATCGCTTTGGTAAAACTCTATTTGCGGGTCAATACCAAGCCCTACATCCTCTAACCTTAACTCTAAATTCCAAACACCATCCGCATTAGGGTTAGCATAGAAAACATACCAATCTTCATCTACTTCTTCGTGCAAGGTATGCGTGTTAACGGTTGTTGCATCTTGAGATAGCACACTCGCTTCATCTGGTGTGTTATCTGGCTCATAGCCATCACCCTCACCCGCAGCAAGTACGCGATTAACCACAAAGGTTACCGGCGTTGCATGATAGTCATCTGCATTTTGGGCCTCCAAGGTAACTTGATAGGCTCCTGCAAAGCTAAAACTATCGACTGTTAGTTCAAAGTTATTACCTGCGGTATTACTCAGCACTTTGGTCGTTGATGCTCCATCAGGACCATAAATATGCGCTGAGACACTGGTGATTTTTGATGTACTCACGATATTATTCACATACAAGGTAAGTGAATCAGAATCAGTTAACTCAACAATATTCTCAGTAGCTGAGCCATTGTATTCGGTTATTACCGGCTCATCTCCTGCGGTAACAATACCAATGCCAATCCAGTGCGTGCGTGCATAACGCCCATCACGTTTTTCATTACCCACGCCGTTATGATTATCATCAATTTGTGCGCTTTGTTTAGTTATAGGGTAATCGACCGCTTTTTTAGCAAACACAAAGGCATCACGTATGCTTGAGCCAGAAGTGACTTGACTCCAAAAGTATTTTGAAAAGCTTGGAAAGAAACCATCAAGCCAAACAGCCGATTGATTGGTGTCGGTGGTGCTCATGACAATACGTTTGATGTCTTCGCTGTTTTCTAAGCTAGAAATAAGCTGACCTGAGTTGGACATATCAGCGAGCAACGTCACCGTACCGGTCACCTGTGCTTGTAAGTCATTTAACAAGGTCGTTAATCGTGTTTTATAAAGCCAATCATCATCTGTTGCGACCGAGTCATCACCCGTTAAAAGTAAATCACTGTTGTCATTACTGGGGCCAACAAGGTAGACAAAAATATCTGACGTTTTATCTCCAGCCCAAGTAGTTAGTGCATATTCAACGTTATCTATAGTATTTAAACCATCATTGCCTACACTACTCGCGGTTGGCGCAATAAAGTAAATACTCTCATTATCATAACCTTGGCGAATAAGTGCTTCATACGCTTGCTTGGTGAGCTTTTCAATATCGCCAACAGAGCCACTTCCATCTATACCACCGCCAATGATAATCGCTTTACGCGATAGCGCACTATCAACGGTCACTGTCGTTACTTTAGAGGGACTTGTATTACCCAAAGCATCACGGGCGAATATCGCAATTTTATACTCACCTGCTTGAGTGAAGTTATTATAGGTTGCTGTATAATCATTAGTATCTGCAGTTTTAGAAAAATTAACTGTAGGTAAATCAAGTATCGGTGCAACACCTTCAGCAGGCACATAATTTGGCGGCCAGATAACCCCCCACACTCGAGAAACACCATCATCATCAGTGATGCCACTCGCACTTAACGACGCACTGGTGATATCACTAATATTTTGTCCGTCTGAGACAGAGGTAATCACTGGGGCATCTTGGGCGTAATCAGTACCATTACCAATATAGAGTGACGTAACACTACTTAAATCATCGGTCAGTAGAACACCATTGAAACTAATTTGCGGGGTTTGTGGCGCTGTATCATTCGCTAAAATAGTCGCACGCGCATCAGCAAAACTGTCGCCAATGGATTGACCATTAAAGGCGTTTTGCCAAAAGAATGAGCTAAAGGAGATAGCTCCTTGTGATAAGAAGTAGGCGTTTTCTTCCGCGGCAGAGCTGGTAATAATAGTGCGATTATCACCTTGTAACTCGTCAATGAAACTGCCCGATTTACAGGCATCATAAACAAGTGTTAAACCACCTGCCATACTCGTTTCTAACGTAGAAAGCCATGTATTGAGCTCGTTCACATCTAAGGTGGAGGTTTCACTTAATCTAAAAGTATTAACGCCGCCGTGGTCAATCAAATACACCACCACATTATCCGCATCAGTCCCCCACGTTTCTATCGCCGCTTGGATGTTAGCTTTTGTGGGAAAACCAGCGAAGTCGTCTAATTCACCGTTGCCGTCTAAATCAAAGTTGTCTTCAGCAAAGTATTTAATACGCTCTTTGGAGTAACCTTGTCCTTGTAATGTACGATAGGCAAAGTTAGCGTTCATTAAGGTGGCATTCCATAAAGAGTTGCCGTTATAAGGCCCGCCTCCAGCTATGATGATGGCCTTTGAATTAGATAGTTCCTCTACTTTTTTAAATTTTTGGATGCGAGCATTACCTGCATCCCATATATAAAGCGCTTCGTTAAAGGCCATATCAAACGAGGCTGTACCTGAATTAAAGTCACCTGGTGATATACCTGCACCAAAATTGTTTGACCAAAACAAATTTTCCCCTCCCATTTTAACACCATCTAAAGTGTTAACGTCAAAAAGAGAAAAATAGGAGGCTGTATAATCAAAACCTTTAGTTACTGTAATAAATCTACTATCATCAAGGCGATCAAAAGTACTCCAATCAGACATAAACCCTTCAATTAAGCTGGCAGGATTAGAAACAACAAACTCTAAATTACCTGAATTCACTTTTGCTAAGCCAGACAAACCAGTACCATTACTACCCAATTGAGTAGCTGAATAAGTAACATAATAGCTAGAGTTCATTTGCTCTAATGAGTCTAGTTTTAGTGAGTTAGGCTCTAGGTCTGTAGAGGACCAAATAATTGGTATGGTGGTTTGAGTAGAAAAATCTAAAGGTACTTCAATTAATTTAACGTTGCTTTTTGATTGATCAATGATATCAGGTGTTTCATTCATCGCCATGACAATCTTATCATTAATAATTTTCATATCGGATATACTAACTAATCCACCACCACTATCAGCGATAACTTTATTAGCTAATGCATTACCATCTAAATCATATTTGACAATAACAACCTGTGTAGTAGAGGTTGAGTTAATATCTGGCTTACTCTTTACATATAAGATAACAAAGCTGTTGCCTAATTCGTCGATCACAACAACGCTATTACTACCAAACTCATCTGACAATAATGGGTCATTGAAGTTTGGGTTAGCATTCGCTTGAAAACTTTTTTGCAACTTAAGTGATTTATCAAAAACAGAAACAGTGTTGCTATTTTCTAACACAACATAGTTTTTTGATGCTGACAGATGCCCTACAACCGTTTTATTAATTTTAGAGTATTTAGAAAACTCATTTAGCACATTACCTGAACTTGACACCACCACCACAAAGTCATTACCAAGCAAGCTGACTAACCCTGAGTTATAGATAAAACCATTTACATTATTCGAATAAGACGTTGTATGAGCCCCTCCATTTATAATGGATTGTTCCGTATCCCATAATTTATTATAAGATGAATCAAACTTAGCTATCGATTTTCCTGATAAAGGGTTGGAGTGTGCAACATAAAAATCACCACTAGAAGTGTCATGTGCAATACCTTCAAATGTAATAATTCTTTGTGTGCTTTCATCAAACTGATCAGTTAAACAAACCTTCTCTTTGAAAACAAGCTCAATGTAATGAGAAAAACATATTTCTCCTTGAGTTGGAGAAGGAATAAAGAGGTCTGACCCACTCCATTCAAGATTAATAAATATATTACTACTATCTTGGTGTGATCCTTGCCTTTGCAAATTACCATCAAAATCAAATTCATAAAAAGTACGAACAAGGGACGAAGAATTATTCTCCGAAACAAAAAAACCATCTGCTGATATTTTAAAATCTACATCAAGAAGTACAGCTGAATTATCGAGTTCAGATAAAGGAATTATTTGTACAAGCTCTTTGTTAACTAAACTGAATTGAAAGATAAAAGCTCTGTATTCGTTACTGCTGTTACGTACATTACCTATGCTATATAGGTTTCCCTCTAAGGTTACAAATTTTCGCGCATGAAACGGATTAATAGAAAAAGGATTGTCAATAATCTCTGTATCCCAAACTTCTTTAACATTTTCTATAGAAATAGACTCTTTAGGTTTAAAAGAACTAATTAAACGCCCATCAGAAGTGTATTTTAAAATATCATAATAACCATGGCTAGGCTGATTCAAAAGCCAGTAAGATCCATCAGAGTCAACAGTCATGTCATATAGTTGATCAAAATACCAATCGCCTGCTGGATTTGGGTACATACGTTCAAATTGGTAAAATTCTTCTGCAATTGTACTTCCACTGAAGACAATCAATACAGCACAGAAAAATTGAGTAAATATACTTTTCATAACACTTCCTTTTAAATAAATATTTTTCTAAATAGATAAATTAAATCAGTAACCTCTCAGTTCTTTTCTATTTCATTGTATTTTGTTTCTGCCAGCCACTTATAAACATTAGTACAAACAACCAATAAAGGTTAACTGCTCCCCCACCACTACCACCAGACTCTTTAGGGGGCGGAGGCGGTGTAACTTCAACAATATTTTTAACTGTAACACTAATATCTGAGCTTACTTCTCGACTACCTTGAGAAATAGTTAGGCGCACTACAACCGCCAAATCACTACTGACCTCTGGCGCTGTAAAACTAGAATTTGCACTCGTTATAGTTGACAACGTAACACTTGGGCCACTAACTTGGCTCCAAAGATAAGTTAAATCATTACCATCAGGATCATTTGAATTCGATCCATTTAAAGTCACCGAGTTCCCTTCATTAACCGAGGTTGTTGAAGCTGAAACCTCAATATATAAGTCACTTGGCTCTGGCGCAACATATGAACTTTTTACTACAAAAGTTTTAGGGGTGGCAAAGTAACCATCCGCATTGGTTGCTTCTAACGTTATTTGATAATCACCTACTTGAGTAAAAGCATCATAAGTGGTTTGAAAGTTGTTACCTTGCACGTGTTCAAACATCACTGTGTTTATATCGCCACTAGGAGCATAAATACGAGCCAAAACTTGAGTGATTTCTGACGTACTCACTATTTCATCGACATATAACATTAAGCTACTTGAGTCACTCAGTTCAACAACGTTATTTGAGGTCGCACCATTATACTGGGTAATAGCAGGCTCATCACCTGCGGTAACAATGCCGACACCTAACCAATGTTTTCTGGCAAATCGACCATCACGTTTTTCATTGGCTACGCCATTATGATTATCATCCAGTTGTGGTGATTGCGCTGTAATTGGAAAATCCAAAGCCTTTTTAGCGTAGATAAAGGCATCTCGTAAATTAGAGCCGGAGGTGATTTGACTCCAAAAGTATTTGGAAAAACTAGCAAAAGGCTCGTCTAACCAATACACCTGCTCAATATTCGCGGTACTGGTCATGACAATACGTTTTATTTCTGTTTGTGTTTGCAATGCACTCACCAGTTGACCTGAATTTGGCATATCAGCAAGAAGTGAAATAGTCCCTTCGATATTTTCTTGTAGTGTTGTTAACCATGTATTTAACTGAGTTATTGTTAAATAGTCGTCATCGGTTACCAAGGAGTCATCCCCCGTAAGTTTTAACGCCCCATCACTACGGCTATCACCTACTAAATAAACAAAAACATCAGAGCTTTGTGTTGCTGCCCATGTGGTAATTGCATGCTCTACATTGGATAAAGTATTTGAACCGTCTGTGCCTGTACTGCTTGCGGTTGGTGCAATAAAATAAATACTGTCATTATCATAACCTTGGCGAATCAGCGCTTCATACGCTTGTTCTGTCAGCTTTTCAACTTGAGCATTAGATGAATCACCATCCTTACCACCGCCAATAATGACAACTTTACGTGATAACGGGCTGTTAACCGTAACAGAAGTAACTTTCGGCGGGCTAGTATTACCAAAACCATCGCGAGCAAAAATAGCTATTTTATACTCACCTGCTTGAGTAAAACTGTTATAGGTGGCGGTATAGTTGTCTGTGCCAATAACTTTAGCAAAATCAACCGTTGGCAAATCAAGTACCGGGGCAACACCTTCAGGGGGTTGATAATTTGGCGGCCAAATGACACCCCATACCCGTCCAATACCATCTTCATCTGTGATACTAGTAGCAGTTAAACTTGCTTGTGCGGTATCATTGATTTGTTGAGGTGCAGAGACTGATTCAATAATGGGAGCATCTTGAGCATAATCGGTTCCGTTACCTATGTATTGATTAGCAAGTACTGATACATCTTCACCGAGTAGGGCTCCATCAACACTCAATTGTGGTGTTTGAGGTACGTCAGGATTACCAGCAATAGTGGCTCTTGCTTGAGAAAAACTATCACCTAACGATTGGCCATTAAAGACGTTTTGCCAAAAGAATGAGCTAAAAGAAACAGCGCCTTGAGATAAGAAATAAGCGTTTTCGTCTACGTCTGAACTAGTAATAATAGTACGGCCTGATGCGGATAAATCATCAATAAAACTGCCAGATTTGCAAGCATCATACACAACGGTTAGACCACCACTCATATTACCCTCAAGCGTGGTTAGCCAGCCGTTTAGCTCACTGACTTCTAGTATGCTATCTTGGCTTAACCTAAAGCTGTCAGCGCCACCGTGGTCAACCATGTACACCACAACATTATCGGCGTCACTTGCCCACTCGTTTAATGCCGCAGCAATATTTTCTTTAGTGGGTGCTCCGGCAAAGTCATCAAGTTCGCCGTTGTTATCTAAATCGAAGTCTTCTTCTGAAAAATACTTGATTCGGTCTTTGGTGTAACCTTGGCTTTGTAATGTACGATAGGCAAAATTACCGTTCATTAAAGTGGCATTCCAAAGGGAATTACCCGTATAAGGGCCACCGCCGGCGATGATGATGGCTTTGGCATTGGAGAGGAACTCTTGAGGTCGGAGTTTTTGAATGCGACCATTCATATTATCCGCAAAGTAGAGATTTCCTTGTAAATCAAATTCATAGGCAGTTATTAGCCCCCCACTTTCCCCTAAAGTAGTAGAACTACTCTTGACTATAGTTTTGGGCTCAGCGTAAAGCACTATTTTATTGTCAACTATAGAGCCAATTTCATTTATCTCTCTACGGGTTTTAGTAAAAATTCGATTGTTGTATGTTTTTGGATTGCTATATTCTTTTGCTTGAACCTGAGCTTCACCAGAAGGTAAATAATTTGTTTTTTCTACGATATAGAGATCTTTACTTAACACTTCATCCATTGCCAACAACACAGGTACTTCAGCAGATATATCATAGCTTTGAAAACCAACAAAAATCTCCTGATTATTATGACTAACTCCTGTGTAATAGAGTGTTAAGGTATCATTAACCAATTCACTTTGTATCCCCTCGAAAATAGCTTCCACCGGAAAACTAGAAAAAAGACCGCTAGATGTAAAATGTACAACCTCTTTGCTTTGGCGCTTGACAATATTTATTGTCATCTCATTTTTTAAGTGTTCATCACTATCTGAGCTTAAAATGATAAAGTAATTATCACTGAGTTCTTCTCCATAAGAAGATACCCCAGGAAATTCTGGTGTGTAAGGAATGATATAGTGTTCGCTAATAATGCCATCTTCCGTATTTTCATTATCAACATAAATATGAAAATTAGGGTCACTATTCCAATCACCATAATCAACAGCAGCAATTTCATTATTGTTTATAGCTACAGAATAAGCAGGTATATCATATAAATCGCTTAAATTTATAAGCACATTGTTTGACAAATTGAAATCTATTGTGCCGCGTAGGTCGTCATCGTAAAGCCCATCACCCAAGGTGACTCCATCTAATAAAAGTTTATTGGCAACCCTATCGATTTTAAAGCCAAAACCTGCGCCGGCAAAGCCATTGTTACTACCAAAGTTTGAAATAAGGCCTTCTTTTGATTTAAAGTTTTCAAAAATATATTTTTTTGCTGCAATATAATTTGCTTCAAATAAATAATCCTCTGTTAAATATATTTTTCGTTGAGAGGCATAGCTGTGTGCAGGTAGTAAATCGTAGTTATTATCTTCTATACAAGATAGACACTCTATTGCAGGCTCAGTCAAATTAAAATCTAATACTGAAATAGCTCTTTCTACAGAGTATAATTTGTTCTTAAATAGCTTAAGATCCTTACAGCCACCGAAATCTACGTAAGTTTCAACGAGGCCATTATTATCCAAAAAAAATAAAGAATCATATGTATCTGTAATTGTAATTGCCGTCGTACCACAAATATAAAAACCTTCGCCATTAAAGGCAATTTGAAAGCCAGAGCGAACAGCATTATAAAAACCAAACTCGCTACGATCAAAAATTTTGTTGCCTTCAAAATCCAGACTCAGTAATCGAACCTCGTCATCTACGTTGGTGAAAAAGATCAAATGATAACCGTACTCATCCACCTCAAAATCTTTGAGCCTGGTAATATCAATTACTAAATTTTCTTTTATTTCAACTTTAGCAACACTTTGCAGTTTAAAATCATACTCAAAAAGGTATAACTTATTATCACCAAAAACAGGAACAACTAATATGCTTTCATCTTTAAAGGCGGCACCACTGATTTTAAAACTATCTACATCGCCTTCAGGAAAAAGAAGTTCTAAAGTCAGTTTTACTTTCCTAACCAGCAACCCTTCATGGGTGAATATGGTTAACCTTGCTTCATTCGATTGTAGATCTATATCTTCGTAAAACCCTTCATTACTGTCTGCGATGTACATAAAACCATCATCATACATGACATCTTTAACATAACCTTCAATATAAAATTGAGTCTTTAAATTAGGGTATGCTTTTTCAAAAGCCCAAACAGTTTCTGCTTTTTCTAACTTTTCTACTGCTTGGCTAACGTTAGCAAGCATATAGCAGCACAAAAGAAGAAGAGCTAAACTTATTTTGATGTGACTCATATTATTATTCCTTTAATTTTTATTGTTATATTTTATTCAATTTTTTCTTAGCGTCCTATCCTTCACCTTCGACGAGCTCAGGATGAATTATTACAAAGTTACCAACCGTTTCTGACCATTGCCTTTACAACGTTCATTCAATTCGATTTGAATTGTGCTACTTTGCACAGAGTCTTGAATTGACGATTGATTAACCACTAAACCTTGAGCGCAAGCTTTATCGTCACTAAACAATTTAACGGGCATGTTTTTCCAAAACTGAAACTGTGAATCAAAGTTGGCGTTAATTTCATCACCATCAATTTCTAGCGTTTGTGTACTTAGTAACGGAAAGCGCTCATGCAATTTAACGTAGAGTTGCTTGTTAATAGATTCTTCACCTTTTGGCTCACCATTTTTACTTTTAATGCTCTTACCTTCTACATTATTACCTTCGACATAAGCGTCAAACGAGATAAGTACACTGCCATTGTCTGCGTCTATAATTCGGGCATAAACTTCTTCACTTTTACTGCCGGGAGACTTTCTAACGATCATTTCACCGACCAACATACTTTGTGTTTTTACTAACTGTGCTGCTTGCCATGCACATTTATCAGTAACCATCAGTTCGCATATTTTCAAGGAATCAAGTTGATCTGATAATGTGGCTCGTTCAACTAATTGAAAGCGTTGACGCGCTCTAACTTGTTTATCCATTAATTGATGATTTTGCGAAACATTTTCACATTCAGCACCGGTATTTTGATCACAGGCAAAAGGAAATAGTGCCAAAGTCAACCGTTCACTATTGGCTAAGTGATGAGGAATAGTTCTGTTTACTTGCACTTTTTTACTCGCCATTTCGCCTGATTCATCGGTGACTTGTAGGGTAATGGTATTCATTCCTGCAACCAAGTCGATTTCATGGCTAATATGCAATCGTTTTCCACGCCCTATAACCCTTTGGTTATTGATAGTGTATGAATTAATGTTATGCGTGCTTTCAAGCCAAGCTGAAAGTATCCATGTATTTTCTTGAGTGTTGATAACATCACTCGATTGCAATTCAATAGTTAATGGCTGAGTAAATTCAACCGCTCTATTTAAAAACAATTCGTTTCCAGCATTATCTTGAGCACGTATTTCAAACGAAATACCTTGGGCAATAAAGGAAAAATCTAGGCTGTTTTTTATTATTGTTTTTTCTGAGTTTTGTGTTGATGCGTTTTTGAGTGATATGCTAGTTTTCCCTTCGCCAATATCAAACCACTTGATACCCGATTGAGGATCAGAAATAATCCCTTCTATTTCAATCTCCCCAAAATCATTTTCTTCAATACGTGTGATCATGATTTCAGGTTGAATAATATCAATGGGATTAGCCATTCTTTTAGATGACTTATTACCAAAAATATCTTGAGCTTCAATAAGTATTTCTGTTTTGTTAGTGGTTAATACAGTGTTTATATGTACTTCTGGCTTTGCTCTTTTAATGCTGACCGGCGTTTTACCCACTTGAGTCACGTCTTGCCATATAAACTCTTCACCATTAATCCAAATTTTATCAATGAAGGTGTCATCTTTAACAGTTAGCGATAAAGCTCGGCCTTTTTTGTTTGACCACTGTACTCGTGAGTCTGATGTTTGTGAGTGCAATAAGAAGGTTGGCGCGTTTTTTTCTTTATTTTTGAATTCTTGTAATTCAATACGAGTTTTAT
>JAPYOP010000204.1 GCA_029938115.1 Colwellia sp. | reverse complement strand
ATATTCTTAAAAATATGATCAAGGATTCACAAAAGCTAACGTCGGCTATTGGCTAGGAGCCGAAGTATTAATTTAGTCACTCGAAGCTTCCGCTTAGCACTTTCTTGACGTGGTTTCCGAGTTTCTCCATATTAATCTATTAGAAAAAACACACTCACAGGACACAACCACACACAGCCCCAAAACCTATTAATCAGTGGGTCTGATGCATAAACTCACCAACGAGCCCTAACCTGAACTCATCAATGTCGATGCCACAGTGTCCTTTCTCAATGCGTTCTGGCTATTTTCGAGGCAAATAAAAAAGCCTCAACATTTCTGCTGAGGCTTCGTTATGAATGGTGCCGACTGCCGGAGTCGAACTGGCGACCTACTGATTACAAGAACCACAGAATCATCAGGATTAACCAACTAACCTCAAGGAAGTTAACAAGTTTTAAAACTCACGATGTGAAATTCTGGCTTGACCGAACCACTACCGAACTTTTTAGGTTCGGTTATGAGTTGCAGTGCTGTAAGTTGAAGAAATTTAACAGACTAACTTTACCGAACTGAAATTTCGGTTTTGCTCCTTTTGTGGATAGCAGACATTATAGGTAGCTTGTTCTTTAGGTCAAGAGCTAGCCAGAAGCCGACATTAGCCTTTCGGTAAATAACGATGACTAGGGATAAGATCTGTATCAATAAAGTCTTGTTAAGCGGAGTAAAGTAGTTGGTTATAATTAGTGAGAAACGAATGATTGCTCAAGTATTCACCTTTTATATTAAAAGCACTTGTTAGTGATGATCCAGGCAGGAGTCGAGAGGTTAAAGTGTTATTGCCTTCTAAGTTTATTGGCTATAAATTAAGCTATAATTAAGATCTATTTATTTAATTGGTAATATCCTATTGTTTATAAAAATAAAAAAAATCCTGTTTATATTATCCTTTTCAGCTTTTTTTCTGTCATCAAATACATTGGGAGCGAATCCATCTATTCGTTTTAAACATATAAACACTGGTGGTGGTAGTGTACTTAGTATTTTAAATGACCGTACAGGTTTTTTGTGGTTTGGTACGTTTATAGGACTAGTTAGATATGACGGCTATGACTTCAAAGTATTTAATAGTGCCTCTAATTATCCAACTTCACTTTCCGATAATTCAGTTAAGGTTATGATTGAGGATACCCAAGGCAATATTTGGATCGGTACGGAGGATGGACTTAATTTCTTCAATGCGAAAACAGAGACGTTTACCGTTTATCGACATCAATCTAATAATCCAAAAAGTTTGAGCCATAACTCTGTTACTAGCATCATAGAAGATAAACAAGGCCACTTTTGGGTAGGTACGAATGGGGGGGGACTTAACTATTTTAATCCAAAAACACAGGAGTTTACCCACTACCGTCATCAAACTAATGACTCTAATACGTTGAGTCATGATGCTGTCTGGAGCATAGCTGAAGATTACAGAGGTCACCTTTGGCTCGGTACATGGGGCGGTGGACTTAATCATTTTAATCCAAAAACAGAGGCATTTGTCCATTATCGTCATCAGACTAACAACCCTAATAGTTTAAGTGACGACATTGTCAGAAGTATTTTTGAGGATAGCCAAAACAATCTTTGGGTTGGTTCTGGCGGAGGAGGAGGGCTTAGTTTTTTTGATCCAAAAACGGGGGAATTCACCATTTATCGTCATCAGGCCAAAAATCCAAACAGCTTAAGTGATGACTTTATTACAACTATATTTGAGGATAGTCATAACAAGCTTTGGGTTGGTACTTGGGATGGTGGACTTAATTTATTTAATCCTGAAATTTCGGGATTCTCCCATTATAGTCAACAAGAACATGACCCTAGTAGTTTGAGTCATAATACTGTCAGGAGCATTTCTGAAGATAACCAAGGTAACCTTTTGGTTGGCACAGATGATGGTAAAATCAATTATTTTAATCCAAAAATCACTCAATTTACTTATTACCAAATTCCAAGTGATTCTAAAACTTATTATGGAAACAGTATTGTTGAGGATAAACATGGCAACCTTTGGTTAGGTACAGCAGGTAATGGAATTAATTTATTTGCCCCCCAAACCCAACAATCTACAAATTATAGTCACAATGCAAATGACCCTTTTAGTTTAAGTGGCGACTATATATTAAGTATTTATGAAGATAAGCAAGGTCGAATTTGGGTTGGTACATGGGGAGGAGGACGGTGTTTTTCAAGATAGTTGGCACTGTTTACCCTAATTTTATTAAGCGACTTC
>JAPYOP010000030.1 GCA_029938115.1 Colwellia sp. | reverse complement strand
ATATTAAATGGTGGCCCCTCTGTGACTCGAACACAGGACCTACCGATTATGAGTCGGGCGCTCTAACCAACTGAGCTAAGGGGCCATTTCCACTGCTTATTTGAATCTTCGAGAAAGGATAGCTGAATAAGCGCGTGCAGTATAAGCATTTTTTATTTTGTTGTCACCATCTGAATATGAAAAAGTAGCGAAAACAAGTTCAGTTGTTGTATTAATAAACAAAACAGCAACACTCTTCGGTTTACTGCTTTGCATTCTCTGTATATTTTAATAATTATGTAGTCATTCTGCCACTAATTATTTTTTGTCTGATAAAAAAGATACCTGCAAGTAATGCAATTAATATCCCTTGACTGCCTCCACTTGATTTTTTAGCTGGTGGCTCTACTGGTGCAGGCTCTGGTGACTTTATCACGCTGACTATAACGATATCAGAGCCTGTCACTCCTTTAGTATCCGTTGCCGTTAAGCTGAAACTAAGTGATGCAGCCGCTGATGGGGCAACAAAATTTGCGGACAATTTATTAACATCATTTAATACTACCGTTTCCCCTGAAATTTGTTGCCAAAGGTAAGTGAGTTCATCATTTTCAGCATCAGTTGCTGTAGACGTTAACGTCACCGTTTGCCCGGTATTTGCTTGAAAATCTTCAGTAGCATTAACGACTGGTGCGGTATTTCTATCATCATCTGAAATACTAATTACAATCGCTTGGTTAGCGCCTAAGTTACTGCCTTCATTCGCTTCAAGCTGTAAGGTAAAACGCTCATCGGCCTCTTCTATATCATCATTAATAAAAATGATACTAATTTGCTTGCTAGCTGAATCTCCATCTTGCCATATTAAGGTACCTGCAGTGTCTTCAACATCTTGACCAACAACCGCGCTACCGCTTTGTAAACTGTAATTAACCGATAACTCTCCTGATGTTTTGCCATCTCGTGAAACTTCTATAGATATTCCCTGCTGATTTTCAGCGAACAAAATATCACTTTGAATAAAGCTAGCAGCGCCATGATCTATCTGACCATCAATATTTACCGTGATATAACTTGGAGAAGCAACTGTTGCGCCATTGGTCGGATTATATAAACGCACATAAAAGCTTTCTTCAAATTCTTCACCCGTTAGATCTTCAGCAACAGAAATGATTATTGATTTAGATGAAGTATCGTTATTTTCCCAAGATAAAACACCTGCGACAACGGTGTAATCGGTTTCTCCTGTTGCACTACCGGCAAGAACCTCATAAGCAACACTAATCGATGTTGCAGCATTACTGCTTTCAATTCGTAGCACTGTTAGCTCAATTGCTTCACCCTGTGTTGCTTGTACTTTGGCTTGAGAAAACGAAAGCTTACCTTGGCTCGAGGCAAGCGTATTATCCTTTAAAATATACAAACCACTATTGATATCACTAATTAAAATATTACCTGAAGGTAAAAACGGATAAGTGCCCCAAGCACCATTAAAGCTAGCGCTATTTGAAGGCGTAAAGGTATCAAAATAACCCACTTCAACTGGCGTTGTTGGATCGCTAATATCTAACACAGTTAAACCACGTTCATAATTAGACATGTAATAACGGTTACCACGAACAAAGCCATTGTGATCAATTGCTCGAGTAGGCCCTGTCCACTGCCCTACTTGCTGTGGATTTTTCAAATCACTAATTGAAAAAATGCGAACAGTTGAGTTTAAGCCGCCTTTGTATTCATCAAATTCATCATGTAAAAAAACAAACTGTTTGTCTTCACTACCCCAACCTGAATGAACATACATATTTGCCCTGCTGACATCGTTATATTCTACAGAGCCTAATAGCTTGGCAGCGCTAGCATTACTAATATCCCATAACTTCATGTCTTTTTCGTTAAAATCAATAAAGACACTACAAGCGTCAGCGGTGGTTTGACAGTCTGTTGACTTTCTATCATCAGTTATTACCAATGAGGCTCCATCATGGGTGTAACCACTGCCCGCTGATTGCGATGATAAAAGTGATATATTTTCAGGATCCGCTAAAGAATAACTATGAAATGCCCCTGAAAAAGTATTTGCGCCGATTAATTGCAAGGTAGGTGTCATACCCGGTAAAGCAATGTTTAAGCTGTGATCTACATTAGAAATATAAACATTATGTGCTTTGGTAACCGCTCTATTTTTTTGAACTAAGCTTATAGAATTAGGTAAATGATTTAGGTCAATTACGGTTACATAGTCTACAGAGCCATCAATAGTTGCATAGGCATAGGCGCGCCATAAATTGAGTGTTTTATCAAAATATTGATATACTTTTATATCACGCCAAATATTAGTTTTACCGATAATAGTGCCCACTTCAGTAGGGTTTATTGGGTCGGTAACGTTAACAACGGCAACACCATTATTTAAACCAATAATGGCGTATTCATCACCATTATTTAAATCAACATGTCCCCAAATATCATTGGCAGCCCCTGGCGATGATGAAAAGTCACCAAGCGGAATGTGAGCAAGCAAATCAATATTGTTACATTCGAAATCACCAGCAAGATTATTTATACATGCTTGGTTAATTTGCTTTTGAGAAAGTAAGTTATAAGCGGATAATTTTTTCTGCAGATTTTCATCATGTATTTGAGCTTTACCATCAGCAATGACCGAAAAACCATTCAAACGTAAACTATCAACTAACTCACTAGGTACACCAAGTAGTGTTGTTAAATTACTGTCTGGACTTTGACTTTGAAAATGATCAAAACGATTGTAACCACCTAACACAGGAACTATTTCACTTTTCAGATAAAACAACTCTTCACTTGAATTGATTGAGTACTTACCTGATGAAACTAATACTTTGTCGCCCTTATTAGCTTGCTGAACTGCATAAGCAATTGATTTACATGGACGTAAAACATTGTCACATTTACCTTCATCACTACCTGTAGGAGAAACAAAACGCGCTTTGTCATGCTCAGAATGAGCAAAGGTACTCTGTGAAAAGAGACTAAAGAGCAATATAGTTAAAGGTAGAGTAAAATTAAGCTTAAACATAGTCGTCCATTAAAGGTTGAAGGAAGCGCTTTATTCTATATAAAGCAGAGCAAAATGATTAATATTTACGTCAATATTAATCTCAGAAAATGTTATAATTTTGTTAAAATATACAATAAAAAATAAAGTTTGGCTAATAACCATTAATATAAAGGAAAGGCATGTTCAACTATAAATACGTTATTTTGGCAACATTTATTTGCCTATTTCTCGTATCTAGTTGTGATTATTTAGAAAAATTTTCTAATGCCAAAAATGATGAGATAATTTTTCAGCCTACTTTTAATAACGAAATATTAAATTGTAGCCGTGTTTTTATTCATTCAAATGAAAAATGGCACTACACTCAACTGCAGTTTTTTATAAGCTCCGTTGAATTAAAAAATAATAAAGGTGAGTGGCAAAAAGCAGCGTTCATAAAATCTGCCCACCAAACCAATAAAAGCGCTTTATTGGGCGAACATTGCAACCCAAGCAATGAAAATAGCAAAGCTAATTGGCAATTAAAGCTTGATGATAATATAGCGCTAACAAATAACAGTCATATTCGCTTTGATTTAGGCCTGCCTTTTACAGTTAACCACTTAAACCCGTTAACACAAGAAAGCCCTTTAAACATTCCAACAATGTTTTGGGGTTGGCAAAAAGGACATAAATTTCTACGCTTAGAAATGACTTCAAATAATGACAATTGGCTATTTCATTTAGGCTCTGTCGGTTGTAAAGCAGCAAGCCCTTTACGTGCACCTAAGCAAGCATGTCGCTACCACAACCGTTATAATTTTGAATTACCAATAAGCAAAGAAAATAATAAAATCACTTTAGATCTCTCTGCCTTACTGAACAACTTAACAATCACTGAGCAAACAAGCTGTCAATCATCACCTAATGAAGCTAGCTGCCAAACATTATTTAGTAATTTAAGAGAAAAAAATGAGCATGGTGTTTTTCAAAGTATTAAGAAAAATGCGCAGCATGAATAGAGCCTTGCTACTTAGCATTTCTCTTTGTATGACAATATTTGTATTTTCATGCACCGAAGCGGAAAAAAAAGCCAATACTTACAACTGGCCAATTATTGATGGTTTTCCAAAACCGCAAGTGCCTGCTGACAACCCAATGACAGTATCAAAAGTCACTTTAGGCAAGCAGCTGTTTTATGATGAAAATTTATCAGCCAATCAAACACAGTCCTGTGCAAGTTGTCATATTCAAAAATATGCTTTTGCCGAACCACTAGCAACATCTATTGGTTCAACAAAAATGCATCATCGTCGTAACTCCCCTGCTTTAGTAAATATTGCTTACAACAAGACACTTACATGGGCGCACGATGGTTTAACAGCAATCGAACAGCAATTATTGTTACCTATGTTTGGTGAAAATCCTATCGAATTAGGTATAACAAATCATGAAACTGAAGTGCTATCCCGTTTTAATACGCCACATTATCAGCAACTTTTTAAACAGGCATTTCCTGAACAAAAGGGTGACTTAGTGACGTTTGATTTAATCACTAAAGCGCTAGCTAGCTTTGTTCGAAGTTTAATTTCATTGCAATCACCATTTGATCAATACGCTTACGCTAATAAAGATGACGCTATTTCAGAATCAGCATTACGAGGCATGACATTATTCTTTTCTGAAAAACTAGAATGCCATCATTGTCATGGCGGTTTCAACTTCACTCAATCAACTAGCCATGAAAAGCAATTGATTGACCGCCGCCCTTTTCATAATACTGGCCTTTACAATGCCGTGAATAAAATCACAGGTAATTCGGGCTATCCTGAAAAGGATATTGGACTGGCAGAAATAAGTACCTTAGCAGAAGATAATGGCCGTTTTCGCGCACCAACGCTACGTAATATAGAAGTTTCCGCGCCTTATATGCATGATGGTAGCATAGCGACTCTTGCTGAAGTGCTAGATTTTTATGCGGCTGGCGGTCGAAATATTACATCAGGAGAGTATCAAGGAGATGGACGGTTAAATAAACTTAAAAGCCCTTTTGTTAAGGGCTTCATGATGACCGAGCAAGATAAGGAAGACTTAATCACCTTTTTGAAAACACTAACTGATAAGGTATTCTTGACTAACCCTGACCATGCAAAGCCATAATTACTTATCTTAATGTAGCTCTACTCATTCAGTACAAGCGAACTTTCAGAATATATCTGAATAATAAGGCTATCAATAATTAAAAAGTAAAAGTAATACCCGCATTTACTTCACTCTGTATCCATAAATCACTTGATATTGAAATGGCACAAGCATCGTCATTACAAAAAATAGCGCTATCTGAATTAAAGAATGTTGCATAAACACGTCCACCAAATCTGAAGCTAAGGTTTTCTGTTACAGGGATCTTGGCAGCTAAACCAACATTCATAGAAAAACGTGTTTCGTCATCAAGCATACTATCTTCAGGGGCAAGGTGAGTTAGCCCCAGTCCCCCGGTAACATAAAAAGGGACATATCCATCAGAAATAGGAACATTACCGCCAATATGAGCGTAGGTAACGGATAAATTATTATTGCTAAATAGAGAGTCTATTTCTTGAGAAAACTGGCTTTTATTGTGATTAATTAGAAACTCACCTTGACGTTTAGAGTCAACATTCCAAGCAAGCAGCAGCCCATAGCTAACGTCTTCACTTAACTTAATATTGACAGGTGGGTTTATACTAACGTCATCTTTACTTGCTTCAAAATCACCACCAAAGCGGTAACCGACAAGAGGTGTAACTTCAAAGCCACTGAATGTATCACTACTAGCCTGCGCTACTCCGCCAAAAGAAGATAACAATACTAACAAAAAAGATAGACGAATTAATGACATGACAATTCCTTTTTAAAACGATTACTAATACTACGTAAATTAACTTATTGAGTACTTAGTTAATCAATGAGAACAATCTTAAGATAAAAAAAAAGAGTATGCTAGATAAACTAACTCACTCTTTTCATTTAATTTACTTTATTTAAATTTACAACCGCTTACTCACCATCTAAGAAACTTTTAAGTTGCTCAGAGCGAGACGGATGACGTAATTTACGTAATGCTTTCGCTTCAATTTGACGAATACGTTCACGTGTAACGTCAAACTGTTTACCAACCTCTTCTAAAGTATGATCAGTATTCATATCAATACCAAAACGCATTCTAAGTACTTTCGCTTCACGAGCTGTTAAACCAGCAAGTACTTCATGAGTAGCACCTTTAAGATTTTCAGAGGTCGCTGAATCAACAGGTAATTCACCACTGCCATCTTCGATAAAGTCACCTAAGTGAGAATCTTCATCATCTCCAATAGGTGTTTCCATTGAAATTGGCTCTTTAGCAATTTTCAATACCTTGCGAATTTTATCTTCTGGCATGATCATGCGTTCAGCTAATTCTTCAGGTGTTGGCTCACGTCCCATTTCTTGTAACATTTGACGAGAAACACGATTCAATTTATTAATGGTTTCAATCATATGAACCGGAATACGAATGGTACGCGCTTGGTCAGCAATTGAACGAGTAATTGCTTGGCGAATCCACCATGTAGCATACGTTGAAAACTTATAACCACGACGATATTCAAACTTGTCAACCGCCTTCATCAAGCCGATATTACCTTCTTGAATTAAATCTAAGAATTGTAAACCACGGTTAGTGTATTTTTTGGCAATTGAAATAACCAAACGTAAGTTGGCTTCAACCATTTCTTTTTTCGCACGACGAGCTTTAGCTTCACCAATTGACATACGACGGTTAATGTCTTTAATGCCATGAATGTTTAAGAAGGTTTCTTCTTCAATTTGGTTTAACTTGTAGATACAGCGTTCTACATCAAGCTCAATATCAGCAAGCTTGGCTGAGTAACTATGGCCTGCTGCTTTTTCAGCTTCATACCAATTTTTCGAGGTTTCATTACCTGGGAAAATTTTAATGAAAGTCGTTTTAGGCATACCAGCGCCCATCACACAATGCTTCATGATCAAACGTTCTTGCACGCGTAAACGGTCCATAACACTACGCATGTTTTTCACTAACTTATCAAACAACTTAGGAATTAAACGAAACTCTTTAAATACTTCAGCTACAGCATCAATCGCTTCTTGCGCATCGTTGTGACCACGGCCTTTTTTAGCGATAACATCATTTGCATTTTCATAGGCTTCGCGTAAAGCGGTGAACTTCTCTTTAGCCAATTCAGGACAAGGACCAGTATCTTCCTCTTCTTCGTCCTCATCATCCTTTGAGTCTTTGTCTTCTTTAGCTAGTTCTTCTTTAGACAGTTCAGAGCCAACGTGAGTAGCAGCTACAGGCACATCAACTTCGTCTGCATCAGGGTCTAAAAAGCCAGTAATAATATCGGTTAAACGTAATTCTTCCGCTTCAAAGTTATCCCACATATCAAGTAAAAAGTTGATTGCTGGTGGATACTCAGAAACACTGCGTTGAACTTCTTTAATGCCTTCTTCGATACGCTTGGCGATAACTATTTCGCCTTTACGAGTAAGTAATTCAACTGTACCCATTTCGCGCATATACATACGAACAGGATCAGTTGTACGACCAATTTCACTTTCTACGGTAGCTAATGCTTGCGCTGCCGCTTCAGCAGCATCTTCATCAGTATTAGCTTCGCTCATCATTAGCGTGTCGGCATCAGGCGCATTTTCAAAAACTTGAATGCCCATGTCGTTAATCATACTAACAATGTCTTCGACTTGATCTGAGTCGATAATATCTTGAGGAAGATGATCGTTAACTTGCGCAAACGTTAAATAACCTTGCTCTTTACCTTTGATTATTAAATCTTTCAATCTAGATTGAGGGGCTTGTTCCATTGACGAGTGTCCACCTATGTCTGGTAAGTATTGTTTTTCAAACAACACTGTAAAAATGGGATAGCAAAAGCTGCACAAATAAAGCGGGGAATTATAGCGAGTTTTTCACTCTTTTTCCACCACTGAATTCAAGTATTAACAGGTTACTTTATATTGAATTTAGTACCTTGTTTTCTTAAGTATAGTTGCAATTATCGACTAAGCATTAAGTATTGCTTGCAGCTCTTGTCTTTCTTGTGCTGTTATCTGATTAATTCTGGCTTTTTGCAATAAAAATTCTGTACGTTGTTCAACAAAATTATTAAGCAATTTTTCGATACTATCGAGAAATACATCTGCCGCTGCATCAGCTTCAACATGATGTTGCCAACACATTAATTTTGCTAACTGCTTACCTTGAGTTGTATCACGAAAACATTCCAACAATTGCGCCGTTTTGATTTGGGGATTTTGCTGACACAGCTTCAATAACTGTGTCAATAAATCAACACCCGGAATATTCAACGGCTCTAATACTGAAACATCACCTAATTCATTGACTATATGGGGATGCTCTAGCAGTAATGCAATAGCTAATCTAACCGGTGTTATTTTAGTGGAACGTTTAGGCTTTTTAACACTAGCTTCCGTCTTTGTTTTTTTAGCCATTTTCACCAAAAACTGTTCACTGCCGGTACCAAAATTATTGGCTATTTCATTAATAATCGCATCTTTTAATACGCTGTCAGGCAGTTTAGCTAAATAAGGCTGAAATGACTCAACTAATGCAGCGCGCCCCTCTAACGAACTCATGTCTACTTGCCCCATTAAGTGTTCAAATAAAAATTTAGACAAAGGCATCGCTTTATCTAGAATTTCTTCAAACGCATCTTGGCCCTGCTTGCGAATTAAAGAATCGGGATCTTCACCATCAGGTACAAATACAAACTTTAATGAGAAACCATCACGAATCAATGGTAAAGCATTTTCCATCGCACGCCATGCTGCATCACGCCCAGCTCTGTCACCATCGTAACAACAGATGACTTCTTTTACTGTACGAAACATTGTTTGCAATTGCTCAAAGGTAGTCGCGGTTCCTAAAGATGCTACAGCATAGTCAACACCATGTTGCGCTAAAGCCACCACATCCATATATCCTTCAACAACCACTAATCGCTTAAGGTTTTTATTCGCTTGTTTGGCTTCATATAAGCCATACAATTCTTGACCTTTGTGATAAACACGTGTTTCCGGCGAGTTTAAGTATTTAGGTTTTTCATCGCCTAATACTCGGCCTCCAAAACCAATGACTCGGCCACGTTTGTCACTAATAGGAAACATAATACGACCGCGAAACCTGTCATATGGACGGTTTTTATCACCTTGTATCGCCATGCCTAAATCAACTAATTGTTGATTGGATTTACCTTGCGGTGAGAATATCTTCATCATGCCGTCCCAAGCATCACTGATATATCCAATACCAAAACGTTTAACTACTTCGCCACTTAAGCCACGGTTTTTTAAATAGTTAATAGCAGTTTCTTTATCTGTTGCTACCTTCAATTGCTGCTGAAAAAAACGACTGACTTGTTTCATCAGTTCATAGTCATCTTGCTTTTGTTGATAGACCTGCTGTTGACGGCGTTGCTCTGCTGGGCTGGCATTATTTTCTTCTCGAACAACCTCTATACCACAATGGCTAGCAAGCTCTTCAATGGCATCAACAAAATCAAGCCTGTCAAACTCCATTAAAAATGAAATAGCATTACCGTGTTCACCACAACCAAAGCAATGATAAAACTGCTTGTCTTGACTTACCGTAAAAGAGGGTGATTTTTCATTATGAAAAGGACAGCAGGCTTGATAATTTTTGCCTGCTTTTTTTAATGGTACACGGCCATCCACTAACTCAACGATATCAGCACGTGCTAATAAATCATCAATAAATTGTCGAGAGATACGTCCGGCCATACTGCTAATATTCTTGTGAATTGAAAAGAGGAAAGCATTTATTGTACACAAAATAGAATGAAAAGGTTGTGATATTTCATTAAACATTAGGTAATAAAAAACCGTAATAACTTAAGTTATTACGGTTTCATCAAGCTTTTACCTTGCTAGTTTAAAGCAGCTCTTACTTGGCCACTAACTGCGCCCATGTCTGCTTTACCTTGCATTAAAGGTTTTAACACTGCCATTACTTTACCCATGTCAGCCATTGAGGCGGCACCAGTATCGTTAATTGCATTGCTAATTAATTCGCTAATTTCTGCATCACCAAGAGGTTGAGGAAGAAAGAACGTTATCGCCGTTACTTCTTCAGCTTCTTTTGCTGCTAACTCATCACGACCACCGTCGGTAAACATTTTGATAGATTCTTTACGCTGCTTAACCATTTTAGTTAATATCGCAATAATATTATCATCTGTTGCTTCGGTTTTGTGATCTATCTCAGCTTGTTTAATTGCAGATAATGCCATACGAATAACGCCAAGACGTAATTTGTCTCTAGCGCGCATGGCATTTTTCATTTCATCTTTAAGTTGTAATAGAAGTGACATTTTAATCAGATCTTTTCTTAAATTTGAGGGGATTACTAAGGTTATTATTGAAAGATTGCTCTAACAATAAATGTCTTAGTACATGCGAACGTGACGTGCGTTCTCACGAGAAACTTTTTTCGCAGCACGTTTAACAGCAGCTGCTTTTTTACGTTTACGTTCCCAAGTTGGCTTTTCATAACATTCGCGACGACGAACTTCTGAAAGGATTCCTGCTTTTTCACATGAACGTTTAAAACGACGTAAAGCTACGTCAAATGGTTCGTTTTCTCTTACTTTAATTACTGGCATGTACTATTTTACCTTAGTGTTAAATCTATATAAATCGGCGTTTGACTTCGACTAATCTAGCTTTTCAGCTAAACGGACCTTGTCTACACCCGCTCTATCAAAAATGGGTGACGTATTCTACTGCTAACGCCTTGGCGATGTAAAGACTAATTTCATTAGTAAAGTAAATAAACTAGCGAAATTTAGCAATGCTAGGTAAAATCCCTTTCCTTATTTATATATTCCCTCTTTTTGAGAAAATACAGTATGCGAATTTTAGGCATTGAAACCTCTTGTGATGAAACTGGTATCGCTATTTACGATGACGAGCAAGGCATCATGGCACATCAACTTTATAGTCAAATTGCTGTACATGCTGATTACGGTGGCGTTGTACCTGAGCTTGCTTCACGAGATCATGTTCGTAAAACTATTCCTTTAATTAAAGCGGTATTAAAAGAGGCTAATTTAACACCACAAGATTTAGACGGCGTTGCTTATACAGCTGGACCTGGACTTGTTGGCGCATTATTAGTTGGCTGTTCAATAGGACGAAGCTTGGCATATGGCTGGGACTTACCTGCCGTACCCGTGCATCATATGGAAGGACATTTGTTGGCGCCGATGTTAGAAGATGATGTGCCTGAATTTCCTTTTGTTGCTTTACTCGTTTCTGGCGGTCACACCATGCTAGTGCGCGTTGACGGCATTGGTCAATATAAGCTACTTGGTGAATCTGTTGATGATGCAGCAGGTGAAGCGTTTGATAAAACAGCTAAATTATTGGGTTTAGATTATCCGGGTGGACCTGCATTATCAAAAATGGCTGAATCGGGTGTTGCAGGTCGATTTAAATTACCTCGTCCGATGACAGATAGACCAGGATTAGATTTTAGTTTCAGTGGTTTAAAAACAGCTGCGGCTACTTTAGTTCGTAAAGAGTGTACTCTCCCTAAAGGTGAAAAACTTGATGAAACAGAACTTAAACAAACCCATGCTGATATTGCTAATGCCTTTCAACAAGCCGTTGTTGATACGCTAGCAATTAAATGTAAAAGAGCACTTAAACAAGAGAATTTAAAACGATTAGTGATTGCTGGCGGTGTTAGCGCAAATACTGCACTAAGAGAAAAGTTAGCAGTTACCACTAAAAAATTAGGGGGCAGTGTTTTTTATCCTCGACCGGAGTTTTGTACCGACAATGGCGCGATGATCGCCTATGCTGGTTTACAACGACTAAAAGCTGGCACTGATGCTGACTTAACTTTTAAGGCAAGCCCCCGCTGGTCACTAGATTCACTGCCCGCAGTATAATAAGTTTCGAGTTTCTAAGACAACATTCTGATAGCGTGGAGGCTTCGTAACTCGCAATTTTTCTAGCTCACAACTTGTGCCTTTCGAATCTCGATACTTTTTTAACTCGCTACTTGTTGCTTTCTTCCCATCTGCAATAAGCTTGGCAAGAATATCAGTGTGAATATAGTACTGACACTCATACCTCCAACGATTACAGCGGCAATACCACGATAAAGTTCAGCGCCTGCGCCTGGAATTAATAACAGCGGTAACATGCCACAAATACTGGTTAAGGTACTCATTAAAATAGGACGAAGCCTTAACCTAACTGCTTGCTCAACAGCATCATGTCGTGACAGTCCTTCACCTTCACCCAGTCGTGTTTGATAGACTAATAAAATAGCATTATTAACCACTAAGCCCAGTAAAATAATAAAACCAATCATGGTTAATAAATCTAACGGCTGAAATATCACTAAGTTAGTTAATTGCAAAAAGCCAATACCGCCAACAGTTGCCAAAGGTATGGTCAAAACAACTAAAATACTATCTTTAAAAGAGCGAAATAATGCTGCCATGAGTAAGTAAAGAATGATTAATGCCAAAATAAAACTTTGACTCATGCTTGTTAATGCTTCGGTTAGAGCTTCTGCTGTACCTCTATAATTAACAGTAGCAAGACTGCCGTTTTCATCGCTAGAATCGCCTGCTAACACCGCTAAAATAGCTGGCTCTGCTTGTTCTTTTATTTTTGCTATTGCTTCTTCCAAACTTAAATTATCAGGTGGTGTTACTTGTAAAGTGATAGTACGTTGCCTGTTAACTCGTCTAATAGAACTTGGCCCTGCGGTTCTAACAATTTCAACTAACTCGCCTACAGGTTGTACATCCGCATTAGGGGTATATAAAGGAATAGCGGCAAGCTCTTCGGGTGATTGCCAATCAGTCGAGCGAAGAAAAACGTCTAAACGTTTTTGTCCATTGAAAAAATCGCCAACATATAAACCTGTACCTAAAGCACGGGTAATGGCTGATACTTGAGAGCGATTCCAACCGGCTTCTGCCATACGTCTTTCATTGGGAATCATCCGTAACTCAGGCTCAGCTAAAGTTAGCCCTGGAGTTGGTTGAATTTGAACACCGGGTAATGCTTGACTAATAGCACCATAGCCCGCTTGGGCTGCATTAAGCAAAACATCGACATCATTGCCTTGAATATCAACATCAATACGACGACCACCTCCTAAACTCCTAAATATTTGCGATTGGGAAGCAAAAGCCATGGTGTCTGGAAAGCCTTGTAAAAATTCACTATTAATAATTTGGACAATTTCGCCAATATCATCAACATTTTCTGCATGGCCGCCCATAAAACCAAAACTACCAAAAAAACCCATCCAAGTATGGGCAATTTTCGGTTGCTTCTCACCGGTTAAATAGGGCTTGAGGCGACGATTAATTTCATCACTCATTTCAAAACGTGCCGCGGGATAACTTAAACCAGGAGGAGGCATAATAAATGCTTGAAACTGGTTTTGATTGCCTTTGGGCAAATAATCAATCTTTGGAAATAATGCCCAACTACCAGCAAAAGAAAATAGCATTAATCCAAACACCCATGCAAAACGCTTTGTTGGCGTACTGGTAATATGCATTACACCTTTTGTTATATTGCGCCACCAGTGAGCGTGTGGATCTTTTTCACTAACTTGTGCAAGTAATTTACGTGCGGCTGTAGGTAAAACTGTTACCGCCACAATTAAAGAAGCAACAATAGCGACGGCAATAGTAATAGCTAAATCAGCAAACAATTGCCCCGAAACGGCATCTAAAAAAGCAATAGGCAAGAAGATAGCAACCGTGGTAATAGTTGAGGCAATTAAAGCCCCCCACACTTGTGTCGCACCTTTTAAAGCGGCTTCTTCTGGTTGTTCACCCTTTTCTCGTAAACGCACAATATTTTCTAAAACAACGATAGCGGCATCAAGCACCATACCAACCGCAAAAGCCAAACCTGCCATAGAAATAATATTGAGCGTTCGCCCTGCAACAAACATGACAATAAGCGTTATCACCAAAGAAATAGGTATAGCTAAAGCGACAATTAAAGTGGCACGAAATTTACGTAAAAACCACCAAAGTACAATGATAGCCAACGCAACACCCATCAATAAATTATTGCGAACCAAGTCCATCGATCTATTGATATAAATTGTTTCGTCAGACATCTGTATCATTTCAAGACCCACACGATTTAATGGCCCTTCATTGAGTTCGCGCATGGCACTTTTTAGCTCGTCCATGACAGCAATAACATTCACGCCTTGCTCTGCTTGTGCATTCATTGCAATCGCAGGATCACCATCTAGCGTTAAAATACCCGTTCTATCTTGTAAAGTTACTTCAACTGTTGCGACATCTCGTAATAAAATGGGCTGTCCATCACGCCAATCTAATACCATTTCAGCTAATTGATCTGCTCCGTATTTTCCTGAAAAGCGTAAAGTATACTTTCTTCGACCTACTTCATTAAAACCACCTGAAGTATCGCTATTATTTGCCAACGTTGCCGCAAGTTGCGGAATATTCAAGCCAAGAGCGGCGGCTTTGTATGGGTCAAAAGTAATGCGTAATTCTGAAGATAAACCACCAAAGGCATTGGTTTTTGAAATACCGGCAACACGCTCTATTCGCGTTTGAATAACTTCTTCAACATAATCTTGATAATTAACAATATCACGCTTATTGTCAGCTAAAGGCTTTAAAGCAAACCAAGCGATGGCAGTAAAGGTATTATTACCACCTACAGAAATAACTGGCTCTGTAGCATCGGCTGGATAATTGGGCACTTGATTTAACGCACTCATGACATCAATTAAAGCGCGCTCTAAATTGATGCCCGGTTGATAGCGTAACGTAATATTACCACTGCCCTGCCCTGAAGAAGAAACTAACGACTCTAGTCCTTGCAAGCCTTTAAGCACATCTTCTTGTCGCTCTATTATTTCAGCTTCCATTTCTTCTGGTGCTGCCGAGCGCCACCCCGTAGAAATAATAATTTCTGGCTTACTAATATCTGGTGTTAACTGAACCGGTAATTTAAATAAGCTAATAGCGCCGAACAGTGCCACCAATAAAATAGCAACGACAACCGCGGTAGGGTTTTTAAGCGCTGATGAAGTTAAACTCATTACGGCTGACCTTTACTAGCAGGCTTATCATCTGTGGGCTCTTTACCACCAAGCACTAGCTCATGATTATTATCTTTGATGGCGACACTTTGACCATCTTGCAAACGCTCTGCACCCCGAATAACAATTAAATCGCCTGCTTCAATTTGACTATCCACAGAGTTACTAGTTATAGCAACTAAACCTTCCATGCCGATGCCAACAGTAACGGCTACCTTTTCGGCCTTAGCACCTTTATCACTTTTATTAATACGAAATACACTTGCTCCATCACGGCGTAAGACTAAGGAGTCTCGAGGCACAACTAATGACAATTCACTTGGGCCATTGGCAATTTTGGCTTTAATATTCAAACCAATTGGCCAGTCAAAAGTTGACATATCTAAACGTACTTCCATTAAATGGGAGCGAGAATTAGCAACAGGCACAAGCGCTTTTATCGTTGCTTCGCCATGACCTAAGGGTGATTCTATCGCTAGCTGTTTAGCATCTTTTAAAAATTTATAAGTAACAATGGGAGCAAAAATGGTTGCTTCTCGATTAGCGGTTTCTACTAAACGTACAATGGCAGTGCCATTATTAACATATTCACCAAGACTCGCGATACGTTGCGCAATAATTCCACTAAAAGGTGCTTTCAATTGAGTATAGGCAATATCTTGTACTGCTTGATCTAAACGAGCTTGCGAGGCAATAACATCACCTTTGGCAATATCTCGCTCTGAAACAGCTTTATCTAACTCACTGACCGGTGATAGCTTCTTTTTTACTAAACGTTTTTTTCTCGTCACTTCTGCTTCAAGAAAGCGTAAGCTTGCCTTGCTGTTAAGAACATTTGCTTGTTCTTCACGTTGTTGGATTTGTAATTGTTTATCATCTATACGTGCAATAACTTCACCACGTTCAACCCGTGTGCCAATTGCTGACAAACTGATCAACCGACCAGAAATCTCTGCTGCTATTTTTGAATCATTACGGCTTACCACCGTACCTGAGACCCAAATAACAGGCGCTAAATCAGTTATTTTAGCACTCGCAACATTAACATTAGCGGGGGGGAATTCTCTCGAAAATACAGAAGATGAGACTAAGGTAATGGCAATTAAACTTAATAGTTTAATTTTTTTATTTAAATTCATGGAGTTCCTAAAATTTGAACGACTATTTTATTTTAGTCGATATTTTATTTTCTGTGCCTTTCAGCAATCGAATAATATTATCTTTATGACGAAATATAATCAGCGCACTAAGCATTAAGGTTGGATAGACATAAAGCGGCTTCAATAAAAACACATAGAGTGGCGCCATTGATACAGTAACAATAGCCGCTAAGCTTGAATATTTGGCCAACTTGGCCACGCCTATCCACGTAATAATAAGTAAAACACCTAAACCTAAACCGATAGGGAATAATGTGCCTAATGCTGTAGCTACCGCTTTACCGCCTTGAAAATTAAAAAACACTGGGTACATATGCCCTAAACAAGCAGAAACGCCAATAATTCCAAGGTATAATGGTTCTTTTAAACCAAAATGTGCATATAAAAGATATGCTCCCCATACAGGAACAGTACCTTTTAAAATATCGAAAAACAGCACGGAAGCAGCGGTTAATTTATTACTTATTCTTAAAACATTTGTCGCGCCAGGATTATTCGAACCAGTAGTACGAGGATCGGGTAAGCCCAACATTTTGCATATTAAAATAGCACTAGAAATTGAGCCTATTAAATAAGCAGCAATGATCATAGTAAGAGTTAATAGCAGTATCACAATAAAAATTTGTCATAAAAGTAACGATATTATCCATTCTATCTTGTTCTCTGCTAGTTTTTCTACACCTCGGCAGGTAAACTCGCTGTTTATTTTATAAAAACTGTAAAAATGGACTGATAAATGGACAAGGTTTTCATCAAAGGTTTACATATTCAAACCACCATTGGCTTTTTTCAGTGGGAAAAAGAGATCAAACAAACGCTAGTAATCGATGTTGCTATGGCTTGGGACACCGCCAAAGCAGCCGTAAATGATGAGCTAGAAAAAACCTTAGATTACGCTGAAATATCTACCGCTATAGAAAAATTTGCCAATAAAAACCCTGTCGATTTATTAGAAACATTAGCTGAGCGTATGGCGGCATTTTTAATGTCAGAGTATAGTATTCCTTGGTTACAACTCAAAATAGGTAAACCAGGCGCGGTTCATAATGCAGATACTGTTGGTGTTGAAATTGAACGAGGCCAACTGAATCCTTCCCTAACTCATGATGAAAAATCACACTAATGGCTGAGATTTATATTTCTTTAGGCAGTAATGTTGAACGTGAGTATCATGTTCAACACGGCCTTAATGCACTCGCTAAAGCATTTAATTTACCTTTTGAGCAATTAGTTTTGTCTTCGTTATTTAAAAGTACCGCCGTTGGTTTTAGTGGTAATGCCTTTTATAACATGGTAATTGGTATTTGCACGCAAGATAGTGTTGAACAAGTTGCTACCAAGCTACGTGATATTGAGATTAACTATGGTCGCACTCCAAGCGCTAAAAAATTTAGTCCTCGAACCTTGGATCTCGACCTTTTACTTTATGACGATTTAATTATAAATGAACCTGCACAGCTACCTCGAGATGAAATAGACAAAAATGCTTTTGTGTTGTGGCCATTAAACGAAATAGCACCAACCCTTATTCATCCCATAATAAAAGAAAGCTATCAATCGCTTTGGAAAAACTATGACAAAGCCAGTCAGCAGCTAAATATAATAGCAAATTGTTGGTAATCGAAATTTATTCACTGTAGAAAAAATATAAAGGAACAAGTAAAAAATCATGAGTACTTTAGAAATAATTATTTTAGCACTACTGCAAGGTTTAACAGAGTTTTTGCCTATTTCTAGCTCTGCTCATTTAATATTGCCATCACAAATTTTAGGCTGGAAAGATCAAGGCCTAGCTTTTGATGTCGCCGTGCACGTTGGTACTTTATTAGCCGTAATGATGTATTTTCGCAAAGAGCTCGGTGCTATGTCGGTCGCTTGGTTAGGTACTGTTAATATTGGTCCTGCCAAAAATAGCAATGATAGCCAAGTAAACTTTGAAGGAAAGTTAGCTTGGTGGATTATTTTCGCCACTATTCCCGCAGGCTTATTTGGTTTACTTGGCAAAGATTTCATTGAAGAGCATTTACGTACAGCGCTAGTTATTTCTGCTACTACACTTTTATTTGGCTTTTTATTAGGTTTTGCTGATGTGAAAGCAAGCCACCGAAGCGAGCATAAATCACTTGAAAAATTAGGTTTTAAAGGCGCTATGCTAATTGGTCTAGCGCAAGCTATAGCATTGATACCCGGCACTTCTCGCTCAGGAATAACCATGACTATTGGTTTATTGTTAGGTTTATCTCGAGATAATGCGGCTCGCTTTTCATTTTTACTGTCAATTCCCGCCATCGCTATGGCCGGCTGTTATTTAACCTTAAAATTAGTTTTATCAACAGAAAGCGTTGACTGGCAAGCAATGGGTCTCGGCAGTTTATTAGCGTTTATCAGTGCTTATGCTTGTATTCATTACTTTCTTATTCTATTAAATAAGATAGGCATGATGCCTTTTGTTATCTACCGACTAATACTAGGCGTAGGTTTATTATGGTTCATTCTTGGATAAGCAGAGCTAGGTTAGACAAATTTCGTTAATACCAATTGAAATAAAGACAATAGTGTGAATTAAAATATGATTGCAATTACCTTAGATAATTTCCAACAAGTAGTATTAGAAGAATCGAAAAGCAAATTAGTATTAGTGACTTTTTGGGCGCAGCAGGTTCCTGAAAGTATTGAATTAAGAGATAAGTTAGCAGCAAAAGTTGCGCCATTTACCGAACAAGTGGTTATGGCGACAGTTGACTGTCAAACCGAGCAGCAAATCGCCCAGCAATTTGGCATTCAAGGTTTACCTACGGCTATTTTAATCAAAGATGGTCAGCCTATTGACGGACTATCAGGCCCGCAAACAGATGAAACAATTGCTACGTTTTTAGAAAAACACTTACCAAAACCTGAAGATATTCTTCTAGTTCAAGCTCAAACTGCACTAACTGAGAGCAACTTGACTGATGCCAAAGCGGCGATAATTCAAGCTTATCAACTTGATAATGAACGTGCAGATATTAAGCTAACGCTTATTGATGTATATATACAAACGGGGAAAATACCAGAAGCACAAACCTTGCTTGATAGCATAATGATGGTAGATCAAGACAGCTACTATCAAGCGTTATTAGCTAAACTAGAACTTGCAAGCCAAGCCGCGAATTCACCTGAAATTCAAGCGTTAGAAGCTGAGCTTACAAAAACACCAAATAACATAGAAGTTCAACACCAACTGGCAGCACAATATAGCCAAGTAAACCGTCATGAAGATGCGCTAAAAATGCTGTTTCGTTTAATGCAAGCGGGTGATGTTGAAACAAAAGATAAAAGCAAAGAGTTGTTTTTAGATGTACTAAAAGCATTAGCTGATGGCGATGCTTTAGCGACTAAATATCGCCGCAAGTTATATACACTAATGTATTAGAGTAACGAGTAAGAGAAGTCGCGAGTTACGAATAGTGCGGACATAAGCACTTCTCTACTCGTAACTTCATTAACTCGAAACTAAAATTATGGCAAATGCTCACTAGCTAAATAGTCGTGAGACTGCATTTCTTGTAAACGACTTAGGCAACGTCTAAATTCAAACGCTAAATTGCCACCCGTGTATAATTCTTCTAATGGTGTTTCTGCTGACATAATGAGTTTAACATTGCGCTCATAAAACTCATCAACTAAGGCAATAAAACGTCTGGTACTGTCATCACTTTCTCGCCCCATTTGTTTTACATTCGCCATCAGCACTGTGTTATATAGTTGACTTATTTCCATGTAATCACTTTGACTACGAGCACTTTCACACAACACTGAAAAATCGAAATACACCACGCCATCTGACACACAAACGGTAGGTACTTGACGATTGTTAATTTCAATATCAACGCCATTTTTTCCTACTTCACAAGAGAGTTGCTTGAAATAATGGTGCAGATTATCATTAGCTTGCTTATCAAGAGGGTAATGATAGATTTCTGCTTGCTCTAAAGTGCGCAGTCTATAATCGACTCCACTATCAACATTAACGATTTCTGTATGTTCATTGATCAACTTGATTGCAGGTAAAAATCGCTCACGTTGCAAGCCATTTCGATAAAGCTCGTCAGGAATAATGTTGGAAGTGGCAACCAAAGTAACATTATGAGCAAATAGCTCTTCAAACAAAGAGCCTAAGATCATGGCATCAGTAATATCTGAAACAAAAAACTCATCAAAACAAATGATACGTGTTTCGCTAGCAAATTTTTTTGCTATAATTTTTAATGGATCAGATTGCCCCGTTAACACTTTTAGTTCTTGATGAACACGATGCATGAAACGATGAAAATGCACGCGCATTTTATTTTCAAATGGCAAGCAGTCATAAAAGGTATCCACTAAATAAGTTTTGCCTCGACCAACGCCGCCCCAAAAATAGAGCCCTTTTATCGGCTTGCTTTCTTGTTTTTTATAAACTTTTTTCCAGCGATTCAAAACCTTTTTAAAGCTAGACACTTCTAAAGGTTTAATTTGCAAGTTTTCATATAAACGCTGCAAATGTTTTACCGCATTTTCTTGAGCGGCATCAAAAAGAAAATCATCTTTTGTTAAATCTTGTTTATACTTATTAATAGGAGAGAGTTTTATCATGTATGAACCGTATCAAACTTGTCATTAATTACTTGAAAAAGGAAAGATTGCCTACATATTTATTTATAATTGCAAATATTCTACTTATAGCTACAAAAAAGCACGCTAGCATTATATTATTGTAAACTATAACTGTGCTATTTAATCACAAATTTTATACCCAATATATTTTAAGGTAACCCTATGACTGTAGTAACCGCATTAATCGTTTTCGTAGTCGGCGCCATTGTTGGCTTTTTTGCTAACCACTTTTTATCGTCATCTAATCAAGAGCAACGTAAACTAGCTGAGCAAGTGAATAAAAGTGATGCTGCTTTATCCCAATATAAATTGGATGTTGCTGATCACCTTGAAAGCTCAGCAAAATTACTAGATAAAATGAATAACACCTGCCAAACAGCAATGAAACAAATGGAAGAGAGTACTCAACTTTTACAAAAAGTAACAACGAGTGATGCTGATGGCATGCCTTTTTTCTCGCAAGAAACCCAAGAGCAATTAGCGCAAACAGCAGGTTTAAGACACCCTAAGCGTGAGACGAAGCAAAAAGTATCCAGTACTGAAGCACCGTTAGATTATTCCGGCGAAGCGAGTGGTTTATTTATTGATCAAAAGCAGCCTGACACTTCAAAAGCTAGTTAACATCAAGTGATGCAATGAGTCTAAGTATTATTACTTTTTCACCTGCAGATAAATAAAATGTTACAAATGCCCAAGCGGCATTTGTGAACTAAACTTCTTTCGCTAAGTCTATTTTGAGGTGTAACAACTTTGCACCATACTGATTAAATTAAGTTTTAGGAGAATTATCCCCGATGAAAAAGTTATCTATCATTCCATTATCTGCTGTTCTTGGCGCAGTTTTACTTTCTAGTTCTCTACTGGCAACTGGCGCTCATGCTTTTTCTATTTGGCCAAGCAGCGTTGATGGTCAAACTATGCCAAGTCTTGCGCCTATGCTTGAAAATACCACTCCGGCAGTTGTAAGCATCGCAGTACAGGGCACTCATGAAGTAAAACAAAATACACCTAATATTTTTCGTTTTTTTGGCAATCCTAATCAGAACCCAAGCCAAGCACAACAACGTCCTTTTCGTGGTTTAGGCTCTGGCGTTATTATTGATGCTAAAGAAGGTTATATTGTTACCAACAATCATGTTATTGATAAAGCTGACGAAATAACAATAACGCTTAAAGATGGCCGTCAATTTAAAGCTAAAAAAATAGGCTCTGATGCCGATAGTGATATTGCTTTATTGCAAATTGATGCTGAAAACTTAACTGAAATGAAAATATCCGACTCAGACCAATTACGTGTCGGTGATTTTGCTATCGCTATTGGCAGCCCTTTTGGATTAGGTCAAACGGTTACTTCTGGCATTGTAAGCGCTTTAGGGCGTAGTGGTTTAAATATTGAAGACTATGAAGATTTCATTCAAACAGATGCAGCGATTAACAGTGGTAACTCAGGTGGCGCTTTAGTCAATTTACGTGGTGAGTTAATTGGTATTAACACAGCTATTTTGGGTCCTAATGGCGGAAATATCGGTATTGGTTTTGCGATCCCTAGCAACATGATGCACAACTTAGCCAAACAAATTATTGAGTTTGGTGAAGTACATCGTGGCGTATTAGGCGTTTCAGGTCGCAGCGTGAACAGTGATTTAGCTAAAGCAATGGAGTTAACAACTAACCAAGGTGGTTTTATAGAATTAGTTTCACCCGATTCCGCAGCTGATGAAGCCGGTATAAAACCGGGAGATGTCATTACAAAAGTGAATGGTAAAACTATAAAAACATTTAACGAATTACGTGGAAAGATTGGCTCTATTGGCGCGGGAAAAGAAGTGAAGTTAACCATAGTGCGTAATGGCGACGAAAAAAACTTCACCGTAAAATTAAAGCAGTCACAAGCAAACAATGTCGCTGCGGCAAGTATTCATCGTATGTTTGATGGTGCTGAATTAGAAAACAATACCAATAACAATGGTGTTCTTATAAATACTATCGAGGAAGACTCTCCTGCGGAGCTAGTCGGTTTACAGTCTGGTGATTTAATTACCGCAATAAACCGTACCCGTATTAACAATATTGCTGAGTTACGTAGTTATTTAAAAGATAGAAAAGGCGTTTTTGCATTAAATATTATTCGAGATAATTACGCACAGTATTTAATGATTAGATAAAAACTTATTTTACACCCTATTCTAGGTTGAATTGAGGCTAGTGATAACTAGCCTTTTTATTTTAGCATATCACTTATTGAGCTAATATTTTGTGTTAAACTCAAGCGTATATTGAAAATACTTTTCGCATTGAGAATACTCCTTTGAAATTAAAGCCTGCATTCAACTACATTATTAATTCAATTAGTTACGGCGTATTATTTGCTGTTGCTTTGTTATTATTAATACCGAATTTAAATGAGAACACTTTTATAAATAAGCTGTTCGGTATTGAAGAAAAAAATTCTCGCCCACTCTCTTATGCGAAGGCTGTTAACCTAGCTGGCCCTGCTGTTGTTAATATTTATTCTGAAGATATTATGTCAAGCCCCGGGTATGGAAGAAAAGCTCGTAGAACCACGACTTTAGGCTCTGGTGTTATTATGGATAGCAACGGCTACATTTTAACAAACCTGCATGTTATTCAAAATGCAGACCTGATTCACGTAATTTTGCAAAGTGGTCAACACTTCCCAGCTGAGCTTATTGGTTTTGATCAAGTTACCGATTTAGCTGTGCTGAAAGTAAATGCAAGCAACCTGCCCTCTATTCCGCAAAAAACTAACCTGCAATCATTGGCTGGCGATATAGTTTTAGCTATAGGTAACCCATTAAACTTAGGACAAACCGTAACGCAAGGAATAATTAGTGCTACAGGCAGAAGTGGCTTAAGCAATACGAGTTACTTAAACTTTTTACAAATGGATGCTGCAATTAATAATGGTAACTCAGGTGGTGCTTTAATTAACAGCAATGGCGTATTAGTAGGTATTAACTCACGTCAATTTACAGAATCAAATCCTCAACTGAATATTCAAGGTATTTTCTTTGCCGTTCCTTATCAACTAGCGGCTAAGGTGATGCAACAAATCATTGAAAATGGCCGTGTTGTTCGAGGTTGGCTAGGTATATCTGCAACTCGATATTTAGCCGATGCAAAAGGTTTTTTAGTTGAGTCGGTTAGCCCTAATAGCCCTGCATTTAAAGGCGACATTCAAGCTGGTGATGTGATTTATCAAATTGAAGATCAACCTATAAATAGTATTGTTCAAGCATTAGACATTGTTGCCGAAACAAAACCAAATACCGCTTTGAACTTTAAACTTTATCGCCAAGGTAAAAATGTTGAAACCAAAGTCACTATTGTTGAGTTTATAAACTAAGCAAAAGGCTTTCCAGCAATAATATACTTTTCCATTTCATTCGCTGGCATCGGTTTGGCATAATAGTAACCTTGTCCATAGGAACAATCCATCTTTTGTAATAACTGAGCATCTTCAATATTTTCAATACCTTCACCAACGGTTGCCATACGAAGGTTGGTGGCTAAATCAACAATAGTTTTAATGATAGCTCTATTGTTTTCATGCTCGTGAACATTCGTGATAAAGGAGCGATCAATTTTTAGCACATCAATAGGGAATCGATGTAAATAACTTAAACTAGAATAACCTGTACCAAAATCATCAAGCAGTATTTTTACCCCCATACGCTTTAATGCCTTCATATTTGATAACACTATTTCTGTATTTTCTAAAAGCGCTCTTTCCGTTAACTCAACCCTTAAATTCTCTGGTTTTAAACCTGTTTCTTTTAATATGTTTTCTATATCATCAGGTAAGGTTGTACTAAAAAATTGACTGCAAAATAAATTACAACTGACATAAAGCTCATGGCAAGATAAAGCGTCCTGCCATGTTTTTAGCTGCTGACATGATTTTTTTAATATTTGTAAATCGATAGCTTGAACTAAGTTAGTTTCTTCAGCCAGAGGAATAAAATCATTTGGAAAAACAAAACCACGCTTGGTGCTTTGCCAACGAGCCAAAGCTTCAAAGCCCTTCAACTCTTCATTTTCTAATTTAAGAATTGGTTGGTAATAAGGTATAAACTCTTGCCATTCTAAGGCCTCTCTAATGTCAGCTTCAAGAGATAAAGCATTTTGAACTCTTTGGTGCATACTCGCATCAAACACTTCATAACGCCCTTTACCGTTATCTTTTGCATGATACATGGCGGTATCCGCATCTCGCAACATGGTATCGGCGTTATCATAGCGTTTGTCGCTGAACAAAATACCAATACTTGTCCCAGTAAAAACCAATTGATTATTAATGGTAAAAGGCTCTTTTAGAAAGTCCGTAATTCGCTGGGCAATTTCGAATGCCTCATTATCAGTATCTAGATCTTCAATTAAAATAACAAACTCATCACCGCCTAATCTAGCGACGGTATCTTTGCCGCGCACAATGGCAGAAAGTTCAGCTGCTATAAGTTTTAACAATGTATCACCCGCATGGTGACCTAAACTATCATTGACCACTTTAAAGCGATCTAAATCTAAAAATAAAATAGCAAAAGCTAAATCTGGTTTACGTTTATTACAGGCAATAGCATGATTTAATAAATCATGAAATACGCTTCGGTTGGGTAAACCGGTTAAACTGTCATGAGAGGCGGTGTGCTTTAATCTTTTCTCAGCTTGTTTACGTTGCACAATCTCTTCTTCTAGAGCGAGTGTTCTAAGCTTAACCTGTTGCTCTAGCAATTCATGACTTTGCCTTTCTATATCTGATATTTCACGGCGTTTAATAGCAGCAGAGACATGATTAGATACAAAGTTAAGTAACTCAGCATCTTGTTGAGTATAGGTGGTTTGGTTTGTATAACTTTGAATAACCATTACCCCTAATAACTGCCCAGAGTATATTAGAGGAACGCCTAACCAAGAATGCTCGCCCGCAGTAGGTTCTCGAGTTTGACCACTTTCAAACAACGTTTTCATATCTTCTTTAGTCAGTAGAACCGTTTTTTGCTGACGAATAACTAACTCTGAATAATGATTAGAAAGCTTCCTTGTTTGGAAGAATCCGGCAGGCTGATTTGACTCTTCATCAACAACATAAACATACTCGACCGTATCACTTTCTTGGTCATATTTAGAAATAAAGAAGTTGGTGGCATTAATAAGCTGACCAACAATGTTATGCACTTTTGAATAAAAAACGTTGATATCAAAACTCGCATCATTCGCTAGTTCTGAAATACGATATAAAGACTCTTGTAATAATTCTGACTTTTCTCTTTCGCGAATTTGCGCCATTAACTCACGCGTACGAGCATTAACAGCACTAGTTAAACGCTCTTTATCCTGTAAACGAATCATTGCGCCAACAACGTGTTGACCCGCAAAAGTGAGCATTTTCAAGTCTTGCTCTGTATAACGTATTTTCTCACTGTAACTTTGTACTACCATGACGCCAATAACTAAATCATTATGCAATAAAGGAATGCCTAACCAATCAGTTCCTGAGGTGCCATAGGATTTTATTTTTCCATTTTCTTGTAATTGCTTTTCTATCGTTGGAGTGACCAAAAGAGGCTGAATAGACTCAATAACTAAATGAGTAAAAGACCCTGATAAATCCTTGTAATCAATAACCCCTTCTGGTTTATCATCATTTTCATCAACATGGTAGACAAACTCCATGGTGGAAAAAGTTTGATCATAGGTAACAATATAGAAGTTTTTTGCCGTCATTAATGACGCAATGGTTCGGTGCACTTGAGGGTAAAAATCGTTTAAATCGTCACACTCTTGAGATAATTGATTCAAGCTAAACAACGCACTATAACGTCTTTGCAACTCTTGATATTGCTGCTCTAAAGCAAGAAAATTTTCCGTACCTTTTACGCCTTTGTTATCTTCAGGTACACTTTGGCTTGGCGCTTGAATGTTTTCATTCATTGCCGCTTTAGCCGTATTCTTGTGGGATCGCCCATTAGTCATAAATAAAGAATTACGCTCATCATAATGTATTAACTATTTCTCAATACGCTAGCTACAGAGAAATGTCGGATAAACATAATGGACTTTTATCAAAAAAAAATCCACTCTAGCATTAAAGCTAAAATGGATTTTTTAGATTATATGGTATTAATGTTAAATATTAATTAATTGCTACTTGCTTCTCTATCCATATTTTTTCTAATTTCTTCAGCTTTATGTTTATTTCCACAAATAGCTAATTGCTTATCATCACGGTAGTACCTAAAGTCAATGCAATCATGCTGATATCGACGTTCAAGCTCAGTACGAACTAACGGCTGACCTTTCGCATTAACGATTTGGCGATGTAAGACTTGGCATTGCTGAATTTGTTCTGATGCTAAGGTGATATCTTCACAAGCATTGTCATTGCTAGAGCAACCAGCCAAAATTATAGTAAAACTAACTACTGATAAAAGAGGATATTTCATTTTGTTGTTCGCCTACTTAGTGTTATAAAAAGCTTATTATTATGAAAAGCTAAGTGTTCATTACATTATATAACAAAGTAATAAGAACCGTTGCTTTTTGTTGGCAAACTTGAAGATTAATATAATCAGTTTACAATCTATATATATTATCATTATTATGAGAAAAACATGTCATTACCTGTCGTTGACTATACAGCCAAAGATGCCCCTCAACAGTTTGTTAAAAGCTTAAAAGAAACTGGCTTTGGTGTTTTAATTAATCACCCTATTAAGCAATCTTTAGTTGAATCTATTTATCACAATTGGCAAACATTTTTTAACAGCACCGATAAGCAAAACTTTACTTTTGATACCGAAAAGCAAGATGGCTACTTTGCTCCTGACATTTCAGAAATAGCAAAAGGTCACACTCAAAAAGATATTAAAGAGTATTTCCATGTTTATCCGTGGGGGCGTATTCCTGATGAATTAAAGGCCGAAATACTTAATTACTATCAATTAGCCTCAAACTTAGCCAGTGAGTTGTTAGACTGGGTTGAAGAGTATAGCCCAACAGATGTAGCAAAAAATTACTCTCAAGCTCTATCAGGTATGATCAAAGATACACCAAATACCTTATTACGAGTATTACATTACCCCCCCATTACCGGTAATGAAGAGGTTGGCGCAATAAGAGCGGCCGCTCATGAAGATATAAACTTACTAACAATACTGCCGGCAGCAAATGAACCTGGATTACAAGTACAGTGCCAAGATGATAGCTGGTTAGATGTGCCTAGTGACTTTGGTAATTTAATTATAAATGTTGGCGATATGTTGCAAGAAGCGTCGGGCGGATACTTTCCTTCAACAACTCATAGGGTAATTAACCCAAGCTGTAAAGCGAGTACAAAATCGCGTATTTCACTACCACTATTTTTGCATCCTCGCAGTGAAGTTAAACTATCAGAAAATCATACTCAAGCTAGTTACTTGCTAGAGCGTTTACGCGAACTAGGCGTGAAATAAACTTATACAGAAAAAACGGGTGCCGCTGAAGGCTCACTAAAATAATACCCTTGTGGATAATCAATTCCGAGGGTATTTATCACAGATTGTACTGATTCATTATGAAAAAATTCAGCTATACAAGGAATGTTAGCATTATGAGCAAAGAACGTTATCGCCATTGTACTTAGACTTTACTCGGTGTAAATGTCACTTATTCAAATAAACACGAACATATACGTAGGGCTTCGTAAAAGGTAATAACAATACCTAATACAATCAATTCTTTCATTGATGCAGCTGAACATTTAAGCAATTGAAATCTATATCCTCTATGGGTTAGGTTATAATTTTGTTGCTTATGTTAAGTATTTGACTTTTTCCTGGCAACAGCGTTTTATCTAGCACAAAATCGCCTATCGATGTTCGATGTAAAGCAGTAACCGGATTACTAAATCGACCAAACATCCTTTTAATTTGATGATATCGTCCTTCAGTTAAAATTACTTCCGCTTGATATTGATGAATAATATTAAGTGTTACTGGTTTAGTGGTTATTTTTTCAAAGGCAAAATACATTCCTTGAGCAAATGCTTGAATATATTCTTCGTTTATTGGATTTTTCAAAGTCACCAAGTAGTGTTTTGAAACTTTACTTTTGGGTGACGTCAGTTGCTCTGACCAACGGCTATCGTTAGTTAATAACACTAAACCTGAAGTATTTAAATCTAAACGCCCGACGATATGTAAGCTAGCTCGCTCTTTAGGTGTTAATAATCCGCCAAGCAAATCAATTACCGTTTTATGCTTGTCATCTTTGGTCGCACAAACAACGCCAACAGGTTTATGCATCATGATATACAAAGCTTTATTACTTTGAATAATTTGATCATCTAACGAGATTAGAGAGAATTTATTAATAGGCTGATCAATATCAGTGGCAATAAGACCATCAACTCTGATCCTTTTTTGCGCCAGCAATAAACGTACTTTTTTACGGTTAATTTGGCACTTTTCACTGATAAAACGATCGAGACGAGCACGGCTAATAGACATAATAAAAGTATATTTTGTTAAAGACTAAATAACATTAAGATTTAATTGATGAGCAATCAAGTTAAGTACTTTTTGTAATTTAACCTGCAATAGGCCAGCTAACAGCTTGTTTTTTTTGCTTAACAAAGCTAACTCCGAGTCAGTTATAGCTATAGGGCAAAGCAATATCTGCTCTTTTTCACTTTTTTGATAATAGCTAAAAACATCATCCGAGTATATTTTAGTATCCTCTTGTTGCTGACGTTGTTGTTGCTCGATAAAACTCGGTGGTGTTTCTAAATGCAACTGAACAAACAAAATGTTATTTTCATCACCATACCAGTTTGCCGTCATGGTTTGAAAGTTAAACTGGGCTTCCAACTTATTGCACACCGATGTGATTTTTCCAAACTGCTGCTTTAAATCATCACTAACATAGATTGAAACAGGTAATTTTTCGGTCATAACAACGCTAACTTTATTTTAATAACTATTTCTTTTTATAACACTTTCCATTAAAACAAAAAAGATTAAAACTTCGTTTATTAGATTAAGCGGTCTAATTAATATTCTATGACATGCGCGGGCTTCAGCAATCTAAGCAAAAAATCACGTTCAGTGATAGGTTTTGACATATAAAACCCTTGGCCTTTATCGCAGCCCATTTCTTTTAAAAAATGGTATTGTGATTGAGTTTCGATTCCTTCTGCGACTGTTTTTATAGAAAGAGACCTAGAGAGCTTTATAATTGCCTCTAAAATAATGGTGTTGTTTTCACCTTGCTCTAAATTTTTTATAAAACTCCTATCAATTTTTAATACATTAAAAGTAAAGTGATTAATATAACTTAACGATGAATAGCCCGTGCCAAAATCATCTAAAGCAACCTTTATTCCCATCGAGTGGAATATCTGAATACTATTTTGGGTCCTTTCAACATTATCGACAATGGTTTGTTCAGTTATTTCAAGACACAAATAGCTTAATAATGCGGGTGTTTTTTGGTGATGATGTTTTATGCGCGAAATTAGCTCCGGCTCTGAAAAGCCTTTCCCTGATATATTGATACTTAAGCAAAACCCTATTGCTAGGTTATTAATATTTCTCGCTAAAAAAGCGATAGCGTTATCAAGAACGTATAGGTCTAATTGAGGTAAATAACCAACCTTTTCTAATTCAGGGAGAAAAACATCTGGCGCAACAAGTCCATGTTTCGGATGTTGCCAACGAACAAGCGCTTCGGCACTAGTAATCATATCGGTTTTCAAATAAATAATAGGCTGATAAAGCAGATACAATTCTTGATTCTCTATCGCTGCAAAAAAGTCTCGCTCAATTTTATAACTGGATAAATTGTTTGTACTTTCACCCTCCTTGTAATAAATAATTCGATTTCGGCCATTGAGTTTAGCTCTATACATAGCTTCATCGGCTTGAATGAGTAACTCTTTGGTTGCGATTTCACCTTGGCAAAATAAAGTAATACCTATGCTAGTTGAAATATTGATGTGAGCATTCTCTGTGGTCACTTTACGTTGAACTACATCAATAATATCTGCCGCAATTTTTTCAACGTCAGTTTCACTGCTGATATTTTCTAGCAATATGGCAAACTCATCTCCTCCTAATCGGCATAAAGTATCTGACTCTCGAATACATAATTTAATTCGAGAAGATATTTCAATGAGTAATTGGTCACCAACATAATGGCCGTAACTATCATTAATTTGCTTAAAATGATCTAAATCTAAAAAGAGCACTGCAATTGACAGCTTGCCATTGCGTTTTGTTTTAACAATAGCTTGCTCGACTCTATCGGTAAAAAGTAATCTATTTGGCAGTTTGGTCAGTGGATCATGCAATGCTAAAAACTGTAACTCTGATTTTGTTTGCATTCTCTCTATTGCATTATGAATGTGCTTGGCAACAAAAGTGAGTAACTGTTTATCTTTTTGATTAAATATATATCCGTCGGTGTAACTTTGAACAACCACTATGCCTCTAAGCTGATCATCGCCAAAAGGAACACCTAACCATGCCTCTGGTAACGAGCCAACAATATACAGTTTATTCTCTGCGATTTTTTTTTCTATTTCTGACTTATAAATAAGTAAAGGAATATTATGCTTTAATACATAACCCGAAATACTTGGGATAGGTGTCTCTAAAGAAATTGTCTCATTTTTAACAACGTCATCGTTTTCATCAACACAGTAGGGCAAAAAGAAACTTTTTTTATCCTCTGATTGTAAGGCTATATAAAAATTATTTGTGAAGGTAAGACGACCAATAGACAAATGAAGCTGACTATAAAAATCATCAAGGTTTTCAGTGGTAAAAATCAACTCCGCAATTTCAAACAAACTATCTTGAATTTTTCCACTGTATTCAAGTTTGATAATGACTTGTTCTAATTGCGAGATCATTTCAAAACGAGATATTTGAGTGGCAATCAACGAAGCAATAGCAAGTACACTTTTTAAGTGTTCTTGAGTATAAAAATTCGTTTCAACATGCTCTGAATCTATCACGCCAATGAGTTTATTATTAACCACCATAGGTACGGCTAACTCAGATAATCTCGCTTGATCATCAACAATATAGTCAGCCTCTAGACGTGTGTCATTTATAATAATAGGCTGAAAAGACACAGCTACGCTACCGACAACGCCCGCTCCTAATGCAATTTCTAATGGCGCAAAAATTTCATATTCTTTGGGGTTTTTATTGCCAAAAGTAGCTGCTTGAATTAACTTTTTTTTCTTTTCATCAAAAAGATAAATAACAACATCATCAAAACCTAACTTAGCGACAACATCTCTTGCTGCATGCCAAATTATTTCATCAATTGAATTCATAGAAAGCAAATCAACAGCAAAAGTGCTGACAATATCTAAATATTCTGGTTCTGCTACCTTTGCTCTACTTTTTGAATGCATATGAGAAAGCTCTGTGTCGATAAAACAACCCGCTTCTCTGATTATAGTAGAAAGTTAATAAGTTTCTATTGGATATGATTTAAATAAGTAGTGCCTACTATTGAACAACGACACTTTGGCCTTCTTTTAATCTTTCGGCGCCACGAATGGCAATTTTATCGCCACTGTGTAAATCACCTTCAATAGTGACCCGATCCAATGTGCCTTTACCCACTTTTACCAATAAACGATGCGCTTTATTTTTGGCGTCAATCTTCACAACAAAAGTACCATCCTTACGTAAAATTAGCGCATCTCGGTGAACAGTTAAACTAGGGTGAGCATCTTGAACTGGCACAGTAACTTTCACTAATTGCCCTGCCGTCCAAAATTCATTTAAATGTTCTGGAATTTGGATTCTTACTTCAAAGGTTTGTGAAAGAGGGTCGGTACTAGGGATCACTGCAGTCACAGGGGTAGATATTATTTGCCCTATTGCTTGTAAATTCAGATCAAGACCTTTACGAACATAAGCTAAATATTTAACCGGCACGTACAAACGTACTTCTAAATGTTCCGTATCAAGTAATTTCAGTAAGACATCGCTACGATTAATATCAGTTCCAGCACGAACAACACGCTCGGTCACCACCCCATCAAAAGGCGCTTTTACGGTAGCTCTTTGTAATTCATCTTCAACTTGTTTTAATTTTAAGTTGGCAATTTCACTATCTGTTTGCGCTAATTCAAATTGAGATCTTGTTTGATCTAATTGAAATTGCGAGGTTGCGTTGGTTTTTTTCAATTTTTGCAGACGCTGTAACTCATTATTGAAATAACGAGAATTAATATTAGCGCGTTTAATTTGTGCTTTTTGCTCTGCTTGCTTTAATTCTAGCGGCAATAAATCCATTTTAGCTAACACATCACCTTGATGAACCATAACACCCGGCTCTTGCAACCATTCTAGCCTACCACTAACTCCTGCCGTAATATTTACATATGAACGGCTATGCAGCGTGCCCATTAAGTCAGCAGTAGCAGCCAAAGAAACTTCAGTTATTGTATCTATTTTAACAGGGCTTGCTGGCGCCTCTGCTGCGTAAGATAAGTGACTCGCTAATAATACGCAGATTATTGAGCTGTTCATTATTCTTTTAAACATAAATTTTTTAAAAGTAAATTTTTTAGACATAACTTTTTCCTAGCCTTGTTAACTAATTTTGGCTTGTAATGATTCTGCTTGGAGATCCGAATGCAAATCTTCAACGTTACTATTTTCTAAATTCATTTTTTGGTTGTCATCATCAGCCAAAGTTTTTTCACCAAATCTTAATAAGCTTGGAAATAAAACTAAGGTAAAAATGGCACTAACAAACATGCCGCCAACAATAACCGTCGCAAGTCCTCGGTATATTTCGCTACCGACTCCTGGCATGACCATTAACGGCAACATACCAAATAAACTGGTTAATGTGCTCATATATACTGGCCTTGCGCGAATTCGAATCGCTTGAGCTACAGCGCGACGTCTTGATAAGCCTTCTTTTTCAGCTTGCCTTGTTTGATCAACAATCAAAATGGCATTATTTACCACTAAACCAAGTAAAATAATAAAACCAATCATGGTCAATAAATCTAAAGACTGGTAGGTTACCAAATTTAATAAATTCAAACCGACAACACCGCCAGCAACCGCTAATGGCATAACAAGTAGCACTAACAAACTATCTTTAGGTGACTTAAATAGTGCCGTCATTAAAAGAAAGAGTATGACCAAAGCTAAGAGGAAATTTTGAATCATATCACTAATTGCCGCAGCCATTTTATTGGCGTTACCGCTCAATTGAATAGAGGCTTCAATAGGCAATTGCTCTTTCATTTTAGGAATGACTTTTTCATTAATCGACACTAATGCTTCTTCTAGTGACATTGTTGCTGGTGGCGAAATTTGAATACTTATGGTTCTTTTACCGTCCACACGTCTTAAGCTTGTCGGTCCTGCAGTTCTTGAAAGCGAAGTTAGCTCACCTATGGTTTGAATACCCGCTAAAGGCGAATGTATTGGCAAAGCGGCTAACTCATCAGGTGTATGCCATTGCTCACCGCGTAAAATAACATTAACCCTGTCGTTACCATCGAAATATTCACCGATAAACAAACCACTGGTGTATGCTCGAATAGCATTGGCAACATCGCGACGAGTTAATCCCGCTTGGGTTATGCGCTGATCATTAGGCGTTAATTTTAATTCTGGCTCAGATAAGCTTAAGCCTGGATTTGGGAAGGCTGTAGTACCTGCCATGGTTTCATTAATTGTATCAATACCCACTTGTGCCACTGACATTAAACTTTCTATATCGGGTCCTTGCACATTAATCTCGACTGTTCGACCATTACCACCGCCTGAAACATTAATCATTGAACCTCTGAATAGAAACGCTTGAGTATCAGGCAATCCTCCTAAAACTTCGGTTCGAATGACGGTCATTAGCTCTTCAACCCGCGTTGGATCGGCGGCATAAATAAAGCCACCCGTTGCGCCTGAGCCAAAAGAGTAAAAGTTATAACTTTTGATTTTTGGTAATTTATCTCCAGCAAGATAAGGCGCTAACCTTTCCTTAACCAGCGATGCCATTTCCTTTTCAATAAATTCAACATTACCACCGGGCGGCATATTTAAACTAAAAAAGAAGCCATCTATTGGTGCACGCGGCATAAAGTCTGTTTTGGGTATTAATAAAACAATAACTAAAAGAGATCCGCCTAATAAAAATGAAATCCAACTAAGTCGCTTCATTTGTGTATTTGTTAAGCGCATTACTAAGCTAGTGAGTTTTTCCCAATAGTGAGCAAAAGGGTCTACATCATTTTGGGATTTTAGCCAATATTGACTAGCAATAGGTAAAATAGTGATGGCAGTAACAAGTGAAGCGATAACAGCAATAGAAAGTGTTAAGGCTAAATCAGAAAAGAGTTGCCCTTCAATACCCGCCATAAACAAGATAGGTAAAAATATAGCAACACTTGTTGCTGTTGAAGCAAACAGTGCACCAGTAACTTGTAAAGCACCACGCATTACGGCTTTGTTACCATCCATACCTAAACCACGAAGTCGGACAATATTTTCTTGCACAATAATGGCAGCATCTAACACTAACCCAACAGAAAAAGCTAAACCCGCTAAAGAAATAACATTCAAGCTACGATCAAAAACACTTAAGGCGACAAAAGCAACCATCAAAGAAATAGGAATAGTCACCGCGATAATGACAATATTTCGCCAACCTCGCAAAAATAGCCAAAGAATAATGAGTGCCAAAACAATGCCTAAACCAAGATTATTCTGAACCAATTTCAAAGCATTACGAATATGAACAGAGGAATCAAAACTGAGTTCAATAACTAGCCCTGCGTCTTTCATTGGCCCTTCGTTGAGCTCTTTAACAGCAATATTTATTTCATCTAATAATGCCACCGTATTAGCATCACTTTGGCGTTTCAAGGTAAAATAATAAGACGGCTGACCACTTCTCATATTAAAGCCAAATCGGTCAACAAGGGTATTTTCAACCGTAGCAATATCTTTTAAATAGATTGGCCGATCGCCACTGTAACCTATGATCATTTCAGTTAAATTAGTGACATCATACTGCCCTGAAAAACGCACAGTGTATTGTCGTCTGCCCACATTCGCTACACCGGCAGAAACATCATTTGCTCGTGAAATTGTTGAGCTAATATCTGAAAGTGATAAACCTAATGAAGCGGTGCGTAACGGATCAAAAGTAATCCTTAACTCTCTAGGTCGATGACTTTGTAAGTTGACTTGCCCCATCCCCTGAATGCGAGAAAATCGGGGACGAACAACATCTTCTATCAGCTTTTGATATTTACCTAAATCTTGAGTTGGGTTATCGGGTAAAGTTTTTATCATTAAAGAAGCAGTGTTAGGACCTCCTCTTCCACCACCCGTTGATACGACGGGGTCCATAGCATCAAGTGGAATAGGCGGTGCTTGATTAAGATTGTTAATCACATCAAGCATAGCTTTTTGCATATCGGCGCCCACATCAAAGGTGAGTGTTATATTGCCGAAGCCACGGCGAATATTAGTGGTAACCTTAGTTACGCCTTGAGTATTCTTAACCACATTTTCAATGGGCTCTATAATCACCGATTCCATTTCCGCAGGTGCAGCACTTGGCCAACCAGTAGAAATATTAATTTGTGGCTGTTCAATATCAGGCGTTAATTGAATAGGTAATTTGAATACACTCATTAACCCAAACACCATCACTAAAGCAACGATGACGATAATAGCAGCAGGATTTTTTAAAGCGGCACGGGTTAAATTCATTATCCCATCCTAATAATAGAAATTTTAAACATTCGAAACAGTATAGATAAATATGTACCAAATACTAAAAATAATCAGTTAAAGAGCATTTTATTTACGACGAAATGAGGTTTTGAAACATAAGGTTACAAACTGTATCTGATTGACAGGAAATATAACTATATTCATAGAAACGAAACTAAGCTGTGCTAGAACGACAGCTTATAAACCTTAGCCACGATACCCGTTCCTTTTGAAGGTGCTAGTTTCAAATGGAACAGGTATATATCGGCAACTATATGGCAGATTAACGATGTTTGCCTTTTTTATTCTTCATATTGACCACTACTCTTGCTATGGCCAGTAATTGGGGTGAAATATCATCAGCGCCTTCTTTTATTAATTTACTCACATCACCTGATGAAAATAGCGAACCACGTTCAGATCTTACACCTAAGGATCTAACAAAATCTTTTGTTTTACCTGTACTACCTGTATCAATATATTTAAACAAAACTTGTTCATTAAAGCTTTCAGGCTCTTTTTTCAAAGTAGTAATTTGTTCGGTAAGTGATTTTATTTCTGACTCTAATGTTTCAATTAATTCGGCAGTATCTGTATAGGGTTTCATTTAATTATTTAACTCTTATTTAGGTTATGTAACGAGGAATAAACACTCACTTTATTCTTTAAAAATTTTGGTCTATTAATTCTGCAATTTTTCCAATAAGTCATGGATTTCAGCTTTCAATTCTTTATCAACAATTTTATTACAACTGATTTTAGCTTTTTCTAAATGCTCAATAGCATCGGCTTCATCACCTAGTTCGACTTGAAGCGCAGCGATTGAAAAACCAATAGATGAACGAAAATCTTTAGAGTTAATCGCTTCTGCCTTAACTAAAGCATGTTTATATAGAGTAACAGCTAATGCTAAATCATCGGTAAAATCAGCAAGTGTTTCCCATTGTACCGGATGATCTTTATCTGTATTCTCGTTATCTTCACAAAGTTGCTTTAATTCTAAATAATAACTATCAAATCTCTTTTGGTTTTGCTCTTGAGCGGCGGCCATTAAACTATCAGTGAATGAAAGCACTCGCTTATATATTTTGGTATTCATAGTATTTAACCTTATCAATTTTGGTACGTTGAAAGTCAATAGATCTAACGATAGCTAGATAAAAACTGACTTACTTTTGCTTTAGGAGTTTTAGCTAATCTCTGTATTAAGGAAAACGATACTTCATCAACACCGGTTTGCTGTTGAACATCATCAAGCATTGTTAACCACAGTTTTGCTGTCATTTGTGCGTCATAAAGTGCTCTATGGTAATTGCCATTTGAAGCAATACCCTTGTAATTTATTAAGGTGCCTAATTTATGGTTGGGTGCTGATTGATATAACCGACGAGAAACCAATAACGAGCATGCAAACGTCCCATCATAGTTTGATGATATTTGCTGTAGTTCATTATCTAAAAAACGTTTATCAAATGAAGCGTTGTGTGCCACTAAGTTTTGATCTTGAATAAAACTAGAAAATCGCGCCATTACCTCATTACAAGGAGCAGCCTTACTCAGCATACGGTTAGTGATGCCCGTATAATCTTCTATAAAAGAGCTTACCGGTCGACCAGGATTCATTAGCTCTTGAAATTGCTCAGTTACTTCACCATTTTCAAGTTTAACCGCGCCTATTTCAATAGCTCTATCACCCAAATTAGGTGATAAACCTGTTGTTTCAAAATCGAGAATTATTAGAGAATTAGCATTCATGTTTAACTTTATTTCTTATCTTATGGCTACGGTGACAGTGTACGTTGAAGCAGCCATAAGTAAACAACAGGATACTACTTATTAAGCTATGAAGCAGGTTCATTTTTCTGTTTTAGGTTTAAACTACAAGGCTTTTGCCAAACATAAATCTACGGTTATTTTTAGTTTAGGTCATCGAATAGGCTTCGATAAAAAGTGATTGGCACCTGCAGCTAAAATTTTCTCTACTTTACCTTGCTCAAAATAACCTGACATAGCAATAAAAGGAATATTTTTAGTTAAGTCATTTGCTTTAATTGTAAATTATAGTTTTTTGGCAAATATAGAGGTATTTATTCAATCGATTGTAATGATCTTAAACGTTCAATAATAACATTGAGCTCTTGATTAATATTTTTGGTTTGAATAGCATTTTCGTGAAGTTTATTGGAAGTATCACTGGCAAGTGCTATTAATGCTTGCTCTTGATCACTTTCTAAACCTAAACTAAAAAGCATTTCTTCTAAATTATTAATCATTTGTTGAGAAATTTCATCTGACAAACGTTGTTGTTGAGAGAGCTTTTCAGAGGTTTGTTGAATTTGTGCTTCCGCCACATTAATAACGTCAGCAACAAATTGTTTCCGTTGTTGCTGCTGCAACAGCTCATTATTTAGTTTCACAACAAAATTGCTTGCTATGTCCATAATAACGGCTAAATGGTCACGTAACCGACCAACACGATTTTCATCATCTAAAGGCATATCTTTAATTAGCAGAACAATATTTTCATCTTGAACAATAGTTCTAATACCTATGCTGCTAATTCGATCATTTACTCCTCTTAATTTTTCAAGAAACTTCGCTTCCATTGAGCCCTGTTCACAACCAAAAAAGTAGTGCTTGTCGGTGTTGATCATAACCGACGCATTTAAGCTAAATTCTTGAGTTAACAATAATACGGCTTGCCCTATATCAACACTAGATTGGATCTGCTGTCCTTGTTTAATAAACTCAATGATTTGTCCTAACTCACTACTTACTGTCATGGCTTCAAGCGCCACACGCATATTATTGTTAGCTTGCTCGTGCGCTTCTTGTGTTTCTTTTTGACGATTAAAACAACTGTTTATTTTACTAAATAAATCATTGCCATCAACCGGTTTTATTACGTATTCGTCACCACCCGCCTCAAAACCCGCAAGCCTTTCATCGGTACTGTCTAATGCAGAAACAAATATGATGGGTAAATTTTCGGTTTCAGTACCTTGTCGTAAAGTTGTACAAACTTCATAGCCGCTCATCTCGGGCATCTTCACATCAAGTAGCACTAAATCAGGACGACTTTCTGCAATCATGGCTAAACAAATAGACCCTGACTCAGCTTCTGTAATGTTGTAATCATCTTCAAGCATCATATTTAGAAGCATGCGATTTTCTTTAGAATCATCAACAATTAAAATATTTTTTTTATTCATTTTTAATCTTGCATCCTATTTAAATAACTATTGTTTTACAAATTTTTCAATTCTGTTTCTACCATTATTTTTTGCCGCATATAAAGCAATATCAGATGATTTTAAAAGGCTATCAAAATTTTGCTTATTATCTAAGTTTGCCACACCAATACTAATTGTTACGGCAATATTATTAGGTGCAGTTTCGGCAACTGCTAAGCGTATTTTATCAGCCTTGATAAGAGCATCATCAATATTGCAATGATCGAGAATAATCACAAACTCTTCCCCACCAAAACGAGCAACAACGTCTTCGGTACGACTTTGAGAATTTAATATTGTCGCAACATGTTTTATCACCTCATCGCCCATTGAATGGCCATGAGCATCATTAATTTTCTTAAAATGGTCAATATCAATCATTAATACTGAAATATCATAATTATGCCTTGCACAATTAGCCAATTTTTTATCCGCAATATCAAGTAAATAGTGACGATTGTATAACCCTGTCAACTGGTCATGTAACGCCATTTTTTGCAATGCATCTCTTTGTTGTTTAATGATAATTTGTGTTTTAGTTCTTGCTAGCACAATCGCAGGGTGAATTGGTTTGGTAATATAATCAACTGCACCTAAAGATAATCCTTTTTCCTCATCCTTATCCGATTGTCGACCCGTGACAAATACGACAGGAATGTTCTCAGTTACTTGATCTTTTTTTAATGCTTCGCAGGTCTCGTATCCGTTCATGCCCGGCATTTCTATATCTAATAAAATCACATCAGGTTGAGGTTTTTTTTTGGCTAAAAGCAAACATTGTTCACCACTGCTAGCAACTTTTAATCGATAATGTTCTTTCAAACATTCAGCGACTATTTTAATATTTGTTGGCGAATCATCAACTATCAACACTATTGCATCTGATTTCATTGGTCATCCCCCAATTCTTGATTACTTATTTTTAATAGATTGCTCTCTAAGATAGTCAATATTTCCTCAACAGCTTCCAATGCGTGCTCAAAATTAAACTGTTCAAGTTGATGCAAAAGGTTTTGATACTTACCTTCAAAGAAATCAATTGAATAGTTACCTATTGTCGTTTGTAACTCATCACTTTCAATATAGTCGCTTTGTTCTAATTTTTCTTTGATTGTGAGAAATAAAATAATAAGTTCTTCAATTGATATAACAGTAACTGGTTTGCACTTGGTTTTTTTGTTGATTGCACCATCCGCACTTAGAAATTCATCAAAAATAGTTATTAGGTGCTTATAGCTATTTTCAAGCTTCAACATTAACGGTTGATACTCTCCTAACTGTTGCTTTGCTGCCACTTCCATTTTGCTAGCATATTCCTGTAATGCTATACCGCCTAAGTTTCCTGCTACTCCTTTAATGGTGTGCGCAATCATTTGAATATCCTCATGATTTTTGTTCTTTGTGTCATCACTCATAATTTCGTCATTAAGTTGAGCTATTCTATTGGGCATTTCATCACTAAAACTTGCCACTAATGCTCTTAGCAGTTTTTCTTTGCCCATCACTCGTTTTAATACACCAGCTTTATCCCAATGCTCATCAATATGGCCATTAGACGAAAGCTTTTCAGGCTGATTAGTTGCTGTGGTCTCATTTTTTATTGCAGAAGAGTTTTTGTTGCTAATAGCCTTTGCCACTATTTTTTTGTCATTTTTACCATTCAACCACTGATTAAGTTTTATAAGTAATTTATCTGGCTCAATCGGTTTTGATAAATAATCATTCATGCCTGCCGCTATACAAATTTCTCTATCGCCTTGCATCGCATTTGCAGTCATCGCAATAATGGGGATATTTGAATTTTTAACCCCTGCTTTACCTGCTCTTATCTGTTTAGTGGCCTCGTACCCGTCCATTTCAGGCATTTGACAATCCATAAAGATCAAATCATACATACTATCATCAGGAGCCATTGCAATAGATTGCAATGCTTCTAAGCCATTCGCAGCCACATCAGTATGCAAACCAAAATTTGCGAGCACTCCTTGAGCCACTAGTTGATTAGTGATGTTATCTTCAACTAACAATAAGCGAAAATGAGACGTTTCTAATTCGTCGCTCATAACTTTCTCAATTACCGACTGATTAGGTTTTAGTGTTGATAAATAGTCATGCGTGATTATGGTTCCATCATGACTTAATTGATATTCATCAGACATCACCACATTCAGTACATTAAATAAATCAGAGGTGGTGGTAGGTTTTGGGAAAAAGCCATGAAAACCTATTTGATGAAAATAGCTGGCTTCATGGATGCTTGAAATAGAAGTCATCATTATTAATTTTATCGATGAAAACATTGGATGGGCATGTAATTTAGATCCTAACACTTCGCCATCCATTTCTGGCATTTGCATGTCTAAAAAAGCGACATCAAATAATGGCTGTTCATCATCGATTAACTGTTGGCATAATTGTAATGCCGCTGCACCACTATCGGCTTCAGTAACCGCTATACCCCAATGTGCTAATTGACCATGCAAGACCTCTCGATTAGTCGCATTATCATCAACAATAAGTAAGGAGAGTTTACTTATATCAACATGAGGCATTACTTTTTGTGAGTTGTTACTGGTTTCGATACAGATGTTAAAAGTAAAGCAACTACCTTGGCCAAATTCACTGCTAACAACAATATCACCTCCCATTAATTCAGATAATTGTTTACAGATTGAAAGCCCTAAGCCAGTGCCACCATATTTTCTGGTAGTTGAGGCATCAACTTGACTAAAGCTATCAAATAACGAACTGATTTTTTCTTGGGGAATGCCAATGCCTGAGTCTTGAATAATGCAACTAAAATAGTAAAGCCCATCTTCTTTTACGTGAACTTTAGCACGAATAATAATTTCACCTAGATCAGTAAACTTAATGGCATTACTGACTAAGTTAGTTAGTATTTGCCTGATCCTACCCGGATCTCCTTTTACCATCGAGCACTCAACTTCCGTTACATCAAGTATAATTTCTATGTCTTTTAATTGCGCCCGCAGCGCCATTGTTTCGACAAATTCCCCTAACATGCCACGTAAATCAAAATCAAGAATTTCTAATTCTAGCTTACCGGCTTCTATTTTTGAAAAATCTAAAATATCATTAATTAATGTTAATAATGACTCCGCACTCGATTGTGCTAATGATGCTTTATGGTGTTGTTCTTTGGTTAATTTACTTTGTTGTAACAAGCCTAGCATTCCTAAAACCCCATTCATTGGTGTTCTAATTTCATGGCTCATACTTGCTAAAAACTCGCTTTTTAGCTTGTTGTTTTGCTCTGCGGCTTCTGATGCCTGATTTAATAAGATTCGGGTTTTTTCTCGGGTTAATGTAGTAGAAAACAGTTCCGCAATATCGTTAATAAAAAAAGTTTGCTCTTCTAACTCATTCTTCGATGGCTCGGAAAATAGCATTAAATAACCAATAATGCTTTCTTTATCAGCTAATTTCTCCATTAAAGGTGAAACATAACAGGTAATAAACGCTTGTTTTTCGGTTACAAAATGATGATATAGATGCACGCCATTACTAATACTAAGAGGTGTGCCATTAAGGAATTCTTCAAGAACTTCCTGGTGCTTCATTATTTGTTGTGTTTCAGGGCACTTGCTAGCAATAACTGACAGTTTTTTATTAGTTAATTCAAAAACACCCGCACAATATTGTTCTGTTATATAATCAAGCGTTAATAACGCTGCCAACGATTCTTCAAAACGCTTACCCAACGGGCTACTTTGTCCTGTAATTTTAGCTATATCTAACTTTATTTGCGTTAATTTATGTAGAAATTTTTGCTGTTGTTGAAAATGGACTTGTTCTGTTACATCGCGAAAATTCCAAACTCGCCCGGGTGCATTATCCTCAACTTGCATGGGTTTAGATGTTCGTTCTATAATTTTGCCTTTTTTAAGGTAAATAAGATCGTATGAATCCTCATATTTATCACGGTATATTTCTTCAAGACGAGTAGTGAACCGCATGTCATCTTCAGCTAAATTAGCGACATGTTTGAGTAATAATTCATCATCAGCTTGAGATATTAATTGTTCTGGAATGCCCCATAGGGTTATAAACATATTATTGGTCTGTAGAATTTCCCCTTTAAAATTAGTAACCAAAATACCATTATCAGTTGAATTAATAGTTGCCTCTAATAATGACAACATTTCTTTCGCATCTAGCTCTGATTTTTTTTGTGCTGTAATGTCATTTCTTACTGCAATATAACTTTCTGGCTTACCGTCAGTAGATAATATTTGAGCTATCGTTGTATTAACCCAATACATTTCGCCAGATTTATTTTTATTGCAAATATCGCCATGCCAAACGCCACCACTTTTAATGGTTTTAAACATTTGTTTAAAGAATTCAGTGTCATGGTAACCAGAATTAAGTAATCGATGATTTTTACCCAACAATTCTTGCTTTGAATACTGGCTAATTTCGCAAAACTTATCGTTAACAAAGTTTATATTTCCTTTAATATTGGTGGTCGCTACGATGGCATGGTGATCAAGAACTTGTTTATAATTATTTAAATTTCTTAAGACTTCATCAGACTCATTAATTATTTGCTTATGAGCCTTGTTATAACTTTTTATGATCCAAAAATAAACAGCTGGTGTAGCTAGAAGTGTCAGTAAAAATGTATCTAATAAGGCTTCAACATAATCGCTAAATTGCCATGGAATAACGGTTAACATAAACATTATTAGCAGCTCAATTAAAGCAATGCTTACGGCTATTCTAGTAATAACTTGTTTTAACGTTGGAACTTTCATCGTTATAATATTACCTAACATCCGCCCTCCTTTTAAAAATGACAATATAGCCATGAATTCAATCTATTTATGACACGATCAAATTAGTTACTCATACTCGTTATAAGCTAATGATATTGCTTAAAGAATAATTTCAATCCTGTAACTAGTTAGTAAAGCTTAACTTTTGAAATTTTTCAATGTTGAAGATGAAAATCGGTTGATACTTTTAGAAATTTAAATGTCAGCTTAGGAGAACTAAAGAAGCCTATAATTCATAAAATAAAATGGAGAGTGTAAGCACGCTTAGCAAAGGATGTTATTCCCATCAATAAGATGATTAAAAGTGATGATTAGATTAGTGCAATAATTATTTATAAAAAGGCGAACTAAGATTTTTCTGCATACTTTAAAGTATTAGTGTTTTTCATGATCGTTGTCACACATTTCTAGAAAATAAGGGATAATATATCTAGGAAGTTACAATGAATGTTATTGAAGTTTTGCTATAGAAAGTTTTAGCCATTTACAAAAAGGCTTTTTTTGACAATTTGAATTTGCCAAGTTTAAACTATTCACTTTTCGAACATGCCAACAAGTAACGATAAAGTAAGTACTGAAATTGCTGGTACCATCATTAAAGCAAATAAAGAAGCTGAAGTTAACATAGATATTCCTATTAGTTTTATTTCAAAAATATTAAGCAGTTTAAGACTGCCCAACTAAAGCTTTAAATCACAAGCTTTAGTAATAAGTAGCAATAACTATTACAAAGGTTGTGCCACTGTTTGAAATAAATCACAACACACTGTTTTTATTGAGTTTTACTTTTATATTTATTTTCTTTGATAAGATTCAATAAGTACTAAACTGACTAGTATTGGTTTAAATAACTATTTTTTAGTAAATTTTGTAACAAAATAGCTATTTTGTTACAAACATTCAAAAATAGCTAAATAAGAGATTTCCCGATTTAGGGACATCTATTCCCTAAATCGGTACTGTGGGGCATTTAATTAAGAGAAGTGACCTTAGCAAAAGCTTGTTTTAAAGTGTCTCCATTAGCACCAGAACTCCCCGCACACTCACTTAAATATCGGCGATATTGACGAGCACCAGCTAAACCATTACAAAGCCCTAACACATGACGAAGTATATGCCATGCACGAGGCTTGTGGTGAGCATTACCATATTGAAGTGTTGAACTCATATAAGCATCAACATAGTCGGCCATTAAATTAATAACTTGTTGACGAGATATTACATCTTTTTTAACACTGTATATTTGTTGATCAGCTGTCGCGAGCATATAAGGGTTATTATAAATTTCTCGGCCAATCATGACACCATCAATGTGTTGCAAATGATCCTTCGTTTCTGCCAACGTTTTAATGCCACCGTTAATGGATATTTCAAGTTTTGGAAAGTCTTGCTTAACTTGATAAACACGAGAATAATCAAGCGGTGGAATATCACGATTTTGCTTAGGACTTAAACCGCTAAGCCAAGCTTTTCTAGCGTGTATAATAAAGTGCTGACAACCTGCCGCAGAAATATGTTCTATAAAGGTATGTAAAAACTCATAACTGTCTAAATCATCAATGCCTATGCGAGACTTTACGGTAACGGGCACATTAGTAGCCGCTTGCATTTCACTAACACAATCTGCCACAAGGTTTGGCTCAGCCATTAAACAAGCACCAAACTTACCATTTTGAACCCTGTCAGATGGACAGCCAACATTAATATTGATTTCATCATAACCGTATTGCTCAGCAATTTTGGCACACTCCGTCATGTCTTTAACATTGCTGCCGCCAAGTTGAAGTACTAACGGGTGTTCAGCGTTATTATAAGAAAGATAGTCACCTTTACCGTGTAAAATAGCACCTGTTGTTACCATTTCAGTATAGAGTACTGTGTGGGCTGACAATAAGCGGTAGAAATAACGGCAGTGCCTATCGGTCCAATCGAGCATAGGTGCACAAGATAATTTGTGTGATATCATAAGGTTAAATTATATATTCCAGTTTTACAATAGCGACTTAAGACTAAGCACAGAAGTTGGAATTATACTCAAAAACCTTCTCTCAATCCATAGGCGTGTATTTTTTGTGGATCGTCTACACCACCTATTGGAAGCTATTTCATTGGAAACTGGACCAATTTAAGATCTGCTTCACCTACAAGCCGTCGATAAAAGTTCAATTTGTAACGATCATTTGGGGAATCAAGAATAACAACTCACTTATTTAGCTAAAGTCTTCATTGAGAAACAGACATAGGTAATAACGACCCCTTATATAATAATTTTTCCGCTTTGACGTTAAATCCACCTTAGTGTCTTCAAGCATAATTTTACTAAACATTCCATTTACTACACTTAGCTATTCATCCCATGATCGAGCTTTCCCAATATGCTTCGCAAAATGCCATCTTTTGCAACATTTAAAGTAAACGAAAAATATACCGGTTAAAAAACAAAGGCTTAAAGTAGTGGCTTGATATGTGCTGCACAACTTAAAACATATGAGTTACTTACCCAAAAAAGAAGGAATATAAAATGAAATTCAAATTTTTGTGTACTATCGCAATTAGCTTTTCATTAGCTATCAGTTGTTTACCAAATGTAGCCCATGCAGGTATTATATTTTACGAGGATTTTGAAAATGGATTGTCTTTTGCAACAGAGGATAATTGGAGCTCAAATAGCTACGGGAGAATAGTCTCCGATCCACTTCAAGGCGATAATGCCCTATCTTTCTCCCATCTCAGGGGAGGGGGAGACCTATGGGCTAATTCAATTAGCAGTACAACAGGAAAATTCTATGTGACCTTCAATTATTTAGGCACATGTAACACTTCAAATTGTGGTGGCTTTTTCTGGAATATTTTTACCCTTTGGGTTGGAACAACAGCCCCTTACCCTGATGTACTCGTCGATGATGGCACTTGGACGACCTACATGGTGGAATTTACAGGAAGTTCATTGCAATTTGCCTTTGAAGATTGGTCTGGATCGGGTGGTGTTGCAGGTGATGCGTATTTTGACAATATATTAATTAGTGATACGTCGTTTGACGAGTCTATATCTGTACCAGAGCCGGCTACATTGGGCTTGTTCGGTATAGCGTTACTGGCTATTCGTAGGCTCAGACAAATTTAATTCTTCACACTAAGGGAGCTTAACTTTTTTTATCTTGTATTTTCCGCCCTTATGCAGAGGTTATTGAATGTCAGTTTTTGGTACAATGAACGGTATCTTAGAACCTGTAATTGACGCGATAATTAACTTCTACTGAAAGTGGTAATTTGAAGCCCAAGGTGATTTTCTTAATTAGTGTCTATTTATTTGAGGCAAGATCGATGAGTCTGATGCAGACCTTAAGTAAAGCGATTTTGTTACTTCTCCTGTGCACACTTTTTGGAACATTATTAATGTTTAAAAACCGTAGCTTGATCCAAAAAGTCGTACACGAAAGAATCAAACAATAATAAAAGGCACACCTTTTGTACACCAAGCAACGCTACAGCGTAGTATAAATAGTACAACCAATCCAATCGAGCATTGGAGCGACTGAAAGTTTATGAGAAATCATATAGTTAAATGGCTTTTTGAAATTAATAAATTGATAAAGTTGAAAAATACAACTGAATTATACGGATTAATTTGAAATTTAACAAAAAAAACGAAGGCATGAATAGGACATAGAGCTTTTATGAAACCATGATCATATTTAGGGTTATATTCAACCAAAATTTGCTGCAAGCTTGTAAGCCAGATTTACGCTCATTATAGTCATTCATGTTCTATTTTTTAACGTTGCTTATAGCTATATATAGACATTGTCACTGGAGTACAAAGTTGTCTTTTTGTTTAAAAGGTTATTTAGTTGGAAATATGAAATACAACAGTTACCAATTTCCCGACCTTTATGAACCTCTTCATCTGGTTCGATATTATGTTAGTTACTTTCATCTTTGGTTCTGAATCCTTTTTTTATTTTTTTACTTGCCATTGACTCGGCCATTTGACTTTTAAGTCTTCCCTCTCTTCTCCATGCCTTCAATTTAACCGTCAACAAATAATTCAAGCTCCTCCTCAGTATATGACGCCTTACCGTCACTCAAATAAGTAATCTCATTAAAAGTGAACTCTAACGCCTAACTGAGCATTAACACCTTCTTCTCCATGTGCTACAAGGTCACTATTTTGAGTTGAAATGTCGGGATTTAAAATCTCTTCGTCCAAAAGGTTGCGAACAACAACAAATAATTCAAAACCAGAGAGTCTGGCAGTATAGTTAATATTAACTATACTGTAGCCGTCTAAATTATGGCGCGTTCCTATATATGAGATGTCGCCACCTATACTGTGCATGTCCCAAAGGTCAGTATTTGCACCAATACTCAGGGTTAGTCTAGGTGTGTTAAAAGCAGTTGGGTCTTCATCAATAACCTTATTACCTTCTTTTTGATAGGCTAAGTTGACAAATAATTTACTATCTGATGTGGCCATTTGAAAATCAATTTCTGCGCCTTGCCGCTTAAAATTTCCTTCATTAAAAAATGAAACCGCACCGTCAGGCTCACTAAACCTTCTCTCTATGAAGTCTTCTGCTTCTAAAGAATAAATATTTGCTACAAATAATACGTTTGATTTTGAATAGGTGTAGGCTAAATCAAAGGTCTTTACTATTTCAGCTGTTAGCGTATTATTTCCAACTGTATTGCCAGGCGCATAAACGCTCGTTTGTGTTGGATTAGGGGAATTAAAACCGGTAGAGTACAGACCTTTCAATGATTGATATTCATCAATTTTATAGACTATGGCGGCTCTTGGCGTTGTTTTTTGACCACTTAACACGTTATCGGTAAATCGGCCGCCGATAAGAAAACGCCAATTTTTAAGGGTGTAATCTGCTTGGGCATATGCAGAAAATTCATCAACTTTACTTTTCTCAAGTAGTGTAGCTAGTGGAGTACTAGTGTCATCTAAAAAATAGAAGCGGTAATTACCTATCGAACGAGTTTCTTGCTCAATACCTACCACTAGATCAAGTGATTCATTCATATTGTAAGCAAAATTGCCGCCAACTCTAAATCTATAGTCGTCTTTGCCGTTATTATCTTTTGTAGCCAATAAACCAACACCTGGAGCTAATATATTTTCTAACTGTATGTCTAATGTGTAGTGGTTATAGTCAGAAAAAATAGTCGTTTTACTGTTATCGGTGTTCCAGCTATTTTCTATATGAATTAATTGGCCTTTGGTATCTAAAGTTAAGGGCTGCAATGTGTTTTCGCCTGTGACACCATCGTTAATACCTACGGTGGTGTCGGAAAAAGCCTGAAGAAGAAGACTAAAGTCGTTGTTGGTATAGCGCAATAATGCCGATTGTCTTTCTAAAAAACGATCAACCTCGTCTGTTACCAATCCGACGTTGGGGAAAAACTCGTTATATGTGGCAGTGTAGCCATCCTCTGCTCTGTATTCTGCCGCAACATAAATGGAGGATTCATCCGAGAGCTCTCGATTGTAATAACCACTACCTTCTTTAAGGCCATTTGATCCTATTTTAACTGACGCAGAACTCTTACCAACATCTTTTCTGGTTATAACATTGAATACACCACCCGATGCTTGTGTTCCATAAAAAACGGCGCCAGGTCCGCGTATAACTTCCACATGAGAAATTGACTCCCATGGAATACCTTCCATTGGAATGAGAGAATGGGAAGGTTGGTGATAAGGAACACCATCAAGCAAAAACAGTACTTTCTGATTAAAATTTTCATCTATGCCCCTAATTTGCACCGAGGCCCAGCCACCTAATGAATCCTGAACAATAACACCAGGGATGAAGTTGAACATTTCCCTCAAATTGGTTATGCCCATTTTCTCTAGATCGATACGATTGTACCGCGAAACTATGGCTGGTGTTTCAGCTACAGTTTCTGATTTTGTCGAAGCAACAGAAACATTTACTTCAAGTAACTCTTCCAAAGATAAGTGAAACAGAGAATCTAGTTCATCACTCTGTGCAGGAATACAAAATAATGAACATAAAATTATCAGCGAAGCTGTTAGGCGAATGATACTTCCCATAATCCCCAAACCTAGTACTAACTTTGATTAAGTTATTTTATTTGCAGATAAAATAAAATAATTTAGTAAAATAGCGAATTTATCAACCTAGTATAGGTACTACTATATTAATTGCATAACGATTCTTCCTCTAAGGAATATATGGATCAAAAGAATCATGAATATGGAGTTAGCTAATTCTGTTCTTAAGCGGGAATGACTACAATCAAGCTCGCAGGATAAGTTGCACCTAATAAATTAATTTACTGTAGAAACACAAACAAAGTGTGCATATTGGGGGGTACCAAACAACTCTAAAACCAAACAAAAGTAGACCTTTAATACCACAAGCCACCTACAACCCAACTAAAACACAACAATCAATCCAATCGAGCATTGGAGCGACTGAGAGTTTATGAGAAAACGAAGGTATGAATAGGACATAGAGCTTTTGTAATGCCATCATCATATTGAGGGTAATATTAACCGAAATTTACTGCTTGTTTGTGGTGCCGGTTTAAGCTCATAGCAGCCGTTGACAGCTCTAACCTGAAACTATTAAATCAAAGCCAAAATGACTACTTCAAATGCTTTGACCTTATTAATTTACTAGAGTAGCTTAATTTTCTTTGTATAGAATCGAAAATTCAGTTAATTCACCTTTGTTTTTTTTGAGAGTTCAGTAAAATAGTTAGTCTTTAACAGTTCTGTAAAGGTTAGTGATGAAACGCGTTGTTTTATATATTTCAGATAAATGTCGCCATTGCCGTGAAGCTCAAAAATACTTGGATGATAATGGCATTAAATACAGATTAACAAATGCAAAAATGCAACGCGGTAGAAAAGAGCTTGACGCTATAGGGGCTAGTTCTGTACCAGCCCTTAAAATTGGTAATGAAATAATGATTGGCTGGAATCTAGAGAATTTTAAGAAACTTTATGCCGCAGATTAAGAAGCTCAATTTTCTAATCAGATAATTGAGCAACCAATGGGCACAGAGTTATTGATTACTCTATTTCGAGTGGATAACAAAATATAGAGGAGCAGAGCATCATATAATCCGCCCCTTAGCCCATAACTCCATAAGTTTTTTATCAATCAGCACAAGTATTGTTGCTCAGTTTTCACTAGGTAGTTCATCTGTTCGCTGCGTCAACTTGTCGTGTGAGAACTACTGCTTTGATTACAAGTCTCTATGACAGCTTTGGTGTGTGAGCCTGTCAAGTTGAGAAACATTCAGAATTGATACGTATCCTGCAAGCTCAGTATTATAAAGTATCCTTATATATGTTAGAATTTAGCAATATTATTATTTAAAATCATTAGGTGTATTTCATGTCTGAACACTCCATTATCGACATTTGTGTTGAACCTATAGAACTTTGTAAATTACTCAAAATAGCCAATATGGTTGGCGGTGGCGGCGAAGCTAAAACCATGATCAGTGAAGGTAATGTTTTAGTAAATAATGAAGTTGTAGTTCAAAAACGTAAAAAAATTCGAAACGGCGATATTATCGAATATAACGGTAAAATTGTTAAGATCGCTTATAATCCCACAAAAAAATCAGCAGAATTTATTAATACTGTAGTTTTAGCGAGTAAAAAAGAACAAAGGAAAAAAAGGGCTAAAAGTAAAGCGCGGGTTCTTTCATCAAAAACTGTTACTGAACCATCACTCAAACGCTAAAAGGCCAATTGGTGAACTTTGCTGCCAGTATGAAATTAATTTTTCACCTGCAATCTCCTGCTGAGAAATAAACTTGCCATTACCAACAGAGGTCAAGTTTTTAGCATGAATAAGATGTAGTTCAAAGCTCGCCTTATCGTTTATATTCGTATGAGACATCAGCCAATTTTTTGTATGGTAACCAGTAAATAGATGGTCTTGATAATATCGCATGCCTTTTTTAGATCGAGATAAGTACTCGATACTAATGTTGTACTCTTTGCCATCAACTAATGGTTTATCGAACTTAATTATTAACAAACCATTAGAAACATTATACCCGATAACTCTTTGTTCACTAACGACATTAAAGATGCTTTTATATTTTGCAGAAAAGACAATTTCATTAATATTTTTTGCTTTAGCAATTAATTTTATCTTAACGCTACCTTTAACTGATTTATCGTTAAGGTTAGGCTCTAATGTTGCGTCATAATGAACAAAATCTATTACGTTAGCTTTCACAACATCAACCTCTGCATATGAGCTTAACGGTATAAGTAACAGGACAGATAAATATAACTTAAACATTATGTGTTTCAAATTTTCATACCTTGCTATATTTTATAAATCCAATGCAACCCTTGAATTGCAGTGGCTGGAAAGGCTGTTTGATGATTGGCTTCAGGAATAATGATAATTTTAGCTTTTAGATTAGCTTGCTTCCAACCCAATATTTTTTCATAAAATGCTTTGACATCCTTGACCATTTCATAGTCACTTTCTAATACTTTAGCTTCACGTTCACCGATAGAAATAAATACATTGGCATTAATATTTTTTACTTCAATCGTTTTTTCTAATCGAAAAATAAACTTATTATCAAACCAGTAAGATGGGCTACCAAGTATATAGTTTTTGAATAATGTCGGCTTTGTTAATAATATATACGTGCCAAATAACCCGCCAAGCGAGTTGCCAATAAAAGTTCTATCATTTGGATTTGTACGATAATTTTTTTCTATATACGGTGTTTTTCAAGATAGTTGGCACTGTTTACCCTAATTTTATTAAGCGACT
>JAPYOP010000203.1 GCA_029938115.1 Colwellia sp. | reverse complement strand
GGATTGTACGAGGCTGGGGTTTTAATTAGGCTGCTTGGTTCGCGTGCAATACCCAACAAGCGGGGCACACTGGCACGCTCCTACGAGTTGGGGTTTTATAGGATGTTACACATAAAAAAAGCCCGCCACAGGGGAAGGCTTTTCCAAGATAAACAACTACTAACCATGAGTGCCTTGATAGCTATTATATCCTTATTTAAAGTGGGGTTTATTCACCACTATTTAGTTTTTTTTACCAAAGATACCAAACCAAAACATCAGCTCAAAAATCATGCCTAATACAAAAAAAGCCGCACCTCCTGCTGGAATGCCAAAGACATAACACGCAACCGCTGCAAAAAAACACAGAACTGTGAGGACTATTCGTTTAAGTAACTTTTTAATAATGCACACCCATAATAATTTTAAGGTTAGACCTCATCATACTCGGCATGCCATTTTATAACATAAGCATTTGGTGCCGGAAAATAACATAACGATCAACAAGGATAATATTTGGTATGACGATAACTAAGAATATAAGGCTCTGACCCCTTTAGCTTCTATTCAACACCTTGCGAGCTATACATTGAACGCTGCTTTGCATCCCGTTTTTTGTCTGTGTCTTCTATACACTCAACAGACTCTATTACCGCAAGGTAGTCATCAGGGACTTTTGTTTCCTTGGCGCCAATAATTACGTGATTTAGATACCAAGAATATGGTTTTAACGAAGCGTTAAATTTTATTGCATAGTATGTCGTTGCCTCAAATGTTTCACCCACATCATTTTGTACCAATACTAACTTTTCATTGTATCCAGACCCTAAGCTTTCAGCTTGATCTAGCACGCCCTTTTCATCTTTGTTTATCTCAAAGAGTGCGCCAATTACAGTGTCTGTGCTATTACCCGTTTGAAAAGCGTCACACTTTCCAGAATCGTCTGTGCCGCTCATATTAAAGCGTAATTGATGATGTTTTAGCGTGGCTGTTTCTAGCCTTTTGGCACTTGGAACGCGCTCTTGAAGCCTTAAAAGTGACATGTTAGAACCGTATGCAAAATACTTCACTGAACCTCCTGTATCGTTAATACCACTTTAACTCCACGTTAGCGGAAAATATTAGCTGGCTTAAATGTGTGAAGCACGAACTACAGCCAGCGGTTAATTGTCGGTTTGAACGATCTATTAGCTGTTTATTTCTTGCAGATGATTATATAAATGCATTAGATGCGCTTTTTCATATTCATTTTTTGTTAACACACCATATGCAAAGTGCGGGGCAAGCGTTCCCTGATAGTTATCAAAATCAATCAATGATTTTTTCAAGCGATTTAACGCGACCATTGAGTCTACATTTTTAGTCAATGCTGGGGCGCTTGGAATGGCTTCATTTAACCCGTGGGTCATTTTTCCTTTAGATGAAAAAATTGAGAATGCTAATGGACCCACAGTGCTCTTAAACACACTAGATTTATGCTCTGGATATCCCGTCATTGAAAACTCTACACTTTGTGCACAATGTGTAAATACTTGAGATGCATCCCATTCACCCAAACTTTTAACCCTTGCATTGGATAATTGATCCAATTTTTTTAAAGCATAATCTATAGTAAGGCTTTCTTTGCTGCTTTCTTCAATAAGCTGAAATGCCCCTGCGCCGACGCCTATAACCGCTGCCCCACTTACCAGTGAAACTTTAATAAACTTCCTACGATTCATACTACTTCCTTGAAGAGCTAATGCTTTACAGCATGCTAGCATCTTTTTACGTCACTATGCCTGTATTTGTTAATTGCTATGTGGTCATTTTGAGGATCATTGGGAGCTGTGATAGTTAATAACAAGAGGACTGCACAATTTATTTTATCGCTAGAAAAGTGAGCTAGTACGAAGGAGGACCCTGCTATTGGTTTAGCCTGTGTTTTAGAACGTTTGTTTTACAGCGCCAGTCTTCTTGAATGCCAGTAGACGCTTTTCCAATACGGGTTACTCAGTTTTGATATCATCACGCCGCGCGAGCTTGAGGCGTGCATGAACTGATTTTCACCCATGTAGACACCCACATGCCTTTGGTTAAAACCGGTGATGAAAAAAATTAAATCACCGGGTATTAGTTCATCCTGACCCACTACTACCCCTTTTTGCATTTGATACTGGGTGGTGCGGGGTATTTCGATGCCAAATTCTTGGGAAAAAATTAAATGCAAAAACCCAGAACAGTCGATGCCTTTTTTAGACAAGCCGCCTAATTTATGGGGCACGCCTTTCCATTCGTTTAGCTGGCTTAAAAGCTGTTC
>JAPYOP010000029.1:6441-53940 GCA_029938115.1 Colwellia sp. | reverse complement strand
TTTATTTATTTATTTATTTATTTATTTATTTATATTTCTGTTACTGATTAAATTTTTGTAGGCGTGACCACTTTCTTTGATCGTACGAACTTGGCTATCATAATCAACATAAACAATGCCAAAGCGTTTTAGATAGCCTTCTGCCCATTCAAAATTATCCATCAAGCTCCAAGCGAAATAACCTCGAATATCAACACCTTGCTCTATTGCATCATTCATGGCGTTTAAATGGTCGTTATAATAACCAATGCGTTTTGCATCATAGACCTTACCATCAATAATTTCATCATCAATTGCTGCACCGTTTTCTGTTATATAGACAGGTGGTAGTGAATATTTTGAATTTAGAGAAACTAACAGTTCAGTGAGCGCTTTAGGGTAAATCTCCCAACCAATATCTGTTGTTGGCTCTGGAGGGGGAATTTGAATAAAACGCTCTTTTTCGTCTGCTTTGTATATAGCGCGTGTATAAAAATTCACACCTAGATAATCAAGCTTATGTGAAATTATCTCCATATCTGAGGCGAATATTTCAGGGTGATGGTCTTGTGGTAATTCAGACAAAATATCAGGATAAACACCATCAAACAAAGGTTTGATATACCATTGATTGAAATAATCATCTGCAAAGTCAGTTGCTTTTTTATCGGCTTGAGAATCAGATTCTGGGTAGCAAGGAGTGAAGTTAAGTACTATGCCATTTAAGCTGTTAGGACTATTTTTAGTTAATACCTGCATAGCCAACCCATGAGCAAGTAGTAAATGGTGAGCTGCCTTTTTACCATACTGTTTACCCACAATACCAGGAGCATGAATACCTACTTCGTAACCTAAAAAAGCACTACAGAAAGGTTCATTCAAAGTAGCGTAGGAATACACTTTTCCTGCAAAAGCTTTGCTGATTAAGTTAACGTAATCAGCAAAGCGGTATGCTGTCTCTCTATTAAGCCAACCACCATCATCCTCTAAGTACTGTGGTAAATCCCAATGATAAAGTGTGACAAAAGCTTTAATGTTTTTAGCCTGTAGTCGGTCTAGTATCGCCAGATAGTAATTAACACCTTCTTGGTTCAATTCGCCCGTTTCTTTGATCACACGAGGCCATGAAATGGACAAACGATAAGCGTCAACGCCTAAGGAATCAATTAATTCAATATCTTGTTGCCAAAGATTGAAATGGTCACAGGCCACCAGACCATTTGAGCCATCAATAACTTTACCTTTGGTATTGCAAAATGTATCCCAAATGCAAGGAAGACGATCGTTTGCTCCTCCTTCTATTTGAAATGAAGCTGTTGCTACACCATAAATAAAATCTGTTGATAACATCAAAGATTCATCAGGCAGAGAAAGTTTATCTGTCATTGAAATTTACCTATCACTTTAAATTTATTCAAAATCACTTTTTAAGATTATTTTTTGGGAGCGCTTACAAATGTGTTTCTTATAGAACATTGATAGTTCCAATCAATCAATGTAAGCGCTTACATTTAGATTAGTGCTTTCTAAGACCTAGGTCAACAACTTTCACTCTTTTTTAACAGGTGGCATTGTTAACTAATTGAAATAAAAGTGTTTAAATAGAGTGGCTGATAAGGGCAATAAGAGTTGACACTTACAAAATTGTAAATTTTAATCAGACAATTAATAAATATCAAAAGAGTAATTTTAATTTTGTATTAACCTCATTACTTTTTGTAGGATTTATTGTTTATGAAAAGAGAGCAACTTATTATTTTACTATTCTAACCAAGCTACCTTAATCAATAAAAGTCTTGCTTAATTTAAATAATTGGTTTTTACTACTACCTGTGTAAGCGCTTACATTTGCGTTTTCTGCTTTTTTGATCACTGAAGTAAGTTACAACATAATTAGTGTAAATCTATTCGGATTATGAACATAATATCGGATAGTGCAAAACAGCTGAACTATAGATGTCAAAATTGACCAGTATATTTTATGCGGGGATCTATGAGTAATATCATTAAAAATATCGTTATTTTGGGCGGGGGCACTGCCGGTTGGTTAACCGCAGGTGTAATTGCCGCAGAGCATAATGCAAAGTCTGAGTCTGGTTTGCAAGTGACATTAATAGAGTCGCCTGAAGTTAATACCGTTGGTGTGGGTGAGGGGACTTGGCCAACCATGCGAGAAACTTTAGATAAAATTGGTATAGACGAAACTGATCTTTTTAGAGAGTGTGAAGCCTCATTTAAACAAGGGGCTAAATTTGCCAAGTGGGTGACGGGGGCTGAAGATGATTATTATTACCACCCGTTAGTTTTACCACAAGGTTATACCAAAACTGACCTAGTATTTCCTTGGCAAAAACATCGAGGTGAAATTTCATTTGCTGATGCCGTCAGTTATCAGGGGCATATTTGTGAACAAGGCCGAGCACCTAAACTTATTTCTACACCAGAGTATGCCGGTATAGCAAATTATGCTTATCATCTTGATGCGGTTAAGCTAGGTCATTTTTTGCGAAAACACTGTATTGATAAACTAGGCGTTAAGCATGTTGTTGACCATGTCATTGAAATAAACTCCGCGGACAATGGTGATATTGCCTCAGTGATAACAAAAGAGAGTGGTGACATTGCAGGTGATTTATTTATTGACTGCTCAGGATTATCATCAATATTATTAGGTAAGCATTTTAACGTGCCTTTTATTAGTAAAAAGCACATTTTATTTAATGATACGGCTTTGGCAGTACAAGTACCTTATCCTGACGAAAAAAGCCCTATTGCATCTCATACCATTTCAACAGCTCAAAGTTCAGGATGGATTTGGGATATAGGTCTACCTTCAAGACGTGGGGTAGGGTATACCTACTCAAGCGCACATACTAATGAAAAAGAGGCTGAAATTGAGTTACGCGCTTATATTGAATCTTCTATTGGCAAAACTGAAGCAGATAAGCTTACGGTAAGAAAAATAAGCTTTAATCCTGGGCATAGAGAAAAATTTTGGCATAAAAACTGTGTTGCTATCGGCATGGCTTCGGGGTTTTTAGAGCCACTTGAAGCTTCAGCGTTGGTATTAGTTGAGCTAGCGGCAGCTAAAATAAGTCGTGAAATGCCGGCAACACGTGAAACCATGGACATAGTCTCCAAACGTTATAATAAACAATTCCTCTACCGTTGGCAGCGTATTATAGAGTTTTTAAAGCTGCACTATATTTTAACTAAAAGAACCGACTCTGCTTATTGGCGAGATAATTGTAACCCTGAAACCATCCCTGAAAGTCTAAAAGAGTTATTGACCTTATGGAAACATCAACCACCAGGGCCGCAAGATTTTCATCAGGTTGAAGAGGTTTTTCCTTCTTCAAGTTGGCAATATGTGCTCTATGGTATGGGCTTTGAAACACAAGACAATCAACTGTCACGTAAGTTTGTTGATGAAAAGATGGCCCATCAATTTTTTAGTGAAAACGTGCAACTGACTAAAAAATACTTATCGGCATTGCCCAGTAATAGAGAGTTGATTGATAAAATTAAACAGTATGGACTGCAGAAAATTTAGTTTTTTTTGCTGCAGGTAGTAACTAAACAGCCTGAATTTCAATTCGGGATAATGAATGCCTGCATCATTATATACTCATGCATGTAAACGCAGAGTAGAAGTCAGTAACTTCTATTCTGCTGCATTTCTGCCACATTATGTTAATTTATCCTATTAGCCCTTGGTACTACAATATTGCTCTAAGAAGGTTTGATGTGAAGGTAGGCCTGCGACCGCCTTATCAATTGTTTGTCTTATATCGCTTAAAAATTTATCGAGTTCATGTTGTTTCATAATGGCGGCAATCTGATGATACTGCTCAGGGTAAACCCCTTGTCCCAACATCACTTGTGCCCATGAATCAACACGGAATAATTCGCCTTCAGAGGTGAAGATTCGTGCTGTTTCTTTGAATAAATCTAATCTTTGTCTGAGTGAATCAGGTACTTCCATATTTTTACAATACTGCCAAAATGGCGTATCTGCTCGCTCAGTAGCATGGTAATGTAAAATAATAAAGTCTCTGATGTGTTCAAGTTCAGTGGTGAGTTGTTGATTATATTCGTTAACAGCTGACTTACTGATACCTTCGAAAGGAAATAATCGAATTAATCGTAAAATACCTGACATGATCAAATGGATACTAGTTGATTCTAACGGCTCTAAGAAGCCGCTAGATAAACCTAAGGCAATACAGTTTTTATTCCAGCCTTTTCTACGGCGACCAGTCTTAAACTTAATCACTCTCGGTTGGTTAATTGGCTGACCTTCAATGTTATCCATTAATAAGGTTTTAGCGGCATCATCAGACAAATATTTACTGCAAAACACTAAGCCATTACCTACTCTATGTTGTAATGGAATACGCCATTGCCAGCCACTTTCATGAGCGATAGAACGTGTGTAAGGTAAGGGCGCTGATACTGACTTAGTTTGCACGGCTACCGCACTGTCACAAGGTAACCAGTGTGACCAATCTTCATAACCTGTATGTAAGGCTTTTTCGATAAGTAAGCCTACAAAGCCAGTACAATCAATAAATAACTGACCTTCAATAACATTACCGTTGGCAAGTTGTAGCGATTTAATATCACCGGTATTGCTATCTTTGGCTACGTCGATAATTTTACCTTCTATCCGTTTAACACCGTGAGCTTCAGCAAATGTTCGTAAAAATTTTGCATAAAGTGTTGCATCTAAATGATAGGAGTAATTTAAACCGCCTTTAGCAAGGGCAAATTTTTCAGCTTTAGCTGCTTGAATTTCAGGACAATATTGTTCAAAATCAAATTCAATGTTGTTTTGTTTTCCGTGCAACCAAAAGTGCTGAAACTCTCCAGCCCAACATTCCTTTCCTACACGGCCAAAACCATGCATGTATTGGTCATCACCATTTTTCCAGTTTTCAAAGTTTATGCCCAATTTGAACGTGGCATGGGTGGCTTTCATAAAGGCTTGTTCATTGATCCCCAGTAACCGATGAAAGGCGGTTAGGGTTGGAATGGCTGCTTCACCAACACCAACTGTACCAATTTCGTCTGACTCTACCAAGGTAATATCAAAGGATTTACCTAACAGCTTTGATAAAGAGGCTGCTGCCATCCAACCAGCGGTTCCGCCGCCAGCAATAATGATTTTAGTAATTTTTTGATTATTCATTTAAACCTCAAAATATGCGCTGACATTAGTGGGTAAACTATAGGTTGTTTTTAAAGTCGACTAATCGTTGAACATTGTCCAAAGAAGCGGTAATAAAATAAGCTACTCTTAATAAACCTGAGGTATGAAGCTCATTTAGGGCATCACCCTTAAGCTTAGATAGCTTTTCTTCGTTGATGGTGTAGTTACCTTCAAGCGATAGTTTTTCACCGTTATTTAGCTCAATATTTAAAGCGATAGGTTCAATTAAATCGTTTTTTAAGAAAGCTTCAAACATTTGTTGGCTTAGCTGCGAACCTTCATGCAGGGTTTTTAACGATTGGTTTACTTGTTGAAGATAAGGACTAGCCTGACCATTTTCTAAAAATAGCGGCTCACCACTTTCTTTGTTCACTCGCGGGTTGTCCATATCAATAGCGACTATCGGTTGTTTAACCTTTTCACCGTTTTCTTCCTTTTCTTCAAAACCAATAATGAAAGGGCCTTTATTAATCATCGCCGGGATGTAGCTAGCTTGCCAACCGTTATTAATGTAAAGGTTTTCGTTAGCGACTAAGCCAAGTAATACCACACTTTGAAACTGACCTGTTTCAGGATTTTTAATAAATAGAATAGGATAGTCACGTTGTGCGGCTTTAATTTCTGTCGGGAATATTAAGGCACTGTTACTTTTTTCTGAAAAATTTTCGTTAAAATGTGCGATAACTTTGATGTCTTTATGATTTTTGTTATCTAGAATGTCGTGATTAGCCATGGAAAGTCCTATAGATGAATGCTTGTTTTAATATCTATTGCGTAATCTAATTTTACGAAAATTATTTTATTTTTCACAATCTAGATAATAATTTACTGTACTTAAAATTAATACTTTATAAAAGGGTCTTTTTAGAAAAGATCACTTTACAAAATATTACTTATCCATTTTTTGATTTGCATCGTGTTTGATAAGTTCAAAATAAAAAACCGCTGAATTTTAAGGCTCAGCGGCTTATTAATTTCACTTATCTTTAATGATAGTAAGAATGTACAATATTATGACTTAAAAGGTATAACGAAGACCTAACTCATAACGTGCATCCCACTCTTCACCATAAGTCATCTGATTAGCTGTACGGGCATGTTTACGAGTATCTTCACCAGTAATGTTGATACCAGCAAATGACATTGATAACTGTTCGTTGATTTGGTAACCAACACTGAAATCAATTTGAGAGTACTCTTCAGTAAACTCTGGCTCAGATGCATACCAAGCACCATTGTTTAAGAACTCATCACGCCAGTTATAAGCAATACGTGCTGAAAAGCCATCGTTTTCATATAACAATACTAAGTTAGCAGTATCACTTAAACCAAGTAAAGCGAATTGAGTTACATCAGGTGCTGCAGCTAAATCAAAACCAATATCACCGCTTACAAGTGTGTAGTTAGCTTGGAAACCAAAACCAGTATCACCAAAGAAATGCTGAACCGCTAATTCCCAACCGTCAATGACAGCCGTTTTATTGTTAACCGGTGATTGTGATAAGAACGTCATTAATGGATCATCGCTATTTGCGTATACATCAACTAAGGCTTCATAGTCATTATCGGTATGACCATTAGCATAAATTGTTTCACCTAACTGAGTCGCAGCAACTTGCGAGAACAATGTTGTTTCATTTACTGGGATACCAGCTGCATTTAAATCATTAATTGCTTGTTGAGCTCTTGGACCACCACTTGGATCTCTTAAATCGTAGTAACTATCAACAATGGGTCCAGAACCGATAAAGTTATCAACATCTTTTCTGAAGTAACCAACTGAAACATAACTGGTATCTTCAAAGTACCATTCAACAGATACATCAAAGTTAGTTGACTCTAATGGAATTAGATTTGGGTTACCGCTACCAGCTGAGCCATCTGAACCGCTAAGTACTGTTGGTGCATTTGGTCCACCACTTATACTTGTCGCATTACTTAACTGACCGTATTGTGGACGAGCGATAGTTTGGCTAAAAGAAGCACGAGCTTTAACGTTCTCAACTAATTCAATATCAAAATCGATGTTCGGTAATAAGTGATCATACGAGTTTGTAGAAATTTGAGCTGTTGCATTAGCTGAATTACCCTGTGCGACTTCAAAATCGTTATTACTTAACCAGAATACATCAGTCGGTGATGCTAAATAAGCGATTGACGTAGACTTAGTATCTTCATAGCGTAAACCCACAGAAACATTGTATGGCATGTCGTTAATTTCACCAGAGTATGATGCTTTTACATAAGCAGCAGTAACATCTTCTTGAATACGACGGTTAGTAGCCGTTGCACTTTCACGACCTAAGTCTAAACCATATACAGGTGCAGCCCAGTTTGCTAGTTCAACAGCGTCTCCACGGAAAGCTTGCGTCCAACCAGCAGATTTGTAATCGTCTAATGCATCATTGAAATCAATAGCATCCAAAATACCTGCAGGCAATTCACCTGGGTTACTTACACCCCAGTTACCCATTGCTTGGTTAGAGCTTGATTGAACAGAGTAATTGTCCATTTCTCTTGATTCAACACCAAAATCAATTTGACCATCCTCAAATTCCCAAGTACCGTCAATACGAATCTGAGTAATGTCATTGGTATTGTTTGAATGTGCTTTTTGGTAAATTGACGTACCCAAATCGTCTTGATCAAATACATTATTACAGTTTAAGCCTATGCGTGGATCACAATCGTTAAAGCCAACAACAATTTCTGGATATCCAGAAGCACCAAAGTGACCGCCTTGTTGTTGTAAAACGTTAGAACCAATACCAACAGTTACATCGTTACCTAAGCTAGACATTGGTGAAGATTCAGAAGAAGAATCGTTATAATCAAATGCTAGTGTTAAATCATCATTCACTTCCCATTCAATGTTTAGGCCAAGCGCTGTATCTTCAGTTCTGGCGTTACGATACTTTTGCTTAACAGCGATGTCACGTGGTGCTTGGCTTCTTTTATCTTCAAGATAATCGATAGGAGAAGGGTTTAAACCATCTGTAAATGTAATGTCACTTTTATAGTCTGACATCCAAATAGATAACTCAGTACCTTGTTGTTCTTGCTCTAATTTAGAATATGTATAATCAAAGGTAGCGGTAACACTGTCTACTGGACGGTATTGCAAGGTTAACTGAGCGTTGGTACGTTCACGTTGTCTATCCCATAAACGGTAACCGATATCAGAAGGAAGCGCATAAGCTTCTCCTATACCAGGCGCGTTATTTAATTGAGTTGGAGTACCTTCTCCATCAGGAACCATATCAGGAACCGTACCGTCGTAAATACCATTACGCCATTGCGCAATAGTTGATATTGTAGAACTACTGTCACGTTGAGAGAAACTACCAGAGAAAGAAGCACCAAACATTTCTTCTTCATCAGTCCAACTTAATAAGCCAGAGAGTTCAGGTGTTACTTGGTCACTGTAATCACGAACACCATCTCTTACCGAAGTGTCCATCATGGCTTTACCGCCGATACTGGCTACAAAGCCAGGGTTATCAAGTGGCTTAGATGTATTAATGTTAATAGTTGCACCAATACCGCCACTTGCAGCAGCTGCATTAGCTGTTTTGTATATTTCTACCGACTTAACTGCATCAGAAGCTAGATTTTGGAAGTCGAAAGCTCTGTTATCTGAAGCGCCACCACCATCTGGTAATGAGCTTGAAGCCATAACGCGGCCATTCAAGGTAACCATGTTGTATTGGGGACCAAAGCCACGAACCGTTACCCGGCTACCTTCACCATTTGAACGGTCAATTGAAACACCCGTAATTCGTTGTAAAGATTCGGCTAAGTTGGTATCAGGAAATTTACCGATATCTTCTGCTGAAATTGCATCAACTACACCGAAAGCATCACGCTTAAGTCTTGTTGATTCTTTTATACTAGAGCGCATACCGGTAACTTCGATAACTTCGATTGCTTGCTCTTTGGCTTGTGGTGATGTTTCTTCCGCTGACATAGCGGGCAGTGCGGTTGCCCCTAATATCATCGACAAGCTTGTTGCGATTCTTGTCTTAGTGAATGTTTTCTGACTCATGTTGTCTCTCCAGGCTTTATAAACCAACTATTATAATTTTATTTAACAGGTGTAAGCGCTTTCATAATAATACAAAAAAAATATAAAGATTACAATCGATGTAAATGTAAGCGCTTACATAAAGTTAAGGCAATAACAAATTTAGGTCAACAATTATTTTTAAATAAATTTAAAAAACTAATTTTTTACTCGAGAGTTATATTATATCAAACACCATTTTAGCAGAGTGCCGGCTAAAAAAAGCCTCAATATTCAAATGGTTGTCTGTGTGTTTGTTTTATTTATGATTTAATTAGTTGTAATAAATAAAAAAGCAAGTATATTTGTAAGCGCTTACATTTTTGGTCGCGAAAGTTATTAAAAAGCTAAAAACAACTTTTATTCAGTAAATATTAGCATCATAATTTCGCTTAGAAAATGTCGAAAGTTGATGATGAAATAGGATTAGAACAAGTGGAAAATAAATTAAGCCTTAAAGAGAAACTAGCTTATGCCTGCGGTGATGTCGCATCTAATTTTTATTGGCGTGTTTTTGATGTGTTCCTGTTTATTTTTTACACTGATATTATGGGGCTTTCAGCCGCAGCCGTTGGTACTTTAATGCTAGTAACGCGTTTAATTGATGCTATTTCTGATCCGCTTATGGGCGCTTTGGCCGATAGAACGAAAACACGCTTTGGTAAATTTCGCCCTTATTTATTGTGGGGTATAATCCCTATTGCAGCGGCAGGTGTGCTGACGTTTACGGTGCCAGATTTTAGTGACACAGGTAAGTTAGCATGGGCTTATGGCACATATATTTTTATGATGCTTGCCTATACTTTTATCAATGTACCTTATGGCGCTTTACTGGGCGTAATAACTAGCGATACTCAACAAAGAACAAGCTTAACCAGTTTTCGATTTATTGGCGCCTTTTCTGGAGGTAGTTTAGTTGCCTATCTAACACCAGAGTTAGTCATATTATTAGGGCAGGGAGATGAAACATTGGGTTGGCAGTTCACCATGGCGTTATATGGTTGTATTGCGGGTTTATTGTTTGCCTTAACTTTTTATGGCACCAAAGAGCGTATTTGTCCTAACCCAGAGCAAAAAACGCCAGTACTACAAGATATAAAAGATCTTGGCAACAATAAGCCTTGGCTCATATTGTTTGCCTTGGCGCTCATTATCATGATCACTATTTCACTCCGTGCCAGTTCAGGCACTTTTTACTTCAAATACTATGTTCAGCGACCAGATTTAATCGGCAGTTTTGCAATGGTCTATATGATCGCTTTAGCTATTGGCGCCGCATCAACGCCATTGTTGACTCGGTTTTTGGACAAGCGACGCTTGCTGATTATTTTAATGGGCATCGTTGCGCTACTGTCGGTGCTTCTTTATTTCGTACCGAATGACAATATCGCGTTGATGTTCAGTTTACAAATTATGATTGGTTTAGCGTTAGGGCCTAAATCGCCTTTAGTTTTTTCTATGTATGCCGATACTGCTGATTTTTCAGAGTGGCAAACCGGTAGAAGAGCAACAGCAATGATTTTTTCTGCTGCGGCTTTTGCACAAAAATTGGGCGGAGCTCTGGCTGGTGCGATGATAGGCTGGGTGCTCACTTCATTAGGATATGTGGCTAATCAAGTGCAAACAGGTGCATCTGAGCAAGGTATAGTGCTATTGATTACTATTATCCCTGCAATCTTTGCGGCATTGGCTGTACCAATTATTTGGTTTTATCCCTTGGGTGACAAGAAATTATTTTGTGTGCAACAGCAATTGCAAGAAAGAAAAAAAGCATTGAAAGTCTTAGCTAATCAGGAGGCTTAACGCAATGGTTAATAGCGCACACATAAATAAATCCAAACGAGTCATAGCCGAGCTTAATAGCCCCGTAAGTATGCCTAAGGCGTGTGGTTTTTTATGGAACAAACGCATGGTTTTACAAGTTAATTGCCGAGGTTATGCTAATGCCCAATTTATGCAACCTGAGCCAAGTAAATACTCATATGCTCCCAATTTAGAAGAAAAAACCTTCATTCAACCTGAGCATAGTTATTTTACTCATCACCCAGGACGCTTTTTCTATATTAAAGATGAGGATAGCCAAAAGAGCTTTTCGGCGCCTTATGAACCTATGCGAGTAAAGCTCGATAGTTTTAGCTTTGTGCAAAGCGCTAGTGATATTTGTTGGCTGATAGAGCACTTTGATCTTAAAATAAAAATCACTGTCACGTTAGCAAAACAAGATGTAGTCGAGCGGTGGTCTTTATCAGTGACTAACCTAAGAGAAGGGATACGAAATATTAGTATTTACCCTTATTTTTCGATTGGCTATATGTCTTGGATGAATCAATCAGCAAGCTTTAATACCCAGCTAAATGGTATTGTTGCCAGTGCTGTGAGCCCCTATCAAAAAGTAGAGCAATACTTTAAAAATAAAGAATTAAAAGAGAAGACCTTTTTTATTGGTGATAAAAAGCCTATCGCTTGGCATGCTAATCAAGCCTCTTTTGAGGGTGAGGGCGGCTTGCATAATCCCGATGCGATAAATGCTTTAAACTTGGCTAATGGTGATGCTCAATATGAAACCCCCGTTGCTATTTTTCAATACCGAGAAACATTGACTCAACATGGAAGTATTGATTATCAATTTTTATTTGGTCCCGCAAAAGATGAGCGTGAGATAGCGCTATTACAGCAGCGTTATTTGGGTAAAGTAGAAGCTAAAAAAGCGCAACAAGAATACGATGAATACATTGAAGAAGGTAAAGCTTGTTTAACCATAAATACCGGAAATACTGGTTTTGATGAATTCACGAATAATTGGCTGTCTAGGCAGATGTTTTATCATGGAGATGTCAATCGCTTAAGTACCGACCCACAAACACGTAACTATATTCAAGATAATATGGGTATGTGTTATATCAACCCTAAAATAGCACGTCGGGCCTTCGTTTTAGCGCTATCACAGCAGCAAAGTTCAGGCGCAATGCCTGATGGCATTTTGCTGCATGAAAAGGCAGAGCTTAAATATATAAATCAAGTGCCCCATGCTGATCATTGTGTTTGGCTGCCTATTTGCTTAGCCGTGTATCTAAATGAAACGGGCGACGTTGAGTTGCTCTCACAAGAAATTTCTTTTGCTGACACGCCCAATACTAAGTCATTTTGCGAGCATATAGAGCTCGCACTAGACTGGCTATTAAATGCAACCGATCATCGCGGTTTGAGTTTGATAGAACAAGGCGATTGGTGTGATCCAATGAATATGGTGGGTTATAAAGGAAAAGGTGTTTCTAGCTGGCTTTCACTTGCCACAGCCTATGCGCTCAATACCTGGTGTGATTTGTGTGAGCAGTATGGCATTAAAGCTACTCTGGCTAAAATTGATGAATATCGATTTGCTGCCGACGCAATAAATAAGGCGGTTAATACTCATCTTTGGCATGACAAATGGTTTGCTCGCGGCATAACAGATGACAACCGAGTATTTGGTACAGCTAAAGACCAGCAAGGAAAAATTTACCTTAATCCACAAAGTTGGGCACTACTCAGTGGTGCTGCAACACAAAAGCAGCAAAGCTTAATGATAACTGCTGTTTCAGAACAACTAATGACACCACATGGTGTGATGATGTTAGCACCAAGTTATACCCATATGGTTGAAGATATTGGCCGAATAACTCAAAAACATCCTGGCGTTTCAGAAAATGGCTCTGTATATAATCATGCTGCAATTTTTTATGCCTATAGTTTGTACCAAGTAGGTGAACATGATCTAGCTTTTGATGTGTTAAAGAAAATTATTCCTGAGAATAATAATGCAGATAAAAGCGGTCAATTAGCGGTTTTTGTGCCTAATTATTATCGAGGTGCATATCATCAATACCCAGAACAATCAGGGTGTTCAAGCCAATTGTTTAATACAGGAACCCTTAGTTGGTTATATCGTTGCCTTGTCGAAGAACTCTGCGGTTTAAAAGGTGGCAATGGTGTTTTGTCTGTTTCACCTAAACTTCCGAGTCATCTGAATAAAATATCAGGACAGCGTTTATTTCGTGGTGCAAGGCTTAATTTTGTTATTGAAAAATCATCCAGAATTTGCAAAAACGAAATTTATCTAAATGATGAACTGATTGAAGACAATAAGTTAAAAGGTTTAGTCGCTAAACAAAATTATCAACTTAGAGTGTTGGTGCCCGACAATGAATAAAGTATTTAATAAGCAGAACCCAAGTGATTTAATCAGCTCAAGACTTAAGTTGTTTATCATTATGGGTGTCAGTGGCTCAGGTAAAACAGTCATAGGTAAAAGGTTAGCGATGGAATTGAACCAAAAAACTGATTTTGAATTTATTGACGCGGATGACTTTCATTCTTCAAAAGCAAAGCAGCAAATGGCAGCGAATTTACCCCTTGATGATACGATGAGAAAACCTTGGATTGAAGCCATTATTAATAAGCTTAATGAGTTAAATAGTCAAAACAAAAATGGCGTACTGGCTTTTTCTGGACTGAAACAAAAGCATAGAGAGTGTTTTAGAGTATTGAATTTTCATTGTTATTACTATTATCTATTTTCTGATATCAAAACTATTCGATCACGACTGAACGCTCGTGAAAATCACTTTTTTAGTGCTGAATTATTAGCTAGCCAGTTTAAGGCAATGGAAGAAGTCGCAAGCGATGAGAATGACGTAACTAAGTTTGATGTTAGTAGCGTATTTGATGTTGTTTATAAACAAGTTCTTACCTGTGTTCAACTAGTATTAAATAAGGAGGAATGATGAAGAAAAGTCTCATGTTTTTATTGGCTTGTAGCCTATTTGGTTTTAGTACTTTGGTGTGTGCAGAGGAAACAAAACTAACCGCACATAAAGCGCAAACTGCTCTTTACATTGATGGCGTTGGCAATGAAAAAAGTTGGCAACTGGCAACTTGGAACCCTTTGAATGAATTAATTTTGGGAGTCATGCCAAGCGCAGAAGATTTTAGTGGCCGGTTTAAGATTTTGTGGGATGAAAAACAGTTATATTTACTGGTTGAGATCAGTGATGATATTTTATTTGACCAACATGAAAATCCGCTTCATTTATATTGGGATGATGACACTTTAGAAGTGTTCATTGATGAAGATGCCTCAGGTGGTAATCATCAATTTAATTTTAATGCTTTTGCCTATCATATCGCCTTGGATAACCAAGTAGTCGACATAGGCCCTAACAATAATGATGGCTCAACAAATTTTGTGCTGCTAAATGATCATATTAATAGTGTTTGGCGACGAAGTACTGATAAGCCTAATAAAATTATTTGGGAATTAGCGGTTAGTGTATACGACAGTAACTTTGAACTGAGTACAGCACAAGATAAAAAACTGAAAAAACCTGTCAATTTGACGTTAGGAAAAACACTCGGTTTCATGCTGGCCTATTGTGATAATGATGGCTCTACCGAGCGTGAAAGTTTTATTGGTTCAACCAGCATTAAAGCGGTTAATGGCGATAAAAATTTAGGTTATATAACTGCGGATGTCTTTCAAAAGTTACAACTTATTAAATGATTTATTTTAAAAAATAACAGGTTTATTTATGAACAAAAAATTAGTACCCATCAGTATTTTTATACTCTTGCTAAGTGCATGTCAGGAAGATGCGGTAACAGCGAACAAAACTAAGCAAGTAGTGTCGAAGGCCGATCGTTTATCGAAGGTAGAAGATGAAGTTGAAACCCTATTGGCAAAAATGACTTTGGCGGAAAAAATATCGCTTACTCACGCCAGTGGAAAATTTCACATAAATGCTATTGAGCGAGTAGGAATTCCTGAAATGTGGCTTTCAGATGGTCCCCATGGTGTTCGACATCAGATAGAAAAACATAGCTGGAAATCAGCGGGCTGGAAGGATGATTATGCAACGTATTTACCGCATCTTACTTCTGTAGCGGCAAGTTGGGACGTTGAAATGGCACGCTTGCACGGACAAGTATTAGGTGCTGAGGCAAGAGATCGTAAAAAAGACTTCATTTTAGGACCTGGCGTTAATTTGGCAAGGCTACCTCTTTATGGACGAAACTTTGAATATATGGGTGAAGATCCCATCTTAGCGGCTAAATTAGTCGTTCCTCAGATAAAAGCCATTCAAGCCAATGATGTTGCTGCCACAGTTAAACATTATGCGCTAAATACTCAAGAGCTAAATCGCACGGGGGTAAACGCTAAACCAACAGAGCGAACATTGAGAGAAGTCTATTTACCTGCATTTGAAGCAGCGGTAAAAGAGGCAAATGTTCTAGGAATTATGGGCTCATACAATCAATACTATGGAACTAATGCTAATCAAAGTAAGCACTTAGTGATGGATATATTAAAAGGTGAGTGGGGCTACCAAGGCGTATTATTGACCGACTGGAATGTAGACATTAATACTTTTGATGCCGCAATGAATGGCTTAGATTTAGAGATGGGCACCGAGGTTAAAGATTATCAAGATTACTTTTTAGCTCAGCCATTTTTAACCATGATTAAGGAAGGAAAAATTCCAGAGTCTATTGCCGATAATAAAGCGCGTCGTATTTTAAGAGTGCAACATACTATTGGTATGTATGATAAAAGTCGTAAAGTGGGTTCGAGGAACACCGTTGCTCATCAAGAGGCCGCTCGAAAGATTGCGACTGCAGGTGTAGTGCTGTTAAAAAACAATGTCATTGCTTCACAACCTCTGTTACCTCTTGAGCGCAGTAAAATTAAAAATATTTTAGTACTGGGCCCTAATGCCAATAAAAAACATGGCATGGGCGGTGGTTCCTCTGAGGTGAAGTCATCTTATGAAATAACACCATTAGCGGGTTTAAGAACTAAATTTGGCGATGAGGTAAATATTCAGGTAATGAGAGCGAAAAGTAGTCAATTATCACCCATTGCGAGTGATTATGTTACTAGCCGCCACTGGACAGGTACGCCAGCATGGAACGTGTCTTATTTCGCTAAGCAAGCACGTGAAATATTACTTGAAGAGTCTTGGCTTGTTGATTCACAATTTAAGTCGCTAGCGTCAGACAAAAAACAGCATCTAACTATGAAGGCTACAATCAAGCCTTTGACCGCAGGAGTGCACCATTTAAAGGTCAAAGTATTTGGCGACTTTCAGTTAAAAGTTAACAATGAAGTGACCCTTTCACACCGAGTAGATGCTAATACACTCGGTAAAGAAGTTATTTTGAGCTATGACATCAGGTTTAATGAAGGTGAGGAATATGCCTTTGAAATTCAATATGACGGCGCAGATTATTTCACTTTAGGCTGGGACGCCCCAGGCGATTTATTTGCTAGTGAAGCTGATTATATAGCTGCAGCGAAAAAAGCAGATGCAGTCATCTATTTTGGTGGTTTGAGTCATGGAGATGATAGAGAGTCGATTGACCGTTCGGATATGAAATTACCAAATGCTCAAGATCAAACCATTTCTAAGCTTATTAAAGCTAACGAGAAAACTATCGTGTTTTTAGTGGCCGGCTCAGCGGTTGAAATGCCTTGGGCAACACAGGCTAGTGCCATTGTTTGGGGCTGGTATGGTGGTATGGAAGCAGGACATGCTTTTGCTGATATATTAACTGGCGATGTTAATCCAAGTGGTAAAATGCCGATAACGTTACCTGCAAAGCTCGCTGATACGGCGCCTATTGCGCTAAATGATTATAACGCAAAAGAAAGTTTATATAGTGAAGGTGTTTTTATTGGTTATCGTTGGTTTGAACAGCAAAACATTAAACCTTTGTTTAGTTTTGGACATGGCCTTTCATATACTCATTTTGAACTTTCAGCGTTGCAACTTTCTAAAACAGAAATTAATGCAGGTGAACAGCTCACAGTTACCTTAAATGTTACCAATACAGGTAAAGTGGCTGGAGCTGAAGTTGTGCAGCTCTATCTTCACGATGTTAAGTCAAGTGTAAGTCGACCGAACAAAGAGCTGAAGGGCTTTGCTAAAGTGATGTTAAAACCAGGGGAGACCAAGACAGTTTCAATGAGTTTAAATCAAAGAGATTTTTCTTTTTGGGATGAAAATAATAATGATTGGCTCGCTGAAACAGGTGAGTTTGAGGTGTTGTTGGGTAATTCACTGGATAATATAAGTCAAAGAACAACGTTTATGTTTCATGCGTCTCACTAAGATTGGCTTGGTTTTATAAAAACAAAATACAGAGAGCTTTGCCCGCAGATTAACGCAGATTGTCACAGATTAAAACACACTTAACAGAAAGTAGTTAGGTGTTCAAATTGGCACTAATCTGCGTGAATTCGCGGGCACAGTTTTTGAATTCAACTTCTGATTTGTCCATCGCCGTAAACCACAAATTTTTCAGTGGTTAAAGCCTCCAACCCCATCGGCCCATAGGCGTGTAATTTACTGGTAGATATGCCAATTTCTGAGCCTAAACCGAGTTGATTCCCATCTGAAAAACGCGAGGAAGCATTGACCATGACAACCGATGAATTGATTTGGCGGATAAAAGCTTGGCTGCGTGAGATATCCTGCGTGATAATAACCTCAGTATGATCTGAAGTGTACTCGTTGATATGCGTGATGGCATTATCAAAACTCGAGACTATTTTTACTGCTATTTCTTGTGCTAAATATTCAGCGTGATAATCATCTATTGTAGCAAGCTGTCCATTTTCAAAATAGCTAAGGCTATCTTTACAGGCATGCACTTTTACATTAGCTGATTTTGCAAGTGCTGTGGCTGCTAAGGGTAAAAGTTTAGCAGCAATGTCCTGATGAACTAAAAAAGTTTCAAAGGAATTACAAGCACTTGGCTTTTGAGTTTTTCCGTTTACTAAGATATTCACTGCTTTTTCTAAGTCTGCATACTTATCAATATATAAATGGCAAACACCTTTAAAATGCTGGATCACGGGAATTTGACTGTTTTCACTGACATAGCGAATAAGTCCTTCGCCGCCGCGTGGAATAACTAAGTCAATGGTGTCTTTTTGTTTTAAAAGTTCTGCGATTACGCTGCGGCTAGTATCAGGAATAACACTAACAACATTTTTATCACAGTCGTGCGCAGTTAATACTTTATGCAAACATCTGGCGATAGCAAGGTTTGAGTGAATGGCTTCAGAGCCACCTCGTAAAACAACCGCATTACCAGACTTTATACACAGCGCTGCAGCCTCAGCGGTAACATTAGGGCGCGCTTCATAAATCATAGCGATTACGCCTAATGGAATACGCATTTTCCCAACTTGCATGCCGTTAGGGCGCAAAGATAAGCCGCTAATGTCGCCAACAGGGTCGGTTAAAGCAACTATTTCTCTAATAGCGGAGCTGATATCTTTTATGCCTTGCTCTGTCAATACGAGTCTATCAAGCATGGCTTGAGTCAGTCCTTTAGCCCGACCGGCATCAATATCTTTGTCATTTTCATTAATGATGCTTTCGCTATTAATTTCAATAGCGTTAGCAATCGCGTTCAATAAAGTGTTTTTCTCAGTGGTAGTCAGTTGAGCGGCTACTCGGCTAGCAATTTTTGCATTAGCAGCCATTTCCTTCATAGAGAAGGTGTTCAAATTTGTGTTTGTCATGTTTGTTCTAACCTTTAAATATCATGGCTATGGTCATTTATAAAGTGATCTACAAGATTTTCTACAAGATAACCATATCATCACGATGGACAACAGTATTGCTATGACTGTGTCCTAAAATAGTAGCGATATCATCACTGTGTTTTCCCATAATGCGCTTTAAATCATTATGGCTATACAGACTGATTCCCTTAGCAATTAAGCTATTGCTTTGATGATCGATTAAATCAATACAATCGCCTGCTTTAAATTTGTTACCAATAGATTTTATACCCGCAGGCAGCAATGATGCCCCCTTATTTACTAGGGCATTGACGGCACCTAAATCTAGGGTGATTTTCCCCTGACTTTTTAAGGTGTGTTTTAACCAATGTTTTTTTGCTTTGATAATATTTTTATCAGCGGCAAAACATGTACCGGGGTTATGTTTTGCTAATAAAAATGAGAATACTTCGCTTTTGGTGCCATTAAGAATATAAGTATTAATGCCATGCTCTACCGCTTTTTCAGCCGCTTGAATCTTGGTTTTCATACCGCCTGTCGCAAGGTGATTTCGACTAGTACCTGCCATGGCGTATATTTCATCGGTGATGTGCTCAATGGTTGGGATAAGTACTGCATCGGTATGCACTTTAGGATCTTTAGTAAATAAACCGTCGATATCACTTAAAATAAATAAACTATCAGCTTCACATACTTGGGCAATTAAAGCGGCAAGATTGTCGTTATCACCAACCGTTAAATCTTTAGACGTTAGGGTATCATTTTCATTTACTATTGGCAGTACGCCGTTTTCTAACTGAATTTGTATGGTTTCTTTAATGGAGATAAAACGCTTTCTGTCTTCAAGATCACTTTGAGTAATCAAAATTTGGCTACAAGGAGCATCAAAAAAACGCTGCCAATTAGCCATCATTTGCATCTGACCGACACTCGACATGGCTTTTTTAACAGCGACAGATAATTTAGGGCTACCGTGATGAATAACACTACGACCGGCAGCAACACCACCAGACGAAACGAGAATGATCTCTTTGCCTTGTTGTTGGCATTTGGTAATAAATTGTGCAATTGCTAAAGTATACTGTCCGCTGCAACCCGATTTTGATGGTGCGACTAAGGCGCTACCTACTTTGATTACAGCTCTATTAAAATTCATTAACCCTCCAATATTTAGTTCCGTCAAAATTATGATGGAAATCCCATTGATATTCAACCAAAGTAAGTGAGTACAAGCCTTCACGTTAGACGTTATTACGATCTCAAATAGCTATAAAGCATATATATACCCTTACGACTTGAATCTTGCATCTTCAAGTCGTAAGGGTATATTTATATCAAAGCAATTAAAAATATAATTTATTAACAAAGCATGATTAAATATAGCCATTAGAATTATTATTTTCATTCGTTTAAAATCACAATATGCTTAATTTTTTACCCGCCAAACTGATTGGCTTTATATCATTATTTTTATATACCATAAATACCATTTTTTGGTTGATTCCAATTTTAATCTTTTCTTTGTTTAAGGCTTTAATCCCATTGAGCTTTTCTCAGAAAATATTTAGCTATTTATTAGATTTGATGGCAAGTAATTGGGTCGCCTTGAACACGTTAAATCAGAAAATATTTACTAAAATGAATATAGAGATAACGGGTCTGGAAGAATTAAATAAAAAAGATTGGTACTTGGTATTAGCTAACCACCAGAGTTGGGTTGATATTGTTGTTTTGCAAAGAGCTTTGCACGGTGAAATGCCCTTTTTAAAATTCTTTTTAAAGAAAGAATTAATTTATGTGCCTATTTTAGGTTTAGCTTGGTGGGCGTTAGATTTTCCTTTTATGAAGCGTTACAGTCAGTCCTTTTTGCGTAAAAACCCACATTTGAAAGGCAAAGACTTAGCAACAACACGTAAAGCGTGTGCTAAATTTAAACATAAACCCGTTAGTGTAATGAGCTTTATCGAAGGCACTCGTTTTACTCAAGCCAAACACGATAAACAAAAATCGCCATTTGACCATTTACTAAAACCTAAAGCTGGCGGCATCGCTTTCGTGCTTGATGCTATGGGCGAGCATTTAACAACCATTGTTGATGTCACTATTCATTATCCAGACGGAATCCCAACGTTTGTTGATTTCCTTAAAGGACGTATTAAAAAGGTGAACGTAGAAGTGCATACTACTGAGATATCAAAAGATTTAAAGGGAGATTATTTTAATGATCGAACTTATAAAATAGCATTTCAAAAATGGCTAACTCAGTTTTGGCATGAAAAAGATGCTAGGCTTAAAAAAATGATGAAAAATTCTACCAAGAGTATAATTAATTAAGGTAATTCAATGAATGAGCTAATCACTAACTGGTTAATGGATCTAGGCGTTAGTAGCAGTTATTTAGAAATGAGTGCTGTGGGCATTGGTTTACTTATTATTTTGTTTTTTTCGACATTGAGTTATTACATTGCAAAAAACCAAATCCTTAATCTTGCGCATAAGGTGATTATTAAGACCAAAAACACTTGGGATGACGCACTTATTGAACATAATGTTTTAACTCACTTAACTTCATTATTACCTTTTATTTTAGTGTTGTTTTTAACGCCATTAATTTTTCCCGCTGAACTTTTAATCGCAGAAATATTAACTTTATTTGCGAAAATATTATTAACCTTTCAAGTGGCTCGTAGCATTAGTGCGCTACTTAACGTTGGCAAAAGTCTTTATCACGAAACGGCCAAGCAAAAGTATTTACCGCTTAACGCTATTATTCAAGTATTTAAATTAGTCGTATATTTAGTAACGGCAATTATTATTATTTCGCTAATCTTAAATCGCTCGCCTATTTATTTACTCAGTGGTTTAGGAGCACTAACAGCTGTTTTAATATTGGTTTTTCAAGACACGATTAAAGGTCTGGTCGCGAGTATTCAAATTTCAGCGAATAAGATGGTGGTAGCAGGCGATTGGATTGAATTGCCCAAATACGGTGCTGATGGTGATGTTATTGAAATTGGTTTAAATACCGTTAAAGTTGAAAATTTTGATAAAACTATCACCACGGTTCCAACCTATGCTTTGATCAGTGATTCGTTTAAAAATTGGCGTAATATGTATCACACAGGTGCAAGACGTATTAAGCGTACTTTGATTATTGATATTGCCAGTATTGATTTTTATTCGTTAGAGCAAGTTGATTTTTTAGCGAATACAAGTTTATTAAAAAGTTACTTAGTAGATAAGAAGCAAAAACTTGAAAATGAAAATAAGTCGATAAGCCAAGACGATAGCCCGAATAAAATGAATACTCGCCAATTAACTAATATTGGGACTTTTCGCGCGTATATTGAAATGTATTTAAATCAAAGCCAAAACATTAGAAGTGATTTAACTTGTATGGTGCGACAGCTTCCGGCCACAGCAAGTGGTTTGCCATTAGAGTTGTATTGCTTTGCAAATACAACAGGCTGGGTTGAATATGAAGCTATTCAGGCTGATATATTTGATCACCTTTTTGCTATAGCACCACAGTTTCATTTACGAGTATTTCAACATCCAACCGGCTTTGATTGGCAAAAATCAGCGAGATAAGTGAGATAAGTGGCGAGTTTCGGGTAACGAAGAGCTCATCACTCACGGGGAGGAACTCTTCGCAATTTAAAGCTAGTTACTTTTCTTACTCAATATTTTTATCTTTGCCTAATAACCCCTTCTTGCATAGTCGACGCTACCAATGCACCTTGACGATTATATATTTGACCGCGCACAAGTCCTCGGCCATTACTAGCTGAAGGGCTGTCCATGCAATATAGCAGCCAGTCATCAAAGCGAAAAGGGCGGTGAAACCACATGGCATGATCGACCGTCGCTATTTGAAAATTAGGCAGTAAATGGCTAACTCCGTGTGGCAACAATGCTGTCGGTAAAAAATGGAAATCTGATGCATAGGCGAGCATGCAGCTGTGAATGCGTAAGTCATCAGGTAAATTACCATTGGTTTTTAGCCAACTTTGGGAGTTTGAATCGCTTTTTTCTGGTTTAAGCCAATTGTATTGTTGAATTGGGCGGATTTCTATTGGTTTTTCAGCTAAAAACTTTTCACGCATTGATTTGGGTAATGCCTCTTGGTGCTCGGTAATAAAATCATTGAAAGAAGGAATACCATCAGGACTCGGGACATTGGGCATGGTATCTTGATGATTAAAGCCCTCTTCAGGTTGCTGAAAAGAAGCAGTCATATAGAAGATTGCTTTACCATTTTGTATTGCCTGTACTCTTCTGGTACTAAAACTATTACCATTTCTGATATTTTCTACTTCATAAACAACGGGTTTTGAAGCATCTCCCGCCCGTAAAAAGTAAGAGTGAAGCGAGTGTACAAAGCGGTCGGCACTAACCGTCTCTTGAGCGGCAGATAGCGCTTGCCCCATAACTTGCCCACCAAATAATGCTCTAAAGCCTAAATCTTGGCTTTGGCCTCTATATATCCCTTGTTCAATGACTTCTAACTTTAGTAAATTTAATAGTTCATCTAAAACGACACTCATAATTTTATACTCAATTTATTTACATATTATCGTTGGTTTTTAACGTCTAATTAACAATTCACTGACCTGCTTGGTCTTATCTGTAATAATAACAGTCTTTTTGATTAAATTAATATTGATGTATAGAAAAAATTAAGATACTTTATATGTACGTTCGCTTAATATTTAAGCTTATAAACAATTTGAATGGACTCTCAGATTCAGTTATTAGATTTCGATATTAGAGGTTCATATGCAGGCAATGGCAGAAAGAGAAATACTCCTAGAGAGACGACAGCAAGAGTTAGTTCCAGAAAGTTTATGGAACAAGCTTTCCCTAGCTCAAAAATTTGCTGCAAGTAGCTTAACTCAGTTTGGCTATGATCTTACTTATATTCGTAATAGTCATGTTGGAAGTTTAGCTATATTACTATGCAACGATTCAGTAGCGACTATTTCATCTGAAGGTGAAATAGATAGCTCTCCTAATATTGTTATTAGAAATTAATCTGTTATTTTTTATGTTGTAGTTGATGACGTTTCAGCTACAGCGTTATCTTGTAATTGTTCTTCATATTGAACCAATAAAGCTTCAACCAAGCAAACAAAACCAATTAAATTATTACTATTCCATAATCGTTGTATTTTTGAATTGTTCTTTATTATCTTGTCAAAAAATTCTTTATAAGCCTCACTTCCTTGAGCGGAACAATATTTTCTAGTAATCGTATGCAGTTTTCCTTTTTTCATCAAGCATTCTTTAAAAATGATAGAATAATTATCAATAAGAATTTTGATAAGTGCTAACTCATCCGAAGTTTTTTGATCTTTTTTCTTATTGAGCAATAGTTTTAATCTGCTTTTGGCAAAATCTTCAGTATTACCAGCCATTAAACCCATTGACTTAGATAGAATTTGATTTTCTTTTTGTGCTTTGGCTGTTTCACGTTTTAATAACAGTATAGAGTGTTGCAATTTTTCAGCGCGAAGAAAAAAATAAATGCTGATAAAAACAAAAAGGGCAGTAATCAGTAATACAGCTATCATTAGTTCACCTGATTTTTATTGAATCACTTAGTTGTGATAGGAAAATATATGGATCAATATCTTGAAAGTTTGGACTTTCAACTGAGTCAGCAATTGTAACTGAAAACTCCCCTAAATTGGCAAAAAATCTCAGCTTTAAGGCAGATATAAGCTTTTCCATCTTCTTTTCTACATCCACTTTATGCTGATGTGGAAAAACTAATAAATACTCGCCATCATTAATTAACCCCGCATTTTCAAATTCATTAATGTGCTTATTGATTAAACTTGCTATTTCTCGGCTAACTTCTGTCGTAATTTTCTTATTAAATTGAAAGGCTAACTCTTGCCAATTACTAATTGATATATAGCCTAAAGTTAGAGGGTAATTGTATTTTCTAGCCATATTAAAACTTTTTTTATAAAGCTGTTTTGTTTGCACTGGATCGGCAATTAAATAACTTGGCCTTTCTAAGGCATCATAGGTAGTTCTCAACTTTTTAGCGCGATGCTTTAACCAGAAAAATATAACAAAGCCGAGAAGTAATGTTATAACGAGTGATAAGATAAAAATAAAGGTTTGTTGCTGATGATATTTTTTCGAAAAAGATATTGCTAACTCGCTTTGTTCAGCAAGATTGACCGCTAGTTGGCGCCTTTTGTTACTAGCAGAAGCATTTACTGATTTATCTAGAATAATATCGTGCTGGACAGATGGTTGGTGATTTAGGTGTGCATATTTATTGAGGTTAAATAAAGCTGCACTGTATTTTTCCTGCCAAAAGTATGCTTTATCTATGTCTTTTTTGACGTGATAAATATCCGCAAGCAATTGGTATAAAACTATGAAATCACCTGATAATTCAATGTTCAATAATAATTTTTCTGCTTCTAGTATTAAATTTGTGGCTTGCTTTTTTTGCTTAGTTAAGTTGTTTATCTGCGCCAGAGAGATGATTGTTTCTACGTAGGGTCTAGCTAAATTATTTTGGTAAAATAAAGTTTTTGCTTCTAACGTTTCAGTTTTAGCTTCGGCATAGTGTTTTTGCTGAATTAGCGTTAATCCTAGCCCTTGGCTTGCATAGGCTACATAAATTGGCGCAGTTTTTTTCTTGGCATATCTTTTAGCTTCCCAATAGCTATTATAAGCGTCGTTAAATCTATTTAAGTGATAATAAGCATTGGCTAAGTGGTAATATGTTTGATCAACATTATCTAATTTATTTAAATTAAAGCGCAATTTTAATATTTTTAATTGAACAGTTAGGGCCGTTTGATAATCCTTTAAATGATAATAAGCGTTGGCTAGAATCGCTAGTAGTGATATATGCTCTGCAAAAGAAGCATTTTGCTTAATAATAGCTTCAATGCTTTGTAAATCAGCTAGCGCATTCTCGTGCTGATTCAGCATTGCATATGCCACACTTCGATAACTTAAAGCAAATAAAAAATACTTAGTGTTTTCTTCATTTTGTGGCATGTCAATTGCCAGTTGAGCGGTTATCAGTAACTGTTCATACTGCTTTTTAGCTGAGTGAATACTGGCTAACTTTATTTGTAAGCATAATTTGATTTTTTTGTGCCGAGTAGCAATGGCTAAACCATCTTGAGTAAATTGTAATGCCGTTTCTAGTTCACCTTTATTACTGGCAACACTAGCAAGTAACAAGTATGTTTTTGCAAGAATTTCACTTGGATATATCTCGCGACGCAAGATTATTCTGTTACTTAATGCTACAACTTTATTATAGTTGAGGGTTTCTGAATTTTGTTTAAACAAAGACTCTACTTGATTAATAAGTTGTTCTTGAGATAAAGACTCGCTGCCAACGGCTAAAGCGTTGAAACTGATAGTAAATAAAGAACACATCAATACAATAGTATAGAAAATATATATTTTCTTTATCATTAACATGAATAAAAACACATAGTTATAATAAATAGGAGACTTATTTTAGCGTGATTAACGTTAGGATGTTAGTTTTTTGTTTACAATTATAAATGAGGCATTATAATGACCTTGAGCTGCTAAAGCTCGACAAGGGCAAATCTAACGAAAGTTGGAGACGCAAAGTAACCGGTCTAACGGGAAACCTATGACAGCGGGACTGCCAAATTTAGATGTAGTGGGGGCTCTTCTATTTTAAACAGCTTAAAGTCTGTTTCCCCGGTTTACTTTGCGTGGCTTCCTTGCCTTTTGTTTCTAAATCCTTCTAACTTTTTGTTTTTACTTTTATCTTTGCTTTTTCATCAGCGATATATTGATTGATTACTTTCTCTAGCATGCTTAATGGCATTGAACCATGCTTTAAAATTTGATCATGAAAATCCCGTAAATCAAACGTTTCTCCTAAAGCTTGTTCGGCACTTTTACGTAAACGTTTAATTGTTAGTTCACCAATTTTGTATGATAAAGCTTGACCAGGCCACGAAATATATCGATCTATCTCTGTTTGTACGTTATGCAATGATAGAGCGGTATTGCTCGCAAGATAGTCTATAGCTTGTTGTCTTGACCAGTCTTGAGCATGCATACCGGTATCAACAACAAGGCGACAAGCTCGCCACATTTCATAAGTTAAACGGCCAAAATCTTGGTAAGGTGTTTCATATATACCTGCTTCTATACCAAGATATTCAGAATATAATCCCCAACCTTCACCAAAGGCAGATATATAGATTCGGTTTCGAAATTTAGGCACATTCTTCATTTCTTGAGCGATAGAGCCCTGTAAATGGTGACCAGGTACTGCTTCATGCAATGTTAATGCAGGCAATACGTATAATGGCCGTCTATCTAACCTATAGGTATTGACCCAGTAGTTTCCCGCTTGATCATCGCGAGCAGGACCAGAATAGCGTCCGGTTGTATATTTGGGCGCTATATTTGCGGGTACTTCAACGACACCATAAGGAGTTCTTGGTAGCGTTTTAAACAAAGAGGGTAATTTAGCATCCATTTTTTTAGCTATATATGATGCCTCTTTTAATAGGCCAACAGGTGTTTTAGCGTAAAATTGTGGGTCATTTCGTAAAAAATCAATAAAAGCTTTAAAATCACCATCAAATTTCACTTGCTTGATGATTTCATCCATTTCAGCACGAATTCGTTTAACTTCGGATAAACCTTTTTGATGAACCTGCTCGGCAGTAATATCTATGGTGGTGTAATGCTGTACTCTATTTTGATAATAACTTTTACCATTGGGTAGTGATGTCGCAGCAATGTTATCTCTGGCATGTTGCTTATAGCGATTTACCATAAAATCATAATATTTTTGATACGTTGGCATGACCTGTTTGGCTATAATATTTTTGGCTTCTTTTTGAATACTCTTTTGAGCTTCAGGTGATATAAATGCAGACATTTCCTTGAAAGGTTTGTAATAACCACTATCGGTCACATCTTCTTTTATAAAGGCAAGAATTGATTGTTCGAAACCTTTGAGTACTATTTTAGGTTGAGTAATACCTGCTGCTATTCCTATGTTCATCCATGCGGTTTGTTGTGAAAAATAATGAGGAAGAGCGCGTAACTTAGATAAATAGTCTCGGTAATCTTGCTCACTTTTTAAATTGACCTGCTGACTAATATTGGCTATCCAAACATGAAAACCAGATTCAGCCGTTAACGGCATGTAGTGCTCTTTGTTGCTATAGCTGTCTAATTGATTTTTTAGAGTGTAAATTAAAACGGCACTATTAATCTGATTGTCTGCATTTAGTTCATCAACATCAATATTGATAAGGGCTTTGTATATTTTTTGCAGTTTTTTATTCTGCTTAGCTAAAAATTCAGGAGCAAGGTTGGGTAACTTACCATTGTTTCCGCCTTCTTCAGGATCGTTAAAAGGGCTACTTTGCTGATAAAACTGCTGATAAGTAATAATGATTTGTTGCAGTTGTTGATCACTGAGAGTGACTGCTTCTTTATCATTAAGGCTTGTTGTTTGGCTACAACTTAGCAAAAAATAAAGACAAAATAATGATAAAAACTTTTTCATTTTTAATAACTCAATTTGGGAAGGCGAACTACTTTAGCAGTAATTTAACTAGATGAGCTACAGATAGCTTTAAATAACGAAAATTTAGTAGATATTTATCTATATATGCTAGAGAATAGGCTTAATAGATGACAAAGAGCATCATAGCGTAAGTTTATAGGGGTGAATCGGTGAAGTATCACGATTCAATAAAGCAAGCACATAAAACCATGACGCTGGCAGTTGCTCAACTGAATCAGTGGCGTTTGCCTGTTAATCCAATAAACTATGCGGTTAGTTATGAGTATTGTAAAAATAAAAAACCAATTTTAACGGCAAGTATTAAGCGGTTATTATTATCAGGTAAAGGATTAGACGGCTTCTTTATGGAGCAGTTATATAAAGACCATTTACTAGAGCAAAGTAAATTTCGCGATGACATCATTTCTGATCTTTCAACATTATTTACTCAAATTCAAGAAAGCTGTTTGAAATCAACTTCTGGTGCGCAAGATTTTATTGAGCATTTAGATGACAGTATTCCAGCATTAATGTCGAATGATAGGAGCGAAGTAAAGTCCGCTATATCAAAACTTCATCATGCATCAATAGCATTTAAAAAACAGCAACAACAATTGGCTGAACAATTAGAGTTATCCCAATTGCAAACGCAAGCTTTAGAAGATGAGCTTGAAGAAGTGCGTCAAGAAATTTATTTAGACCCTGTTACAGGTTTGCATAACCGAAAAGCTATGTCTAAACATGTTGAAGCTTGGCTTAGCGAAGATGCTGAAAGAGGCATTGCAGCTATTGTGGTCAGTGTTGATCATTTTAGTCAATTTAGTGAGCGTTTCGGTGCATTGATTGGTGATGTGATTTTGTCAAAAATAGCTAAGAAAGTTGCCAGTTATGTTGATGATAGCGGTTTGCCAATACGTTCAGCAAGTGATGAGTTTATTGTTTTACTGCCGGATGTTGATGGCGGTATCGCCAGTGAAATAGCAGAGAAAATAAAACAAGGCGTGGAAAAGCTTCGTTTTGTTAGTGTGCAATCGGGTGTCAGGTTACCAAAAATGAGCATTTCGTGCGGTATTAGTGAAATGAAAAATAAAGAGCCACTAAATCAATTTATCAATCGAACTCGTAAAGCCGTAGTCAATGAAAGCATAAACTAAAATTCATCATCCTTATCAAGTGAATTTATCAATTCCTCCAAATTATCCTCAGAAAAAACCTTAATACCTGCTTGAGTTAATATCTTACTTGTTACTCCTTGTCCTACAATTTTATGGTTAGAAAATGAGCCATCATAAATAAGTGTACTACCACAGGATGGGCTTGATTCTTTGAGTAGTGCAAAGCGAATGTTATGTTGTTGGCATAATGCTAGCGCTTGTTTTGCACCTAAATTAAACGGTGCGCTAACATCTTTGCCGGTAATAGTAATAATTTTATCACTATTTGGTTGCTGCTCAGCAGGCTCTCTAGGTACAGACAGGCCACCAAAGACTTCAGGGCAGATAGCAATGAAGCGATTTTGTTGCTGCCACAATGTTAGTAGCTTGTGCTGTAACGGTATTATTTCGCTATTGTAACGAACATTTTCACCTAAAAAACAACGGCTAATGAGTATTTTATCAAACATGGTTGTACTAATTTTGTGTTAAATGGTTAAACAAGGGTTGAATTTCCGATCTGCTTATTTCATCTTGAACACTAAACCAGCAAGATTGGCTGTAAAAATCGAAGTTTAAAATAAACTGAGCTTGTCGCCATTGAAAACGAATATCTTCCCTATCTGCCCCTAAAGTAATTTCTTTTAGATGATTTTCAGGGACTTTGTTCAAGAGTAATTGACTGAGTTCAGCAATGTCTTCTTGAAACCAGTTTTGATCAAATAAAACGGTAATTTGTTCATCAATAAAATTAATTGATTGTATTGCGATGCAGTTCATTAATATCTCATAGGGAATATTTTATAAATTTGAATAATACCAAATTAGACGTATTTAGATATTTAATAGTTAATATTTGCTGATAATTATCATATACTAAATTCAGAAAAATAAATTTACAGACAAAGAGAGACAATTACTATGAAAAAACTTACTCTTGCACTTGCTGCAACCGTAATGATGGCATCTCCTGTTTTCGCTGGTGATGCTGCTGCTGGTAAAGCTAAATCAATGATGTGTAGTGCATGTCATGGTGCTGCAGGTATTTCAGCTGTTCCAACTTACCCTAATCTTGCTGGTCAAAAAGAAGCTTACCTTACTAAGCAACTTAAAGATTTTAAATCTGGCAAACGTAATGATCCAACCATGAAAGGTATGGTTGCAGCATTAAATGATGCAGATATGGCTAACTTAGCTGCTTATTACGCTGGCATGAAGTAAAAACTACGCTTATGTGTAATGAATAAAAGCGTCATATGACGCTTTTTTTGATCCCAAAATTTGCCAAACTATAATTAGGTGTTATTGATTATGCTCTTTAATGACTTGCATAAACGCTTGTCCGTAGCGAGACAGTTTTACATCACCAATACCGCTAATGGCTAACATTTGTGAAGATGTTGTTGGTTGCACTCTAGCTAATTCAGATAACGTTGCATCATTAAAAACAATAAATGGAGCAATATCCTCGCCATCAGCAATGCCTTTCCTTAGTTCGCGTAATTTGGAAAACAAAGCCCTATCATATGGCTTTTGCTGGTTTTTACTTTGCCAATAACTGGCTTTTTGTAAGCGTGGACTAGCTAACATTAAGGGCTCTGTTGCTTTTAGGACGCTTCTTGATGCTTCAGTTAAACAAAGCGTTGATTGCTGTTCAATATCTTGTTGTAAGTAACCTAAGTGAATGAGTTGTCCAATAATGGCATGCCAATAACCGGGTGTTTTAGTGCTACCAATACCAAAGGTAGATACTTTGTCATGCGCTTGGCTTATTACTTTACTGTTATGTTCACCACGCAGTACATCAATAACATGGTTAATATCACCTTGTTGTTTGATACGAAACACACAAGATAAAACCTTTTGAGCGGCTTCTGTTGCATCGAATTGGCTAGGCGGATCTAAACAAATATCGCAGTTGCCACAGCCCTGTTGAGTGTATTCGGCAAAATAATTTAAGACGACTTGTCTGCGACACGTTTGTGCATCAATAAAAGCGCTCATGGCTGCAAAACGTTGCATTTCTACATTAACGCGCTGTGGGTTATCGCCCTCACTAATACGTTTTTTAATACGGCTGACATCTTTGTCTGCGACCAAAAATAAAGCTTCAGCGGGTAAGCCATCACGACCTGCTCGTCCAATTTCTTGGTAGTATGACTCTAACGTACGAGGTGGTTCAAAGTGGATAACATAACGAACATTAGGTTTGTTAATGCCTAAGCCAAAAGCGACAGTGGCAATCACTATTTGAATGTTATCTTTGGTAAATCCTTCCTGAACTAAAGCTCTAATATCCGTCTCTAAACCTGCGTGATAGGCCGCACAGTTAACGCCACAAGTGGCTAGATATTTAGTTAGCTTCTCTACTTGCCAGCGACTATTACAATAGATAATGCCAGAGTCATCGCCTTGCTTTCTTACATAACCTAAAACTTGCTTTTCACCGTCATACTTTTGTGCCAAGGTAAAACGTATATTCGCTCTATCAAAACTATCTAAATGAATATAAGGGTTATTCAATGATAATTGCGTAAGGATGTCTTTGCGTGTCGTGACATCTGCTGTCGCTGTTAATGCCATCACAGGCACATGAGGAAAGTATTGCTTTAGCTGGTGCAGTTGCGTGTAGGCCGGACGAAAATCATGTCCCCACTGAGAAATACAATGAGCTTCGTCTATGGCAAACATACTTAAAGGAAGTTCGTTTAAACCCTGCAAAAAATAACGGTTGGTTAATCGTTCAGGAGCAACATAAAGTAGTTTGATTTCACCGCGAGATAGCTTGGCAAAGATATCATTGATTGTTTGTTGATCTAATGAAGAGTTAATAAATGCGGCAGAAATACCTTGATGAGTTAGATTATCAACTTGGTCTTTCATTAAAGCGATTAATGGTGATACAACAATAGTAACGCCAGGTAAAATAATTGCGGGCAATTGGTAGCATAAAGACTTACCACCACCCGTTGGCATTAAGACTAAAGAATCGTTACCTTGCATTAAGTTTGTGATGATCTCAGCTTGCCCTGAGCGAAAACTATCGTAGCCAAAGTAGTGTTTTAAAGTATCAAGTAATACATTTTTGCTATCAAATGTTTTGGGAAGGTGTGGTGTGTCAGTATTCAACAGTTATTCTTCAATAATATTTAATGGACTTATTTTACCTGAGAGCAGTTATAGGATCATCACTATTTTCCTTATTTGACATAATAATGTTAATCTAATTTATTATCACATCCGACCAGAGAGTCTTTCAAATGAATAACGAAGCAATGTATCAACACCTGACCGATTTTTGGAATAAAAATATGCCGTTTAATCAATTGCTCGGTTTGGAAATTACACGCTTTAATGCTCAGACTTCTGAAGTGCGTTTTGCATGGCAAGATAAGCTTATTGGTAATCCTATGCAAAAAATTCTTCATGGCGGTGTTACTGCCTCAGCATTAGATCTAGCCGGTGGAACAGTAGCAGCAGCTAACATTATTGAGCAGCTTGTCGATGTTACTCCTGCAACAATTCAGCAGAGTTTAAGTAAAATTGGCACCATAGATTTACGAACCGATTTTCTACGTCCAGGTCGAGGTGAGGAATTTATTGTCACTGCACATATTATCCGTAGTGGCAGTAAAGTGGCAGTTGCTAGAATGGAAATGCATAATGAATTGGGTGAACATATTGCTTTTGGCACGGGGACTTATATGATTGGTTAGCTCTATAGTTCGTTTGAAATTTGAAGCCTATAAATAGGCTACTTAAAATTTAGCTATGTTACTATGCGCACCTTAACTAGTTACCACCATGAAAAAATGAAACATATCTCTCCTTCACAACAAGAAACCTCGACGCGCAGTGGCGTATTAAACGCTGTTGCTGCTTATTTTATATGGGGCCTTGCGCCAATATATTTTAAATTGCTCGTTGATATTGGAGCAGGTGAAATTTTAATGCATCGCATTCTTTGGTCTAGTGCCTTTCTATTTATATTAGTGCTAGTTAGTAAAAAATGGTTAGTGTTAGTTCAGTTATGTAGCCAACCTAAAGTCATCGCCAAACTTACCTTGTCAGCTGCCGTGTTGGCTCTGAACTGGTTATTGTTTATTTGGGCGGTAAATAATGGTCATTTACTTGATGCCAGTTTAGGTTACTTTATTAATCCACTGTTTAATGTGGCATTAGGAATGGCATTTTTTAGTGAGCGTTTACGTCGAAATCAAAAAATTGCTGTTGCTTTGGCTGTTTTTGGTGTCATGGTGCAGTTGTTTACTGTCGGTTCTTTGCCTATTGTATCGCTAGCGCTGGCCAGTTCCTTTGCTATTTATGGTGTGTTAAGAAAGAAAATGCATGTTGACTCTTTTGCGGGGTTACTTATCGAATCCTTAATCATGCTGCCTGTTGCTATTATTTATTGGCTTTATTTCGTTGAAAGCCCGACAGCTAATTTAAGTTTAAATAGTAATACGCTTAATATTACCTTAGTAATGGCCGGTATTGTAACTACGGCGCCTTTATTATGTTTTACAGCTGCAGCTAAACGGTTAACATTATCAACGTTAGGATTTTTCCAATATATAGGTCCAAGTATTATGTTTATACTAGCGGCTTTTTATTATAAGGAATCGATGCAGCCAGCTGAGTTTTTAACTTTTGTTTTTATTTGGTCAGCGTTGGCGTTATATAGTTTTGATGCGTATAAGAATATGAAAAGAAGTAGAGTTAACCAGCCGTAATTAATAGCGGGAGAGTAATTTTACAAATGACTCCTTCATCTAGTTTACTGCTTATATGAATGTGCCCAGATAGTTTTTGTTCAATGATATTAAAAACAATATTCATGCCTAACCCTGTGCCTCCTTGATTTCGCTTAGTGGTAAAAAATGGTTCAAATACCTGCGCCAAAACATCTTCGCTCATACCAAGACCATTATCCTGATAAGTTAGACAAATTTCATCAATACTGGTTTGTTTAAGGTTAATGCTAATGTCCTTATCCTTTGCTTTATTATCATCATTTGATTGAAAACCATGACGAATGGAGTTATTAACTAAGTTAGTAATTACTTGTGCTAGAGCGCCAGGAATAGTGTTGATTTTTATTGTTTGGTCACCACTAAAAGAATAGTTCACTTGATTTCTTTTCATTTCATTGGCTAACGTCGTCATTACTTCATTAATATAGTCAGCAATATTAATCTCTCTTATTTTTTCAACAATCTGGTCTGCGGCAACTTCCTTAAAGTTATGCATTAATTCTATAACTCGTTCTAAACCTTTATTCGATATGGCTGAAGACTCAGTTACTATATTTATATATGACTGTAATTGCTTTTGGCTCAACGATTTTTCATTTAATTTTTTCGCTATAATTTCTGTGTTTTCCTGAATTAAACTTGTTGAAGTAACCGCAATGCCTAAAGGTGTATTTACTTCATGGGCAACACCTGCGATTAACTTACCTAATGAGGCCATTTTTTCAGATTGAATTAACTGAGTTTGTGCTTCTTCTAAATGACTTAATGTTTCGGCAAGTTTTTGAGTGGTTTTTTTATTTTTTAAAAATAAACCAACAACCAAAATTAAAACAAGTGCGACAACAAGTACTAAAATAATTGTTATAGTGATGGTTTCTTTTTGGCTAACTATTGTTTTCTGTTGGGTGGCAAGTTCATCATGTTGCTTCTCTAACTCTTCTTTTTGAGTGATAAGACTTTGCTGTTGTGAACTAATGTTTTGTTGTTGTTGTTCTAGTATTAGCCTATTTTGATCAATTAAACTCGCCATTTGTAAGTTTTCTTTTTCTTTAACGGCTACTTCTTGTTTTTTATCACTGACGGCTTTTGTTTGAATAGAGTAATTTTTATTTGCATCACTAAGTTGATTTAATATCAGGGCGAGTTCTTGACCTTTTCTTTGTTCACTTTTAACGAGTTCTTTCATTGCTAATTGTTGTTGTTTTACTTCTTTAGCACTACGTTGCAGGTCTAGATTAAGGTTATCTAATTTAATACTAGTTTGGTTAAGTTTGCCTTGTTGAATTGCTAATTTAGCGTTCAATGCCGATTCTCTATCTCTTGTTACCTGCATTGCTTGCTCGATTTCACGATATAAATAAGCAACATCTAATTCTGTACCGCCAAGTAACAGGAGTTGTGCAGATGTTGTTAATTTTTCAAAGACTATGTTGGATTTATTGACTTCAAAAGAAACGGCATTTGTACCGCCGTTATTAATTAAATTCAGCATTACATTGTGCTTATCTGTGCTGTTATCTGTAACAAGTAAGGTGTGGGTGTTTCGTATTTGATTAGCGATTTGAGTTAGTTGTTTATTAAATTGATTGGGAAGATAAAAAAGATCGCTAGCAGCCGCTTGAGATATATTTGCTATTAATAAAATGGAAATATCTTTATTTTTAACTTTTTTATTCTTAAATGATTTTTTAAGTAAGTTATGAAATTTTTTGTCTTGGTAAACACCAATGACAAATTGAGTTTTACTCTCTTCTTTAGGCCAGTTGATATGCTTTAAAAAATTATAAAGATAAGCCACTTTAATTTGTTCTTTACTTAATTGCTGAGCACTTGATGAGTCAACAAGAAATAAAAAAGAACTGAAAATTAAAATTGTGAGAAACTTATTTATAATTATTTTCATTGCCTTGTTAACCCGTGGGGATCATAAAATAAAAACATAATTTGACAAGCTTGAGTATATGTCGAAAAAGAAATAAAATCTTGCTATAAGATAAACTTACCCGAAAAATAACAGAAGAGCTATTTTTATTATGCATGAGGCAGATATGTCACTTCAAAGTCAACAATTATGCGCAGTTACACTATTGGGAAATTTAGTTGCTAAGCCTGATATTCGTTATCGGGCAAACCCTGTCTCTGCTGTAACTGAAATTACTATTGCTACTAGCTCTAAATGGTTAGATAAAAAGACCAACAAATACAAAGAGTGGACGAGTTATCATCATGTCAAAGTAGAAGGTGATTTAGTTGAAAAGACACTTTTAACTGCGAATAAAGGCGATATTATTTTAGTGCAAGGTTACTTAAGTAACATAAAAAATAATCACTCTTCAGTCGTCCACGCTAGTTTTATCCAAAAGTTTAATAAAGGCTATACTCAAACAGTAAATCAAATTTTTTGTAGTGGTCTACTTACTTCTACACCACTTCTGGTTACCACGCCAAACAATAAAACCTTGGCTCAAATGAGTATAACTATAAATCAATCGGTTTATTCTGTAGATAAGCAATGTTGGCAAAATCATAAGGTGGAGCGAGAGTTACATGTTTGGGGTAAACAGGCTCAGTATTTAGTTGAAAATGCTCAACTAAGCGATAATATTATGGTTGAGGGAAAATTGAGTTATTTAGCCACGGCAGACAAAACACAGTTTATTGAAGGCAAGACTGTGCATTTATTTTCTTGATTTAGGTGGGATTAGTCTTTATTTTCTTGAGGTTACTAAAATTTCAAGTATTATTTGAAGAAGCGTTAATGGATTTAATACAAAGTTAAAAATTATGAATAGTAAGCAATATTTTTTCAAATTAACTCAGTTTTTAGCACAGACGACAATACTTATAGCTATTGTTAGCGGGCTATCTGCTGTGGCTTTTGCCAAAGGTAATAATTACCAACTTAATAAAGTAGCACAATTAAACCATGGTCAGAATACATCTTCTGACTGGCAACAGTTAATTGTCAATCCGGCTAATACTCAGCAATATTTCATCATTAAAAGAAATGGTCAGATGCTCCTTGCTGATAGTGATATGAATCCGCCTTACCTTCTTTTAGATCTTAGTGTTCACCATCCTAAAGCGTCATCCTTTGTCAAATTGACCGCTATTGAATTGCACCCTAATTTTTCTTTGCGAGATCAGGACGGTTATGGCACTTTTTATACTGCCCATATTGAAACGCTAAATAAAAGCAGTAAAACAAAGCGCATACAAGAGCAAAGTAATGAAATAGAGCTTAAGTTTGATGCCGTGTTAACCCAGTGGCAATTTAGTTCAAGTACTTATAAAAAAGTTGATCTGAAAACTAATCGTGAAGTAATGCGTATAGCTGTTCCAGATAGTGATATGAGCATAAAGCAAATGTCATTTAATCCTTATACTAAGTCGTGGAATGAAGGGTTTGGTTTGCTTTATATTGCTTTAAATGGACAGGGTAAATGGCAAGAGCCACTTTATTCTGGTGTTATTTTACGCATAAACCCAGCTAAATTTGGCTTACGAAGTTTCACTGTGCCCAATGACAACCCTTATTTAAAAACGACTGAAATTAAAGATGAAATTTATCTTTTAGGGGGGCAGGACATAAAACAGTTTATCTGGCCAGATAAAAACAGTAACGCTCTTTTACTCTCGCATCGCTATAAAAATCAATCTTTACTTTCTTTAACTAGCATCTTAAATGATTGGCGTGAAGGGGCACCTAAAAAGATAATTTATCAAAACGATAGCATCATCGCAGATATTTTAATGTATCGAGGCCGTAGTCTGCCATTTCTAAGGAATAAATTACTCTTACTGACAACAGAGAGCCATAGCTGGCTTATTAATTCTTTGACTATCAAACTGCCCTTTAATAAAAGCATGCATTTAGATAATAAAGTACAACAAGAGTGGCAGTTTACTGATCAGCAATTAACGAGTGAAAGTGAACTTAAGCTTAGCCTTAATCGCGATGGTGAAATACTGGTTTTAGACAAAATAGAGGGTGTAGTTTCTCATCTGTTTCAAGAGGGCTTAAGTACGGAGGCATTAGAGGCAGAAACAATCGCCTCTGATAATATCCAATCGGAATCAACTAATAATAGTTATGTTTTTTATATCATATTGATTGCTATTGGCATCGTTTTTTATTGGCTTAAGCGTAATGGCTTTTCAGCAAAGTCTATTGTGCGCAAGCAATTTGCACATATAGAGCTGAGTGAATCTCAATTACAAATAGGCCTTTATCATCGTCATCAAAGAACAACAGACACCATTATAGATTTAACTGACATAAAAAGCTGTGAAGTAAAACTGAATGAGCACGCGGTTAATACTATTAGTCAGCAACCGGGGCATGGTTTTAATCATGCTAAAGAGCAAGATTTACGAAATATATTTGCCACTGAAAAAGTAGATAAAATGGTTGACGGCAAAATTAGGCAAGTAAGTCTGTGTTTTATTGATACCAATGAGAAAAGCTATACCGTCTGTTTGTACATGCGCAAAGGAAGTGATCGTATAACTAAAAAAACTTACTCTATCGTTATTAACGATTTAATTGACTGGTGCTGGTTGATAGCTGAAATAATAAATTTAGATGATACTGAGAAAAGAAAGAAAAAACCTATAACTCCACCGGTATCAGTAGTTGATAGTGATGAGAAAAATGAAAAAAAAGTCCCCCTACATGAACAAGCCGCAGTAATTCGCCCTGCTACTCATGAAGTGATGAATGACTCTCAAAGTTCTGAAAGCGGTTTACCCAAAGAGCAACTTAAAGTGGTAGAAGTAGATGGAAATACAGAAAATACAGAAGATAACGAAGTGATTGCTCAAAGTAAAACCATAGATACTGACTTGGTAAATGCACTAGAAAAATTAGTGAACTTAAAGCAGCAAGGGTTTTTAACACAAGAAGAATTTATCAAGGCAAAAGAAAATTTAATGCAGAGTTTGTTTGATGATTAATACCAACTTAATCAACTTGGTATAACCATTTTTGAAAAGGAATCGTTATTAGTCACGCGCTTGAATACAAATAGCTAAAAGTATACTGTTTCGCAATTTGTCTCTTTCTGCCCGTGACTAAAATATATACTCATGATACTTCAAAATGTCTATTTCAGGACTACTGAGTAATTCATGAGTATATGCCTTAAATACATTTAATTATTTAAGGGCTAGCAAGTAATTAATTAAGTTTTGGTAATCTTGCTCAAAGTTATCTTTATCTAACTCTTTTACGTTAATGCGATATTTACCATTGATAATTAGCGTAGGAACACTTTTTAAAGCGCCACTTTTAGACATAGTATCTTGATGTTTTTTCATTGATTTCGCTTGAGAATTAACACTGAAACTTTTCATTAATTTATCAAACTTATCGCCGTCAGCGCCGTTTAAAACAAAGATATTTCGAATATCTCTTTCAGAAGTAATAACAGCACGCTGTACGTGTATATACTTAAAAACTGAGTTGATCAATTTTTTATCCATACCAAGTTGCTCTGCGACAACAACCGATTTACTTAGCATAGCTTGAATTTTTGGTGAGGCGGCACGTAGAAAATCAACATGGTTGCGTTCGAATTTTACGTCATTAGGTAAATTCTTTTTAACCGTTTCCATAAAAGGTTCAAAGCGAAAACAATGAGGGCAATAAAAAGAAAAATATTCACGAACTTCAGCATTTCTTGATGTTGTTTCACTTACTTTGGTGTATTGCTTACCCTCAGTGTACTTTTCAGCACAAGCGGATATTGAAAAAGCTAAAAGGGGCATTAATAACACCATAAATAACTGCTGGATTTTTTTCATTCTTATTTCCTAATTTATTAAATTTAGTTTCAATGTGTTACCTACAAAACAATCTGTAGGTTGGCGTTCATTACGATAAGGTATCACATAGGCAATAAACTTAACGGTGGTTGTTGCAGAGCTGACATTTGCTCTTTAAGCATGAGTATTTGCTGCTCCCAGTACTTTTCGGTATTAAACCAAGGAAAGTTTCGCGGAAATGCAGGATCTTGCCAGCGCATACACAACCATGCCATATAATTCACTACACGCATAGTTCGTAATGATTCTATCAAAACAAGCTGTGAAGATTCAAATGAAAAGAACTCTTCATAGCCAGTTAATAGCGTGTCAATTTGTAACAATTGTTGTTGTCGGTCACCTGAAAGCATCATCCATAAGTCTTGAATGGCAGGGCCGGTACGACAATCATCTAAATCAACAAAGTGTGGTCCTTCATCACGCCATAATATATTACCGGCATGACAATCGCCATGTAAGCGTATTTGCTCAATTTTATCGCTGGCTTGATATTGCTTGGCAGCAACCTCTACTACTTGTTCTAAAATAGTAAAAAAAGGCTTATGCAAAACATTTGGCACAAAGTTGCTTTGTTCAATAGTTTCACTTGTTTGATAGAGCATTTCGTCAACATTAAAGCTTGGTCTGTGTACAAAAGGCTCTTGTGCTGCAACTGCATGAATGCGACCGACAAAGCGACCCATCCATTCAAGTTGATTTAAGTTATCTACTTCAAATATACGTCCTCCTCGACAAGGAAATACAGCAAAGTGGTAGCCTTGATGCTCAAATAAGCTTGTACCATTTATTTTTAATGGCGCCACTATGGGCAATTCATGCTCATCAAGTTCAAAAGAAAAATCATGCTCCTCTTGAATTTGAGCCAATTTCCATCGCTGCGGTCGATAAAATTTAGTGACGTATTTAGTTAAATTTTCATCATGAAATTGATAAACGCGATTTTCATAGCTATTAAGTGCCAGTAAACCGCTATCTACGTTAAACCCTGCACTTTCTAAACCATCAATGATGGTATCAGGAGAAAGTGATTTGAAGTCAAATTGTGCCATTGGTGCTCATTTATTTTACTTGTTATAACATTATCGTTTATTGAAAAAACGGCTTTCATGTTCAATGATAACATCGTCCTGTGGTGAAACTTGCTCAACAGCAAAAGTGATATTAGTCATGTAACTCTTTAATTCATAAGGATCGACAGAAATACTGATTGGTAAAGTGTGTACCGTAGCCGCCTTAACAAATATTTTTTGTTTACCATGCCATTTAGTATTTTCAATACCCTTTACAGAAAGCTTATACACATTGTCTGTTTGCGACATATTTAAAATTTTCAAGGTAAATACATTTTCTATTTCGCCATTGAAGTTTTCTTTAGCTAACTCTGTTCTGTCACGAATAATATCAAGTGATAATGGTATTCGATTTACAATTTCTAATATTAACAAAGTACTCATAATCACTAACACCACAGCATAACCAATAAGTTTAGAGCGAACAAAGTGAACTTTTTTACCTTCTAGATCATGCTCGGTGGTATAACGAATTAAACCTTGATTGTACTTCATTTTGGTCATTACAGTTGAGCAGGCATCGACACAAGAGCCACAGTTTATACATTCATATTGTAAACCGTTACGAATATCAATGCCTGTAGGGCAAACTTCAACGCATAAATTACAATCAATACAATCGCCTAGCCCTAATTCTTTAGGGGCTTGCTTTCTGGCGCGAGCGCCACGGTTTTCACCTCTATTATTATCATAGGCAACGGTTAAGGTATCTTTATCAAACATGGCTGATTGAAAGCGTGCGTAAGGGCACATATGCAAACATACTGTTTCACGCATCCAGCCTGCATTGCCATAAGTGGCAAAAGTGAAAAAGGCCAAAATTGTCGCCATAGTAACTGTGGTATCTAGGGTGACAATATTTATGAAAAGCTCACTCATAGGTGAGAAATATCCGGAAAAAGTCATGGCTGTGAATAATGAAAAGAATAACCAACTGGCATGTTTGAGTATTTTTTTCCACAACTTCTTGCCGCTCATTTTTTGCTGATCAAGCTTTCGGCGTTGGTTCGCGGTGCCTTCAATTTTTTCTTCAAACCATATAAAAATAAATGTCCACACTGTTTGAGGGCACATATAGCCACACCAAACACGACCTAAAAAAGTGGTGACAAAAAACAGTAGGAAAGCACCAAAAATAAAGAACCAAGCTAATAAGGTTAAATCTTGTGGCCACAAAGTGAGGCTCCACAAGGTGAAGCGTTGCTCGCTGATATCAAATAAAATTGCTTGATGGCCGTTATATTGTAACCAAGGTAAAAGTGCGAAAAAGGCAAAATAGACTAAGTTCATGCGCTGTCTTAGTCTTTGGAAAAAGCCAGAATTTTTACGAACATATATTTGGTCACCTGGCTTATAGCGTTCTTTACCATTTTTGGCCGGATGAATTTTTACAGTTTTTACGGGAATTTTAGCTGTGCTTGATGATAATGGCTTTTCGTCGTTGCTCACGATAAATCCTTAAAGCTAGAAGGTCTATTAGTATAAAAAAGTGGTTTATGCTATTGTCACCATTGAGAATAGCATAGATTAGAGCATACTAATATACTAGAACCAATATACGAGACATTATGAAAAATTTATTGATCTTAATCGTGGCCGCAGCAGTTTTTTTACACTTTTATCCTCAGCCAGAAGTAACTAAACTCTACAATGAGACTAAGGCGTCTTTATTAGAAGGATTTTCAGAATTTAGTGATACTAATGTGCGCCTAAAAGCAGATAAAATATTTATCGATTTGAAATCAGAACTAAATAATTTTTCTTCTGATGAAGTGAACGCTTTAAAAGAAATAACTTCATCTAGAAGTAATGTAAAGAGCTTTTATCAGGATTACTGTAAAGATAAAAAACGTAGTATTGTTTTTCATCCTAATAATCAAACCAAAATATGTGCAACTATTGAACAATATGTAAATATGCTTTAAAGCACTGTATTTTAAATATTAGGCTGATAATTTTTTCAATAATTGTGCAAAATTATTAGCGCTACTTTGTTCTTGTGCATGCGAACCGTTTTGCACTACCCAATTGCCATTGACCATAACATCTTTAATGATGTTTTTTTGACTGGCAAAAATCACACTGTCTAGTAAGTACTGATTTTTATGGGCAAAAAGTCGTGTTTGTTCTTCATCAAGCACAAGTAAGTCAGCTTGTTTTCCTATCGCTAACGTCCCTGTGTTTGAACTAGTACTTTGTGCACCACCCATGGCTGCTTTTTGCCATAAATTTTGACCTACAGAGGCGGTTTCAGACGAAGCAAGTATTGCCCTTTGCTGTTTAGTTAATCGTTGTGCGTACTCAAGCAATCGCAACTCTTCAATTGGGTTGACAGATATATGGCTGTCAGAGCCAATAGCAAAAGTCCCCTTTAATGCTAAAAAATCGGTTGTTGGAAAAATTCCATCACCTAAATTAGCTTCTGTCGTCGGACAAATGCCAGCAATTGCTTTACTGGTAACTATGCCTTGTTGTTCTTGCTCATTAATATGCGTGGCGTGGATTAAACACCAGTGTTTATCTAATTCAAGATTTTCTAATAACCATTGCACAGGGCGTTTTGAATAATGTTGTAGGCAATCGCTTACTTCTTGTTGCTGCTCTGCAATATGTATATGAATAGGGGCTTTATCGTCTAATGAGCGAACATGCTCAACAGCTTTTTTTATCGCTTCTTTATCAACTGCGCGCAGTGAATGCGGCGCGATACCAATATTAGTATTAGGATATTGCTTAGTTAAAGCAAAACAGTCACTGACTAATTGATTAAACTGACTGGTGGTATTAATAAAGCGTTTTTGCCCTTCGTTTGGCGCTTGTTTACCAAAGCCAGCATATTGGTATAATACCGGTAGCATGGTTAAGCCTATACCAGAGTTTTGGGCCGCCTTAAAAATAGCCTGAGCCATTGTCGCAAGCTCGCCATTAATAACATTACTTGAGTATGTATCGCCGTTAATATCATGGTGCAGATAGTGAAATTCAGCTACCCGGGTATAGCCCATTTTCAGCATTTCAATATAAAGTTGCTGCGCAATAACTTGTGCATCATCTTGACTTAATTGTGCTAAAAATTTATACATTACTTTGCGCCAAGTCCAAAAGCTGTCTTGTCCTTCGCTACCTTGTTCACTAAAACCAGCAAAAGCTCGTTGAAAAGCATGAGAATGGCAATTGACCATACCGGGGATTACAGCACCCAAAAGTAAAGTGGCCTCACTTGCTTGTCCTGACGTAATAGCTGTAATAATGCCATTTTCAATTGTAAGTGTTTTATCTGTAGACCAACCGTGGCTTAATAAAATGTTTTCTGCATAATACTTCATTATTTCAACTCTCATTTACGCTTTTATAAAATTGGTATTACTTAGTGCTTGGCAAAATCAACTAAACACTGCACAAAGTTTTTAAGTTGTTTCTTAACGCTTTCAGCATTTTCTTCATTATAATTGTTACTTGGTTCATCCATATAAGTAGCCTGCGATAACTCAAGTTGTATAGCATGTATGTTGTTTAATGGATCACCGTAAGCACGGGTGATGTATCCACCTTTGAAGCGACCATTACATATACTTGTATAGGGAGAAAGTTCAAGTTTTTGTATGTTTTTTAGAAGCTGTTTATCACAAGTTACTCCATCGGCAGTACCAAAATTGAAGTCAGGAAGTTTACCTTCAAAAAAGCGCGGTACTTGTGACAAAATTGAATGAGCATCAAGCAAAACTACTTTGCCATATTGCCGTTTCAATTGTTTTAGGATATCCGCTAGGGCTTGATGGTAGGGCTGCCAATAATGTTCAACTCTATTGGTTATTTCAGCTGATGAGGGTTGCTGGTTTTTAAGATAAAGTGGTGATGAATCAAATGCAGTTGTTGGGCATAATTCAGTATTATCCGCACCCGAATACAATGCCTCACCACTCGGGTTTCTGTTTAAATCAATGACATAACGACTGTATGTTGGATTAAGCGTATAAATTCCCATGGCACTAGCAAAGTCATATAGCTTATCCATATACCAATCTGTATCGGCAATATTTTGGGCATTATCTGTCATGGTGTCAGCAATACTTTTAGGGATCTGCTGACCATTATGAGGCATGCTGATAAGCATACCTATATTACCTGTTGATAAGGAATAAGTTGAATTCATCATTAGCTCTTTTTAGTTAAACTAATAAACAAAGCATTAAATACTTAGTCTACACAAAGGTTGTATATACAACCTTTGTGTTAATTTATCATGTTGAGCTAGTGTTAAGCAAATATTTTAGCTATTCAGTTATTTCACTAACTCTGCTGCCTTAAGTAATAACTCTTCGTGCAAACGTACTTTATAATTAGGGTTTACATAATTAAACTGTATTAACCCTTTGCTATCAATAACGTAAATGGCTGGCACAGGTAACACTAATCTCATGTCACCCGCCTCATTTTTCTGTAATGGATTTTTTAAATTCATTGCAGCAAGATATCTATCCGTTACTTTTTGACTTGAGTAATAAGCTAAACCAAAAGCCTGGCTAGTGACGGAATTAAAATCTGCCAGCAACTGATAGTCTAGTTGATGTTTACCAATACTTTTTTGTAAATCTTGTTTATTGTCGGTAGAAATGCCAATTAATTGAAAGCCTAATTTGTTTAATTGACCCTCAATTTGTTTTAATTGACCCATTTGCGTATTACAAAATGGACACCAACCGCCACGATAAAAAAATAAAATAGTTTTTTTATTATTCAAAACTTGCCCTAATGGAAGTTTTTTACCTGTAACTGTTGTTACTTCAACTGCTGCAGGAATTTGTTGTCCGTTCATTAAGGGGCTAACTTGCTCTGCAGTTTCAGCTACAGTTTTTATTGGCTGTTTGTTGTTATTTGCTAATGTTGATGAACTTGCAAATAAAATAAATAAACTTGCTAGCAGAGTAGTTTTTGTAATGCGCACTATGTATTCCTTGAAATTAACTTGGTTTGTTTGATAGATACTCAGGAAAAGACCAGATAATTGAAAAATAATTTCAAGAAGAAATTTAATCAAATTGGCATCATACCTTGTATTTGTTTTTTAGGTTAAGAGTATCGATTTAAATCATTTTAATTGTTTTGTGTTTTATTTAATAATAACGACATTACAGTTTGAACCGCTAAACTTGCCCCAGTGAAAATAAATTAAGGAAATAATATGTCTACTCAAAATTCAAATGCCGCAGCTAAATTCGATAACAAAGAAGGCCAACGTATTCCGTCAGTAACATTCCCTATTCGTGTTAACGATGATTGGAGTAAACGCGATACGGAAGATATTTTTGCTGGAAAAACCGTGGTAGTTTTTTCTTTACCAGGAGCATTTACACCTACGTGCTCATCAACTCATTTGCCTCGATATAATGAATTGGCTAACAAATTTTCTGAAAATGGTGTTGATGAAATACTATGTGTTTCTGTTAATGATACTTTTGTTATGAATGCTTGGGCTGCAGATCAAAATGCTGAAAATGTAAGTTTTATTCCTGATGGTAATGGCGATTTTACCGATGGTATGGGCTTGTTAGTTAATAAAAATGATATTGGCTTTGGCAAGCGTAGCTGGCGTTATTCAATGCTAGTTAAAGACGGTGTCATTCAAAAAATGTTTATTGAACCTGATTTACCAGGTGACCCATTTGAAGTATCTGATGCAGATACAATGTTGGCTTATATCAACCCTGAAGCAGCTCAAACAACGCAAATAAGTATGTTTATTAAACCGGGTTGCCCACATTGTGCTAAAGCAAAAGCGGTACTTGCTCAGCAGGGTCTGCAATATGAAGAATTAACACTAGGCGATGGAATCAGTATTTCTGCTATGCGCGCTATTACTAATGCTGATACTGTGCCACAAGTTTTTATTGACGGTAAACACATTGGCGGTGCTGATGATTTAACCAAACATTTTGCTTAGCATCTACTAGTCATTGTTATAATTCTAGCTTACAACTTTTCTAAGGCACCTATTTTTAAACTTGTTTTGAAGGATTGGTGCCTTTTTTGATACAATGTTCATCCATTTTTATCACTTACATTGATCCCATGGATAACCAACCCTATAACCCATTACACAGTGTGACCTTAAAAGACGTTGTAACTGAGCTTGAAGCGTACTTTGGTTTTGAAGCTTTAGGTAAAGAAATTAAGATTAACTGCTTTACCAAAGATCCTAGTATTAAATCTAGTTTAAAGTTTTTGCGTAAAACGCCGTGGGCGCGAGAAAAAGTTGAACAGCTTTACATTAAAAACAAGCACCGTTTGTCACAAGGCTAAGCACAAAAGTAATG
>JAPYOP010000029.1:1678-6341 GCA_029938115.1 Colwellia sp. | reverse complement strand
TTAGCAAAGGTTTCTCAAAGCTTATTTGAACATGGCGCTTTTATTACCGAAACTTCTCAATATAGTGACCCCTATACGGAAACATTTTTTTCCCGTATTGCATTTGATGATCGTAACTTAACCGTTTCTGCAGATGAATTTATTGAAGCGTTAGATAACTTAGCTAAGCCATTAAACATGGCATATAAACTACGTAATAAAGCTGACGTTCCCAATGTAGTGATTGCCGTATCAAAAGACGACCATTGCCTAGTTTCATTACTTACAAAATGGAAATCAGGTGTGCTGCCAATAAATATTGTTGCGGTGATATCTAATCACCAAGCTTGTCAGTCTCTAGCAGACTGGCACGGTGTACCTTTTCATCACTTACCTGTAACTGCGGAGACTAAAGCGGCACAAGAAGCACAAATTATTGCCTTGATGAAACAAACCGATGCAGACTTATTAGTGCTTGCCCGCTATATGCAAATTTTATCAGATAACTTGTGTCAACAATTAGCAGGCCGAGCGATTAATATTCATCATTCTTTCTTACCAAGTTTCAAAGGGGCTCGTCCATATCATCAAGCGCATGCTCGTGGTGTGAAAGTTATTGGAGCTACTGCCCATTACGTGACCGCTAATTTAGATGAAGGTCCCATTATTGCTCAAGAAGTGAAACCGATAAACCATACGTTTACTATTGAGCAAATGGTGCACATGGGTCATGACTTAGAAGCTACGGCTTTGAGCCATGCAGTAAGAGTACATGCGGAGCAGCGTGTCTGCTTAAATGGCGATAAAACAGTTATTTTGGCTTAAAAGTGTTAGCTGATTTGGATACAAAAAGGCTGTAAAAATATCTATACAATCAGGCGTAGTGAATTGCTGACGTTATCAGATGTTAGTAAAGTGCTTAAATAAGACTAAAATTAGTGAACTATATCAAGATATGATTAAAATTAGCACATACTTGAGTTAAGCATGAGATATTTTAAAGATGATAAATATTGAAAAAATTCACCACGTTGCCTATCGATGCAAAGATGCCAAACAAACCACTGATTGGTACAAAGACAAACTAAACATGGACTTGGTTCTAGCCATTGCGGAAAACGAAGTTCCGTCAACGAAAGCACCAGATCCATACATGCATATTTTTTTAAATGCCGGTAATGAAAATGTTTTAGCTTTTTTCGAAATTCCTAACTCCCCTGATATGGGGCGCGACGAAAATACCCCTGCTTGGGTACAACATTTAGCATTACGTGTTGCAAACCTTGAAGCACTCGTTTCTGCAAAAGAAGCATTAGAAAGCAAAGGGGTTGATGTATTAGGTCCGGTTAATCACGGCGTATTTAAATCAATTTACTTTTTTGATCCAAATGGACATCGTTTAGAGTTAGCCGCTAATACCGGAACCCCGGAACAATATAAAAAATTGAATGAAGTTGGCCCCGCAATGGTAGAAGAGTGGTCTAAAACTAAACGTGCTCCGCGCCATGCTGCTTGGTTACACGAGCAAGATTAACCTTAAGTTACCAAAGAAGGTTTATCTTCGTTACTTGCAACTAATAACTCGTAACTAAATCTTTCATTACTTTTTAGCGGTTAATGACGTAAAATAGCGTTATTAACCGTTAAATAAGTATCAAGTTCATGTCTCGTTCAAAAAAATCTAGAAAACCAGGCGGTGCTCCCATCGCTAAACCTAAGCTCAGTAAAGTTGAGTTAGCGGCTGTTGAAAAAAGAGTGCGCAAAAAAACAGGTAAAAAGCCGGGTAATCGTCAGCAAGAAGCTCAGCCAATTAAAATTTTAGATCAAAATGCTAATCAAAATAAAGATCCTCGCATTGGCAGTAAAAAACCTATTGATCTTGGTGGTGGCGCTAAGCCAATTAAAGCTAAATTAAGCAAAGCACCTAAAACCAAGCCCGATCCTATTGCCGCAATTCGTACTGTGAGCAATGACGACGTTAAGGTTGAGCCTAATTTAGCTCAAGAATTAGCTGGCATTGAAGCGGATGAGCGCTTACAAACTATTCTTGCGAAACAAGAAGATGAACTTGCCTTAACTGAACAAGAAGTTGATTACTTTAATGAAATGATGGAACGCCATCAGCAAATAAGTGCACAATTAGATGAAGACGAAGAAGAGCCAGTAAACGAAGCTAGCACAACGTCTGAAGATGATTTGTGGGACAAATTAGATAATTCACCTTTGCCTGATTCTTTATAAGGCAAGTGATATGAACGAATATTGGCTTGTTGCGCTTATTTTAGCGGTAATAATTATTGCTGGCCTAGCATATTATGCAGGTAAACTATTAAAGCAACTGAGTGCGCAAAATCAGGCTCAGCAACAAGCAGAATTAGCTCATCAGCAAGCTTTGGCAAAACATGATCAAAACGTGCTTGCCAGTGTAAAAATTATTGTGCGAGCTATGCAAGAAGAACAGTGTGACTTTAGTGAAGGTTGTTGGCGTTTATCGGTATTACTTGATTCATTAAAGCTAAGTAGTGAACTAGCACAACAGTTTCCTGCAGTATTTAAATTATATGACGAGATTAAGCACCTCTCAATTCTTGATGACCGAAAGCAGTTAGATAAAAAACAACGTATGAAGCAAGATTATCAACGTATGACGGTAGAAGCACAATTACATAGCGAAATAGTGTCAGACCTTGATCTACTTCAACAATACACTACTGAAAGAATGACTATACTTAATACATAAGTTGAAGCTACATTCAGTAGTACTTTATTTGAGGTATGTATTATGACAGAACAATTAAAATTGAAATTTACTGAGCGTATTGTTGAATTACAAAAGCGCATTGGCGCAATTCACCGTGACTTTGCCGATGGTCGAGATTCAGACTGGTCTGAGCAAGCCGGTGAACGTGAAAATGAAGAAGTGCTTAATGCGCTTGAATCAGAAGCAAAAGTAGAAATACAACACCTATCAAATGCAATTACCCGCATGGAAAATGGCAGTTATGGTGTTTGTCAAACTTGTGGCGAAGACATTAGCCCACAGCGTTTGCAAGTACAGCCGGTAGCAGAACACTGCATAGTGTGTGCAAAATAACTGTCCACATTAATATTAAAAATTGGAAGACTTGCGCTTAATCAATATCGACAAATGCTAGATAGGTATAATACCTACAGTTATTAATACCATTTGGTATAATTCAAGGTATGGACAAGATGCAAGTTAGTCAATTTTTCGATTCCCAGTTACTCAATAAATATAATACCAGTGGCCCAAGGTACACCTCGTACCCAACTGCACTAGAATTTCATGATGACTTTAAGCATGACGATTTTGTGCAAGCAATAAAAGATTCACAAAATCGTGAATTGTCTTTGTATGTACACATTCCTTTTTGTCATACCCTTTGTTATTACTGTGGTTGTAACAAGGTTATCACTCGTCACCGTGATAAGGCCGACACTTACCTTGAGTACTTAGCACAAGAGATTGCCTTACAAGCACCATTGTTCACTGATTATAAAGTGAAGCAATTACATTGGGGTGGCGGTACGCCCAGCTTTTTAACGCATAAACAGATCACTACCTTAGTTACTTTATTAAAAGAGAAGTTTGAATTTTCTGATGATTTAGAAATGAGTATTGAAATTGACCCGCGTGAAATTGAAATGGATTTAGCCGAACATCTATTTTCCTTAGGTTTTAATCGCTTAAGTCTTGGTGTGCAAGATTTAGATCGCAAAGTACAAGAGGCGATAAACCGCGTGCAATCTACACAGTTTATCGGTGATTTTATTGGTCATGCTAAAGACGTAGGTTTTAAGTCTATTAATATCGATTTGATTTATGGTTTACCGCATCAAACTCTAGAAAATTTTGCTAAAACCTTAGACAAAGCGCATGAGTGGGATGTCGACAGAATTTCATTATTCAGCTACGCCCATTTACCGAGTCGCTTTGCTGCACAACGTAAATTACGTGATGAATGGTTACCTAATACCCAAGAAAAATTTGCTTTAATGAAGCTAGCCATTGAAACCTTATGCAACTATGGTTACGACTTTATCGGTATGGATCATTTTGCTAAACCTAAGGATGAGCTTTCTATCGCCCAAAGTGACGGCACTTTGCACCGTAATTTCCAAGGTTATACCACAAAAGGTGGTTGCGATTTATTAGGCCTAGGCGTTTCATCTATCAGCGCTATTGGCAACAGTTTTAGTCAAAACATCAAAGAATTAAAGGCATATTACCAAGCGATAGAAACACAGCAGCATGCGCAAGTCAAAGGTGTTAGTTTGTCGCAAGATGATATTATTCGCGGTGAAGTTATTCGTGAATTAATGTGTAATTTATACTTAGATAAAAAGCATATTAGCAAAAAGTATAATATTGATTTTGATGAATACTTTAGTGAAGATTTACCATTACTTGATACTTTTATTGAAGATGGTTTAGTGGAAAATAATAGCGACAATATTCAAGTTGCTCAAAAAGCCCGTTTATTAATTCGTATTATTTGCATGAGTTTTGATGCCTATATGAAGAAGCATATTAACCAACAACGTTTTTCACGGGTCATTTAGTTATGGTACTTCGCTACGTTCAAACGATAATCTATTGTAGGTTGCCCCCAACGTAGCGAGGCACAACAAAGCGAGGCACAACAAAGCGAGGCACAACAAA
>JAPYOP010000029.1:0-1578 GCA_029938115.1 Colwellia sp. | reverse complement strand
AGCGAGGCACAACAAAGCGAGGCACAACAAAGCGAGGCACAACAAATTTATGCCAGTTGAACTAATTAATCAATAACGCCCAAACAAAATCGACTTCCAGCACTGTAAAAAACCAATTCAATACCTTTCTCAGTCACTTCTTCTTTAGCAAAATCGACCCATTGGTAATAAACATTTCGGTGTACTTTTGCGATTAAATTACGGCGTACCGTCACATAAAGGTCTCCCTCTTTAGTAACCAATAAAGGGTGTTCATTATCAAGTATAAACTCATTGTCTAAGTTGGTGCTTACTATTATTACTTCTTCTGTTTTATCTTGCCAATGCCATTGAGTTAATACAAAAGGGGCATCATCAACGGTAATTTTTATTTTCTCAACCGGTGTAACTAGAAAATAATCATCACCTTCTTTTTTCAATACAGAAGCAAGTAACTTAACGAGGGTAGGGCGTTTAAAAATTGTGCCGGCATAAAGCCAGTCACCATTGGTTTTTATTTGTAGATCCATTTCACCACAATACTCAGGATCCCATAATTCTACGGGAGGTATTTTATTGCCCTGTGCTTTAATTTGTGCAGATATTTTTTCTAAGGACATAATTAATCCTGTTTATGGTTGAACGAGTTGTTGCTATGCGAAGAGGCAAACAAGTATCATATCAACTTTAGTCATTATACCAATTTTATAGAGTTTAAACGCGCTCTACATTATAGACAAGAGGACTTCGTCATTGGATATTGCAAACTTTTCGGTTGAGCTGCTATTATTTCTCTTTTTTATTGCCACCATTGCAGGGTTAATTGATACCTTAGCCGGAGGTGGCGGTTTGATTTCATTGCCGGCATTAATTTTATCAGGCATTCCTCCCTTAGCTGCATTAGGCACTAATAAATTGCAAAGTAGTATGGGCACCGCTACAGCCACTTATTTGATGTTTAAAAATAGGCGAATTAGCTGGCGTGAAAGTAGGCCGTTAATGCAATCAGCTTTTATTGGTGCTGCGATTGGTGCTATTGCCGTTCAGTTTATCAATACCGATATACTCTCTTTCGTCATTCCTTTAGTACTGTTACTTATTGTCGTTTACTTTGTTGCATCACCATTTATGAAAAAGCAGAAAAATAAAAGTCATGTATCGAGTAACAATTACAAAAATTTTGTTGTTCCTCCTATTGGCTTTTACGATGGTATGTTTGGTCCTGGCACAGGTTCATTTTTCGCCCTAGCGGGTGTATCTTGTCGGGGCCATGATCTGATCAAGTCAACAGCCATCGCTAAGTCATTGAACTTTGCTACTAATATCGCTTCATTAATTATATTTTTAGCGGCAGGTCAAGTTGTTTGGGTTATTGGACTAACTATGATGCTTGGACAGTCAATAGGCGCATATTTCGGCGCTCATTTTCTCTTCAAAATTAACCCTTCATATTTACGCATAATAGTTGTTGTGATGAGTATGGGGATGTTAATAAAATATAGTTACGCAATGGGGTGGCTAAGTTAACTTCTCTCTTCTGCACTAGCATCCTTGAATAATGAATAATGAATAATGAATAATGAATAATGAATAATGAAT
>JAPYOP010000202.1 GCA_029938115.1 Colwellia sp. | reverse complement strand
AAAAATGAATAGGGTTTACGCTTTTTTGAAAATTAAACCCTTTAATTCAAGGGGGCAATAAACTGGGGGAGTATCAGAGTGGCCCCTTGATGCAGTACTGTTTTCTCTAGCTGTGAAGTACCCAGATAACCTGCTTTAATCAATAAAGACTCGTTAAGCTTATACAGTTTTTGGAGGCATATTGCAGAAACAGATAATATCCATCATTTTATCCGCGACCTTTCTGTCTATTATACTGATAGGCGGTAGCGTATTGTTTGTGGTTCGAGATAACCAAGTAGCTGAATCTGAACGTGCTATTAGTGTGGCTCAGGAGCACTTACGGAAAAAATTGCGCTTGTTCGACCTGATGATCGCAGAGGATGAGGGTGTTCTCGAAAAGCGCATTAAAATGAGTCTGCCTAAAATAGCCGGTCAATTATTATCCCAGCATAATAAACTTGATGAGGTTTCCGTCGAGTTCATAAACAGGCTGTGCGTTCAATATGAGGTTGATGAAATTTATGTGATCAATCGAGAAGGCATCGTCATTAATACGAATTTTTCTCCTGATATGAACTTAAACCTTAAAGGTGTGAGTGAGGCAATGGCCGAATTACTCGATAGTTTGTACGGGAAAGGTATTGTCGTATCAGATCGGTTTAATATCTCTGTGGCAACAGGCGTAATCAAAAAATATAGCTATTATAGCCCGCCAGAGTCAAATTACATTTTTGAAATAGCACACCATTTAAAACCTCATCTAGCTAAAGTCAGATCTAAACACTATGTCGATTTCTTATTTGGGGAGTTGTTTTTATTTGACTCGGCATCCAATACTGAAATTACTAGCGTTGATATATTAATTCCCCATGATATTGGTGTCTGGTCTCTTTTGAAACGTAACAAGAAAATATCTATGGAGGTTGTTGGTATTTTATCAGAGTTCACAGAAAGCGAGGTGAGAGTTGAATCGGATGAAAAGATTAATATCTACAAAAAATTTAACCGGATAAATACAGGTGTTGGCCAGTCACCTTATTTTATAACCCACATAGAATATGATACTCAATACCATCATGACGTTTTAGTTAAGAGTAGTTTTATATTATTTATAATCGTAATTATTATTACTATTTCTAGCTTTTTAGTTGTTTCTTTTTATATTGATCGTAATATTTTCGTTCACATAAATAATATTGTAAATCATTTGAATGCACTGGCTAATGGTTCTAGGAGCGTACTTAATATTCAGAATCCATTGGAATTTAAGCTTATCTCTCAGGCCGTAAATTACATGCAAGATAAAATACTGTCGCGTGAAAATGATCTGAAAAAAGCTAACGACGATTTTGAAATTGCATTAATCGAGCGTACCACCGAATTGAGAAATGCCAATGAGAAGTTAGAACACCTTAGTTTTCATGATGGTTTAACAGGCCTGGCAAACAGACGTCGATTTGATGTAGCACTACCTGATGAGTTGCACCGCTTACGTCGTTCTTCTGGATGCTTAAGTTTTTTTATTATTGATATTGATTACTTTAAAAACTATAACGATACATTAGGGCACGTACCGGGAGATGATTGCCTACGGAAGATATCTTCGTTTCTTGATAGCATCGTACGACGAGCACCAGACTTAGCTGCCCGTTATGGTGGGGAAGAATTTTCTGTCATTCTTCCTGATATAGATGGAACGAGTGCAGAAAAAATAGCAAATAATATCTGTGAAGGTGTTTATAAACTAGCAATAGCACACCCTTCTTCAGAAGTAGGACCTTATGTTTCTGTAAGCATAGGAGCAATTACATTAAAAATCGACGCCGAGTATTCCCCGAAAGACATTATTGATAAAGCGGATAAATTACTTTATAAAGCAAAAAAAGAAGGTCGAAATAGGGTGGTGTTTAAAGACTTTACCCTGTAATTCAGGGGGGTACGTGTTTCGCTTTAGCTCAGCTCTAACCCGTCCTACCGGAAAAACTAATAGGACATCCATCATAGTGGCGGTTTTTAAAAACGTAAGTAGGAATAATCAATGCAGTTATAGTTAGAAAGAAGTAGTGATGATTTACTCAAAATGGCTTTGTATTTATATGCAAAGCCATTTTTCTATTTAAAGCTTATGACTAATGTATTTAGTGCAATGTGTTACTGGAAAATCTAGATATCAGGAGCAGCAAATAATTGGTTTTTAAGTGTGACTGTCTGATCAGCCTGTGGGTTATTAATCCATTGGTTATATGGAGATAGGGTGAGCATATGTAGCAGGGAAGGGATTAATATTGAATTTCGCTATGTTAACGGTAGATGTATTCCAATG
>JAPYOP010000085.1 GCA_029938115.1 Colwellia sp. | reverse complement strand
GTTGAAAACTGTATTAAAACAAAATCGAATGACAGTATGAAAGTAACCTTAATGAAGTCGAATCATAATTATACTGTTTATGGCGATAGCGCTTACCTTAATATTTTAGTTAATAATTTAGTGGCAAATGCCGTTAATTATGGTGACAATCAAGTTGAAATACAGCTAAAAGAGCATAATGATTCGATAGAGCTGATTATTGAGGATGATGGTGCAGGGGTTAATTCGGAAATCATAAAGGATATATTTAAGCCTTTTGTTCGAGGAAAACATCACTTAAAACCAGTAAAAGGTCACGGTATTGGTTTAGCCATTGTAAAGCGTGTTGTTGATTGGCATAAAGGCAGTATTGATATCGGTGACTCAGCAGTACTGGGAGGAGCAAGGTTTACGGTCACCTTACCTAAAAGCAACCTTAAAGATTAATTAATCCAACCACTCTCTTTGGCTTTATTCACCAAGCGTACAAGTGCAATAGCTATTATCACCACCATGGCTGGCATTATTGCGCCACCAGGGCCAAACACTTCAAAAGAATTGCTGATAATAAATGAATGGAACATTTGTGTTGCTACTCCTGCCAGTGACAACATTAAAAGTGATTGAGCGAGTGATTTTTTCATGACTAACGCCAGTGCCCCTAAGGCACCACCAAAAACAGCACAAGCAAAAGCGATAGTTGCCCACAAAGGTATTGAGGCATATAGCGCTTGTTCAGCTTGAGGCAATTCGGCAATCATTTCTGGCGTCATCATCATTTGCATAACAAACGCCATGACTCCCATTAAGTTCCATACTAAGGCTAATACGGCTACGATAGTGAACCATTTCGGGATGATATTTCCATTGTTTTCAGAGTGTTGTGAAGTATCAGCCATGTTAGCGCCTTCTTGGTATCTAATTGAAAGTTGTAAAACTTAAACTTAACTATTCTTATTTAATTTACACTGAGTTGAAATTATTGCAATGTTTGTTTGACGTGATGAAAAATGGGTGCTTTATAGCACCCATTTTAATTTATGATGTGGTTTTGAGCTTTAATTACAGACTCGGCAGTAATCTCTCAGGCATAAACTGATTTAACTCACCATCACTAATAATGGCTGAAGCTTCAACAATATCAGGAGCAAAGTATCTGTCTTTATCATAAAAGCTTACGGTTTCGCGTAACATGGCTTTTGCTTGCTCGATAATTGGCGAGCCTTTTAATGGCGCTCTAAAATCTAAGCCTTGCGCTGCCGCCAAATATTCAACAGCAAGTACACCATTAGTATTTTCGGCCATGTCGGCTAAGCGACGCCCGGCAAAACAAGCCATAGAAACATGATCTTCTTGGTTAGCTGAAGTGGGTAAACTATCAACCGAGGCAGGGTGAGCTAAGCTTTTGTTTTCTGAAGCTAATGCAGCAGAAGTCACTTGAGCAATCATAAAGCCCGAGTTAACACCGCCGTTATCGACTAAGAACGGAGGCAACTTACTTAAGCTAGCATCAATTAATAACGCCATACGACGCTCAGATATTGAACCAATTTCGGCAATAGCTAAAGCCAAGTTATCAGCTGCCATTGCAACCGGCTCTGCATGGAAGTTACCAGCAGAAATAAAATCACCTTCATTGGCAAATACTAACGGATTATCGGTAACACCATTCGCTTCGACATGTAAAACTTCCGCAGCTTGGCGAATTTGAGTTAAACAAGCGCCCATGACTTGTGGTTGACAACGAAGTGAATAAGGGTCTTGTACTTTTTCACAATCAACATGCGAACGACCAATTTCTGAATCTTTTGACAATATATGACGATAGGCGTTAGCGGCATCTATTTGACCTTGTTGACCACGAACAAAATGGACGCGATGATCAAATGGTGCGCGACTACCCATTGCGGCTTCTACCGTAAGTGAACCGATAGTGGTGCCTGCGGCATATAAATCTTCAGCATGAAATAAGCCTTCTAAAGAAAAAGCCGTTGAAGCTTGCGTACCATTTAATAAAGCTAAGCCTTCTTTGGCGGCTAATATAACAGGCTCAAGTCCCGCAATTTTTAACCCTTCACTGGCAGGAATAATTTGGTCCTGATAAGACATGTCGCCTTCGCCAAGTAATGGTAATACCATATGTGATAATGGCGCTAAATCACCAGAAGCACCGACCGAGCCTTTTTTCGGTACACAAGGATAAACTTGCGCATTCAGTAAGGTAATAAGTGCTTGAATGACTTGTAAACGAATACCAGAAAAACCACGTGATAATGAATTTATTTTCAAGACCATCATTAAGCGTACAGTGGCATCTTCCATATATTCACCAAAACCAGCTGAATGAGAAAGTACGATAGAGCGTTGTAATAACTCTAATTCATCATTTTTAATGCGGGTGCTAGCAAGTAAACCAAAACCGGTATTAATACCATAAACAACGCGATCATCTTTTATGACTTGTTGTACAGCATCTGCACTTTTGTTGATTTCTTCAAAAGCACTTTCATCTAAACTGTATTCAATACCGTCAAAACGATTTACTGCGCGCAATTGTGCTAGAGTCAGTGTTCCTGGGATGATGTTTAATTTTGTAAGCTGTGTCATAGTTTTACTCTACTAATTCAAATTCTTTAATATTAATAATTTTTTATTTCAAAGAGATGGATTCAAGAGCAAAGAAAAAGCACGGAGCAGACGTTAGTCTGTGAGTACTTTTGATGACGCTATTGAGTTCAGCTCTAAGACATAAATATTATTTGCCGTTAGCGCCATCAATCATTGGTAGATCTAAGCCTTGTTCTTTAGCACAATCAATGGCGAGTTCGTAACCAGCATCAGCATGGCGCATAACGCCTGTTGCAGGATCATTCCATAATACGCGAGCTATACGAGAGTGTGCTTCTTCTGTGCCATCAGCAACAATAACAATACCAGAATGTTGGCTAAAGCCCATGCCAACACCGCCACCGTGATGAATACTGACCCAAGTTGCACCGCCAGAAGTTGATAAAAGTGCATTTAATAATGGCCAATCAGATACTGCATCTGAGCCATCTAGCATGCTTTCTGTTTCACGGTTTGGTGAGGCAACAGAGCCTGAATCTAAGTGATCTCGACCAATCACTACTGGTGCAGATAATTCACCACTTTTAACCATGTCATTAAAGGCTAATGCCAAACGTGCTCTGTCTTTTAGTCCAACCCAACAAATACGTGCAGGTAAACCTTGAAAGGCGATACGCTCTCTCGCCATATCTAACCAATTGTGCAAATGCGGGTTATCTGGAATTAATTCTTTAACTTTAGCGTCAGTCTTATAAATATCTTCTGGATCACCAGATAAAGCTACCCAGCGAAATGGCCCAATACCTTCACAGAAAAGGGGGCGGACATAAGCAGGTACAAAACCTGGGAAATCAAAGGCATTTTTAACACCTTCTTCTAACGCCATTTGACGAATGTTATTACCGTAGTCAGTTGTTGCAGCGCCTGTTGCTTGTAAATCAAGCATGGCTTGAACTTGTACCGCCATTGATTGCTTAGCCGCTTTGACTACCGCAGCTTCGTCTTTTAATCGCATGTCAGCGGCGTATTCCATGGTCCAACCGATGGGTAAGTAACCATTGAGCGGATCATGAGCTGAAGTTTGATCGGTAACGACATCAGGGGTAATGCCACGTTTAACTAATTCAGGGAATACATCAGCAGCATTGCCCAGTAAGCCAACAGAAATTACTTCTCCTTTTGCTGTCGCTTCATTAATCATCGCTAATGCGTCATCAAGGTTAGAGGCTTTTTTATCAACATAACGAGTTTTAATGCGGAAATCGATACGAGTTTCATCACATTCAACCACGAGTGCCGAAAAACCAGCCATAGTTGCTGCCAATGGTTGAGCACCACCCATGCCGCCTAAGCCTCCCGTTAATACCCATTTACCTTTTGCACTGCCACCGAAATGTTGTTTTGCCATGGCGACAAATGTTTCGTAAGTACCTTGAACGATACCTTGAGAACCAATGTAGATCCATGAACCCGCGGTCATTTGGCCGTACATCATCAAGCCTTTTTTATCTAACTCATTAAAATGTTCCCAGTTGCCCCAATTGGGCACTAGGTTAGAATTAGCAATTAAAACACGTGGCGCATTGCTATGAGTTTTGAAAACCCCAACAGGCTTGCCAGATTGCACCATCAAGGTTTCGTCATCTTCAAGGCGATTTAGTACTTCAATAATTTTGTCGTAACATGCCCAGTTACGAGCAGCTCGACCAATACCACCATAAACAACTAATGATTGTGGGTGCTCAGCTACTTCTGGATCAAGGTTATTCATTAGCATGCGTTTTGCTGCTTCTGTTAACCAGCTTTTAGCGGTAATTTTACTGCCGCGATCGGCGCGGATCACTCTTGAGGTATCAAGGCGTGGATCAATGTTATTTGTTGAACTAGTTGTCATGGGGATTCCTCTTTACAATCTTTAAAGCAATGTAGCTTTATTCTTTTCAAATTTAAGTATCAATTAACTATAGTCGTCATCATAAATTCTGAATGATATTTTTGCTTACCTAACATACCTATGCAGAACACTATGAATTAGGGCTGTAGGTCGATGCTTGCCTCGACATCTTTCTAATTAAAAACTAGATGATTTCCTAAGCGATATTTATTACCTGCAGCGGTTAATACAGCCAAGCTAACAACACCTTTCCTTGACCATGTTCTACGTTTAACTTGTAAGCATGGTTCGCTTTTACTGATATTGAGCAATTGGCATATATCGTCTTCGGCTAAAATAGCTTCAATTTCATGGGTTGCTTCAGTTAAGGGTGCTACGGCAGATAAATATTCATGGGGCGTTGTTGTGGTAAAGTCTTGTAGTAAATACTCAGGCACTAAAGCCGCATTAACATAGCGTTGCTCTAATTGAATAGGTTGTCCATTTTCAAAGTGCAGTATTTGAGATAAATAAACATGTTCATTATTTTTTAAATTCAATAGAATAGACATCTCTTTAGTGACCGCTATTGATTTAAGCATAAGTTGTTTAGCATGATGTTTATGACCACGCTCTTGAATTTCGTCACTAATATTTCGAATTTCTAATAGCGATGATTGAGATTTGAACGTAGCAACAAAAGTTCCAGAGCCTTGAGCGCGAACAAGAATTCCTTGTTCAGTTAATTCTTGTAAAGCACGGCGGGCTGTCATACGACTAACGTCAAATTGCTGCGTTAGCTCATTTTCAGATGGTACTTTATAATGCTGTGGCCATTTGCCTGATTCAATTTTTTGACAAATATGTTGTTTGATCACGGTATACTTTGCAGGTTTTTCGTTCTGGCTTAGTTCTTTTTTAGATAAACTGGTGATGTTCATTATTATGTCCAGTGCATTCTGTATTTTAAATAACTTGTATATACAATCTCATATTTCATCAGTCAAAGCAATAGTTGTATATACAACTATTGCTAATTTCGAATATCTCAGCTAAAGTTATTGCAAATTGGTTATTTTCTTTTGGCTATCTACCTATGACAAATACAATATGCGCAAGTAACTCACCTCAGCGTTGGCAAACACTTTGGTTGAATGTAAATTTAGTAACCATGATTGAAACTGAGGATGATTATGGTGCTGTAAAAGAAGCAGCGTTAGCTATAAGCGATGGCAAAATTGTTTGGCTAGGTAAAGAAGTAGATTTACCAACATATAATAAAGACACTTTGGAAGTGCTTGATGGTCAAGGTAGGTGGTTAACACCGGGGTTGATTGATTGCCATACCCACCTTGTTTATGGCGGTAATCGAGCCAATGAATTTGAAATGCGTTTGCAAGGTAAAAGCTATCAAGAAATAGCAGAAGCTGGCGGCGGTATTGTCTCAACTGTAAAAGCAACCAGAGAGGCAACAGCTGCTGAATTGTTGAAAAGTTCACTACCAAGGTTAACCGCACTTCATCAACAAGGTGTAACGACAGTAGAAATTAAATCAGGCTATGGTTTAGATCTTACCAATGAAATTAAAATGCTTGAAGTGGCAGGTGAATTAGCTAAGCAGTTACCTGTTACTGTTAAACGTACTTTTCTTGGCGCTCATGCCCTACCAATTGAATACAAAGACGATCCTGACGGCTATATTGCTTTAGTTTGTGATGAAATAATGCCGGTAATAGTGAAACAAAAATTAGCAGATACGGTTGATGTTTTTTGCGAAAACATCGGCTTTGACATCAAACAAACGGAACGAGTATTTATTGCGGCAAAAAAGCACGGTTTAGCAATTAAAGCGCATGCAGAGCAACTATCTGATTTAGGTGGTACTGAACTGGCGGCAAAATATCAAGCACTTTCAAGTGACCATGTGGAGTTTTTGTCTGAGCAAGGTATTAAAGCGATGAGTGCAGCGAATATGACCGCAGTATTATTGCCAGGTGCTTTTTATTTCCTACGAGAAACTCAACATCCACCCATTGAACTTTTGCGTAAACACGGCGTTGATATGGCAATAGCCACTGATGTTAATCCGGGGTCTTCTCCTATTTGCTCCATTCAATTAATGCTAAATATGGCTTGTACTTTATTTAGGTTAACGCCTAATGAAGCGTTGGCTGGGGTTACTCGTAATGCGGCTAAAGCACTAGGTTTGTCAAGTAGCAAAGGGCAACTTGCCGTGGGCTTTGACGCGGATATAGCCGTGTGGAATATTAGTCAACCAGCAGAGCTTTGTTATCAGTTTGGTGTTAATCCGTTAAGCGCTTTGATCCAAGATGGTAGGCAGGTAATCTAAGCGTTCTAATAATTATTTCTGAAAAATAAGAGTTCCATACCTAAACCGCTTGAATATACATTGATAATCTACTGATTTATCGATGTTATTTTGTTATGGTTGTTGAAAAACAAATTAGGTTCACTCATGTTTAATAACATAGCATTTATGTTACTTGTCGTATGTCTATTGTCTGCCTGTAACAGCACACCTATCAAATCTACTCGAATATCCACCAATCAGGCATTACAAGTTAACCATGGTATTGTTGCGGTACAAGTAATTAATAATGCAGAACGCTTAGGTACTTGGCACAAAGGATGGACTGAAATTATTATGTTTCGCCTTGACAATATTGACGCTAAAAAGCAATTAGCACGTGATATTGCCGACAGTAAAAGCCAGAATAAAAACACGAAAAAGATAAGTGATGAAGACTTAGAGTGGGAGCCAGATTTTTATACTTTAACTCCTCATAATCAAGGTGTTATCGATAGTCAGATTTTCGTGGGAACTGTGCCTGAGGGTGAGTATATTATTTCATCATTATATAGTTACTATAATGGCGGTGATTTTACATCGTGGATTAGCATGCCAGTTATGCATTCTGCAGGGAAATTCAAGGTGAAAAATAGTAGATTAACCAATTTAGGAAGTTTGGTTTTTCAGCCATTGCTTAATATTAAGCAATCAAATTTTTGGTCTACTAGCACAAATCAAAGAGCCTTTGTTACACGAATTTCAAAGCAGCAAAAATTAGATAAATATATTTTAGATCATTATCCAAATATACAAAAACAAGTTGATTTATCAGAAGTTTTGTCATGGGAAAATGATGATTTAAATGAGTTTAGAGTCAATTTAAGCAAACTATCACGTGATAATGCATATGGTGATAAAACTATTGCAATAGAACATCATGGACAAAATATAATCGCCTCAAAATTTGGTTTACTGAAATGGCAGGATAATCAAGGAGCATGGCATAAATCGAGTATTGATAGTAACTCACAGCTTTCAGCAGCAATAGAAACAAAAGATACCATAGCTATTGGTGGGGAACTTGGTCAAGTATTTATCAGCAACAGTTTACAAGGCCCTTGGCAGCGACAAACTCCCATTTCTCCTAAAGAAGCTATAATTTGGTTTGGAAAAAATTCTACAAGCTCCTATTCAATGACTCAAACGATGAATGATTACTTAGTTTATTCATTTCAAGAGGTTGGAGACACTTGGACCGAAATTGGTAAATTCAAGCGTAAGCCATCAAGTTTTTTTGTTCAAAATGGCGGCGTATTTTCATTTATCAGTAGTAAAGGCATGGTGACCATTATTAATGATAATAAAAAATATAGTTATGATGAGGGCGCTAAACGTTGGATGGAGGAAAAAACTGCAGCACTGGTCGATATGAAGCCATTACAACATGGCGTATTAGTTGGCATTGAAGTGAGTCAATGGGATGGCGTAGGTGATCAGGTTATTAGTATGGATGATGGTGACACTTGGTTAGATGTGAGCAGACAATTAGATATATTTAGCGATAATAAAACAGATCTCAGTTTGCCTATTGTTACAATGCAAGAACGAGTTGTTACTTTAGGTCGAATGAAAGTTCTGATGGATAAAAATAAACAAAGTCGCTCTAAAAAAATCACGAGTAAATTAATGCTAATTAGTGCAAAAACGAGTGATATATCTAAAAAAAGCCAGTGGAAAACCCATGGAAAAGCAAAGAAAGGTTGTCATACTGCTTTGCCGCAACTAACTCACGACAGTGAGATTTATTTTTTGTGTGATAGAGGAGATGTTGTTGTCACTAAAGATTATGGTGTTTCTTGGCAGCAAGTGGTGAAAATAGAAACTGAAGCAATGCAAAATAATTATGAAAAAATGCTCAAAGCGTTAAAAGATCAAAAGCCTAATTAAGTAACTCTTAGTATCAGCGAAATTTTTAAATTTGGTTTATACTCATGATACATCAAAATGTCTGTTTCAGGACTTCTGAGTAATTCATGATCAAGGCACATCTCTTTATTAATGGTTGTTCCCTTAATAATAGATGTAACGACGAGCATTATTTCCTCAGAAGCCCCCGTAGGGCGAGTTTAAAAGGCTTATATGTGGCGTTATTGATTTCGATCAGGGAACAACCATTATCTTCAATCAAAGCCTTACCTCTAAGCCTTTTCATTCTCGCTGAAAGGAACATTTTGAGGTAACATGAGTATTGACTTAACCAAGTTAATAAAACTGTTTTATATTTGGATATTTCATTGAAAAATAAGATAATTAAAATTTGTTTGTTATCACTTGCAGCTCTGATTATGACTAAAGCATATAGTGCAGAGGGGTGTGATGATAAATTACTTAATAATAATTGTTTGCAAGTCTTTGTTAATGGCCCAACGGGAAAAGCATTAGCCGATATAGTTATTTATCTTGAACCACTTGATGGGCAAGTCTTAGAGAAATCGTCAGAGATAGTTGTTATTGGTCAATTAGGTAAATCATTTACTCCCTATGTAAGTGTTAGTCAGGTCAAGTCACAAGTTGATTTTGTTAATCAAGATGATATTACTCATCACATATACTCCGCCGGAAGCGAGAATAAGTTTTCATTTAAAATTCGTGCAGGACAAACAAATTCTTCAGCACAATTTGACCATGTTACTGAAGTCGCGATGGGCTGTAATATTCATGATTGGATGAGTGGTTTTTTGTTAGTGGTAGATACACCGTATTTTGGTAAAACAGACCAGCAAGGTTTAGTGAGTTTTATTATTGCTAAACAGGGTAGATATAAGGTTGTAGTATGGCATCCACAGATGCAAACTATAGATAATCGTATGAGCAAAGACGTCACTGTTTTGGCTAATTCTACCTTATCTTTTGCGCTGAAAAATGCAATAGCTGAAATACCATTGCAAGAAAGTGATGATGATTTTGATTTTTTATCTGATTATGAGTAACAAAAAAAAGGACGTTACCAGTGAAAAGTTTACAAAATAAAATATTTCTGTTTTTTGTATTGCTGTTACTCATGGTGCAAGCCATTGCTTTTTGGACTTTATATAACGGCAACAAAAATCAAGAAGCCGCTGAAATTAATAACCGCTTAACCACAGCAAAAACAATTTTTACAGAGTTGTTTGACCGACGTTTAGAATACCTTGCCGCATTTGCTGAAACAGCAGCAAAAGATTATGGTTTGAAGCAAGTTTTTAATGATGATACCCGGAGTTTATTAGTCGCATTAAATAATCATAGAAAGCGTATTGATGCAGATTTGGCTATGGCTATATCAGTAGAGGGAATTATCTCTGGACAGTTACAACGACACTTTCTTGAAGGTGAAAAAAACAAAATAAAACAAGGCTCGGAGCGAGGCACTGCCTTTCGTTTTATTGATTGGCTCGAGTCCGGTCAATCGGCTCATTTATACATGATTGATGACGCACTTTATCAATTAAGTTTATCGCCGGTAACGGTTGGCACTAAAACATTAGGTTGGATTGCGTTTGGTTTTCAAATCGACCAACGTTTAGCGACTGAGTTTATGAACATTACTAATTTACATACTGATTTTATTATTAAGTATGATGACGTGTGGCGTTTAATCGCATCTTCAAAAGGTAGTACAAAACCAAAAAAAGAATTAGCATTAGCTGAAAATGTAGTTCAAGGAATCATTCCCAAGGAATACATTGCCACCCATTCATTGATAACCGAATTTGATGAACAAAAATTTGGTGTTGTGATGTATGGTCTTCGAGCTAATTTTGTTGCATTACTGCAAGAGCAATGGTGGCGGCTATTAATATTGGCCGCATTAACTTTATTTGTTTCTTTAACAAGTGCTTATCTAATTGCAGCCTCAATTAGCAAACCTATTAAACGTTTAGTTGCGCAAGCTAAAGTGATTGCAAGTGGTGATTATCAACAAACAATTACGTTGAATGACAAGAATGAAATCGGTCAGTTAGCCGATGAATTTAATCAAATGCAAGCTGCTGTTTTACAGCGTGAAGAGGCGATTACCCATTATGGTAATCATGATCCCTTAACCGATTTACCCAACCGTAATGTCCTTAACCAAACGTTGCAAGATTATACTCAACAACAGCAGCATTTTATTATATTGCACTTAAACTTAAGCCGCTTGAAAGATGTTAATGATACTTTAGGTCATGATGTAGGTGATGAAGTTATTAAAGAGTTGGCTCGACGCTTACAAGCTTTATGCAAAGTCACTAACTTTAAGCAACTAGTACATTTAGGCGCGGATGAGTTTGTTTTATTGGCTGACCACCTTGAAGTAGATGATACCGTTGCACAAGTACAAGCTGAGCTAGAGGCGGCTTTCGACTACCAAGGTATTAGTTTACAACTACAGGTTCGTATGGGAATTGCCGTGTCACCGGATCATTCAAATGATGCTAAAACATTAGTGCAAATGGCAGATACGGCGCTACACCATACCCGACATACTGGAAAATTGGTGCAAGTTTATCAATCAGATCTCGATGTAAATACGGTTGAGCGTTTGAACTTGATTAATGATTTAAAACAAGCGATTCCCGCAGGTGAGCTTGAGCTACATTTTCAACCTAAAATGTGTTTGAAAACTAGAGTTGTTACCCATGTTGAAGCCTTGGTTCGTTGGCAGCATCCTAATTTAGGTATGGTACCACCGGATAACTTTATTCATATTGCCGAGCAAACAGGGCAAATTAAGGCATTAACGCGTTGGGTATTTAGCACCGCTTTAGCACAGTTTAACACTTGGAAAACCTTGGGGATCAATTTAAATATCGCGGTGAATATATCTGCAGAAAACTTGAAAGAAGCAGACTTTCATCAATTTATTTGTCAATCATTAATGAGTGCTAATGTGCCGCCAGAAAAAGTAACGTTAGAAGTAACCGAAAGTTCAGTGGTTGAAGATCCAGAGTCAGCTATTAAATTATTAAGTGCGTTTAAAAGTCACGGCATGAAGATTTCTATTGATGATTACGGTACAGGGTATTCATCTTTGGCTCAGTTAAAGCAGTTGCCTGTGCATGAATTGAAAATTGATAAATCATTTGTACAACGACTTGAGCATGATGTTGATGACCAAATTATTGTTCGCTCAACTATTGAACTTGCTCATAGTATGGGCTTACATGTTGTTGCTGAAGGTATTGAAGATGAATTTTCATTGAATTGGTTAGCAGAGCATGATTGTGAGTTAGCTCAAGGCTACTTTATTAGTAGACCAAAGCCTGCAGGGGAGTTAACTTCTTGGTTGCTCGATCAAAAAACACCTAGAGAGCCATCCGAAAACATCGGGGAAAATGTGTGATAAACCAAAAGTATCTCTTTTACTGTTTTGTTCTTTTATATGCATTAACTAATGTACACGTTGGTGAAGCTGTAGAGTATAAAGTACATGGCATATTAGATATAAGAGCTAGCAGTACAGATTCTTTAGAAAAAGGCTATGTAGCTGGTGGGCAAGGAAAATTTGGATTGAGTGATGGGCAAAAATTGTCTATTGCACAGGCAGGTGCAGAGCTTAGTGCTCAATGGGAAAATGGTTTTAGTGCCCACGGTGTTGTGAATAGCTATTTTGAAGGTACAGGAGAAAATGAAGATAGTACTATTGGAATTACCGAAGCTTATGTGAAATATCGAGGCTTACCTAATTCTTCTGGTTATCGTCTACAAGTAAAAGGTGGGATTTTCTACCCCGAAATATCTTTAGAAAATAATGCTTATGCATGGGCAAGTAAAGATACCCTAAACTCTTCAACTTTAAATACTTGGATTGGTGAAGAAATTCGCGTTTTAGGTTCAGAGTTAAAAGTTGCGCGTTTAGGTAGACTGAATAATGATGCCTATGATTTATCCTTTTCAGCTAGCGCCTTTATTAATAATGACCCTGCAGGCGCCTTACTTTCTTGGCATGGCTGGACTATGAGTAGCAGGCAAACGTTGTGGGGTGAAGCGCGCGAGTTTCCTTGGTTTCCTGCACGTGCTGATGGTGGCGATCTTGCTGGGCAAGCCGATAAATCAGAGCCATTTTTAGAGCTTGACCATAATGTCGGTTATCATGTTCGTGGTGAATGGTCTTTGCGTGGTAAGGGAGCGTTTTCTGCGGGTTATTACGATAATAGAGCAACACCTTATAAAGTAGTAAATGGCCAATACGGTTGGCATACACGCTTTTATCATCTGGGAGCGCGTTGGCACTTTTCAAAAAACCTATCACTTATTGCCCAGTACTTATCAGGTGATACCTTAATGCAAAGTCATGCAGATAGACATGATGTTGTCAATAATGATTATACCAGTGCTTTTGTTTCATTAACGTATAAATGGCAGGATATTATCGGCAACAAAAAACATAAAAGTACCGTACGATTAGAAGATTTTTCTGTCACAGATAATGACAATACTTGGGGGGATAATAACAATGAAGAAGGACAAGCCTTTACCCTTAATCATAATTATCGGCTAAGTAAACACTGGTTTTTGTCTGCCGAATTAAACTATATAGATAGCCAGCGCCCTGCCCGTTATTACACCCATCAAGCTGTTGATTTAGTTGAAAAGCAATTTCAG
>JAPYOP010000201.1 GCA_029938115.1 Colwellia sp. | reverse complement strand
GTAAGCGATCAATCTTCCCCACTATTAGGCTTAGTATCATCTAATAGCTGAATATTCCAAGGCAGTAGCTCCTCAATTTCTTCTAACGATTCCGCTTGGGGCAATCTTGTGAAAACGGTTCTTAAATACTCATATGGCTCAATGCCATTCTCTTTTGCTGTTTCAATAATGCTATATAGCATGGCGCTGGCTTCAGCACCTTTTTGGCTGTCACTGAACATCCAATTCTTTCGTCCTATAGCAAACGGTCTAATGGCTCCTTCTACTGGATTATTATCGATATTTAATCGTCCATCTTTAATATACTCGGTTAACTTAATCCAATTATTATTCATATAAGATAGCGCCATGCCTGACTTGCCTTTCGGCAATGTTCCCGATAGCGATTTATCCAGCCATTTTTTTATTTTCTCTAACTGAGCTTTACTTTTTTTCTGGCGTATTTCATATCGCTCTTCAATACTTTTATCTTTAATTTCTTTTTCAATGGCGTAAAGTTTAGCGATTAAATGCACTGCCATATCTGCCTTACTAACCTTGCCTTTTATACTGGGTGATACTTTTTGAGCATCCACAAATTTTCTTCGGGCATGGGCAAAGCAGCCTAGCTGCGTGATTCCATTTTCTTTAACCACAGCGTTATAACCCGCATAATCATCGGTTTGCAAATAACCTTGAAAATCAGGCAGGAGTGATTGAGCCTCTTTTGCTTTTCGGCTGGCTGAGTAATGGAATAATGTTATTTTTTGGTTGGGGTCACCGGTTTTTCTAACCCACATATAACTTTTACTTTCGGGGCTTTTACCTGGTTCTTTCAATACTTGAACCGGTGTTTCATCCATATGAATATAGCCACTGGACAATAATTGGTTATTTAATAAATAGTGGATTGGCAGCAATAGCTTACTGCTTTTTATCATCCAATTAGCTTGAGTATTTCTAGGTAAGTGGACGCCTAACCTATGGAAAATAGTTTCCATTCTATAAAGAGGCAAGCCATCTTGGTATTTGGCCACTGCAATATAAGCCAGCAAGCCCGGTGACGCGTTGCTTTTAGGAATAGGTTGTGCGGGCAAACTTGCTACAACTATTTTACCTTCACAGGCTTTACAGGCGTATTTTTTTCGGCGGTGCTGTATGACCTGAATGACAGCGGGGATAATGTCTAGCTGCTCGCTGACTTCGTCACCTATGTGTTTTTTTTGGCATCCACAATCACATATTCTTTCTTCAAGTGGTGCATCATGATGAATAACGATGCGTTTTAATTCTTTTGGTAAGGGCTTACGGCCTGACGCTTTCTTAACGTTTGATGCTGGCTTGTTTTGAACAGGTTCCAAGTCTTCGATGCCAGAAGTGTTAAGTTCACCATCTTCGGTTGACTCTACTTCCGGCTCATCAAATAACTCAGCTTGATCAGACGACTTCTCGCTACTTTTACCAAATTGTTTATGCTTAAGAAGTTTGATTATTTCGGATAGCCGATCAATCTCCTCTTGTTTTTTTACAATCGTTTTATCTTTATTTTTTAGATGCACACTTGTTGATAAAACCAGTTCCTTTAACTGGTTTATATCATCGGGCAAGCTATTTAAATCGTCTTTTTCCATGCAATGGATTATAGCAAAACATCAGTTTAAAAACTCATAATGAAGTAAATTGTGTGGCTTACCACTAAATATATTTAAGCCATCTAATAATTGGTTGAGGCGATAACCAGATATTTTCTGAGAAGATTCACCTGCGTCTTTCAGCCATTTGAATCGTTGCTTTTCAAGCCGCTTATACCACAACACGAATCCATTATTTTCCCAATGCAGAATTTTTATTTTATCGCGTCCGCGATTACAAAATACAAAGACAGCATCCTCCATAGGGTTAAGCTCAAGATTATTTTCAACCAGAGCCGCCAAGCCATCAATGGACTTACGCATATCCACCACGCCAGCATATAAATAAGCTGACGTGGATTTATTAGGACGGATCATAAAGCAAACCAGACTGATCAAGCTCTATTAATAATGGCGCAATATCAGCCATATTAACCGTTATCTGGGCGTGACCGATTTGAATACTTATAGGCTGTTTAGGCTGAGTTGTTTCAAATTGAATGAAATGATTGCTGGATTCTGAGCTTTCATTTAATTTTTTAAGCCAGTAATGGAATGTGTGTATTTTTATATTGTTGTTTTGACAGAATATTTTTTGTGTTAAACCGCTGACCTTGTAGTCATCGATTATGCTTTGCCAATGCGTTGTTTTATTCATGGTTCACCCTCGATAATTCAAGGGCATTATGATCTGAAAAGCACGGGGTTGTTAGATGGGGTTGGTTGAGCGCTTAC
>JAPYOP010000200.1 GCA_029938115.1 Colwellia sp. | reverse complement strand
AAATTGAATAACCTTATACGGCTTAAAACTAAAAAAATATCAAATCTAGGAAACATGGTCACCACTATTGCTCACGAGGTGTCATCACCATTTAGCACATTACAACTAGCATTGACTCATTTACACAGCAGCATCAGCAATGTACGCCAGGCTTTAGAGGATAACATTCTTCACTCAGCCCAACTGGAAACATTCCTTGATAATGCCTTTGAAGTGGTTGATATTTCCCAGCTAAATATTATTCAAGCAAATGAGATATTAAAAAGTTTTAAGCTCATTGCTGTTGATCAATGCAGTAACGTCCATTCTAAAATCGACCTTAAGGAATATATTGACTCTATTCTGTTAAGCATTAAACCTAAATTAAGGCAAAAGAAACACACGGTTAATGTCAATATTCCAGAAGGCTGCATGGTTACCACAAAACCTGGCGCTCTATCACAGATCATTATTAACTTAATTAGTAATTCTTACATGCATGCATTTGAGACTATTGAGTCAGGGGAAATTATTATTTCCTATGATAAAACAGCCCAAGAGCATGTATTAACATATGAAGACAATGGTTGTGGAATAGCAGAAGCCGATATGGAAAAGCTATTTGACAAATATTTTACAACAAAAAAAAGAACAGGCGGAAGCGGTTTAGGCATGTCCATTATAAAGCAATTGGTGCAGGAGGAACTAAACGGAGATATTTTAGTTGTCAGTGAAATTAACAAGGGCATAACCACAAAAATTATTCTTCCATTGGAATTTAAAACCCATGCACCATTATCACTTAGGGCATAACAAAGTGGCGTAAACCAATCAAACTTAGTAGAGGGCTAGGGTCAACTTCATCAAAGCTGAAATACCCAATAACGGGGCTTTTCAGAGTAATTTAGCATTCTAGGATAGCCCCCTTATTATTCAACTCTATGTTTATGGATAACAAAGGCTGTAAACTGAACATTATTTTAGTCTGTTGTTACAGCCCCGAAAACATTGATTTCATAGCCTTATACAGTGCTATTCAGTCCTGACCCTGCAGCTGGCACATACGGGGGGATCGAACCGCCTTTACGTCATGACACTTCTGTTTAGCCCCCCCATTATCCTAAGGTGCAGGTAAACAGACTCCGTTGCTGCTTCCGTGATAACAACTAGGAGAGCCAGAAATTGTATTTCCTGATTCACAATAGTATCTGTGTTCACCAATTGGAATGTGAGAGCCTGAAATAATGTATTCACTCCAACTAGATCCGTTTGTATGCCCGTCGCAACTTAAGTCCTGACATTGCCCCCCTCTCAAGCTAAATCCTTGATAACATGCTGGGTAATCTGTTTGATATTGTTTACCAAAGTAACATAGATTGGGGGTTGATCCGTAAGGAATAAGTTCGCTCCAACTCTCTAAATGCGAGTACTCACCACAACTTTTAGGTAAGCATTCGCCGCTTATGGAATCAAATTCATGGGTGTTATCACAAACTGCAACGTCTATTGAATAGGTTACCCCATTGTTACAGGTGTAGCTTTGCATACCATTAAGAACGGTCTCATCCCAGGTACTGAGATGAGCATGATCGCCGCAGCTAGAAGCAAAACAAGCCTCAGGAGCTGGTGTGTTTACACAGTGAATATCCCCTTCATCTGACACATTATAATACTGCTGAGCATCAGACTCAGATATAGGTTCTGCCTCATTGATATCAAACCCCATGGTACCCAATAAACCTTGGCAGCCCACCATGCTTAATGAAGTAGTGTCATTAAAGTCAACAAGGTATTTTGACTCAGCCTCAGAGTATTCAATGACGTGAAGATCTTCAATACCCCTGACACAATTAAGGCCTGGGTTAGCTTCGTAATCCGAATCAACAACGCTGTCGGAATAAATGTCAAACTGGCTCACTGTGCTAATGGCACTGGCGTCTAAGCCAAGTTCCTGCAGCATATTTGACAGTGTATTTGCATCACTGCATTCTATTTTATAGCCAGTGTTATTAGTCAATAATAAATAGAAGGGCTGAAAAGTAGATCCGGCAGTGTCGTTATAATCGATCACTTTTATAATATTGACACTCTCACCATTGGGCCCATCATTTTCAAGTACTGCGGCGTTGGCTGTTAAGCTTATACAGTAAAAAAGAAGTAAGCTCAGAAAACCAAACATAAATCGATATTGCATTTTAATACCCTTAATGTAGTTTTGTTTTTTTGTTATCAACCTGAGTCATATTAGTAAATATAATTAGATTGATAACTGGACGATATTAAAAGTTTGGCGGATTGCTTTGTATCGCCAAAAAGTGTTGATTTTGGATTTAATGAGTAAGAAAGAATAAATTTTAGAAGAGAAATTACGTTGAATGG
>JAPYOP010000199.1 GCA_029938115.1 Colwellia sp. | reverse complement strand
ACTCACTAGCAGGAGATTGTGGAGTGATTTATATGTCATTAATCAGTGTCATGAGGCGATGGTATTTTCGAGATGGTTTATCCAAGCGTGAAATAACTAAGCGCACAGGACTTTCTCGAAATACGGTCAGACGTTATCTTAATAGCAAGATCATTGATCCTGTTTATCCCAAACGAAAGTCATTAAGTAAACTTGATGAGTTTGAAGAGCTATTGTCCTGTTGGTTGCAGCGGGAAGCTAGACGACCTCGTAAACAACGAAAATCAGTTAAGCAGCTTCATCAAGATTTGGTAAAGCTTGGTTTCAGTGGCTCTTACGATAGAGTTGCCGCTTTTGCTCGCCATTGGCGAGAAGAGCAACGGTTATCGGCAAGCAAACATACTTATGTACCACTTACCTTTGCACCAGGGGAAGCCTTTCAGTTTGACTGGGGCGAGAACTGGGCATTTGTGGGCGGCAAAAAAGTGAAACTACAAGTTGCACACTTTAAGTTGTCACATAGCCGAGCTGTCTACCTGCGAGCCTATTGGACACAAACACATGAGATGTTGTTTGACGCCCATAACTATGCTTTTAAGTTTTTTGGTGGCGTGCCAGAGCGTGGTATTTATGACAATATGAAAACAGCAGTAGATAAAGTCGGTAAAGGCAAGTTGCGTACTGTTAACCGACGATTTCAGGCAATGGTGAGTCATTACTTATTTGAAGCTGATTTCTGTAATCCTGCCGCAGGATGGGAAAAGGGACAAGTCGAGAAATCTGTACGCGACTCTCGTTATGCTATATGGCATACAGCACCTAAATTTGACTCCTTAGATGAGCTGAATCAATGGCTTGAAAGTAAGTGCCAATCACTGAGGGAAACGACTAAACATCCTCAGCTATCTCCAGAAACGATCGATATTGTCTGGCAAAAAGAGTTAAAACATTTAATGAAGGTTGATGCTAAATTCGATGGTTTTATCGAACATACTAAACGCGTATCTTCGACTTGCTTAATTGGTTTTGAACGTAACAAATACAGTGTTCCCGCAAGTTTTGCTAATCGCTTGGTCAGCTTACGAGTTTACCCTGACAAGCTTGTTTTTGTAGTAGAAGGACAAAAAGTTGCAGAGCATCAACGAATATTTAATCGTGATCATAGTACGCCAGGACAAACAATTTATGATTGGCGACATTATTTATTAGTTGCTCAACGAAAACCTGGCGCATTGAGAAATGGCGCTCCATTTCAAACGTTACCTGAGAGCTTTCAATACCTCCAATCAATATTATTACAACGACTTGGTGGAGACAGAGAAATGGTTGATATCCTGTCCCTTGTTTTACATCACGACGAAGCAGATGTTGAAGCAGCGATTGATCAAGCGGTTAAAATAGGCCGTCCATCAAAGGAGCATGTGATTAATTGTTTAAGCACAATAATCGCACCTGCTCCGCCAGAGCCATTGCCTGTAGTAACAAAACTCAAACTAAAAGTTGAGCCGACCGATAATACGTCGCGCTATGAACAATTACGAGGAAAAAACCATGCACATTGAAGCCTTACTTAGCACACTAAAAACATTAAAACTGCATGGTATGTTTAGCACCATTAATGAGCTTTCCTTACAAAACTCGCCTGCTTATCAACAAGCACTCCCCATACTAGAAATACTACTCAAAGCAGAGGTGTCAGATAGAGAAGTTCGCTCAATTGCTTATCAAATGAAAGTAGCTAAATTCCCTGCATATCGTGATTTATATGGTTTTCATTTTACTGAAAGCTGTGTGGATGAGTATTTAATCAAAGGACTCCATCGGTGTGAGTTTATCGAGGATAACCAAAATATTGTGTTTATTGGCGGTCCTGGAACAGGTAAAACTCATCTAGCTACGGCTTTGGCAGTGCAAGCAATACAGCATCATCATTTACGGGTTAGGTTTTTATCGACGATTGAACTCGTTAATGCATTAGAGCTGGAAAAGCAAAATGGTCATGTAGGACGTTTTGCGAACCGTTTGATGAATGTTGATGTAGTCATCCTCGATGAACTGGGCTACGTGCCTTTTAGCCAAGCGGGAGGCACGTTATTATTCCACTTACTGAGTAAACTCTATGAAACAACCAGTGTGATCATTACAACAAATTTAAGCTTTAGTGAATGGTCAAAAGTATTTGGTGATGCAAAGATGACCACCGCATTGCTTGATAGACTGACTCATCATTGTCATATCATAGAAACAGGTAATGATAGTTACCGTTTTAAAGAATCAACAAAAAGAAAAAACAAGGAGAAATAACTAGAAACTAAACCTAAAAGATGGTCATAATATGACCGCTAGGGTGGATCACTTTTCAATGCAAATGGTGGATCACTTTT
>JAPYOP010000028.1 GCA_029938115.1 Colwellia sp. | reverse complement strand
TTTTTAAGCGTATTACTACACATAAGTGCATCATTATTGGTTTGATACTCAGTTAATTGAGAACGATTAACCAATAATGCGGCAATGTATGAACGCTGTACGCTTGCGGCTGAATTCATTAAACTTTCAATTGGGTCAGTGACGTTGTGTGATTGATCTAACATGTAGTTAGGATTGAATCCTTCTTGGCCACGGTATTGGGCATCAACTAATTCGTTGAAAATCAAAAACTGTTGGTACGGGTGTAAGCTACCGCTGTCTAAATCATCATCACCGTATTTAGAATCGTTAAAGTGGAAACCACCTAGTTTCTTAAATTGGATCAAACGAGAAACAATCATTTCAATGTTTACGTTTGGTGCGTGGTGCCCTAAATCAACTAACGATTTAGCTTTTGGACCTAATTCCATTGCCGCTAAGATATTGCTACCCCAGTCTTGTATAATCGTTGAGTAGAACGCAGGCTCAAACATTTTATGTTCAATATGCAACTCCCAATCACTTGGCAAACCAGCATAAATAGATTTCATACTTTCTAAGTAACGTTCAAAGGCACTTTGGAAATGTTGTTGACCTGGGTGGTTTGAACCATCGCCAACCCAAACGGTTAATGTTTTAGAATCTAACGCTTTACCATATCCAATACAATCAAGGTTGTGTTGAATAGCTAAGTCACGTGCTTCTGCACTAGTATTAGCCAAGCTACCGTACTTAAAGCTATGCTTTTGGTCAGGTTGATCTTGGAAGGTATTCGAGTTAATCGAATCCCATTTCAAGTTTAAGCTGTCAGACGTTTGCTTTAATTCAGAAAAATCATCCACTTTATCCCAAGGAAAATGTGGAGATACACGTTCAGTACACTGAGATAAATCGTTGATCACTGAACAATCTTCAATTTTTTCCCAAATGTTGCGTGGTTCGCCTTCACCTGGAAAACGCGCAAAACGGGTTCCGCCAGTGCCTGTGCCCCATGATGGAACAGCAATTTGAAATTCTTCAGCTTTAGCGGTGATGTCATCAATATTAATACCTTGACGGGCTAGTTGATTACCAAGGGCTTGATAATCTTCTTTTAAGTAGCTCTCTAACTTTGCATTTTCATCGCTAATTAGCGCTTTATCAATACGTTGTGTCATAATTTTTCCTATTACTTTTTATAATACTTTTAAAAAAATAAGCTGCTAATAAGCGTGGCTTAGCGTAAAAAGGCTTCGTGTAAGCCACCATCAACACTAATAATTTGACCGGTGGTTTTACTTAATTGGCCAGAAATCAATAAATAAGCCGCTTCTGCTTGATCCGCCGGCGTAATTGGAGACTTCGTTAACGTGCGTTGAGCGTAGAACATCGCTAATTTGTCACGTAATTCGTCATCTGAATCTGCTGTCGTAAATTCAACATTATACTTAGTTAACGAAGCAATCACTCGGTCACGTGGGAACATGGTACTACCTTTAACCACAGTAGCTGGAGCTAAACCGTTTACATTAACTAAAGGTGACAATTCTACCGCCAACGCACGTACTAAGTGGTTTGCTGCCGCTTTACTAGTGTCATAAGCTAACGAGCCTTTTTTCGATACAGCTGCATTAACACTTGTTGTTAATACCATAGAACCTTTCAAGCCTTGTGCTTGCCAAATTTCATTTGCTTGTGTCGCAACGATATAACCACCTTTAACATTAACCGCAAAGCTAACATCAAACATTTGGTCATCACTCATGCCTGATTGGCCAGGCGCTAAGAATACACCAGCGGTAACAATAACATTGTCGATACCACCGTAAGCCATGATGATTTGATCGAACATCGCTTTAACGGCGCCTCGGTCAGTAATGTCTACTTCTAGTGCTATAGCGGGACCACAACCTGAAATACCCGTTCCTGCAACGCCGATACCTTGCCCGTAAATAGCGGTTAATTCGTCAGCCGTTTTTTGTGCAGCTTCAAAACGTAAATCAGCACAAACAACATGAGCACCTTCTTTCGCTACGCGAAATGCTGTTTCTTTACCAATACCGTCACCAGCACCAACCACAACAACAACGTTACGTGCTAAAGGTGCCTCTGCAGGCATACGCTGTAACTTAGCTTCTTCTAATGCCCAGTATTCAATATCGAACGCTTCTTGTTGTGGTAAGGCTTGGTATTCACTGATAGCTTCTGCGCCGCGCATCACTTCAATGGCACAATTATAGAATTCTGTAGTAACACGAGATTCACTCTTGTTCTTACCCCAACCGATAATACCAACGCCAGGAATAAGGATTACTGTTGGGCTGGGATCACGCATTGCTGGTGAATCATCACGCTTACAGTTGTTATAGTATTGTGCATACTCAACACGGTATTGTTCAATACCGGCATTTAACTTTTCAACTAAGCTATCAAAATCGTCTTGCGCTGGATTGTAATCAACATATAACGGTTGGATTTTAGTACGTAAAAAGTGATCCGGACATGAGGTACCTAATTTAGCTAAACGTGGTGCATCAACACTGTTGACAAAACGTAAGGCATTTTCATCAGATTGCACGGTGGCGATAAATTTAACTTTATTAGATAAAACACCACGGGCTACCGGTAAGAATTTGGTTAATAATGCGGTACGATCTTCATCCGATAGGCTATCTACTTTAGCACCACCAAAGGTATTAGCACCTTTGTCATGCTCTTCGATATAACGTGCTGCTGTTTCAATGACCCAAAGTGAGGTTTCATAACAGCTTTTACTTTCACTGGCCCAGTTAGTGTGACCATGCTGGCCCATTAAAATACCGCTAATGTCAGCACTATTGGCATAAATGTCTTCACATATTAATGCCGCTTCCCAACCAGGTCTAATCCAAGGCACATAAGCCATTTTACCGCCCCAGATGACTTCAGTAAGCGCTTCTTGATCTTTACAAGATGCAACCGCAATAACAGCATTAGGGTGAAGATGATCAACATGCTTTTCAGCAATCATTGAATGTAACGGGGTATCGATTGAAGATGCGCGCGGATTTAAACAGAAATTACAATGTTTATACATCGGGATCATTGCATCTTCGCCTGCTGACTTAGGGCCTTTGTCGTCGAATTTCTGGTAGGTGTCGTCTAGTGCGTCCAATTTTTCTTGATATAAAGAGGAGAAGTTTTCTTTTTTAGCAGTACGTAAATCGCCACCAGAGCCTTTTACCCATAAAACTTCAACTTGCTCACCAGTAAGCGGATCGGTTTCCATAATTTTAGCGGAAGTATTACCACCACCAGTATTGGTAATGCGTTGATCCGCGCCTAATACATTCGAGCGATAAACTAAGCTATCTACCCCTGTTAAAGGCTTTGCTACTTCATCATCCCAAAGATAATTTACGTGCTTAAATTCTGCTTTATTATATTTCATAATGTTCCTAGCATATATATTCTTAATATTCGTGACACGCTATCTGCCATTCGAATAATACAAAAGAAGTTTCCCGTTACTAACTTAAAACTAATATCTCATGCTAAAAAACAATAGTCAATCACTTTTAATCAAAACCAATCATAAGCAGGCTGGACCATGCATAACATGAATTTTTCATATAGAGATATACCCATCCCACTTGAAGATGCAGGCTTTCAGCAAATAGAGAAAGGGTTAGCACCAAGGCATTGATTGAAGAGAATAGTTATTCTATTGTCTAAATTAATAACGCAGGAGATGACCCTTTATCGGCTTGCCCGTAGGGAGCTAAGCTAGAAAGCCAGTCCTGCGTTGCAACACTTGATAAGGGAATAACCATTATCCTCGTATCGCGCCTTGATCTGATTTCCTAGCTTAACTCTGAAACTGCATCCTCAAGTGGGATGGGTATATACAGAGAGTATTTAAGATAAGACATTGTTAAAGCAATACTTTTAACTTGAAAATAGTTTCAAACGAGTCTGGCATTAAAGAAACGCCACCAACTGTAATGATCTAATGAAACTGGAAAGGTTTATAGCTTACTATTAGCTACTATACTGCCATTCATTTTCCAATTAGAGATTATCAACGTTTGTTTCATTTAAGCCTCTAAGGCGTATTTTAGCCATTGCTCTTTATAGTTAGCTAGTGCAGTTAAGCTGGTTTCATTCGCTTGACCAACGTCAATACTGCACTCAACATCATCCCACGTTGTTAAATATCTAGCGCCTTGAACAGTCCCTGTATCATCCTTTGATAAAAGCACAGCTTGTTTTTGTCTTAATTGGTTTAATACCGCACACAACAAAGGGTTTTTAAGAAAAGCACCTTCAATAAATATTTTCCCTTTAGCCCCTAACATATCCAGTTGGTAGTCGATCATCAAAGCACAATAAAGTGTCGCCAGTGCAATACCGCTAATTTGGTTAACATCACCAATAAAGCCACTATTTCTGCCACCAAAAGGACCACTGCCATCACTAAAGTCAGGTAAAGCAAAAACTTGTTGTTCTATAATATGCTGCATATCATGTTCATCGAATTGTTCACCAAGCCAAGAGCCTGCTTGATCACATATCGCTTCAAATTCTCGACCGCCCATAAAGCGTGCACAAGCAATTGCTCTGCCTGTTGCATCAATATTGGCCAGCATATCTTTGTTAGCATCTAAATTTTCTAATGGCACTTGTGTTGACATTAAAATCGTCCAAGTACCGGTCGAGATAACGGTGAATGGTGCTTCCTCTTGTGTCAGTCGATATCGTAAAAAGCTAGCATTACTATCATGAATACCATTGAAAACTCGGCAGTCAGCGTTCAAGCCAAGCTCTTCTCTTAACTCAGGTAAAATGTCACCACAATCAAACCAAGCGGGCTTTATTGGAGGTAATAAATTTCGACAATCTAAGGTATCAACTAAAGATGAATAATCATCTTCTTTTAATGACCATAAATCGGTATGACAACCCAAAGAGGTTATTTCAGCATAGCGCTGACCAGTGAAGCGCCACACCCAATATTGCGGGTACATTAATATATCAGTAGCACTTGAAAACTGTTCAGGGAATTCTCTTTTGAGCCAATAGAGCTGGCGCCCGATATTTAAACCACCAGGTAAATCAGGAGAGTAGGTTTCACTAAACTTCGGACGAATATCGACGTACTCAGCAGTAGCGACAGTTATGTCTTGATATTCATAATCCAATATTGGTAAAACAAGCCCGTCACTGTTAGCGGAATTGCTATTTATTAATGCCGCCGTAGCACCATGAGTAGTAATACTTATCGCACTAATCGTATAGCTTTTAGTAACGTCCTTAATGCCTTCAACTAACCACTGCCAAATAGCCGAAGTATTAATACTTGGATAATCACCTTTTAGTTCAACAACATTTTTCATTTGTTTTGAAAATACAGAAGCAAAAGCACCATCTAAAACATGTAGTTTCACATGGGTTTTCCCAATATCTATCACCAAAATATTTATTTTTATATCAATTGTCATGAGTCATTACTTACATCGTTATCATTATATCTGGCTGACATTAGCCAACGGTTCAAACACAGTACCACCCAAAAAAAACCAAAACAAGTCAAAGACAATCACCTAGTTGTACGTAGCCGTTTAGGTAGTTAATTAAGATGGAAAACTGCCTTTAATGTTGTAGTTTTTGGCCTGCCATCAGTACACGCAGGGAAATAGAGCACTGTTTCGGCGTATCTATATTGATATTAAAAACAACTAATCCGCAAATTGACGGATCAAATGGCCCAAGGTATCTTTCGCATCACCAAATATCATTCGACAATTAGATTTAAAAAATAATGGATTATCAATACCAGCAAAACCAGACGCCATGCCACGTTTTAATACAAAAACATTTTTAACTAAGTCTGCGTTAATCACTGGCATGCCGTAAATTGGGCTGCCTTTCATTTCCCTTGCGGCAGGGTTAACAACATCGTTGGCACCAATAACCAGTGCCACATCAAAACTTTCAATACGTTTGTTCACTTCATCCATTTCAAAAAGTTGTTCGTAGGAAACATCTGCTTCAGCTAACAATACGTTCATATGCCCTGGCATACGTCCTGCAACAGGATGAATAGCATAAGAAACTTCAGCGCCGTTATTCTCTAGCAATTGTTGTAATTCTTTCATGTTATGTTGTGCTTGCGCAACGGCCATTCCGTAACCAGGGATAACAAGCACTGATTGTGCAGCTTCAAGTACATAATAAGCATCATCAGGCGTTAACGGTGTTATTTCTCCTTCAATCTTCATTTCACTCGTTACAACGGGTTGAAATCCAGAAGTTAACACATTCACTAGTGAGCGATTCATCGCTTTACACATGATATTAGTCAGTATAATACCGCTTGCTCCTACCAGTGCGCCGGCAACAATCAATAAATTATTTTCAAGGGCAAAGCCAACGGCACAGGCTGCTAAACCCGAGTAACTGTTAAGTAGTGAAATAACCACAGGCATATCCGCGCCACCAATCGGCAAGACAAACATTACTCCCATAAGCAGCGACAAACCAATGGCGAGGTAATGCCAAGTTGACAGCTCTGGCTGGGTTACAACTAAGAAACCAACAAGAAAAATCGCAATAATTAATACAAAGTTAACAATCGCTTGCCCCTTAAAAACAATTGGGCGACCAACCATACGCTCACTTAACTTTGCCCAGGCAATAACACTACCGGAAAAAGTAATAGCGCCGATCAGTAATGCGACAAAGCTGACAATTAACACTAATACCGATAACTCTGTTTCGCCAATAATCGTGGCATAAGCAACCGCTAAACTAGCAAGGCCCCCAATACCATTAAACAAGGAAACAAGCTCTGGCATTGCCGTCATTTCTACTTTTTTTGCCGCTATCACGCCGATGGCTGAACCAATCACTATGCTGGCAACGATCACATCGAAGGAAATAATGTCTTGCTCCAATAACGTCACAACAACCGCTACGAACATCGCCAGCGCAGAGAGTAAGTTACCTTTACGTGCACTTGATGGGTGGCTCAATAATTTTAGACCAAAGATGAACAATATGGCTGACACCACATATACAGCATTAATCAGTAATGAAAAATCTTTCATTGTCTATATCCTATCGTTTCTTAAACATAGCTAACATGCGATCAGTGACTAAGTAGCCGCCGACAACATTAATGGTTGCTAATACCACAGCCAATGCACCCAACAAAGTTGACCATTGACCAAATTCTCCACCAGCGATGCTTAACGCACCAATAATAGTAATGCCTGAAATTGCATTAGCACCGGACATTAAGGGGGTATGTAAGGTTGATGGCACTTTTCTAATTAATTCAAAACCAACAAATACCGATAACATTAAAATAAATACAAGATATATCGCGATCATGACGCTTTCTCCATGGGTTGAATCTCGTGATTAGCTATTGCACGATGTTTGTTGATCATCTCATTAGTCACAAAACCTTGATGAGTGATAACTGCATTGGTTTGAATATCGTCAGCTAAATCAATATCAAATTTGTTGTTATCTTTTTGCCAAAATTCACAGACCAGATTAAATAAATTATTGGCATACATTTGAGATGCATTTAGCGAAACGCCATTTGACCAGTTACCGGAACCAATAACCGTTACACCTGCAATAAGCACATTTTTACCCGCGCACGAGCCTTCAACATTACCACCACTTTCTGCGGCCATATCAACAACGACTGAGCCTGGTTTCATCAGCTTAATGGTTTCTTTATTAATTAAGACCGGGGGTTTACGTCCAAAGAGTTGTGCTGTTGTTATAACGATATCTGACTCACTAATACACTTAGCCTGCGCTTGCTGTTGAATAGACATTTGCTCAGCTGTTAGCGCTTGTGCGTATCCCTGAGCAGTTTGACCCGTTTCACCTAAGTCGATATCAAGAAATTTTGCGCCTAAAGACTGTACTTGCTCAGCAACAATTGCACGCGTATCAAAGGCTGTCACTGCAGCACCAAGTCGCTTAGCGGTCGCTATAGCCTGTAACCCTGCGACACCGGCTCCTATGACAAAAACTTTTGCCGGTTTTATTGTGCCTGCCGCGGTCATCATCATAGGTAATATCGCGTTAAGCTCAGAAATAGCTTTGACCACCATGATATACCCCGCCAAACTTGCCTGTGAGCTTAAAGCATCCATTTTTTGGCATCGTGTGGATCTTGGGATCATTTCCATACTAAAACTAGTGATGTTGTACTGACATAATGCATCCAAGTAGTCGTTATCATTAAAGGGGTCTAAAAAACTGATGACAGTTTTGCCTGATAACAAGGGAAGTTCTTGTTCTGGTATTTTGTGAATAGACAGTACAATATCTGCTCGTTCAAACAAGTCTTTACGCTGACCAACGACCTGTGCGCCCGCATTAACATATTGTTCGTCATCAATATGAAGTGTGCTACCTAACCCAGACTCGACAATGACTTCAGCACCTAAAAGTTTGTATGCTTTTACGTTGCTTGGCAATAACGCACAACGCTTCTCACCGGTAAATATTTCTTTTGGAAACGCAATTGTTGTCATAATACCTCCTGAATTTTAGATGTAAATTGCTGGCATGCCTTAGCACGCTAGAGTGATTAATAAAAATGAATGAGTATCGCGATCTTCAATTTCATACCCTTTATTTTGTTTAGCACTTCAGCAAAGGTAATAATCGTCATTATGACTAGATATCAAGTAAGTCGTATTGGCAGATAATTTTTATCAATTGACACAATTCTAACCACAACATGTATGATTGTAAATGACCAACTTAGGCTTGTTAAGATTTATTTTGACTGTAAAAGAAGGTTTTTTTTGTAAATTGTTCTGCACAAGTTAGTAAAAATAGCGCCTGTTATCATTTGAAACAGACGCTAAATTAATATTCAATCTACAAAGGCAGCTTGGAGAGTTACCTTAAAGTCTAATTAGAATACGTATTGCATAGCCAACACATATGTAAGGCCATCATAGTTAGTACGGGATGTTACTTTTTCTGATTCTGATTCTGATTCTGATTCTGATTCTGATTCTGATTCTGATTCTGATTCTGTAAAATATTCTTCATGCATTACGTCTGTTAAGTTATAACCGCGTAATGTAATTGACCAATGTTTGTTGGATATTTTTACGGCATTATTACCTTTTTATGTCGAATAACTACATTACAAAGACTCTGCCTTGTATAAATAGCCAACAATTCGCTGTAAAAACAATATCGGAAGGTCAACGGACCCTAATCAAGATAAAAAACTTCATCTAATGTGGTCGCTTTTGGACTGCCATCGGTATTGGTTTGCATGATGTCAGCCATGTAAACCCACCATTTTTGGCAAAGCTCAGTGCTTGCAATAGCCTGCCACCTTTCTTCGCTTTCAATTTCAACAGTGCCAAAAAGCTGGTTAGTCTGCTTATTGAGAAAAATGGAATAATGATGAGCACCGTGAGACTTCAATAGTGATTGCAGCTCTGGCCAAATAACATCATGTCTGCGCTGATATTCCTCGTGTTTATCTGGATAAACAGACATAACAAAGGCTTTACGGATAAATTCGTTTTTTGCCTTACTGACATTTTTTTGCATGAGTTAATTCCTTAAAATTACCGTGCCTATGCCAGCAATACGATCTTGTATTTGCCCGTGGTAGCTATTTAAATTATCAAGTAAACCATCAAATTGTGGCCAGTAGGTATCAAGACCTATTGAAAAAAGACCTATTTTCATTTTAAATTCTCTTTTTGTTAAATCATTAAGATATTTAATCTATTTGATTAGTTACGGTACCTGCACATACTTTTAATTCGGACAGTTCTTTTTTAATGCTTTGATAATATCAATTGATGCTGCTGTTCAATAAACTGTTGATAAGCGCTTGGCTCAACAATAGCGCCGTAGTGCTGAATAACAAAGCCAGCAGCTTTGGATGCTAAAGCGATTGCCGTCGAAATGTTGTGTCCTTCAATCCTAGCGCCAAGATAAACACCATTGAATGAATCTCCTGCTGAAGTGGTATCGACAACATTTTCTACCGGTGTGATTTCAAAGTGATAAGCTTGCTCGTTGGCGTAGCAGAAGATACCTGCCTCACCATTCTTAATGACTAATTCGTCGAACTGGTATTGTTTACAAAAATGATAAACATCCTCAGATGTTGTCATTGAATATAATTGTTCAAAATCATCAACGCCGGGTAAAAGCGTATCAGCATAACTAAATGCTTGTTCAAACTGCACTTTAGCTTGTGCTTGGTTATCCCACATTCGGGCACGATAATTTGGATCAAAAACAATGATAACGCCTGCTGCTTTAATTTTTTCTATCATTGCCCAAAAATTTTCTCGAGCACAGGGTTCAATAACCGCTAAAGAGATACCTGAGAAGAAAAACATATCCCCTTGAGCAAGCAACTTTATTGTATCTTCGTCAATATGTTGCATCACTTGTCGTGCAGCTGAGTTATCGCGCCAATAAGTAAAGCTACGCTCACCTGCATCATCAAGTTGAATAGCATATAAACCCGGTATTTTATTGTCTGATTGATATACATGATCAGTGCAGATATTTTCGTTTTCAAAAGCTCGAATCATATCTAGGCTAAAATTATCTTTGCCAACAGCCGTCACTAACTGCACGTTAATTTCAGAAAACGTGCGTTTTAAATAAACAGCAGTGTTATAAACATCGCCGGCAAATGACTGCTTCAATAGCTTTGATGAAGTGTTTGATGAACAGCTCGATGACTTATCTTGTGAAGCCGCCATCAACTCAATCATACATTCGCCGAATAAAAAAATGTTTCTCATTTAAAAATCTTCTTAAATTAACGAGCTAAATTAACGAGCCATCCAACCGCCATCAACTAACATGATGTGGCCATTAACATAATCTGATGCTTTGGATGCAAGAAAAACAGCGGCACCTGCTAAATCTTCTGGATTGCCCCAACGCCCGGCAGGAATTCGTGCTGATATTGAGGCATTACGCTCAGTATCAGCGCGTAATGCCTCGGTATTATCGGTAGCAAAATAACCTGGGGCGATGGCATTAATTTGCAAGCCTCTAGCTGCCCACTCATTGGCAAGTGCTTTAGTTAACTGCATCACAGCCCCTTTACTGGCTGCGTAGGCTGGCACTGTGATACCACCTGAAAAACTCAACAAGGAAGCAATATTGATAATTTTTCCTGAGCCACGCTCAAGCATATGTTTACCAAGTCCGCGCGATAATCTAAACACACCGTTGATATTGGTTTCCATTACCGCATTCCAATCTTCATCTGAAAACTCTTCTGCTGGAGCACGACGAATAGTACCCGCGTTATTCACCAGAATATCGACTTGTCCAAAGGCGGCAATACTATTTTCTACTAATTGCTTTACCTGCTCAGCGTCATCTTGTTGGCAACCAAGAGCAATAGCCTTACGCCCGAGTGCTTGTATTTTTTTTACCGTCTCAGCCGCATTTTCAGCCGAAGAAGCTACGGCAATAATATCTGCCCCTGCTTCTGCTAGGCCTAACGCCATACCTTGCCCTAAACCACGACTTGCTCCCGTTACAACGGCCACTTTTCCTGTTAAATCAAATAATTTATTCATTTTTATAGTCCTTAATGTCTACTACTTAAAATCACTCACTTCAAGATGATCCAATTTAATGTGAGTTTTTCGCAAATCTTTTTCCAATCTCTATTAAGCCAACGGACGAATAATGTCCTCCCTTCACGAGAGAACCACAGTCATCGGTATCAAACCACTCAACATTAGCATTGTTGTTTGCCACGTATTCTTGAGCGTCGCGCACCATTTTCGCCTGAATACCTTTGCCATAGTGATTGCGAACTCTAGCAATGACAAAAGGCATTTTCGGTGTAGTTAGAGTTCACATTATGTTAAGTGAAATATAACGGCTAGGGTCCATCTAAATCCATGCAGACTTCACACAACCACAAAAGGTTGAAAGTGATTAACCCTATCTAAATGTTTTGATAAACAAAACATCACAAAAACACCACAAAAACACCACAAGGAATCATAATAACACAAAGTAAGTCAAATCCAATCATTTAACAGTTGAAGTTTGTTTGTTTTTCAATCACTATAATATTGTTAGTCGTGTTTTAAGACTGATCAACTTACTTTTACAATCTTTCAATAGCTAATAAATTAACAATATAAATAAGGCTTATTATGAAAAATAACAAAAACATGTGGCTAGCGGCCATGTTAACTTTAGTAAGTACATGCTCAACACTGGCAATTGCTGACGCAGAAGTAACTAAAAGTGGCAGCACTTGGTCAGCAAGTGTTGATGGGAACTCAGTATATACAGGTACTCGATATTATGATGCGGTAAATGCAGCCGCTGATAATATGGGCCCCGGAACTATCCATATTCGCGATTCGGGGAGTAGCGGTGAAGATGGTGGTGCAGTTTATGCTATACGTCCTCAAGCAGGACAAACTCTAGATTTTCATAGCAATCATATAGATGCTAACAGTAGTGGTTTTCTAGATGTTGGTATTTATTGTGACCGTCGAGATAACATCACTATAAAAAATGTTCATGTTATCGGCAGCCCGCGTTATGGTTTTTGGTTTAGAGGTTGCTCTAACATTTTATTTGAAAATATCACAATGGATCTTTCTAGGGATACCCCTGTAGGTTTGGGTATTCGTGTTGATGCCTCAACCGGTCCGGCATCAAATCTAATCCTTCAGGGGAATATAAACATTAATGGTTCGAATGGCCACGCTATCGAAACTTACGGCATTGAAGGCTTTACTATCGGTGATATTACTGTAACCAATTCAGGTAATGCCGGCTTATTATTAAATGATTCTCGAAATGGTACCGTTGGTAATGTGACTGGCTCGTACAATAGTCCTACTGGAGGCTATGCAACATTCCGTACGGCTAACACGAATGGGCCGAATGTTACTGTAGAAAGCGTTTATTCTCGCAACTCTGGACGCGGATTTTTCTCTGTATCTGGCAGCGGGGGTACGATAATTCAAAGTGTAGATATTGCTGATACCAACATACAAGGAATATTTCTTCAAGATGCCTATGATACCCATGTTTTATCGGGTAATGTTAGCAATGGCAACCCTAATTGCCAATGGATCGGAACTAGTACTAATGATTCGAGTCTTAACGTTTCTGGTTGCACCGTTCAGGGTACACCTCCTACTAGTGGTTCTTCTTCAATCGATTTAACTACTTCGGCCAATGGATCAGATGTAGATTTAAGCTGGGTTGTTAATAATATTAATGTTCAAAACCAAGACGTTTATCGAGACACAGATCCTGATCCAAGTGGAAGAGTACGCATCGCCCAAGCTGTTAGTGGTACTACCTATACTGATCCTAGCCTTAGCGATGGCACTTATTATTACTGGATTAAAATAACAGACACAGATAGCGACATTCATAATTCACCAGGGGAGGTAGCCGAGATTTCAACGGGTGGCGGCGACTCAACCATTGTTGTTCAGGAAGCGCAGAATGGTTTTTGTAGCGTAGATGGGACCGTTGATAGTTCTAACAGCGGTTATACTGGCACGGGTTATGCCAACACAGATAATGCAAATGGAAAGGGGGTTGATTACCAGGTATCAGTCCCTTCGGCTGGTAGTTATCAATTCATGGTGCGTCATGCAAATGGTTCAACTTCACGCAGTAGTGTATACAGCGTTAATGGAACAAACCAAGATAGTATCACTTTACCAGCTACCGGTGCATGGACTACTTATGTGGATAGTACAGCGGTTAACCTTGATTTACTCTCTGGGACAAATACTATTCGGCTAGAAGCCACAAACAGCTCAGGCCTGTCTAATATTGATAGTTTAACAATAACAGGTGTAGATCCTATCCCTGTCAATTGTAATTAATTGATACTAGTGTAGTTATCAAGGATGAGTTAAAAGAGGATGAACAAATTCCTCGTTAGCAGTGGCAGGGACTGCCACTGCTAACCTTGCCAGAGAAAATAAGCACAACTGATAAGTGATGAATTCACAGATTAAAACTAGGATATTAATAACTAAATCATGACAGACTTAAGCCGACGTAACTTCATTCGCGCAACCTCTTTACTCGCCGCCGCCACAGCGGCACCATCGCTTTATGGGGCGCATAAAAGTCCAGAGCAGACAGCAAAGTTAAAACAGACTTCTGCACCAGTAACCGGTCCAACCCAAGTTCATTGGCTTGAGGGCAAAGTACCCAAAGTCCATAGCGGAACCGCGTTTGGCGTGCCTTGGCCTATGGGTCAACACGCTGAGGGAACCCAATTCACCCTACGTACCCCGCAAGGAAAACAGGTGCCTACTCAGACATGGACAACGGCGACTTGGCCCGATGGCAGCTTAAAATGGACGGGACATGCCGTGGCTCCAGACGCCCCATCAGTCGAGTATTTGGAAATTTTGCCCGGAAAATCGAAACTCCCTGCCAAGCTGGTCAGCGTTAAAGAAACGTCGCAGGCGATCATTGTCGATACTGGCGTGATCGTTTGCCAGCTCCCGAAAAATGGAACTGCACTTATTTCATCAGTCAAACGGGATAACGTCACCCTCTTGCAAAATGGTCACTTAACGGGAAGGCGTCAAGATTCACCCGATCGCGGCGCAACCGTGGAAGAATTTAGCAGTGATATCCAATCAATTGTCGTCGAGCAGTCAGGTCCCATTCGCGCTGTGATAAAAATAGATGGCAAGCACCGCACGCAGAACAAGCGTGATTGGTTGCCGTTTAGTGTCCGTCTGTATTTTCATGCCGGCAGTGAAGGTATTCGCATGGCGCATACCTTTATCTTCGACGGTGACGAACATAGCGATTTCCTTAGCGCCCTGGGTGTGCGCTTCGACGTACCGATGCGCGACGAGAGCTACAACCGACATATTCGCTTCTCCGGTCAAGATGGCGGATTATGGGGCGAAGCTGTGCAAGGATTAACAGGGATGCGCGATCCCGGCGAAGCGGTACGCATAGCCCAAGTGGCAGGTAGAAAAGTCCCCGATATCCACACTTGGGATCCAAAGGTGAGTGAACGTATTCATTGGGTACCTACCTGGGGAGACTTCACGCTCTCGCAGCAAAATTCCAATGGTTTTACTGTCCGCAAACGGACCAAACCAGGTCACGGCTGGATCAGCTCTGACGAAGGGCATCGTGCTGACGGGCTAGGCTACATCGGCGGCTCTAGCGGTGGCGTGGTGTTCGGGATGCGAGATTTTTGGAAGCTCAATCCAACACAATTAGATATCCGTAACGCGGCAACCGACACGGCGCAAGTGACGATTTGGATGTACTCGCCAGAGGCGCCAGCGATGGATATTCGTTTCTACCACGACTCAATGGGTATGGATGTGGAAGGACCACTGCCCGACGTGATGATTGAAGGCATCGAAACAAGCGTGCCCGATCACCCCTACGCAAAACAAGTCGATGCCATGAAAGTCACTTACGAAGATCATGAGCCAGGCTTTGGCACCCCCAAGGGCGTCGCCCGTTCAACTGATATCTATCTCTGGGCGGTTGGTGAAACGCCTAGCCGTGAAGACTATCCGCACTTGGCCGAGGCTGTATCTGTTCCAGCTCAGTTGGTGCCGCGTCCTGAAGACATGCTACGTGCCAAGGTATTTGGCAACATGTGGGGTCTGCCTAATCGCTCCTCTCCTAATCTGTCCAAAATTGAGGATCGTCTTGACTGGTCCATCGACTTTTACCAAAAACAAGTAGAACAACGTCATTGGTATGGATTTTGGAACTATGGTGATGTGATGCATACCTACGATAACGACCGACATGTTTGGCGCTACGACAAAGGAGGTTTCGCCTGGGACAACTCCGAGTTGTCCACCGATATGTGGCTCTGGTACACCTTTTTGCGCAGTGGCGATGCTAAAGCATTCCGTCTGGCTGAGGCAATGAATCGTCATACCCGAGACGTCGATATCTATCACTTGGGACGCTTTAAAGGTTTCGGTAGCCGCCACAATGTCCAGCACTGGGGCTGTAGTGCTAAGCAGCTGCGGATCAGCACATGCATGAACCGACGTTTCCACTATTACCTCACCACCGACGAACGCACTGGCGATGTACTGTCGGAAGTTATAGAAGCGGATCGCCAACTGGCAAACCTTAATGCCCGTCGCAAAGTACCCTTTGACACGGGCAAGACGAATTTCAAAGAACCGTTAACGTTTGCAGGAACGCGCATCTCAGTGGGTACCGACTATGGAGCCACAGTCTCCAATTGGCTGACCGCCTGGGAACGCACTGGCGATGCCAAGTATCAACAGTGGATCGAATCATCGATGCGAGCTATCGGTAATGCCAAGTGGGGGTTCTTCACTAATCGATTTGAATTCGACCCAGTTAGCAAACAGCTGAGTTCACCAAAGGATGCGACACCCGTAGCTTCTCACCTTAGTATCATGTTCGGCTTGCCCGAAGTCGTTGCTGAGTTGATCCAACTGATCGACGTGCCCGAATTTAAAGCCGCTTGGCTATTATATTGTGAATTTTGCCAAGCCCCTCGGGACGTGTTGGATAAACTGTTTGGCCCCGAATATAAACCGCCCGGATTTCGCTCGACGCATTCAAGCCTGCTCGCCTATGCCTCAGTAATGAATGCAGATGACAAACTCGCCGCGCTAGCTAGCAAAACTTTTATTAGCACCAAAGAAGGTTTGCTCAAAGGAGACCCAATCTTAGCAACGCAACGCGTGGCAGGTCCTGATACACTCAATCCAGTCGATGAAGCCACTTGGGTAAGTACCAACCGAAGTGCACAATGGGGACTTAACGCCATCAGAATCTCAGCCTTAGTGCCTGATGAAATCAGCGACTATCGCTAATTTCATAAAAATGGTATTGCAATGAACCAGGCTGTGGAAGTCTGCAAATGAGTAACATCTGTATAGGAGAAAAATTTTGTTAAAATATTATTTTATTGCTTTTACATTTGTTACATTTTTTTTGACTCAACCCTGTTTCGCTCAAGAAAAACGCAGTTATAAAATATTTCAATTCCCCGCTAATCAAATACCACAAATTGATGGTAATGATGCTGATTGGCGTATGGTTCCTGACAGTTACACCGTCGGCATGGATCAGCTGTGGGACGACAGTCATAAACACCAACAAGCGGATGCCAAAAACTTAGATGTTAAGGTAAAAGTAGCTTGGGTGAAAGGCCTGAACCGACTGTATTTCCTTTATCAAGCCTATGATGATTACTGGGATTTCGCTTTGCCCGGTTTGCATAATGATACCTTCGAACTGGTCGTTGATGGCGATCAATCAGGTGGGCCATTTATCGAACGTTTCCATCCCAATAAGGAAATCGATAACATGGATGCCTACTTTTCATTTCATGGTGTTCATGCCCAGAACTACCATATTTTCACCCCAGCTCAAGGTAAAGACTGGACATTAGCATGGGGCAGCCAGCCATGGATTAAGGGCTTACCGTATGCAAATTCAGCTTACAATTACCATTTTAAACCCGGTCAATCCGGCAAATTGACCCTTGAGTTTTGGATCACCCCGTTTGATTATGCAGGCAATGATCCATCGCGCGCGATAGAGTCAATATTAACTGAGAACAAAAATGTAGGCTTGAGCTGGGCGATTATCGACTATGACGATGTTAACAAAAACGGGAAAAATGGCTTTTGGAACTTGTCGAAAGAACACAACATGTTTGGTAATGCCTCATTCCTGCTGCCTTTTAAATTAATGCCTTTAGAAAAGCAATTCACAACGGCGCTCGCAGCCAATTGGTCTTTTAAAATCATCGACATGAGCAGGCGAATGGTTGCTTTTAAAGATGAGTCGCATGGCAAGATAAATAGCTGTCAATGGGATTTTGGCGATGGCACAACGTCGAAAGAACAACATCCAATACATCAATACCGTGAGGCAGGAAAATATGTGGTGGTGCTTTGGGTTCAAGGGCCTAATGGAAAATCGCGCCGTGCAAAGGTTTGGGATGTAGCGGTAAAATAATAGTTGATTAAGAACTTTTAAAATATCCCCCCGCGGCTGAATTAATTAATGTCGACACCATGACAAGATAAGAATCTTTGTGCTTGGTGTTGCGATTTAATGACATCCCACCCGACTCAAGCGCATGCCCTCATTCACGCTCATCGCATTAACCCAACCGTTAATTTCTTACCAAAAATAGTCTTCCAGCAGAATTCATTAGTCGAACATTTGTTCAAGCTCTTTTGCCACTACTCTGGCTGTTAGCTTAGCCCCCTTTAAGCTGGTATGGGTATGTTTATCAGCAAAGAGTTCATTCACCCCTTCTTGTCCTAATAGATCATATTCTTGAGCTACAAGTGTGTGTAAATCGATAAGCAGGCTGTTACTTTGTTGCGCCACTGAGCGAGCCCATTCTGGATAACGGCTTTGGTTACGCTTAATACGGGTACCCTGCCAGATTTTTCGTGGCACAGGAGAGACAACTATCGGTCTAATACCCCTTGCCTTTGCTTCACCAATCATTTTTCGCAAGTACCAGCCGTAGGTATGGACGGTTTCGTCTTTGCCTGTCGTTAAGTTTTTAATATGTGCAGAAGCTTGCCCTATGCCAGCTATAGTCCCTCTCGCCCGGCTATCATCGTTTAAAGGGCCTGCATCATTGTGACCAAACTGGATAAGGACATAATCCCCTTTATTCATCATGCTCAGTGACCGCTGCCAATGCCCCTGCGTTATATATGTCCGACTGCTTCTCGCACCAATCGCACGATTGATAATATTAAATTTGTCCGTATGAAGAGCCCTTTCAACAAAATCACCCCAGCCCCAACCGCCATCTTTGCCAATACCACCGCCATTACGAACGGTTGAGTCACCTACAAAGAATATACTCGGCTTGTCAGGGTCAGCGACAAACGGCAATCGCAGCCACGACCATAAAGCCGGCTGCACATTCTTACCAAGATTAGAATAGTCTGTCTTTTTGAATGCTGCTCGCAGTCCTTGTAAGCCTGCAACAACAGCTTGAGCATAAAGGTGTACTCCAGCCGTGCTAAAATGCGTGTGATCCTCAGGGTAAAATAGCGCTGTTTTGTCGATACCTATGGTCTCCAATTGATCCGCCATAGGATTAGTAATATCGATAAACTGGGTATTTTGTTCTATAGCCACCTTGTATAGCCAAGCATTATACTGCCCCAAACCGCGCTCAATACGCCCGTCTTGCCATAAATTACGCACGGTTAGGGATATTAATATCGGTGTCGCTTTTTTCGCACGGGTGTCAACAATCATTTTGCGGATATAGTGTCCGTAGCTATAAACGGTCTCAGCTGTTTTGTTTAGCATATTGTCAATATCGACACTGTCTTCGCCAATGCCGGGTAGCACACCTCTGGCACGTGTTTCATCATTGATAGGAGAGACATCATTATGGCCAAATTGAATAAGCACTGTGTCTCCTGCTCTGACATCATCGAGCAATTTTTGCCAATGACCTTGCGTTATAAATGTTCGGCTACTTCGGCCACCAAGGGCACGGTTATCGATTTTAACTTGCTTTTGATTGAAATATTCACCCAGCACCGCCCCCCATCCCTGATGCGGCCTATTGATATGTTTTGTTGCCGTAGAATCCCCAGCAATAAATAGTGTTGTCGTCATTGTATCACCCGCATGCACAGTAATGTCCTTAACCTTGGCAAAAGCACCAAGCATAAAGACCATAGCCAAGGCAAAACTTCCAAAAATTAGTGTCCTCATAATACCGCTCCAGTCTATCTTTTGTTAAATTTTTGCACCATTTCCATGCGCAGGAAGTCATAGCTAATAAAGCTGGTCCATTTTTGGTAATGCCATTCTTTCATCTCAGCGGTTTTTTGACCGGCACCGAGAAAGCGTAGCGTCACTTTGTTATTACCGGCCTGTAAAAGAGCACGGTCAAAACTGTAGCGATGCACGGTAAGTTCGCCGTAAGGGGCTGTGCGAACATGTTGCAGACCGATGTCTTTAATATTCAAGTCACCTACCTTTTCATCATTCACCAGAATCTCGAGCTTGGTACCGCGCCCTCCAGCAACGACTGTGAGCAGGGGGTTTCCGGGCACAGCAGGGTCAAAATCAAAGCTGATAACTGCACTGGTTGGTTGCTTCTCGCCTTGCACAATCGCAGGCTGAATATAATTCCAATCCTTTTTGATATCGCTTTTACCAATTTCAAAATGTATATCGTCTGGAAAGTCATCCCGATAGCGCAAATACGTATCCCACTGATGATAATTATTGCCATTTTTGAACTCTGTCGCCGCCCGGTTAGGTGTGCCAATTTGCCAAAGCAATTGTCCCTGATCCCGCGCTTTGAGCACACTTTTTCCGGTATCCAGCGTCTGACCGGTAACAACCGTTAAACCAGCCCGCTGATATTCACCGTAAACATCCTCATGCCAGATAAACAGATCATAGTCGCCGCTACGGACATTGGGGATGTCAAAAGAGCCATCTGTTTGCACTTTAGCAACATAATGATACTTGCCCACATCACGCCACCAGGCACCAAACTCAATTTCGCTCGGCATGGTCTCTATCGGCTTTGCCAGGATTGCCCACGCGCCTTTTGCCGATGTCATCCCTGCTATAGTTACCTGCCCTTTCACGCTACCACGATCATGAAAGCCTTTTTGAACCAGCCATTTATAGGGCCAGGCCTGCACTTTTTCAGCGGCAAGCGTTTTAGCGTCTTGCCACATGGCTTCGGTATTTTCACCTTGGTTCATATAAAAAAACATCGGGCCGTAGATCTTTTGCCAGTCTTTGGTAATTTTAACGCCGACCGGAATATAATATTTATCTTCATAGGCAGTGATAAATAGTCCATGAGCAAAGCCAGTACGCTGGTTCCACGGCCATGACGCCCCACTAAATTCCAGACTGGGGATGATACGCCAAAATCCGCCTTCTTTGCCGGTATAGCCATATACTGGGCTGCTTAAATTATAATTCCAGGCTTCGTGTTTACCATCTACGCCGCCATCTGGCATGCGGAAGGTTGCCTGATAAATATCTGGATACATGCTGTGATCAGGTTCATCGGTGAAGGAAACCGGCCACTTGAAATTATCATGCAAAACAGCGGTATCAAACATGCCCCAGGTCGGTGCTACCAGTTGCCGTATCATACCAATAGAAGTGTTACCCTTTGTATTAGTGCTATTGACTAGCTCTTCGCCGGTCTTGTTTTTAACGACCATATAAGAGTAAAAACCACTATCGCCCTTGCGCAAGACATAATGAATTTCCCAATCTAGGGGGAATGTCTCATCTGCCGGATAACGGAAGACTATATCAGCTTGATCCTCACTGACCGTGCCCATCTGCCACTCTATGTTTTTGTTTAACGGCACACCGTTTATTTTCTGGTACCAGACGCGCTCGATAATCGATTGTGCTTTGGTGTCCTTGAAAGACAGCACCTTATAAAGCCAGTCGCCATCGATCATATTTTTACCTCCATTAAGCCGGGCAGATATGGGCCCTGGGTCCTGACTGTTGGTATCAAATTCAATATCAACAAACCCGTTGCTAAAAGAAATTATATTGTCAGAGGTTTTGACTACTACATTACTGCCTTCCGTTGCTTTTTTCGTTGGCTGAACTCCCGCTGCGCTTCTGACATAGTCGACGGGATCCGCCTTGGCAGCCTCCAGAGCTATGCTAGCAGCATTAGTGGCGGCGCTATTTTCTAAGTTAATTCCAGCAGCCTTTACCAGCAAAACAGCCGCGCGTGCGCGTACTTGGGGATTAGTTGAGGTAAGTGCTGTGGACAACGCCGGAATGGCAGCGTCGCCGGCTGCCTCGAGACGGCTCATGGCTCGGTTTAACAGATGTCGATGCATTTCTCCAGGTTCCAAATCAAGGGCAAGACCCCAATCCTCAGGTTTCAACACACTTTCATCCATCCACCAAGCAGCGCGAAGGCACCACTGGCGCAGTTTGTGATCTGCTTTCTCGTCACGCAATATCGCCACCACGGTCGGCAGAGCAGCCAGTGCAACCGAGCCAACTTCACTTAAAAAGCGCGCAGCTTTAATTTTTTCTGCCGCCTGACCCTGTTCTAGTATTGTCACCAGATATTTTGCCACGCCCGTAGGTGAGCTACCACTGGCTTTAAGACCCGTATAGGCCGCATCACGGATATAATAAATATCATCCAGCAAGGTCTGTCTATAAACTTTTTCTATCCAAGGTTGTTGTGTAGGCTCTTGCTTAATGACTTGCATAACCTGTATGGCCGCAAGACGAATTCTGCCGTCTTTATCTTTAGTGGCATTTGTTAGCATTGTTTTTAACTGGGCTTGTTCAGAGGAGGACACGTTGAGCGAAATTTTCTTCATCGCTTTTAGCGCGGCACTACGAACGGCCTGAGATCCCTTGGCACCTTTATCGATATAGGCCGTCTGCATGTCGGCCGCAAAGGGGTTATAACCTTCTTCATCGGGGCCATCGCTCACCGCGACAAAAAGCGCGGATAAGCTGGCTAACTCGCCCTTATTTTCCAGCGCTCTAATTGCTTTAAATCTTGTGCCCCATGACACAGAGGCATCGCGCACCAGTTGATGAAGATCATCAAGATTATCGGTATCTAAGGGTGCGATAGTTTCTACTAGCAGATCATCAATATGAATTTCACCGCTGCCGTAGCCCGGTAATATCGGTCCAAATTGCAGCTGTATTTTATCGACGATTGGCTGTTGATAAAGATTGCTAAATTCCCAACGAAGATGGTTCCAGCCTGGTTTAACCGCTGCCACTGACCAAAAAGGTTTGCCGCCATTAATTAAAATGCGCACATCATAGCGGCCAAAATAATGACCTGCGAATATTTTTGGTACATGAACCCACACACTAATCGCTTGAATATCTGCCCCATCAATAGGCTCAGGTATTAAAATATCAACAGCAGGACGGATTCTATTGATACTTTCAGGCTCAGTGATAACAAGTTTCAGGCTTGACTGACCACTCTTAAAGAAACTATCACTGATAAAAATCCTTGTTTGCTCCTTCGCACCAGCAACTTTAATATTCTCCAGATCGTTAGTGTCTTCAAAATTTAGTGTTAGTAGTGATTTAGTGCTGTTTATGTCATCATTGTTTTTTGATAAAATGGCTGTTATAGCTATCAGCAGAACGACTGATACAACGAAGCTTGCGATAAGTTTGGTGTTTTTATATGACACGAATAGACCAAGTTTCATTTCTTGTTTTTTCATTGCTCTCTCCTCGTTTTTCTTATTTTTTATTTAGTCGTTTGTTGATTGTTTTATTGAAATACTCAACCAAAACTACAATATCTCAATCAAACACACAACCATTCAATCAAATGGACGCATAATTCAACCACAACCAATCAAGACTACTCAAAAATGTATTTAAAATAATTGACTGCTAATGTAAGCTGACAACAATAAAGAATGAATAAACTCTGAAACAAGAATCTTGGATCGTAACAGGTATAAATAATTATAATATTCCGATTAAATCAATTGCTACAGACAGTGATGTAAACGTTGCAAGAAACTTTTATACCCGAGCTACTTCAAAATGCTCGTTTCAGGACTACTGAGCAATCCATGATCAAGGCGCATCTTTTTATTAATGGTCATTCCCTTAAAAACAGATGCAACGATGAGTATGGTTTGCTCAGTAGTCCCCGTAGGGTTGGTTTATAAACGTTTTATGCAGCGTTATTGATATTAAGAAGGGAGCAACCATTCTCTTCAATCAATGCCTCGCCTAAAACGTTTCTAATTCCAACTGAAATCGAGCATTTTGAGGTAACACGGGTATATATTAACGGAGAACAAATTTTGTCGAAATATCATTTAATTGCTTTTACATTGGTCACATTTTTTTTGACGCAACCTTGTTTCGCTCAGGAAAAACGCAGTTATAAAATTTCCAATTTCCCATCCATCAATACAGTGAGGCGGGAAAATATGTGGTGGTGCTTTCGGTTCAAGGGCCTAATGGAAAATCGCGTCGTGCAAAGGTTTGGGATGTCGCGGTGAAATAATTATTTAAGTGATTTGGTTGTCGCAAGTAATGCGAAAAACATTATCAAGCAAGTGTTATTAAAGGTGACGCAGCTGAAGCATTAGATATTTTGCGATCTAAAGCAATTAATTAAGCACCATAATTAACTTCACAGATCTCTTAATCTAATCACAAAGCTTGTCAAATAATTTAACTTTGATCTGACCCCGATTACTTTACTAAGCTGAACCAAAATCTTAATCATTCACTTAAAATTATTATATATGGAATAATTCTTAGATGAATGATAAATAACAAAATGTGTTTCTCAAATTTTACTGGCAAGCTTGGGGGTGACATTTACTTTTCTGCTAAAGAAAATATTTCAATATTACTCAAGTAAACACAAGGTATTTTGATTAGTTGTGATTTTTATTTGACCTATATTGATTGAACGTGATTGACAATGGGTTTTTTTCTCTATATGTTTACTGAAGAATAATTATCTAAGTCGATTCTTAATGCGAATTAGAAATATAATAAGTGAACTTTGGGGAATAAAATATGAATACAAAAAAAACACTGGTAGCATCAGCTATCGCTATGGTTTTATCTTCTTCATTAGCCTATGCAGCTGAAGAAGCAAAAGAAAGCAAAGCAGAAGAAATAGAGGTAATAGAGGTTTATGGCATGCGCTCAAGTCTACGAAGCGCTATAGACCGTAAAAAACAAGCAGGAACAGCTACTGATTCGATTGTTGCAGAAGACATAAGTGATTTTCCTGATAAAAATATCGGCGAAGCCCTACAGCGAGTAACGGGAGTTCAGCTTGGACGGGAATTTGGTGAAGGTACAGCTGTAAGTATTCGTGGTGTTGAACCACAACTGGTTAATGTTGAAGTTAATGGTGTAAGCGCTATTGGAGCATCTGATCCGTTTGCTGGTGCAGGTCGCTCAGTAGATTTTGCCAGTATGTCAACGGACCTTGTTAAAGCGTTAGATGTTATCAAAGGTTCTGAAGCACGCCTTACTGAAGGTGGTATTGGTGGTACAATTAAAATTATCACTCGTAAGCCAAATGATTTTGAAGATAATTTTTTACAAGTTAGTGCTGAAAATCAATATAATGATTTAACAGAGAATAATAACCAAAAATACAATTTTACCGGTGTCTATAAACTTAATAATGATTTTGGCGCCATGTTAAATGTAACCATGAGTGATAAGGATTCTACTTATCATGCACTTAAAAATACCGAGTGGGTAAGACAAGCTGATTATGACGGTTCTTTGGAAAAAACATTTGTAGACCCTGATTATGCAAGTATTACCGATGTAGGTGCTTGTCCTGACAGCGCGTGTCAAGCTCAGTGGTATGACTTTAGAGCACGTATTCCACGTAATAGTGTTTGGAGTCGTGATGAAGACCGCATTAGTGCTAACGGTATGTTACAATTTAATGTTTCTCAAGATTTATCGACTTATGTCGGTTTTACCCATACAAGTCGTAAATTTGATCAAGTAGATTCTAACTTACAATTAGAAGTTGCTTCTGAAAAGAACTTGCAAAGTGATGGTTTTAAGGTCGGCAATAATCACAACGTCTCTCAATATATAACGCGCGAAGCGACCATGGTAAATCGCTCTATTATTAACGATTGGGAGTTAGAAACCAATATTATAGATGCAGGTTTTACTCTTGATAAAGAATTGTGGACGTTAGAAGGTACTTTTGGTTTTACAACACAAACTCAAACGATTGATCAAATAGAATCACGCGTAAATTCGAATAAAGTAGCTGACGTTACCGTTGAATTTGCTGATAATGGCGCGCCAATATATGATTTAGGTGCCTATGGTGGTCACAGAAATAATGTTCCTAGTCAACTATTTGATCCTAACGACCCAAGCACCTACTGGTTCTATACGCGCGTTTACAATAATGATATTGATCAAGAAAACGATCAAAAAATGGCTAAATTAGATTATACTTACCGTTTAGATAATGATATTTTCAGCACAATTAGAGCGGGTGTTCGTATTAGCTCAGAGTACCAAGATAATAACAGGGACACTAGACGCATTACCCGCGTCATTGGTCAAAAAGGCTGGACTGCTGAAGATCAAACAAAGTTAATTACTGATAACTCTTTTAATATTTCTAATTATTTTGGCGATTATGATGTTGGGGTACCTGTTACTCAAGGTTGGTTAGCATTAAAACCACTTGATTTTTATAACAACTTCATGTCAGACATTGCAGATACGGTTACTGAAGCAGAATTAGCAATGGGTCAAGCCGCTTTTTATGAGGTAGAAATTGATACAAAATCACTTTATCTTCAAGCAGATTTTGATACTGAGCTTGCAGGACTTCCTTTTTGGGGGAATCTAGGCGTACGCTATGTCCAAAGTGATGTTGATACAACAGGTAACGCAATTGTTAGAGTGCAGGTTGATAATCCTGATGCTACACCAGATCCTGATGGCACCATACCTAATATGATCGATCCCAATCATCCAGAAGCATTTAATGATGTAACGACACTCTCACATGATTATAGTGAAGTTTTGCCAAGCATTAATATGAATTTTGGCTTGATTGAAGATGAACTGATACTTTATGTTGGTGCCGCACAGGTGATGGCACACCCTAAAGCAAAAGATCTTAATATTGCTGCTAGCTGTTTGCTACGTTTAGATACTGAATCTGCAAATCAAGGTAAATCTAGCGCTTGTAGCGCAGGTAACCCTAAACTTGAACCATATTTAGCAAATCAATTTGATATAGCCTTGAACTGGTATGTTAATGAAGACACTATGCTCGCTGCTGCGTACTTTACCAAAGAAATGGATGCTTGGACAATTGATAGACTTATTCAATATGATGTAGACTTCTTTAGTGATGGCAATCTATATGATGTAAATCAGAAGATTAATGGCTCTGGCGCAAAAACTCAAGGCGTTGAAATTCAAGCATCTACATTTTTCTCAATGTTGCCTGCACCATTTAACAACATGGGTGTTAATGCCAATTATACTTATATGGACTCAGAAGACGTTGGCTTGTTTAACAAGTTAACCCATGAAGAGTTAGAATTCCCTTCACAATCAAAAAATAGCTACAATGTAAGTTGGTTCTATGAGACAAAATCTCTTAGCTTAAAGTTAGCCTATAACTATCGTGACAGTTATCTATATAGACCATCTGATCGAGGCGGTAACCCGGTATATGTTGATGATGCTGGATTTTTAGATGCTAAATTGGTTTATAGACCACAAAGTGGTTTACTTAAAAATGTCAAATTCCATATTGATGCTCGCAACCTTTTAGAAGAAGGCAATATCTATCAAAATGGTCCTGGCCGTATTAGTGAGATCCGCTATTCTGGTAGAGAGTTTTCATTAGGCTTTACTTACAAGATGTAAGCTATATAAATTAGCCTCTTCAATTTGTAAGGCCAGTCAGTTAAGCTGACTGGCCTTTTTATTTTTGTAATAATCCAAACAAGAATGATTCAATATAAAATCATTCTATTTGGAATTATAATGGGTAAGATGTGTTTATAGAATTTTCGATGGCAATTATCATACACACTCTTACGCATCCATGCGTCCTCGATATACCGTTTATCCTAAACATACACGTTCAATCACATCCATGTGATCACGATATACCGTACATCCTGTACATAAAAAGTAGCAATAACTACAGTTTAACGACTAAAATGACGAGAATACGCTGATTCGATTTGTTTCTTGGTGATATTATCCAAAAATAATAATAAGTTATTAGCGGCTTTTTCCGCTTCATCTACATTAGCTTCCGCCATTTTTTCTAATAAAGTAGCGTGTAAATTTGCACCTTCTACTGTTTCTTCTTTACTTTTTACAAAAGCAAACCAAAAACGGCGTGACATTGATTGTAATAACGTTAATGAGGCTTCTAGCATACTATTTTTAGCTACTGCAGCTTCTAATTCGTGTACCGTGCGATTCATTGCCATTGAACGTTGAGTATCATTATTAGCAGCTGCTTGCCTTATTTGGTCAGCGAAGCGCTTTAGTACTTCTCTTTCTTCAGGCTCTGCACGAGCGGCACCTAATTTAGCGGCTAATATTTGTAATGGTCGTCTTACTTCTAATAACTCCATTTGCTGAGTTAATTCAATTTTTGTGATCATTGCACCTCGGCGGGGGTGAATTTCAACTAAACCTTCTCGTTCTAAGCGCATTAATGCTTCACGCACAGGTGTTCTACCTAGCTTGGTGTTTTCACAGAGCAATTTTTCAGAAATCATCACACCAGGCTTTAATTGTTCAGAAACAATTAAATGTTCGATCATTAAATAGGCTTGATCACTTAATGATAGTGAGGATAACTCAGGATAAAGGGTATTGATTTCTGGAATGAAGTTCATTTAAATTGCCTAAAAAAACACTGACTTAGCAAAAGTTAAAGGGATTATAACTTAAATCGCCTTGACATGAAATACAAACAAACGCACAATGATATCCATCTGATATATCAGTTGGATATTATAAAATTTAGAATGAACACGCTAATGAATTGATTTAATTTTTGTGGTGATACTTTGAGGTGGTCTTGTGGATGTACGTAAACAAATAGATTTAAAAACAGACGTACTAATTGTGGGCGGTGGAGCTGCTGGTTTAAGTGCAGCAGTTGCTGCGGCTCGTAATGGTTTGAAAGTGACTTTAGTCGAACGTTATGGTTTTTGTGGAGGCGGAGCTGTTGCTGGTATGTCGGGAACAATTTGTGGTTTATACCAAGCATTTAAACCAGAAAAGCCAATTTTAGAGCAAGTCGTTTTTGGCTTTGCCAATGAATTTATTAACGCGTTAGAGGGCAGAAATGGTATTGGCGATCCGGTGTTATATGGTAATACTTATACCCGAGTTCATGATCCACTTGTTTGGCGCCATGTCTCTGATGGCTTTATCCGTCATGAAAATATTCAAGTCATTTACCATGCCATGGTGGTTGGTGTTATCACTTCGGGTAATGGAAGTGATGAAGTACTAGGAGCAAAAGTTTTTACCAAACAAGGCTTATTAGATATTAGAGCCAAAATGACCATTGACGCTAGTGGCGATGCTGAAGTCGTCGCCATGGCAGGACTGCCCAGCTTTATTGGCGATGAAGGCAAAGTACAAAATCCAACCATGATCTTTAGAATATTAGGGGTTGATGTTGAGGCCTTTATAAAAAAGTATGGCGATAACGCGATTAAGGGGCAAGAAGTTGCTTCACTTATTCAATCTAAAAACGAGCAGAAACAATATTTTCTACCCCGCTCGAAAGTATTTCTTTTTCCCACGACTCGCCCGAATGAACTATTGTGTAATTGCACACGAATTTTAGGTGATGACGGCCGAGAACTTAACCCTCTTTTTTATCAAGACTTTACCGAAGCTGAACTTAATGGTCGTGAGCAAGTTACTGAATACGCGCGATTCTTTAAAGAAAACTTAATTGGCTGTGAGCAAAGTTTTGTTAACGACACGGGTGTCCAAGTAGGCGTTAGACAAACGCGTCAAGTTGAAGGTAAATACAAGCTAACCAATAAGGATGTTGTTGTTGGTTCGAAATTTGAAAATGGTATTGCACGCTCTGCTTGGCCCATCGAATTGCATTCTGGCAATAAACCTCGAGTTGAGTGGTTATACAACGATTTTTATGAAATACCTTATGAATGTTTTATCCCACAGCGCGGTAAAAACATACTAGTCGCGGGACGCTGCCTGTCAGCAGAGCATGAAGCTGTGGCTTCGGCACGAGTGACTGCGCAGTGTTTTGCTTATGGCCAAGCCATCGGAGAAGCGGCAAGCATATGTATTAAAAACAACTTACAACCAAACCAACTTAGTGGTAGCGACCTTCGCTTAGTATTAAATCAAAAAGGAGCTCAGCTTAACTAGTTCCTACAAAAAAACAGTTAAGTTGATGAAATAAATGAACGTAATTTATCAAAAAGAAAAAAACATTGCTGTTATTACGCTTAATAGAGCTAAAAAACGTAACGCCTTAAACCTTGAAACTGTTCATGACTTAAGCCAAGCTTTTGATACGGCAAATTCTGATGAAAGTGTTTCTGTTATTGTGCTTCTTGGGGATGAACCAGCTTTTTGTGCAGGGAGTGATTTATCTGAATTAGCAGGTTTAAGCGCACAAGAAATGGCTGGCGTTGAAGCGATGAAAGCTCAACTAACCCAAAAAATGGCACTGTTAAGTAAACCTATTATTTGTGCAGTTGAAGGATACGCACTGGGCGGTGGTATGGCATTAGCGGCGGCTTGTGATGTTTTAGTAGTTGCCCAAAGCGCTAAGTTACATATGCCAGAGGTAAAAAATGGCTGGATACCGCCTTGGGGATTGGCCTTTATTTATCAACGTTTATCACCAGCAAAAGCCAAACAATTTATCTGGGGAGCAAAGGCGATTCAAGGACAAGAGGCGCTGGAAATTGGCTTTGCTGACTATTGTTGCCCTGACGGTACGGCAAAAAGTAAGGCGATGGAATTGGCTGCTCAGTATGGTGAATTACCTACTCATGCGGTAACAACAGTAAAAGCTTTTCATCACCATATTCATCCTGTTGATATTCAACGCATTGATTCGCTAAGTAGTGAATATTTTATTAAAGATTGTCAAAGTGACAGTGCAAAAACTTCATTGGCACGTTTTAAAGGTAAAAAATAATTATGTCTAAAATAGTGACCGCAGAGCAGGCGGTTAGCTCAATTGAAAATAACCAAGTAGTCGCCTCGGTTGGTGTGATTGGCTGGGTAACACCAGATGCAGTATTAGGCGCTTTAGGTGAACGCTTTAAAGCAACCGCATCGCCAAAAGATCTCACTTTTTACTTTCCGTGTGGAACAGGTGATGCGGTTTATATCAAAGGCATGGATCATGTCGCGCAAGAAGGCTTGATGAAACGTATAGTTTCAGGCTCTTATATCAACCCTAAACATCCAGACACGGGTGGCCGCCCTGAATTGATGCGTTTAGTGAAAAACAATCTGGTTGAGGCATATAGTTGGCCTATTGGGGCTTCTATGCACTGGCTTCGTGAAGTCGCCAGAAAAAGCCCCGGTTATATCACCGAAGTAGGATTAAATACTTACATTGATCCCGCGCTAGGTGGCGGTAAATTTACCATGAAGGCAACCGATGATTTAGTAAAAAAAATCACTTTAGAAGGCAAAGAATATCTTTTTTATCCGACTTGGAATATCGATGTCGCCATTATTCACGCCAGTTCAGCCGACGAGGATGGAAATTTATCCTTTGAATCAGAAGCTTTAGTCTCTTCAAGTAAAGCATTAGCTATTGCTGCCAAGGCCTGTGGTGGTAAAGTGATTGCCCAAGTACGTAATCAAGTAGATAAACATTCACGTACGGCAAGTCAAGTTGGTTTACCGGGCGTTTTTGTTGATGAAGTGGTAGTTACCCCAGATGTGATGATGACAACAGATACCCCTTTTGATAAATCGTACTTTTCTGGCAGCAGACGTGAGCTAACGAGTTTAGCTAAACCTGTGATGTCGCCAAATAAGATCATTGCGCGTCGCGCAGCTTTAGAGGTGAGAAAAAAAGAACTCAGTATTTTTGGCTTTGGCGCAGCAGCTGATGTGCCACTGGTCATGAATGAGCAGGGGTTGTTTGATAATGGTCAAATTGATGACTATTACTTTACCACCGAACATGGCTCTTATGGTGGTGTGGTGATGAGTAACTGGCAGTTTTCTGCTAATGTAAACCCGGTTGGCATTATCGATGGCTTGATGCAATTTGATGTGATCGACGGTGGTTTATGTGAGTTTACTGCTTTAGCCTTTGCCCAGTTTGACTCCACCGGTGTGGTGAATGTCAGCAAATTTTCCGGCGCAAATCCTGGTGCTGGCGGCTTTATAGATATTGCTCATAATGCCAAACGGCTAGTATTTACCGGCACCTTTACCACTGCAGGTTTACGTACAGAAGTTGTTGATGGTTCATTAACTATCTTACAAGAAGGCAGAATGAAAAAATTTGTTAAAGAAGCTGAAAGTGTTACTTACCGAGTTTTTGAGGGAGTTAAAAAGGGTCAGACAGCTCGAATTATCACAGAGAGAGCCGTGTTTGATGCCGATGAACATGGCTTAACACTCATAGAAATAGCGCCGGGAATTGATTTAGAAAAAGATATTCTGTCGCAAATGGAGTTTACCGTAAAGGTGCCTGATAACTTACCATTAATGGCGGCTGAATTATTCAGTGAATGATCGCCCTAGCTTTAAATAAAATAACTTATAAATAACTTATAAATAACAGCGAATTAAACAATGCATATACAAGAATTTAAAACAATATCATCACTACCTGCTGAAATTATTTCACAATTTAGCAAGGGGTGCGTCATTCCTGCCCACCCATTAGCATTAACTAAAGATCGACAATTAGATGAAAAGCGTCAGGTAGCACTGAGTCGGTATTATATTGACTCGGGTGTAGGTGGTTTAGCCGTAGGCGTACATACCACGCAAATTGCCATTCGCGAGCATGGTTTATACCAACCGGTATTAAAGTTAGCCGCTGATACCGCAAGGCAATGGACAGATAGACCGGTTATGCTAATTGCCGGGGTTAGTGGTAAAACTGAGCAAGCAAAAAATGAGGCGATTACTGCTCGTAAGTTAGGTTATCACGCGGCCTTATTGAATGTTGCAGCATTTAATGACTGCTCTGAAACCCAGATTATTGAACATTGCCGTGAAATCGCCAATGAAATGCCACTTATTGGTTTCTACTTGCTACCCGAATGTGGCGGTCGACATTTATCTTATGATTTTTGGCGAGCTTTTTGTCAACTTGATAATGTCTTAGGTATTAAGGTAGCCGCCTTTAATCGCTATGGCACCATCAATGTAGTTAGAGCGTTAGTTGATACCTATAAAGAGCAAGAAATTACTTTATATACAGGTAATGATGACACCATAGTACACGATTTGGTCATGCCATTTCTTATGCGCCGTCAATGTCATGGGGGTATTGAAAGTGTCACTGTCCGCTTTAAAGGCGGCCTATTAGGGCATTGGAGTGTTTGGACTAAAAAAGCCGTAGCGCTATTAGAACGAATTCATCAAGAGTCTTATCAAGAGATGATACCAGCTGATTTATTAGCACTAGACTCCATCGTTACCGATAGTAATGCGGCAATATACGATGGTAAACATCAACTTGCAGGTTGCATCCCCGGTTGTTTATCTGTATTGGCAAAGCAAGGCTTACTTGAGCATATAACCTGTTTAGATGAAAATGAAAAATTAAGCCCGGGGCAACAGCAAGAAATCGAACGAGTCTATCAAGCCTATCCAGAACTCAATGACGATGCGTTTGTTAAAGAAAACTTAGCGCGCTGGCTTAGCTAAAACTATTCGAAACAAGATGAATTAATTAACGACATTTAAACTAATTTTATACCAGAGATATTTATGACCACACAAATACAAGTATTAGATCGAAATCAGTTGCCTGATCACTTTAACGATGAAACTCATTTAGAAGACTTTATGTCATTACCGACACCTGAACTGGTCGCTGACATGGAAAAACTTGAAGGTGACGTTATTATTTTAGGTGTTGGCGGTAAGCTTGGTGTCACTATGGCACGTCAGTTAAAACGTGCCGCACCGAATAAACGGGTGATAGGTGTCTCTCGTTTTTCAGAAGAAGGCGTGCAACAGCGATTAAACGACTGGGGCATTGAAACCATCGTTTGTGACTTATTAGATCGCGATGCTGTTGATGCTTTACCCAAATGCCCAAACGTTATTTACATGGCAGGTTTGAAGTTTGATTTTGTCGGCCAAGAAAGTTTTTTATGGGCAATGAATACCGTTGCCCCAGGCATTGTTGCTGAAGCGTTTAAAGACTCAAAAATTGTTGCGTTTTCAACTATTCATGTTTATCCCTGGACTAATCCGTTACATGGAGGGGTTAGTGAAACAACACCGCCACTAGCGCGTCCGGGTGAATACGCAAACTCTGTGGTTGGCCGCGAACGTACCTTTCAATACTACTCGCAAAAACACGATACGCCAGGTTGTTTATTACGCTTTGTGTATGCCATCGATATGCGTTACGGGGTGATGCAAGAAATAGCCAGTTGGGTACTGAATAAACAAGCTATTGATGTATCTATGGGGCAAGTTAATATCATGTGGCAAGGGGATGCCAATGCCCAATTTATCCGTGCGTTATTACATTGTGAAGTACCGGCTACGCCAATTAACATTGGCGGACCAGAAACCGTTAGTATCAGAAGCCTTGCGGTACGTTTTGGTGAAATTTATGGTATTGAGCCTATTTTTGAAGGTGAAGAAAGTGATCATTGCTTATTAGTTAACTGTGATAAAGCAGCAGAAAAATTTGGTAATCCAACCATTACCGTAAATAAGATGATTGACTGGGTAGCCCAATGGGTTAAATCGGGCAAACCAACTTATGGTAAACCAAGTAAATTTCACGTACGTAGTGGCAAGTTTTAACCGCGTGCTAATAAACGGCTTGGCTATATGACCAAGCCATTTATTTAATCTGATTATTTACTTTTCTTCCAGAGAAAATATTTTTAAATCGCTGTACTCTGCTGCCAAAGTTAACATTTGACGGAAACCAAAACGCCCGCCTTTGTGATACAAACCGGTATCAATGGTTTTCCCAGTAGGCTGACCTTGTGCATCCAAGGTGTCATTAATGCCTTGATCAACATAATCGATGACCTTGATGCCGTTGACAAAAAAGACAATTCGATTTTTGATTTTAATCAGTTCGATACGGTGTTTTTCCAACACCATTTCTTGTTGGCTATAATCGAGCTTTGCAACGGAAGGATCAGCCCCACTAGCGAGGTTATAAAATCCTGGATTTTTCCGTAGATTACAGCTTGCTCTTTTCCCCACAGCCGCGTTATTAGCCCAATAGGATATATGGTAAGAGTTAATGTCTGCTTTGGTATATTGGCTGAAAACACCGGTACGCTTATTAAGTTCAGCAGAAAAAATATCTTGCTCCGCTATTCCCTCTGCACTAAAAAATAAGATCCCTAATCCAATGGGGGTTTTAGGCTCAAAGTTATAACTGATGAGATAAGACTCAGGCAACACCACTTGTTTATTCCACAAGACTAGATGCCCCCCTTCCACGTTACCATCTTTGTTAAGTATTTTAGATAATTGTTCGGGGTGCTTTTCTTTTATAACTTTTCCTGCCGTAGCATAATACAGAGTGGGCGATAGAGGCTTACGATCATTTTTTTCCCAAGCTGCTGCCATTTCTCGCCAGACCAAAGATTCAACATAAAGCGATGAATGACTATCACTTGTGCGATAATTCCCAGGCCCCTCCAATAACCAATGATTTGCATCAAAATCAGCAAAATTATTCTGATAAATACTCTTTATCGCCATCGGCTTTAAAAGATCGTTAACCGCGCTATTATCACTAACAACAAGTGATGACGCTTGTATGGAAATCAGTGAAGCGGGTAATAACACAACCACTAACACTGTGATTAAATTTTTTATGTTCATTTTTAGATAGCCTTCACTAAATTCCTGCTGATAAAAAAATCACCAAACCTATTTAATATAACCAGCGCTGGTTATCTAGTCTGACTGAATATTGTTCATTAACAGAGGCCAGATTTGTCTTTAACGCAATATCTGTTAATTTTAAACCCATGGTCGTCAATTCTGTATATTTTTCACGGTTATGACACTCATTGAACACTACCTCTAAAAAAGGGGTATAAAAAGCGGTATCACTATTCTCTACCTTAATGATCTTCTCGATATTATCGCTTAATATTAAGGTTATCTCATCGAGACGAGGACGAGCTTCAATAATGCCCTTTGAGCCGACTATTCTCACCCAATCATCCCCCCAACTTTTCTGAACATCAGGGCGGAGAAGATCCACGCTAACCGTCATTTGAATATCATCATCCAGTAAAAATAACCCCGATAAAGTATCCGAACACCCTGCCCCGAATTCACCATGAAATCGATTAAATTCTTGAGCCGCTACTATTTTCTTAACATTTTTCTGCAATACCATTTCAACCATACTGAAGCTGTGAATGCCCACCCAGCTCCATATCCCCCCATAGCATGCTCTTTGTTTAAACCAATTCGCTCGACTACCCCATTGGTAAGATTTGCGAGAATTGACCAAGGCTATTTCACCAATCAGTCCTGAATTAATTAATTCCCTAGCCTTAACAAAGGCTTTGCATTCATACATACCGAGCATGGGTAGGACATACCTTCCCGTCTCCACAACAGCATTGTAGATGTGCTGTAAGCCATCTTCATCGACCGCCAAGGGTTTTTCTGTGATAACGTGACAACCCGCCTGAAGACTCTGAACAATGAGATCGGGATTCAGATCGGGGCGTGTACTAACAATAACAAGATCGGGCTTTTCTGCTATTAACGCCTCATTCAGGTTCTTATATAAAGGTACTTCAACATTTTTACACCAAGGGTGACTCAAAAAACCTTGCAAACATTCATCTTCTAGCGTTTGCACGGCGCCAACTAAACGTACGTTTGCATCATCACGCAGCCACTCGTCAAAGACAAAAACAGCGTGGCCAAATCCACCGACGAGTAGCACCGAAACTTGTTTTTCAGGAATAATCATAATTAGTTAAGTTATCTCATCAATGTCGAGTTTTTTTGACTGTTCAAACCTGTCGTATCAGCATTTGGCTCTACAGAGCATGACGGCGTTGAACTAACAACATCTACTCGAGCATTATTCTGTTCTGCGATGGACATGGCATTAATCACTTCCATTGCATGCATAATCATTTCAGGTGAAATTTCATCTTCAATAAGTGTAGGGTTTTCAATGGAATTTTTAAAATTTTCCCACTGATACTTGCCATGAATATTACTATTTTTAATGAGCTTAGTTCGATGAATGACCTCTCCAGTCGTTAATTTAGCCTGTAAAATTAATTTTTTTTCTATTTCATCCCAATTATCGGTCGGTTTAGTCACTTCAGATCTGATCGAGCCATGCTCAAAATGGATCTCCATAATATTACTGTAACTTTGTCCATCGCCACTGCTAAAAGAGGCAAAAACACTGCCAAGGGCGCCGTTTTTAAAACACAAGGAAAGCTCTCCAGTATCTGGAGTAGGACGCCCGGTATTAATTCGGGCATGGGCAACACCGACAGATTGTACTTCTCCGCATAAGCTGATCATTTGATTGATACCATAGATACCCAGGCGAAATACCGGTGCAACAGGACAACGAAGAGGATCGTCAAACCAGGAGCCATCGGCCTGCTCCTGATAACGAACAAAGGTTTGCCATCGTGCTGAAACCGGCTGTCCCAAAGAAAATTTTTCTTGCCACGCTAAAAACGTTTTTGTTTCAATATCCAGATAAGGACCTGGGGAGTTCATATGCACGGCTTTATGTAAACTTCTTGCTTCTTTTAATACTTTTAGACCCTCGGCACAATTTAATTCAAAAGGTTTAGTAGTGATAACATGCTTCCCTGCATTAATAATTTGGCGAACCAATGCCGCACGCCCCGCAGGTGGTGTAAAAAGACCAATAGCTTGAACTTGTGGGTCTGTTAAGATCTCATCTAAACAGCCATATTTCTTTACGGATAATGTATTGGCAAGTGTTTTTGACTTTTCTTCATCGAGATCAAATACCCCGACTAATTCCATAAAGGGGGCGCCTGGTCCAGTGCAAATTTGCGACTCAATGATATATTTTCCAAATTTCAGCCCGACGACAACTATTTTTATTTTACCGTTCATAGCTCCACTTTCCCCTCTTTTGAATAAACTGTTATTTAACACTTATATTACTCGAACCTATCTTGATTAGATATGACTTTATAAGATTGGATATGATTATTTTAGTGTAAATAACTCAATATTACTGTTAATGTATAATCATACTTAATAGATAAAGGTTTAAAATACAATGTCAGTAGAATATACCACCAAATATGCCGTTGGCCCGAATGAAGGCAAGCAGTTCGATACCGCACAACTTAGAGACGCTTTTTTAATGGAAGGCTTATTCCAGGAAGATAAAATTAAGCTGGTTTATACCCACTATGATCGCTATATCGTTGGCGGCGTTGTGCCAACAGCTGGCTCAGTTACCCTTGACAGTATTGACCCGTTAAAAGCTGAATATTTTCTCGACCGACGCGAATTGGGTATCATCAATATAGGTGAAACAGGCAAGGTAACCGTAGATGGTGAAGTCTTTGAGTTAAATAACAAAGAAGCCTTGTATGTTGGCGCTGGCGCTAAATCAGTGGTTTTTTCAAGTAATGCTACTGCAACACCCGCACGATTTTACTTAAACTCAGCCCCTGCCCATACATCCTATCCAAACAAAAAAGTGGGTATGGCTGACGCTAACGTTTTAAACTTAGGCTCTGTGGAAACATCAAATGAGCGTACTATTTACCAACTTATGATCAACGGTGTGGTAGATACCTGTCAACTGCAAATGGGCTTAACGGTGCTTAAACCCGGTAGTGTATGGAATACCATGCCAGCCCACCAACACGACAGACGTATGGAAGCTTATCTTTATTTTGATCTTGCTGAAGATCAAGCGGTGAGTCACTTTATGGGGGATCCAAAAGAAACTCGTCATATTTGGACGGCGAACGAACAATGTGTGGTATCACCACCTTGGTCAATTCATAGTGGTTGCGGCACCAGTAATTATGCCTTCATTTGGGGCATGGCGGGTGAAAACCTTGATTACACTGATATGGATCACTACGGCCCTTCAGAATTACGCTAACGATATTAAAAAATAAAAAATAGCGCCGCTGACTGAAAAAATGTTCATGCGCTAGAAATGAGAATAGGCACTAAGGTAAAAATGACAGCCAAATACCGGCCCCTGGTATTTGGCTATCTACCTGTAATTCGTATTACACATAGTTACTGCACCTTTGCGGTTAACGTCATGGCGTTGCATGTTCCTTCCTTTGAACAATACACCACGACAGGCAAATTGATGTCATTCCAAATTATCATTTCAAAAACTGCTCTAATTTACTCACATAGTATAATGGCAGCACTAAAGCATCAGGATTATCTATTGATCCTTGTGAACCAATTAATTTTATCGTCTTCTCTGGTTGGTAGCGCTGAACATAAACACCAAGTGACTTAGCTCGCGTTCTTTTACCACTTTTCACTTCTATTGGGAAAATATTGCCACTGTCATGTTTAAATAAAAACTCAATTTCACTTCGAGCATACTCCCATGAATAGGTAGGACTACCATATTTTGCGATGAGTTCATTTTGTACAAAATTTTCGGCAATGTAGCCTTTATAATTAAAGCCCTGATCTCGGTGCTCTTTATATGAAAGTCCAAGCATATTGCCTAGCAAACCGATATCAAATAGGAATAACTTAAAAATATTTTCTTTGGCTAAAGCTGGTAATGGTGAGCTTGGCTGACAATCGATAGGTTGACACTTAGAAAGTAATTTACATTTATCCAACCAATTAATTGGTCCTGCTAACGCCTGATATCTCGTTTTTTTCTTAATAACGTCTTTGAATTTAAAACGCTTTACCGAGTCATCAATATTTTGCGATAGTTGAATAGGAATATTGTGAAATATTGCTTGAATATGCTGTGCAGATACCTTGTCTGCGCTGTTATGAAAGTACTTGCCAAAATCTCGTTCATAACCTGCTATCAATGCAGTGTGAATTTGACTAACACTCTGAGTCCTTTCTAAGATGCCAGTATTACTTTCAGCCTCAAACCATGCTTTAACGGCTTCAGGCATTCCCCCTACATAGTAATAATCAAGCAATAAGCTAAACAACTTATCATGAGCTACTGCCGTCATTTTATTTTGTTCGAATGCTTTGATGAGCGGCGGTCTTTCTGACGCCCATAGAAACTCCTCAAATGTGAGCGGATAAAGTTCAAGTAACTCGACTTTTCCTACTGGGAATGAGCCCAATAAGCCAATGTTAGAGCCTGATGCACATATATACATATCAGCACATTGTTCAGAAAAAAACTTTAACGAGTTGATAGCCGATTGGCACTCACCAATTTCATCAAAAATAATGAGTGCCTTGTGTCTATCAATGCTTACATTCAGTTCAAGCTCAATATTGTCTAGTATATCTTGTGGGTTTAAAGAACCATCAAAAAGGTTAGCCAATGCTGGCTGCTCTAAAAAGTCCAAGCGGATAACTTGTTCAAAGTGCGCCCCGAATAACTTTTCTAAAAGAAAAGACTTACCCGTTTGTCGTGCGCCATCAAGAAGAATAGGCTTACGCTCATTTTTATTTTTCCACTCAATTAGCTTTTCAAGTAGTAACCTTTTCACTTATCTGCCTTTATAAGAAAATGCGTATATTGCTATAGAGTATATTTCAAAACTTATTGATGCGCAATAAAGTGTCATGTAAATACATTTTAATGCGCATAAAAGTGCAGAGGGGAGAACGTTTATAAATTGAACTTTTCTATTAAATTATGATCAATTCAGGAAGCAACTATAAAAGTTTCCCAAAATGACATTTAAATGAGTATGGGAGAGGCTGACCTAAGCCTTGAAGGCAACGACACCTGCGATGAGTACCATCACAGTGCCCGCCATTAGATTCATCATGCGCTTGGTATTAGAGACAGCATCCTACACGGCCGGCTCTGCAGCTTCGATAACGTCAGGCTTTGCTTTGTTGGTAGCTATCTTGGTATATATGGTCAGCCCCGATAAATCATTGGTAGGTTTTGGTGTCAATCGACTAACCAAATAGCCAACGATGATGCAGGTACCTACCCCGATACTGATAAATACCGTTGCATGTACATCCATATAGGTTTTTGCGTAATAATTGGTGGCGACCGAGATGATCACACCGCTCCAAACGCCAACCGTATTAGCACTTCGACTAAAGATCCCCAAGACAAATACACCGGTAATGGGCCCAATCACTAAGCCTGTTATCATCAGGAATAAATTCCACACCGATTGCAAGTCACTAAGGTTAGCCAGCACCAGCGCCATGGTTGTGCCAAATACACCCAATATCAGCGTGAGATAACGACCAACACGCAAACACTGCTGGTCTGTTACTTGTGGATTAAAGCGGCGGTAGATATCCTCAACGCCCAAATTTGCTACGCTATTCATGGCGCTAGACACCGTTGAAATGGTCGCGGCAAGCAAGGCGACTACGACAAAACCTGCCATGCCAACTGGCAGCGTTGATGCAGCAAAAAATGGGAAAACACCATCAGCCTTAAGCGCAGGGCTTAAAACATCAGCACGGGTGACAAAATACAAGAACAACAGTGTGCCAAGGCCAAACAAAATAAAGTTCAGCGGCACTGCGATAAACAGTTGCGCAATGGAGGCTTTTTTAGCAGCTTTCTCATCAACGGTACACTGGACGCGCTGGATAAAGTTTTGGTCGCCAATATAACCCAATGAAGTTGCGAGCGAATTCAAGAACAGCACTAACACCACCGGGGCTGTCCAATCTAAAGAAAAATCAAACATGTACAATTTATCTTGGCTTGTCATAATTTCCCAAGCTTGAGCGGTTGAAACCTCCAGCGAAAGATAAGCAAAAATGGAACAAGCAACCACAGCGATAATCATAATTATCGCTTGCAGCACATCAGTCCAAATTACGGCTTCCAAACCGCCCATGGTGACAAAGAAGGTAGTACAAATTCCCATGATTAAAATGCTGTATTCCATCGGCACGCCAAAGATAGAACTGATGGCAATGGCGGGTAATAACAAAATCGCTGCCATACGTCCTAATATTTGGTTAAGCGAAAAACCAATAAAGCCAAGAATGCGAACAGACAGGCCAAACCGTCGCTCAAGATATTCATTGGCGGTGGTAATATTCAATCGGCGCACCAGTGGTACATAAACCAGCACGAACAAAGGTACCTGAATGACAATCAAAAACAGTGCAAGGGAGAAGTAGATCCAGTTGCCTGAATAGGCCATCGCTGGCATAGCCATTAGGCTGATAGCACTAGCACCGGTGGCAAAAATACTCAGGCTTGCTGCCCACCAAGGGATGGTTTGTCCTGCGCGAAAATAATCGCTACTGGTTTTCTCCTTTCTGGAAAATAAAATGCCGACACCGATAAGCAAAATCACCAGCACAGCAACAACCAAATTGTCCCATAAACCGTATTTGGTAGCCTTCAAAACGGCCTTACCGGTTAAAAGTGTTTTGCCAGCGACTATGGTGAACTCAGTGCCATTTGAAACAACAGCGTCCGCTTGCATGGCTGCTGGCAAGTTCCCTATGGTAAACCAAGTATTGGTGACATTGTGGTAGGCCAAAATTTCACTGCTGGCCTGCTGTGCATTGACATACAATAAATGGGCATCGCCACTACTGAACCCTATTGAGCCCGTAATAGCTTCAGGGGCAACCGCTATGCTTTTCCAGGTATCTTTCGCAGGGTTATAGGCATAACTTGCCTGTGTACTGGTCACATAGAGCGTGTCATGCAATGCCGCCAATATAGAGTGGGCGGATAACCCTTGCGGCATTGAGACCACTGAACTCCAGTTAGCGTTTTCGTTTGCCAAGTCTAATGTTAGCAGCGTGACCTCAGTGCTATTACCAACAACATTGCCGACAACATAAAGTGTGTTGTCAATGAGTGTAGCGCTGACATTATCTAAAACGGCTGGAAGATTAGGTAGATTAACACTAACAACAGCGCCCTCTTGCTGAGCAACACGAAAAACTTGGTTGCCGTTAAGTCGATAGAAGACATCCTTCATCGCTAAATCAGTAAAAACTAAGCTGTCGCCTGAGTGTTCTTTAAGGTACGAGCCTACTGGTACTGATATTGACTGAGCGGATGAAAACTCAAAGAACCCTTGCGCGTTATCTTCGACGTAACCTTGTGCCCAAGCAGTGCTGATGGGCAGCAAAAACAAGATCAGTATTAAACGTATAAATTTATTCATCATTAATATTTCCTATTGAGACTCAGTGGCGCGGATGAAATTAATAACTTCTTCAACATTGTCAGCTGATGTCGCCTCTAATATCACTTGAATATAAGGTTTTTTCTCGAGTAAAAGTTGAGTTAAATAGCGATGGTTCATTTCGCCGGTACCAGAAGGTAAATCGCCATCTTTAAGGCCGTCTTTGAGTAAATAATCTTTGCTGTGAATGGCAACAATGCTGTCGCCAAACATTTCAAAAGCTTGATCCATTAATTGTTCCTGTTCATGACAGCCATCAAGAGGAAAAAAATTAACCGGGTCGTAAATAACCTGTACGCTTGGCGAGTTAACCAATGCCAGCATTCGGACCATTTTTTCATAGGTATGAATAACATGATGATGAGCAACGCCTTCAATACCAACGATGCTGCCATATTTTTCTGCCGTGAACGCAAGTCTTTTAATGACCTCAACAAGCTCAAGAAAAGCCTCTTCGCTCTGGCTATCCACATGATAACTGCAATCAGCGTTACGAGAACCGGTCTCAGTACCAACGATAGCGCAGCCAAAATCTCGGGCAAATCTCAGGTGTTCTTCAAACCGTAAGATTGACTGTTCTTTTATTTCAGGGTCTGGGTGTATAGGATTAATATAACAGCCAAGCACCGCAATATTAATGCCCTGCAGCTTAAAAACATCACGAACATGATTGGCAAAGCCTGGACTTAATTGACCTGCTTGCTCTTTGATAATGGGAAATGACTTAGGAAGTGCTAATTGAATACTTGAGACATCGTACTGCCCAATTTTTTCTGCAATCTCCGCCGGGCTGCCTTGACCAAAGTCATGCGCTCTAACACCAATATTAATCATAGTTTTCATATTCCTTTCTTTTAAAAATGACAGCATAAGTACAACTGCGTCACACTGTTTATATTTTCAATTTTTTTATCGCCAACTCAATCATTCCAACCCTTAGTGTCAATGAGCGTATTAAGCTATATACCAATGGCTAGCATCTAATTTCCTTTGTTATGATATATTTCGAAACATCAGAGTATTGGCTGGTATAATTAGATGCCATAAATAATGACTAGATATAATTATTCATATATTCAACTAATGCTAAGATAGCCATCGATTGACCATAAGGCATAGACGTTAAAGGTACATCTTTATATTCTTGCAGGCTGTCAAAAACGGGCGTCCCCCAAGATACCTGTTGTAATTCTCCATCGTCGCTAACGTTTTCTAACACAGCTTTTATTGCTTTAATGCCAACTTCTTCATAAATTTCATCAAGGTAGCCTTTGCGTACAGCTTTTAAGATACCATAGGCAAACCCTGCAGTAGCTGAGGCTTCTAGATATGAATCGGGATCATCAAGCAATGTGTGCCACAAGCCATTTTCATTTTGTGTTTTTGCCAGCGCCTTCACTTGTGATTCCAGCGTTTCGATTAGAAACATGCGCAAACTATCTGTTTTATCCAAATCCAGTAGTTCAATAAATTCCGGAATAGCAATAGTTATCCAGCAATTACCCCGCGCCCAAAGCGCATCAGCAAAATTATTCCGTCCGTCAAAGGTCCAGCCGTGGAACCATAGGCCAGTCTTTTTATCGGTTAAATATTTAACATGTAGCATAAATTGACGCTTGGCTTCTTCAATATAGTGAGGTCTATCGAGCAGTAAACCAAATTTTGCCAGCGGTAAGACACTCATCATCAGGGTGTCATCCCAAAGGTTGCCATTATTTACAGAATTAAAAACAATATGCTGAAAACCGTTTTCTTCCGTACGCGGAAGTCCTTTCATTAGCCATTCAGCCCAGACATCTAAATAAGGCAAATAACTACGATTACCTGTACGTTCTTGCATATAGGCCAAAGTAAGGAAGGGTGACACGGTATTGATATTTTTACTCGGCACGCCCTTTTCAAACTGGTAATTAAACCAGTCTTCAATAATATCTTTGGTTTTTTCATCGCCGGTAATATCCCAGTATTTAAAGAGACCGTACAAACCGATACCTTGAGTCCACTCAAAGCCATTCCAACTCTTGCCATCGATAAGAGTGCCATCATCAGCCTTTATCAAAAACTCACCACTATCATCGGTAATATTAACGAGATTATTGATAAGCTTTTCAATAGTGGATTGAATGGTACTTTTTGGTATATTGTTTGCGATGGCAGGCATGTTTAATCCTAGGTAAGTAGTCAATTAAAATCAATACCAATCATAATACGTCTACAAGCATCAATCTGTCAAAATGTTTTTAGTTTAATTTTCAGAGTTATCTTAGCTAACTCAAAGTAGTAAAACTTCTATTACAGGTATAGAAAAGAATTCAAACGGCCAATCCCGACTTACTAAAAAACCGGTTGAACCGTGCACTAATGGGGAAACGATGATTATCAGTGGCGATGATGATGAAAGCACTAAGCATTAGAATTGTAGCAAGATGTTTATTGATGCACGGGGTGGGAGAATTAATTGAAGATCCTCATGTGCATTTCAGCAGAATGACGAAAGATACTTCTAGATCCTAAACAGTCAATTTAAACTTATGCTAAGACAAATATACTACATAAAGTCTATCTCGGTTTGTGCCCCAAAGCGATGTATGGACTCCACTCCCTTAAGCTATAGTTTTAGCTAACTATTCAGGAGAGCATACAATGTTAAAATTTAATGTTATCGGTATTGATTTAGCAAAAAACGTACTTCAAATCTGTCTTATCAGCAAACATGGTGAATTAGTCAGTAATAAAATAGTCGGCCGTCAAAAATTAAAGGAAATATTAGCTAAATCATCACCTTCGATTGTTGGTATTGAAGGTTGTGGGAGTAGCCATTATTGGGGACGGATGGCGGAATCCTTTGGTCATGATGTTCGTATTATCACCCCTAAAAAAGTAAAAGCATTTCTTACTGGTCACAAAACAGATGCAAATGATGCGCTTGCCATCGCCAACGCAGCCATGCAAATAGGCTTGAAATACAGTAAACCTAAAAATGAAGAGCAGCAAACACTTCAATCCCTTGAAGCCAGTCGAGTTTTTCTTTCAAGAAATATCACCTCGTTGGGTAATCATATTCGCGCCATGTTATATGAATATGGCATTGTTAGTGCCAAAGGAACCGCAGGGCTAAGGAAAGTTGTTCAAGAAACTTTCGATGAAAAAAATGCCCTTCCTACTTGCTTGATATCAACATTACAACAATTGTGGTCACAGTATCGAAACTTGAAAGATGAGTTTACTAAACTGGAAAAAGCCAAAAACTCGATAGTTCGTCAAGTAAAACCATGTAAGCAACTGATGGCATTAGAAGGTGTCGCAGAAGTTTGTGCCGGGATGCTTTATTCTTCTATAGGTAATGGAAAACAGTTTAAAAATGGTAGAGAAGCCGCTGCCTTTGTTGGGTTAACACCAAAGCAACATAGCTCTGGTGGTAAAGTATTCATGACGGGCATTGATAAAAAAGGGGGAGTCAAAGAATTAAGGGCCGCTTTGTATCAAGGGGCTATGTCAATAGTCACTCATTTACCTGATGAGCCAAAAACAGTTAAACAAGCCTGGCTAATTCAATTAGTAAAGCGAGTTGGTATTAAGCGAACATGCATTGCGCTGGCCAATAAAACAGTTAGAACAGCTTGGGCAATGCTCAGGCATGAAAGTAAATATGAGCAGCAATTAATTACAGCATAATGATTTAACAGAACAAAAAGAAATTTTACAATAATGATACAGCATAAACGGTAAGACCAACCTATTAAAACCTGTCTATCTCGGAAGTCATAAAGACTGTCATTGCGAAAAGGATAATAGGTGCGCAAACATCATAGGCTAGAGAGTAGCTCTCTTAATAATAAGCCGTATATACGACCGCATCTTATTCTGTTTAATGTGAAGTTATTAGTTGTAAAATACGTGGAGTCCATATACGAGTTAGAGCTAACCGTCACTAATGCCAGTTGAAGTCAGGTTCCAACTTTATTTGGAGTGTTTTTGGTACTTTTTTAATAAATAAAACTTACTGCCACATTTGTTTCTATATTTATTCACAAAAGTCCATTTTTGCTCAACGGCATAAGTAGGCTTGCATGGGATTTTTGTTTCGATCTTTATTTAGCTTCTACACCTATCTCTATAGAAATATTTTAGGGACGTGGTAAATTTACCCCAAAGAAAAACAAGATAAAATGTAGAAGGTAGAAGGTATTTGTTTCATTTCGTTGATAAAAGTAATTTTAATTAGCTTTAATAAATTGTTTCATTTAATATCCTAAAATAGTTTGGAGCATCATATTTAAGACAGATTACAGGTATTTTGAAACAATTATTAAAGTGTTACTGACTTTGTGGTAAGTAACATCTTTATTTACATAGGGTTAACTCACTCACTCACTCACTCAGTGAAACGAAATTCTATATATATACTTAAAGATGCAGTTAATAGCTAATATAAATTAGCTCAAATATAATTTATAGAAAATCTATTTGAGCTACCCCTCTTAATTTCCTAGTGTTATTTAGAATCAACTTCTACATCATTTGGCACACGAAGAACTAAATCTTCAATTTTACAATCAAAATAATCACAAAGCTTATCAAGGTTATCAGTCACAGTACTGTACCCTTTTTGGTTACAAATTTTTGTTAAAGTCATTCTGTTCATTCCACATGCTTCCGCAACTTCAGCGATTGTAACCTTTCTTTCTTCATTAAATTCTTTATCAGCAATAAGCTCTTTTACTTTAAAACGTAACACTATTCCCCCTAATAAAACAAAAATGTACCTAAAGTTATTGACAAAGCACCCAGAATGATTATATATTTAATCACGGTGATTAAATATATAATCATTTTAGCAAGTAAACCTAACTTAGAGGTACTTTATATGAGCAGTAAAAAGTATAGCACTTATATTACAACGGATCAGCTATCAGAGCGCATTCATTACACAGCAAGGACAATACGTAATGAACTACTCGATGCTTGCTTAATTGAAGGCAAGCATTACATCAGACCTTTCGGGAGGAGGAAAATTCTTTTTATCTGGGACGCAATTGAATCTGACATGTTAAACATTACTCATGATTCTTTGGCGCTTGCATATCACGAGCCAATGGAGGTAGTAAATCATGGCTAGACTATCATCACGTAAAGATACCAAAAACCTCTATTTTGATTTTACCTATCAAGGTAAACGCTGTAGAGAAAACACAAACCTAAGTGACACAAAAGTAAATCGTCGCCGGTTGCAGAAAAAGTTAGATCAAATTAATGCTGAATTGCTTACAAATCTATTTGATTATCTAGCTCACTTTCCCGCGAGTAAAGTTGCCAAAACACTTGCTATGGATAAGCTTATTCAATCAGGAGAAACGATAAAAAATGCGCCTGACTTTGAATTATTTTTGGAGGAATGGGTTGAAGAAAGTATATTAAAGTGGCGACCATCACATCATAAAAACATGATAAGCATGCAGAAAAAGTATTATCTCCCCGCTTTTTCAGGAAAAAAGATCGACAGCATTACTCGCGCAGACTTACTAAAATTTCGAACCTCTCTCGCCAAAGAATCGGGTCGAAATGGACGCTCAACTATCAGTAATAATCGCATTAATAAAATAATGGATCCATTACGTAGAGTATTTGAGGAAGCCGCCGATCGTCATGATTTTAACACGCCTTTTATACGAATCAAGCCATTGAAGATTGAAAAAAGTGATGTAAATCCTTTTTCATTTGAAGAGGTGAACAAAATAGTCTCTAGCGTTAGAGATGATTATAGCCGCTATTATTTAGTTCGTTTTCTAACAGGTATGCGAACAGCTGAAATTGATGGACTAAAAAGAAAGTATCTCGATTTCAACAACCGTACTATCAAAATTAGGGAAACCATAGTCGCAGGTAAATGTGATTACACCAAAAATGATTTCTCTCAACGTGAAATAGCGATGAGTCAGCCTGTTTATGATGCGTTACAGCTTCAGGTTAAAGTTAGTTCGCCACTTTCTGAATATGTGTTTTGCACTTTGTCCGGCAAACCGATTGAACATAACAATGTTACCAAACGTATTTGGTATCCATTACTTAAACGGCTTGGATTAGAAAAGCGTAGGCCTTATCAAAGCAGACATACCGCAGCAACGCTTTGGCTTGCAAGTGGTGAATCACCTGAATGGATCGCAAAGCAAATGGGACACTCGAATACTCAGATGCTTTTTCAAGTGTACTCCCGCTTTGTACCTAACTTGACCCGTAATGACGGTAGCGCTTTTGAAAAACTTCTTGCAACTTTATTTAAGGATTTAAATCATGACTAACTTACAACACATCCAATTAATTTCTTCAACAGTAGCGCAATCAATTCAGCCTTTATTAACAGAAGTTGCGTCTTTTAAGCGATTTAAAGGGGCTTACAATCATGTCGGTAGCACTGAGCGTATTGATAAATCTGGTAAAGCATACTGGATAATTAAGCTATCAGATATTAGCACTAGCATTAATGTCTACTGCTTTAACATGAATGAGTTCATTGAACAGCTAACGTGTAATTCTGTTGTGCATATTGAGGCAACATTAAAGACTGTTGATGGGCATCAGTATGTCCGCTGTGCTTTTTTACAAGTATTACCAACAAAAGTGAGTAGTCAGCAACTGAGTATTAACTCATTACCGAGTTGTTACTGCCCTGCTCCTGAAAAGCTATTACAGCTTAAAGTGTTGGTTGATAGTCTGTCTTCTCCCCATTTAACACGTTTTATATCTGATGTGTTAGTGGGAAGTGATGTTGGTGTTCGTTATCTTCAATGCCCTGCAAGTCGTCGCCATCATCACAGTTTTACAGGCGGGCTACTAACACACAGTGTGGATGTCGCTAACGCATTAATCACTGAAAACCAGTTTAATGGCGCTGAACGAGACATTGCGATTGTTGCTGCACTTATTCATGACATTGGTAAAACTAGAACGTTAGGAGCCAATGGTAAAAGGACCCACCTAGGGACTTTGGTTGACCATGAAGAGCTAACGCTTGAGATTTGTGCAAAGGCATTTTCAAGGCTGGATAAGTTTGAGCCACAAAGCGCTTTAATGCTGCGTCATATTCTTACCTGTGCAAGTCCTGGCAATCGATATGGCTATGAGGCAATAACACCCATTGCATCAAAGCTTCAAATGGCTGATAACGCCAGTGCTTCAGCACACTTTGCAACAAACATGCTTGCACAAATAGCTTAACCTTAGGAGATAACTCATGAAAAACTCAAACGCGACAGCCGTCAATAATAAGCAACTCAGTTCAACTCCTTGTGTTATTAAAGTGAATCCTGATAAAAATCCAGATTTACTCAGCAAAAAACAATGGGAAAATAAATATGAAGATGAACTACCTGGTTGTTGGATGCTGCAATACAGTGATGAATTAGATAAACAGTATTCAAGCTATCTTGATAAGATTGAACCGACTTTAGGATCACAGCAGCAAGATATTTCTCTCACTGATATTACCTGTAAGAGAAATGCTACATTCTCTGTGATACTTGTCACCGTACAAACGAGTCAATTTATGAGCGACATTCAGTTAGTACTACAAACAAGTGATGGCGATGAAGTGTCTTTGTGCTCCTTAAAAGATATCAAAGAATGCTTTGATGCAGAGTTGTTATTTGAAGATCAACGGATTGATTTTGCGCAAGCACTGAATAAACGTATTCCCGATTTTTGTTTACCATCAGGTCAGCAGTTATTGCTTAGGGTAACTGGTGGCATATTACTCGCAGACAACATCCTACTTTACGCTTCCTACTCATAATGCCTTGTCTAAGACATAGTGGTATCACTGCCACTATGTCTCTTCTTCTTTCTATTTATTTCTTTGTTTTTTATTTTTCACAAGGTATTTCTTATGAGTTACTCCACTAAAAAAACTTTTGATTACCGTCATTTTAACGCTTTTACCCAATTAAATAACTTAAAGCAATATGACATGATGACCTCAATTTCAACCTTTGCTTTAGCAACTGCTTGTTGCTATATCGATGATGACTGGCATTTAGAAGGCGTTATTAGCTTCATGACACTTGAGCAAAAAAAAGGTTTTAAATCGCTTATTAATACCATACAGACAGTTCCTCCTAGTCCTGTATTTGTTGTCGAGGTACAGCAGATGATAATGCAAGTATTTGAGCGCTCTTGTGCAACCATATCAGCCTTAGCTACGGTGGCTGACATGATGGATATTAACTTTAGCAAAGGCTTAAATGAACTATTAGTTGATAAAATTGAGCTTGAGGTTATTTGTGAGCCAAAGCACCATTTTACCTCACTATTTTCATCATTTAAGCTAAAAGTAGAAATGAAGCACAGAAAACCTAAAGACATGCCAAAGCTTAAGGAGCTCCTTGAATTAGGCCCACAAAAAGCCCTTTATTATGCAAGTAAAGATACCATTGAAGGGTTATCCCCATTAGCAAAATCATTTCCAAACTTCAAAAAGGTGATTAGTCAAATTAGCGCTGCTTGTCAGGTTAGCTTATTAACCAAGTCGCCATTATCACTACCCGTCATTAACCTTCAAGGACATCCTGGGATTGGTAAAACACAATTTATTAACGCACTTGCCAAAACCTTACAACAAGAGATTTTTACCATTAATGCTGCGGCTATGGTAGGCCGTTTTGAGCTTTCGGGTGGTAATCCACAATATGGAGATGCCGATTTAGGTGCTATAGGCAGAATCATGTGTTTTGAAGCAAAATCGTTTCAACCCGTTATTCTTATCGATGAATTGTGCATGGCAAAAGATAACCAGAATGAAAGCATTATCCAGCCACTTTATTCCTTCTTTGATAGAGAGCAGCGAAAATGCTTTAAAGAAAACTTTCTAAACCTCGAATTGGATGTATCCGGCGCGCTTATCTTCACGACCACTAATGATTATGAATCACTAAAACCTGCCTTAAAGTCACGATTAGTCAATATTGAAATAGAGCCACCAACGCCTGTTCAAATGCAAGCTATCACTCAAAACATGTATCAACATTGTTTGGCTGACATGAAATTAGAGCGTTACTTTGCGAGTAAGCTCTCAGCTATGTTGCTATCAACACTATCCCACTTACCACCAAGAGCTGTTATTGAAAAATTACGACAAGCAATTGGCCAAGCATGTACTAGGGCAGAAAGAACAAAGCATGTTGAACTAACCATGGATGATTTTAAAGAAATCGATGCTTGTCATGATGTTGAAAATATATCAAATTTACACTGAGCGTTTATTAAGGCAAGGTGTTAGTTATTAACAATGAAACTTTAACATTCCTGTATTCAGCACATAGATTAAAAACAAAATTTACTAACTTTCGCCTCTCAACTTTGAGACTAATAAAAGTCGCAGAGTGTTTTTTGTACGATTAATCTACACGCACAGTAAATTCTACCGAGCAACTTCTGCTAGTCTGTAATTGTTTTTAATGAGAAAAAACCTTAAGTTACATGTTAATACCGTAAATCGCACAGGCATTTTTGCCAAATAATCGAATGATTTTATCTTGGTTTTCGTTTATGCCTGATACATGAGATGGTATACCTTCCATTTTGAGAATACTGATATCTTGCATCAACTGAAATACCCAGCGTAGTGTGGGACGTGTCGTTTTTTTACCTTTTTGAGTCGGTAAATTTTCCTTTTGATTATTTAAGGCTTCACGCATTTCATGCTCACTGACGTTATAAACCATGAGACTTAGTGTCATTACCATCATTAAGGCGTCAATACGACTAGGAAGGTGTAAGTAAATACCATCAAGGTGAAACTCGTCTGATTTGATAAAGCGAAACCCGCGTTCGACATCTTGCTGCTCTAGGTAAGTAGCTAACATGGCGCCTGCGGTTAAGCTCTCATCATCGGTAACATTGGTACCGAGAATGAATCGACCTAATTGATTGCGTTGTTTGTTTTGGGCTTGTTCGTTATTGGTGATGATGCCGCTTAGTTGATATTCGATGATATCTGGCTGAGTCCCTTTTGCTGGTTTTCCTGCTTTGCTATAACGTGTTTGGCGTTGAACAGTAAAGGTGACGCTATGATACTTTAGCGATTTCTGCCATTTTTTAGGCGCTTTTAGTGCGTCTTTCTCACAAGCAAAGACCATCTTGGTTAGCTTTTTTAGCTCAGTTTGTATTTTGGCTAATGCTTTGTTGATATTTCGTTCAAAGGTAATGTGCTCTCGTTGGTAGGCTTGCTCTGAATAAATGAGCGCCCAACGTTCATCCACTTCGAGTTTGTCAAAAATAATACCCTTATAGCCATTATGTGACGTTTCCCACGCAATATCTTTATCATCTTGTGCTACTAATTGTTTCGCATTTTTCTTGGTTTGAGGAATACGTGTCAACCATTTTATCAGTGAGGATTGAAGTTTCTCTTTACTATAAAGCGCGGAGTCGGCTACCCATAAAAAGCTTTCCACTACATTGATGCTCTCCTTGAAAGCTTCAAATTTAGCAATGCTATCTTGAAAGTTACTTTTATCACTGCTATTACCTGATAAACCTTCAAACCATAGAGGCATGGCAGCTTCACCCGTCACGGTGAGTGACATCACCAGTTGTTTTAAATCATGTCGATGCGCTTTGGAGTAACCAAGCGCTGGCGTTGGTGCATCAGTAAGTGGTATACCGTTTACTTCGTCTTTGTCTTTCTCCTTTTGTGCTAATGCAATAGCTTCACTATATTCGCCATGGAGCAATAAAGTGGTGGTATCAATGTGAACTGAATGACCAAGCAGTCCTCGTTCTTGCCCCACTTCAAACGCTATCTCAGCAAATAGTTTGGTAGTGCCATACGAAAAAATGGCATCTAAAGTACGCCCTAATGCATGGGCATTTAAGTGCTTAGCCTCAACGCCTGCGCCGAGTAATCGAGATAAGTCTTTTCCTTCAAAAAATGTTGGTGATAAATACAAGGGATGCGTGGTATAGCCTAAGCCATTAATTATCATCGCTTTAACTCGTTGCCCGTGGGTGACGTTGCTATCACGACTATCGGATATAGGTAAGCGTTTATCAATGCGTTCAACGAGCTGTAAAGTATCAATAGCAGAAGCGACTAAACCGAGATGGTCAAGACGCTGTACTTCAATATTGGATAAGACGCTGACAGGGGCTTCTTGTGTATTTGTCACTAACTGCTGCTCTAAAAAAGCTTAAGTGAAAGTAGGATGACATACATGAATGGAGTTGTCTGTGATCTATTGACCTCAATCCTTGTGATCCATTGACCATTCATCATCACGTGACTATTTGATTTTGTGCCGATTTTAATTATTTGTATTTTTTAATTTGGTGCTGAATGTGGGACATTACAATCAATCCACTATTTAGTGTAAATCCCAGTACAAACTGCACTGGGATTTTTATATTTAAAAGCAATAGTTACTCTAATCAACTCCCTTCTCGTTAACCTCCCCCGCATCATTGTCGATTGAGACTTGGGAAATCCAACCATTTTATTGTGAATTTAAAATGCATCGGTTAGTCAATCTATTAAAGTGACTTAATAACCATCGTCATTTAAAAGTGACGCCTCTACATTATTCACTTATTACGTTGCACCTAACATTGAAATTCACATTTAAGTTACAGGAGGTGAATTTTGGTCAATGCTAATAAATAATGGAGCATATAAGTCTTCATTTCTTTATCCTGTTTAGTTTCATTAAAGATCGAGAAATGTCACAAATCAAAATCAGTAAAGAAAGTTATTTTTTAAACACCCGATGATGCAACTATCAGATATTAAGAGATAAAATTGACCATGCGTTAGAAGACAAGGATGTCAGTCAAGGTAAATTAATAACCGTTTATGTCACGATTTTCTGTGACATAGAAAATCACCTGATAAAAATAGCCCGAAGGTCGAAATTTGAATATTCATGCAGTTTTTAGTTAATTTATGCAAGTGTAATAAAGAGCAAAACGAGTAGAAATGTCACACCCACGTCACAAACGGTTTTTTCGATGTTTTTAAGAGATCAGGTAAACATGAAAAAAACTAAGATGAACTGAAAATGATTTGTTTGATGTATTGAATTGAGCTGCGACTTTTACGTGACATAATTTTAAGTCACGTTACCCTAACTGGGTTGAAAAATCGGCGTCTATGTAAATAGATATATTGTAAACGGTTGATTTTAAAGGTATAAATTGGTTGCGGGAGCAGGATTTGAACCTACGACCTTCGGGTTATGAGCCCGACGAGCTACCATGCTGCTCCATCCCGCGACAGGATATGATGACTATTTGACATTACTTTTATTAATACAAAAGATTGGTTGCGGGAGCCAGATTTGAACTGACGACCTTCGGGTTATGAGCCCGACGA
>JAPYOP010000198.1 GCA_029938115.1 Colwellia sp. | reverse complement strand
ATGTCAATTATGTTCCCTACTATTTATGCCTTAGGTTTAGAAAAAATAGGTGATAAAGCTGAAATAGGATCTTCTCTTATTATTATGACAATTATAAGTGGTGCCATTATCCCTCCATTAATGGGCTTTTTAGCTGATGGCTTTAGCGTGCAATGGTCTTATATTGTTCCTTTGGTCTGCTTTCTTATTGTTTGGTTAGCAACACATTTTGGCAAAGAATAACCAATTTTCAGCCACTTATTTATAAAATTTAATGGAAGTAATGTATGAACAAAATTGAACGTGTTGAGCTTATGATGGTGGATTTGGTGCCAAAAGTTAAGCGAACAGATGCTATCCAAAGCTTTGTGAGTCAACAAACCCCGATGGTCAAAATTATTGATTCTGATGGTGTTGAAGGTGTGGGTTACAGTTATACAATAGGCACTGGAGGGAGTTCGGTAATGTGCTTATTGAAAGATCATTTAGCACCTCAACTTATCGGAAGAAGCCCTGACAATATTGAAGCTATTTGGCGTGACTTGAAGCTTTCAACGAATGCTACCTATGTTGGGCCTATCACGGCTTTAGCACTTGCTGCTATCGATACAGCTTTATGGGACATGAAATGTAAACGTGCAAAACTGCCTTTACATGTGATGGCTGGTGGAGCAACGGACAAGGTCAAACTTTACACCACTGAAGGTGGTTGGTTACACATAGAAACAGAAAAACTGGTTGAAGATGCACTAAAAGCAAAGGAGCTTGGTTTTTATGGAGCAAAATTTAAGGTGGGTAAACCACATGTGGCTGAAGATGTTGCACGTATAGCAGCAGTGAGAGAGGCTGTTGGTTCAAACTGGGATATTATGGTTGATGCAAACCAATCATTAACCGTTGATGAATCAATTAGGCGGGCAAAAAACTTTGAACCATTTGATCTCGCATGGATAGAAGAGCCTCTACCTGCAGAAGATGTAGATGGCCATATAAGGTTATGTCAATCAACATCAACTCCAATAGCTGTTGGAGAATCTATGTATTCAATGTCACATTTTAGAGAATATATGCAAAAGGGGGCTTGTTCTATTGTACAAGTTGATGTCGCTCGCATTGGTGGTATTACACCTTGGCTAAAAGTGGCTCATACTGCAGAAAGTTTTAACATGCCTGTATGTCCTCATTTCTTAATGGAATTACATGTTTCGCTTGTGTGTGCGGTACAAAATAATCGCTGGTTAGAATACATACCTCAACTTGACGATATAACAACTAAAGGAATAGAAATAATCAATGGTGAAGCCATTGCTCCAAAGGAACCTGGCTTAGGTATTGCTTGGGATTGGGATGAGTTAATGTCTAGACGTATCGATGCGCATACTGCCGTTATATTGTAGAGTAAAATAAAATCTTTATGTTTGACAATAAGTTGCTCACATTATGATAGAAAAATCACAACCTGTACTTGGTTCTACTAATAGAAAAGTTGATGCTGATGGCATTCAACGTTTTGCCTCTGTTATTGGTTTAAAGGCTGAATTTGAACATCAATACCGAGAGTTGCATGCTAATGTTTGGCCCTCGGTTCTCAAACGAATCGAACAGTCAAACATAAGAAACTACTCTATTTATACCATGATAATTCTTGGCGAAAATTACCTTTTTAGTTACTTTGAATATATTGGCTCAGACTTTGAAACAGATATGGCGCTAATGGCTAATGATCCAATAGTTCAAAAGTGGTGGAATGAAACAGATAAATGTCAAAATAAAATTATTAATAATCAACCTCATGAGCATTGGAGCGTCATGGAAAAAGTGTTTTTTCAAAATATAAAATAATAAGCCTACGCTTAATAATGCAGAAAAATAATTTTAGCATTATATGAATTACGCAGTGTTTCAGATAGTGACTATAATCATTTTAGGTTCATTAGAATGTTTTTAGGCGTTGTTATGAATAAAGTCTTTATCAATTTTATATTATTTTTTCTGTACGAAGATTTTCCAGATCTATGAAAAAGAGATAAAATTTAACGCGGATAATATTCTGTGAGTTTTCACAAATACGGTATTACATATTAATCTAGACTAAGCTAGCCCGATTAATTATCTACGTTAATCCGCTTAAATCTAGCTAAAGGCTATACTGCTGGCCTGATTTATAGCAATCATGTTAAATGCTTTTCCATGGGCTGATAATTCATTATTTCAATTATTCTAAGTAGTTATGATGAGGGAGGACGCCTTTATAAACAAGGATATGCTCAAGTGGTTACTTTGATAGTAATAATTTATCGTAATTTTCTCTATACAAGGGGATGAGTTCCTTAGAAATTACTTGCTCGTAAGCTGCTCTCCATTTATCTTGAGGCCTTAATTGTTTCAATG
>JAPYOP010000084.1 GCA_029938115.1 Colwellia sp. | reverse complement strand
ACAGGTAAGGCTGAAAGGGTGCGGTAAGAGCGCACCGGATTACTGGTAACAGTAATTGCAGGGTAAACTCCACCCGGAGCAAGACCAAATAGGGTTTCATGACTATTTGAACGAAAGTTTAAATAGTATAAGCGTGGCTCGCGTGGAAACCGGGTAGGTTGCTTGAGCCTTAAAGCGATTTAAGGCCTAGACGAATGATTGTCACTCTTCTTCGGAAGAGATACAAAACCCGGCTTATAGCGTCAGCTCAACCATTTTAGTAACTGCTTGACTATATCAATAAAGTCAAGCAGTTTGCTAAAATACCTTTTATTTTAGATTCCTCTAATCAATAAAGTGCAACAAGAATAACTACGCCGTTCACTTTCAAATCATTAATTTTCAACACAAATATTCTTTGATTCTCACTTTGTGTCTTTTACTAATTCGCATCAATATTTGCTCAAGCAAGCACCTTGCACTTGCCAGTTTTCGGCGCAATCATTAAACACTTATTTAGATTAAATGGTATTTCCACTTTTACGAAATATCCCTTTCAAAGAAAAATATACCTCCGTTATTTTAAGTTACCATTTTGAAATGGTCAATTTGACGATCCTTGTGGCTAATTTAACTATTTCATAGTGCGACATATTATGTCCTACAATAAAGGTTTTATTGGGTTTTTATTATTTGTAATTGAAATCAATAAGTTAAATTAATTATATTGATTGGCACGACACTTGTAATAGTACTTGTATTAGTTCAGGCACAAATGATAACAACCCATTTGATGCGAGTAATTTAAACAATTTTTTTAAACATTTTAAAAGTAAGCATACAAAAGAAGGAATTTCAAAATGAGCACATTAAACCGTAAAAACATCAGCGTTGCTTTATTAATTACACTAGGCGCTATTTTTAGCGTAAATGCCAATGCAGCAGAGACAAGCATTGAGAACTCTATAAGTGAAATGGTTATAGCACAAGGTCAACAAGTAATGAGCGACTTAACAGTGCAATTGAAACAATCAATCACCGAAGAACTTAACGGCTTTAGCGTCGATTATTCAATTGATGAAGCATTTACTGATTCTTTAGCATGGTTAACTGACGAACAACAAACATCAGCTATGACAGATGAATTGAAACAAGCCGAATTAAACACAACAACCAAAAGCAAATTATTGTAATAACAGGAGAAGAACAATGGGATTATTTACACGTTTTACCGATATTGTTAACGCAAACTTAAACAGCATGCTTGATAAGGCAGAGCAGCCAGAGAAAATGATTCGCTTAATCATTCAAGAAATGGAAGAGACTTTGGTTGAAGTAAGGGCAACGGCAGCGAAAAACATTGCTGAACAGAAAACTCATACCCGCCGCGTGAAGTCTGCAACGGCAAGCATGGATCATTGGCATAGTAAAGCTGAGCTAGCATTATCGAAAGATAGAGAAGATCTAGCTAAATCAGCATTGACGCAAAAGCATAAGTATCAAGCTGAATTAGAATTACTTGAACAAGAAAACGATAAGCTGGCTGAATTCTTGTCAAAAGTACAAGAAGATGCAGCACGCTTACAAGAAAAGTTGTCTGAAGCTAGGCGTCGCCAAGAAGCTTACACATTGCGCCAAGAGTCAGCAGAAGTTCGATTAAAAATAAGAGAGCAGGCATCAGTTTATAATATTGAAGAAGCGATGAGTAAATTTGAACGCTACCAACAGAAAATAGACAGAGTAGAAGCTCAAGTTGAAGCATATGACTTAATGCAAGCCAGTGGAGAAAGTAAGAGCTTAAATGCGCAATTTGCTGAATTAGAAAAAGATGAAACTATTGAGCAAGAGCTAGAAGAAATGAAGAGAAAAGCTTCAGCAGCTTAATTGCAAATGAAATAGTCGTTTGGTAAATAAGCATACTGAGTAACGTTAATTGTTACTCAGTATCATAAAGAGTATTAAAGAAGGATTAAGATCATGAGATACGAAAGAGAATATTCGTCTAGCCGCACTATTAATAAAAGATTATCAAAAGATAGCTTACATAAAAAATTATCAGGTGTTTGCGCAGGTATTGCTAAGCATTATGATTTACCACGTATAGTGGTGAGAATTGCAGCTATTGGCGCTTTGATAATGATACCAGTTGCCACCGGTGTTGCTTATGTTGTAGCAAGTGTTTTACTACCAGAAAGTCGTTACAAGTAGTTAAATTGACTAGACAAGGGGTAAAGCAATGACATTTTTCAAATCTTTATTATTAGCAATATTTGCAACCTTATTTTTAACTTATGTTTTAGGTGTTAGTTTTTTAGAGTTACTTGACGTAAATATTTATATGGATGGTGAGTTAATCGAGCCATTAAAAGCAATAGGAGTTTCAGCCGTGGCAACCGTTATTTTAGTGTTAATAGCCCTAACTATCGTATTAAGTGTATTTGGCTCATTAATTTTTATATGTTTATTAGTCGCGGGTGCTCTGGCGATGGTAGCAATAGGTGTTTTCTGGCCAGTATTTTTAATTGCCGGTGTTATTTGGTTATTAACTAGAAACAAAAATAGACCTCAAGAACACCGTTACTATGGCTAGGTTATTGAGGTTTATAGCAAAAGATCTTTTATCGCTAACTGCAGATGAATAATTACCAATTATTAATGTTTAAAGAACTGTCCTAAAATGGCCTTGCACTCAGGTGTGTTAACTAAGCGAGAAAATTCATTACCTTCATTTTCAATTACTTGTGATAATAGGGATTGAGTTGTTTGGCGAATAAGCTTTCTGCTGGTCATCACCGCATCGCTAGGTAAGCGAGCAATAGTAGAGGCAATTTTTTCTGCAATACTTAATAACTCTTCAGGTAAGCAAACTTGGTTAGCAATACCGTATTGAAGCGCTTGCTCAGCGGAAAAAGTATTACCCAGTATCATCAACTCAAAGGCACGGTTTTGACCTATTAGTCGGGTCAGTAGCAAAGTTGAACCAGCTTCAGGGCATAAACCCAATTGAGTAAAAGGAAGTTTGAATTTTGCGTTGTTTGCGGCAATGATCATATCGCAATGGAGTAGTAATGTGGTACCTATGCCTACAGCAGCACCAGCAACAGCGGCAACAATGGGCTTATTGAATTCGCTTAGTATTTTAACAAAATCAAGTGCTGCAAGTGAATCATCTTCAGAGCTTTCAATAAAGTCTTGTAAATCATTGCCAGCACAGAAACAGTTTTCGTCACCGTGAATTAATACGCAATGGATATTGCTATTACTTTTTGCATATTCAAAGTGTTGACAAAGCTGTTGGTACATTAGGGTATTAAGAGCATTTTTTTTATCGAATCGATTTAAAATAAGAGTAAAAACGCCTTTGTTTTCTTTGGTAATAATTAAGTCTGTCATTTTGTTACGTTGCCAAGGGTGATAAGGTTAAACTTTAAGGGTTCTCAAAAAAGAAGTATAGCGTCTTATGAAAAATAACTATTTATTTTCTTTATTATTACTATGTAATTTTGTTTGTTTTTATAGCATGGCAAACGCTATATCCGAAAAGACAATTTCAACAATTATGGTTGAAAATGCGTATGTTCGTGCCAAAATTCCCGGAACTTCAATTTCCTCATCTTATATGGAAATAGAGAATAAAGGGGATAGTTCAGTGTCGCTACTTAGTGTTAGTAGTAATATTTCACCGCGAGTTGAAATCCATCAACACACTATGCTTGATGGAATGATGCGTATGCGCAAACTCGATTTTATTGAAGTCAAAGCAAAAGAGCGTGTTAAACTACAACCATCAGGTTTACATTTAATGTTATTTGATGTTAAAAACGACTTAAATGCACAGCAACATGTTGAACTAACTTTAAAATTTTCTAATAATGAGCTTGTTACTTTGCAAGTGCCTGTTTATAGTCCCACTCAAGAAAAAGCTGCCAACAAAACGTCAGATGAAATGCACACGCATCATCACTAGGAGTAAAGTATGAAAATGAATTTCTCAGCAAAAACTATTGGCTACACAGTCGCAAGTGTTCTTTTACTTCTTTATTTTGTTGGTGTTTATTGGAGCTTAGATGTAAAAGCTATTAATGTTCAGCAAGAAGTTGCAACCGCGGCAACAGCAGATAACGTTGCTCCTGTTATTGGTTACACCACGACGACTACTTTAATTAAAGTAGCAGAAAGCATTTTAGATAAACCAGGTGGTTATATTTCTAATGATGCTTTACCACCGGGAATTTTTTTAGATAATATGCCTGCGTGGGAGTTTGGCGTACTAGAAATGGTGCGTGATATGGCATTAGTATTACGTAAAGACTTTAGTCGCTCTCAATCTCAGTCACTCGAAAATGATCATATTAAAAAAGCACAGCCTAAATTTAATATTGATCATAAAAGTTGGGCGATGCCTAGCGCTGAATCAGAATATAGAAAAGCTATTGATAGTTTATATAAATACCGAAATGCTTTAGTTGGTATCAGTAAAGCTAAAAATGACCATGCACAGTTTTATGCTCGCGCTGATAATTTAACCGCATATTTAGATGAAATACAAAAACGCCTAGGCAGTTATTCGCAAAAACTAAGTGCGAGTGTTGGCAAAGAAAAGATCAATACCGATTTAGCTGGAGATAGTGATGCTCGGCAGTCAAGCTTTCAAGGTTCTCACTCACAGTTAAGAACTAGTTGGTGGCAACTGGATGATGTTTTTTACGAATCACGTGGTGCCGCTTGGGCATTACTACATTTTTTAAAAGCTATCGAAATTGACTTCGATAGTGTCTTAAAAAATAAAAATGCTACAATCAGCTTACAGCAAATAATTCGTGAACTTGAAGCTAGCCAACAAACACTTTGGAGTCCTATGGTTTTAAATGGCGACGGCTTTGGCATATTAGCTAACCATTCTTTGGTAATGGCTAATTATATTTCACGCGCAAATGCAGCATTAATTGATTTGAATGAACTACTAAGAAAGGGATAATAACAATGAAAAAAACTATTATAGCAGCAGGCTTAGCGACAGTACTTTGTGCTAGCGCGCAAGCTGATACGTTACTGGGGCTTTATATTGGTGGACAAGTTTGGGCAAACCAAGCTGAAGGTACTTTTGGTGAAGGGGAAACTGACCAAGCGGTATTTAATTTTGATGATGAAAATCAAGGCAATTTTTTTGTAGCGCTTGAACACCCCATTCCACTCATTCCTAATATTAAAATAGCTTCAACAACACTTGATACTATTGGTGGCGCAACTATTGAAGGTAGCTTTACCTTTGAAGGTATCACTTATAATGATAATGCCACATTAGATACAACGTTTGATACCAGTTATATTGATTATACTTTTTATTATGAAGTGTTTGATAATGATTTACTGACCTTTGATTTTGGCATTACCGCGCGTGATCTTGATAGTCAGATTAATGTAGTTGAGCAGTCAAGTGCGAAAAGTAGTGATCTCTCTGTTTCTGGCATTGTACCTTTACTTTATGTAAATACAATTATTGGCCTACCATTTACGGGTTTGAATGTGTTTGCGGAAGCAAATTTCTTATCTTACGATAGTAATACTATTTATGATTACCAAATTGGCGTTAGTTATGCGCTACTTGACAATTTAGCTGTCGATCTTGATTTGACTGTAGGTTATCGTGCGGTAAAATTAGAATTAAATGATATTGATGATTTATATTCTGATTTAACGTTTGATGGCGTTTTTGCCGGCGCAATTGTACATTTTTAGTTAATTACGCATAGTTTTCAATAAAGTATAGAGTCTGCTTTAAATCAGACTCTATTCATTTTTTCTTATATTCCTTTTTGGAATAATAAACTCCTATCTATTCTTTTTAGTTTTATCCGATTTTGTCTATCATTTACTTATAAATTGTTATGAGTGAATATTCTTATGCCACAAGATCAGTTATCTTTACCGCAAAACTTAAATGCTGTATCAAGTTCACTTGATGCAAATCAGCTAATGCAGCTTCAGCAAGCAACGTCAAATTACTCGTCGTTACAGCTTGCGTGGGCCAGTGGCTTCCTTGCGGCAATGAGTGCCGTAAAAAGTGAATCAGGTCAAAGCGTTCAGTTATCAACTGCGCCAAAAGCCGTTGTTGCCGCTAAAACATTAACTGTTCTATACGCGTCTCAAACAGGCAATGCTAAAGGTGTTGCTAGCCAAGTTGAGCAAAGTGCTAGTGCAGCAGGTATCAATGTTAAGTTAATTAATATTAGCGATTACAAGCCCAAATCACTTAAAAATGAGAGTCACATTCTTATTGTTGCTAGCACTAATGGTGAGGGCGAGCCGCCAGATGATGCTATTGAGTTTCATGAGTTTCTATTAGGTAAAAAAGCACCGAAACTGCCTAACCTTAGTTATAGCGTACTTGCCCTTGGTGATAGTAGTTATGAGTTTTTCTGTAAAACAGGGCAAGACTTTGACGAGCGCTTGCAAGCACTTGGTGCCACACAAATATTAGCACGTGTTGATTGTGATGTTGATTACGACAGTGAGAGTGAAAGCTGGAAACTGAGCATAATTGAAAATTTAAAAGATGAATTAATACAGGCTGATGCAGTTTTAGCGCCTGTTATTGACTTACCCGTAGCCGCTGCTAGTCAGTTCAGTAAACAAAATCCTCTTGAAGCAGAGTTTCTTGTAAGTCAAAAAATAACCGGTCGAGATTCAGCTAAAGATGTACGCCACATTGAGATTGATCTTGGTGAATCAGGCTTAACCTATCAAGCAGGCGACGCACTCGGTGTCTATTTTGAAAATGATGCTGCTTTAGTTGCCGAGTTATTAACGGCACTTAACTTTACTGGTGATGAGCAAGTTAACTTAAAAATTAATGGTGAGCAGAAAAACCTAACTATTAAAGAAGCGTTAACCAGCCAATTAGAAATTACGCAAACCGCGCCCGCTTTTATCGGGTTTTGGGCAAATCAAAGTGGTGATGAAAAGTTACTTGAGATAGCGGCAGATAAAAATAGCGCCAGAGAATTTTCAGCTCAACATCAAATTATCGATGTTATTCATTTAGCCGAAGCAGCTATAACAGCACAAATTTTTGCTGATGCCATTCGTAAAATTACGCCACGTTTATATTCTATTGCATCGAGTCAAGCCGAAGTAGAAGAGGAAGTGCACTTAACCGTTGGTTTGGTTAGTTATGAAAATAATGGCAAACAACGTTTTGGCGGTGCTTCTCACTTTTTAGCAAATAGCATTGATGAAGGCCAACAAGTACGTGTTTTTGTTGAGCACAATGACAACTTCCGCTTACCTAACGACAACAATACGCCAGTTATTATGATTGGACCTGGAACAGGTGTAGCGCCATTTAGAGCCTTTATGCAACAACGTGAAGCTGATGAAGCCAGTGGTGATAACTGGATGTTTTTTGGCGATCAAACCTTTACGCAAGACTTTTTATACCAAGTTGAGTGGCAGAACTATCTTAAATCAGGTTTGTTGACACGTATGGACGTAGCTTTCTCTCGAGATCAAGCGGAGAAAATTTATGTGCAAGACCGGTTAAAAGAGCAGGCCAAAGATGTATTTTCCTGGTTAGAGCGCGGAGCACATTTATACATTTGTGGCGATGCCAACCGTATGGCGAAAGATGTTCATCAAACACTGATTGATATTATTAGCGAACAAGGCAAATTAAACTTGGATCAAGCTGAGCAATATTTAAAAGATTTACGTAGTAATAAACGTTACCAGAAGGATGTTTACTAATGACAACTGAATTAATTGTAAAAGGTAAGTTAGCTGATAACGAACGCCTAAAAGCAGAAAGTAATTTTTTACGTGGCACTATTACAGAAGATTTGAAAAATAGAATAACCGGTGGCTTTACTACCGACAATTTTCATTTAATTCGTTTGCACGGTATGTATCAACAAGATGATCGTGACTTTCGAGCTGAACGTCAAAAACAAAAATTAGAGCCATTACATAATGTTATGCTTAGAGCACGTTTACCGGGTGGTATTATCACGCCTAAACAGTGGTTGGCCATTGACAAATTTGCCGACGAATACACTTCATATGGCAGTATTCGTTTAACCACCAGACAAACTTTTCAGTTTCATGGTGTATTAAAACCGAATATCAAGTTAATGCATCAAACCTTAAATAGTATTGGTATTGATGCTATTGCTACTGCCGGTGATGTAAACAGAAATGTGTTGTGTACTCCCAATCCAATTGAATCAATAGTTCATCAAGAGGCATACGAGTGGGCTAAAAAGATAAGTGAACACTTGCTTCCTAAAACCCGTGCATATGCTGAAATTTGGCTAGACGAAGAAAAAGTTGAAACAACAGAACACGATGAACCGATTTTAGGCAGCTCTTATTTACCTCGTAAATTTAAAACGACTGTAGTGATACCGCCGAGTAATGACATTGACGTTCATGCTAATGATTTAAACTTTGTTGCGATTAGTGACAACGGCAAGTTAGTTGGCTTTAATGTGCTCGTTGGTGGTGGCTTAGCTATGACCCATGGTGACAAATCGACTTACCCACGCAAAGCCGATGACTTCGGTTTTATTTCACTTGAGCATACTTTAGCTGTGGCTGAAGCGGTTGTTACTACTCAAAGAGATTGGGGCAACCGTGTAAATCGTAAAAATGCTAAAACAAAATACACTTTAGACCGAGTTGGTATTGATACTTTTAAAGCTGAAGTTGAAAAACGCGCTGAGATAACGTTTAGTGAAAGCCGCCCATATGAGTTTACCGAACGTGGTGATCGCATTGGTTGGGTGAAAGGAATTGATAACAAACATCACTTAACTGTATTTATAGAAAATGGTCGTATATTAGATACTTCTAGCAATGAAAAGGCAGGGATAAGCAAAGCACTTAAAAGTGGAATGCGTGACATTGCTAAAATTCATCAAGGTGATTTCCGCTTAACCGCCAACCAAAATTTAATTATTGCTGGCGTGGCGGAAGAAGATAAAGCAGACATTGAAAAAATAGCCCGTGAAAGTGGCTTAATTGATGATAACGTTTCAAATCAACGTAAAAGCTCTATGGCTTGTGTTGCTTTTCCAACGTGTCCATTAGCCATGGCTGAAGCCGAGCGTTATTTACCTAAATTAGTCGATGACGTTGAAATAATTTTAGATAAGAATGGTTTAGCTGGCGAAAGCATCATCTTACGTGTTACTGGCTGTCCTAACGGTTGTGGCCGTGCCATGTTAGCTGAAATAGGTTTAGTAGGTAAAGGTCCAGGTAAATACAATATGTACTTAGGTAGTAACCTTGGTGGTACGCGTATTCCTAAACTTTATAAAGAGAACCTTAACGAGCAAGACATCTTAACTGAGATTGACAGTTTAAGTGCTCGTTGGGCAGCTGAGCGAAATCAAGATGAAGCTTTTGGTGACTTTGCTATTCGCAGCGGTATTGTCAGTGAAGTTAAAATAAGTGTCAGGGACTTTTATGATGACTAATTCACTTATTTCAACTAAGCCTTCAATAGCAGCTGTAATACAGGGTGGTCAGGCGCCAATCAGCAACAAGTTTCCTGCTTCTTTGCCTAAACCTTGGTTGGAACAGTGGAATGATGATTTAGAGAAAAAGCATCCTTTAGCTCGTATTGAGTGGACTATGGAGAATTTGCCGAGTCAGTTTGTTTTATCCTCTAGTTTTGGTATTCAATCGGCAGTTATGTTGCACATGATGACGCAAGTTGATGCTAATATTCCGATATTACTTACTGATACCGGTCACTTGTTTCCTGAAACCTATCACTTTATTGAGGAATTAGCTGAGCGCCTGAATTTGAACTTGCATGTTTATAGCGCGGTTGAAAGTGCTGCTTGGCAACTAGCCAAATATGGTGAGCAGTGGGCGCAAGATGATGAGGCATTAAAGAAATACAACAGAAAAAATAAAGTTGAGCCGTTAGAGCGTGGTTTATCTGAATTAAACTGTGGTACTTGGTTTTCAGGTGTTCGTCGTCAACAATCAGAACATCGTCAAGGCTTATCTGTTGTGAATATTTTACGTGGTCGCTTTAAAGTGCACCCGATAATTGATTGGAGCAATAAAGATGTTCATCAATATTTAACTAAACACAATTTACCATATCATCCTTTATGGGATGAGGGTTATGTTTCTGTAGGTGATGTTCATAGCACTAAACCATTAACCCTAGGAATGGACGAAAGCGAAACTCGTTTTGGTCCTGGACAGCGTGAATGTGGTTTACATTCGGATGGTGATGGAATTTAAGTTTCGAGTAGCGAGTTACGAAGAGAATATTTTCGTATCTCGAAACTTCTCTTGCTCGCAACTAACCTTGTTCGCTATTTGCTATCTCAAAATGATGTTTCAATTGTTGCTTTAACGTTGTAAAAAAATCATCGTTGGGTTTATCACCTATCAAGTTTGATAACTCGGCGCCGATAGGCGTAAATTTATAAAATTGGATGGATATATTAGGCTTTTTACAACTTAACTTTAATGGTGAGCCGTTATAGTAGAAGTTAAGTTTTTCACCACGTGCCATTACATTTGACTCACTTTCCTGTTGATAAATTAACTTGTTATCAGCAAGCGATAATATATCAGCATAATTCAAAGAAAAATGACTTAAATTAATGTGTTTCTGTCTGTTTTTATCGAAAAAGTTAAATAACCCTGGCTGTTGGTACACTCCTGAAATTATACGAATATTCTGCTTGCCTTGATCTTTTACTGCCAATGAACATGCTTTTGCCAGTAATTTAGCATCCACAATGCTCATGTCGCGAAAAATCTTTAATGCCTTTAGCGAGTATGAGCCTGGGCGAGATAATTCTCCAGCTAATATTTTTGCCCATAAATCTTGTAATGTTTTGTTGCTAACATTTTCAGCTAGAGTGATATAACGATTAAACCAGTCTAAATCAGGCCTTTTATCAATAGATTTATTGGCACAAAAGGTAAAGGTTTTCTCCATAATTGTTTCAATATTTTCTTGCTTACGCAAGTTGGCCAACCTTTCACGCTTAGTGCTGCGATCTTCAATGGGCATTTGTTTTACTATTGGCAACATTGGAGCTTCAAGGCCAAATTGTTGGGTAATTTTGAAAAACTGTTTATAAGTAGGAGATTCAGTCGTTTCTTTTTTTTGTTCATCGCTTTCTATAAGGAGGTTACTCTCATCATTATTAGGTTTATCAATGACAATAACTGACGTTTTATCTGTTTTCATCTTCCCTCCTTAATTGAAACTTAATAGAAAAATATTTTAATAATATCAATAAATAAAACTAAAATGCCTTATAATTTGTAAAGATACAACTAAATTAATTGTATGGGTTTATTGAATATTGTCAAAGCTGCTTTTACTATGTAATGATAATAAGTGAATAAAGTGCAAAAGAATGCAGTAAAAAGTAGCAATAAGGAATAGTTAAGTTATAGTTATGTAATAAGTTAGCTTAACAATAAAAAGTTAAATTTAATTAGCCTATTTATAGTCTAATTACTTGAGGGCAGTATGCAAACATCAGAAAATTCACAAGATGATTTTCTATTTATAGATGATAGTGATGAAGATGAAATTTTAGATGGCGATGGTGGGGATACTTGGCAAGTTCTCATTGTTGATGATGATCCTGAAATTCACTCTGTTACACAATTAGCGCTATCAGATTTAGTTGTACTAGGCCGTCGTCTAGAATATCTACATGCCTACTCAGGTCAAGATGCTTGCAAATTAATTGAAGATAACCATGATATTGTTTTAGTGTTACTTGATGTCGTCATGGAAACTGATGATGCAGGTTTAAATGTTGTAAAACATATTAGAGAAAATTTAAAACGGCAAGATATTCGTATTGTTTTAAGAACGGGTCAACCCGGCTACGCCCCAGAAGAAAGCGTTATTAAAGAATACGACATTAATGATTACAAAACCAAAACTGAGTTAACTCGCCGAAAGTTAGTCACGACAGTTTATGCTGCAATTCGCTCTTATCAACAAATATCCACAGTCACCGAAAGTCGTCAGGGACTTGAGAAAATAGTCTCAGGTTCTTCTAAACTTCTTGAATTTCATTCTATCGAAACATATAGCCAAGGTACACTTCAGCAATTAGTTCAACTTATAGATCAAGATGTTGAATGTTTGTTTTGCGCTAGAGGCCAAGGAATCATAGACAATGCGGATGATTTGAGCTTTTATATTATTGCTCAACAAGGTTATTCATCGGTATTAACGAATCAAAAATTAGAGACCTTAAAAGACGAACAAGTCAATAAACAAGTGAAAACTTGTTTTACTCAAAAGAAACATCAATATTTTGATGATTCTATTTATCTCTATATCGCCAGAGGCGGTTATCGGGCTGTAATCTATCTTACTCTATCTGAACCGCTTAGTGACATTCAAAAACAGTTATTAGAAGTCTCCTTAACTGGGATAGCTATAGGTTATGAAAATGTTCATTTATTTCAAAAACTCAATAATGCAGCTTATAAAGATTGGTTAACAAATTTACCCAATAGGTTAGAGTTTGTTCGTCAACTTGATGTTTTTGCCAAAGGTGACTACGAAAACGAAGTTGCTGCGTTAATTGATTTAAATCACTTTAGTGATGTTAATGATGCCTTAGGGCAAGACATAGGCAACTTGTTACTTGCTGCTGTTTCTCAGCGTCTTCAAACCTTAAATTGCAACTGTAAAGTTGCTCGTGTAGGTGCGGATGTATTTGGTATTATTGGCTCTAAAGACTGTGTAACACCTGATTCATTAATAGCGTTGTTTCAGCAACCTTTCACTGCAGGTGAACAAAAATTACCTATTAATGCTTGTTTTGGTTTCTGTAATAAAGAACATGCAAACAGTAGTGGCGTAAAAGTTTTAAACCAAATTAATATCGCGTTAAACCTTGCTAAGAAAAACCGTGTTGAACATTTTGCTTATTATAATCCTGAAATGGAAGATGAAACACAATGGCGTTTAAATATGATCCGCCAGTTACGAAGTGATTTTGCTGATAATCGACTTGAATTATGGTATCAACCACAGTTAGCATTGAGCACTGGAAAGGTTATAGGCGCGGAAGCATTATTACGCTGGCGTACTGCTGATGGTAGCTTTATTTCTCCTGCGGTATTTATACCATTAGCCGAATATTCAGGCTTAATTGTAGAAATAGGCGACTGGGTTGTTAATCAAGCTTGCTCTCAAATTAAGGTGCTTGAAGAAAAAGGTTATAGTGATGTTACCATTTCGGTTAATGTTTCTATTCCTCAATTTAGGCGTGGAAACTTTGTAGATACGGTATTAAGTGCTATTCAAAACCATCAAGTAAAACCGAATAAGTTAGAATTAGAAATTACTGAAAATATTTTAATGGATGATCCTCAAGTTGTGATTGATAGTTTAGTAGAGTTGAAAAAGTACGGTATAAGTATTGCTTTGGATGATTTTGGTACAGGCTATTCTTCATTAAGTTATTTGCAAAGGTTGCCTTTAGATCGCCTTAAAATTGATCGTGCTTTTATCACCGATATTGCACAAGAAGGTCAATCGGTTATAGCAGAAACAATTATTGATTTAAGTAAGAAAATGAACCTGAAGGTGATTGCCGAAGGTATTGAAGAAATTGAGCAGCAAGAGCGTTTACTTGAATTAGGTTGTGATGAAGTACAGGGATTTTATTATGCCAAACCTATGCCTGAAAGTGAGTTCTTAGAGTTTCTAAAAAATAACAATTAAATCATTAAACTTTGCATTGACAGTAACGAGTGACGAAGTAAGTTATTCTTCGCTACTCGCTACTCG
>JAPYOP010000197.1 GCA_029938115.1 Colwellia sp. | reverse complement strand
ATAAATTGGCTGAGAGTTACTCACGTTGATCATCCTTAATAATTATAATATTTTTTGGTATGGTTGATTAGGACTGTCTATAATCCTGATACCTAAAAGTTGCTGGAACTTAATATGTTAAGCTCTTCTTCTTTAAATAAGCTAAATCTTTTAGTGCCTTTTCGACCCATGGCTACATCAATAAATATATTGTCCGGTATCGCTTTAGCCTCATCGGCAATGAGCCCCATGTTCGAAAGTGCTAAATCTACGAAGCCACGTTTAGCAGCTTTAACGGGAACATCAAAAACTTTAACATCTAGCTCAATATTTAAACCGTAATATCCAGAAATAATGGCAATATACTTCGCGCTTTGTGCTCTTGGTAACGTAGCTACTTTCTCTTCACCAGGCTGGATGATAATGCGGGTAAATTGAGCTACGGAATCATCTATTCGGCCGGAATTTAGTAATTGCAGAGCACCTTCTTTAGTTTCGGCTAAACCAAGAAATGTATTTGGATCAATTAGTTGAAATACCCCTAATGCCACTGAATGTGGTCGACCGCTTATTGCGTTTAAGTCCGATGGGCTTTCTAGGTGAATATGTATAGCTCTGTCTTCAAATACCCAGTCTTCTGGGGCCACAGTTAAACTGGTTTTACTGGCACAACCGCTCAGGAATATTAAGTTTAATGCGATTAAAATTAATGTATTTTTATTCATATAGATACCATAAAAAGCGGTGACAAATGTCACCGCTTTTATTTTTTCACAAAAATCTAGGCTTATGCAGCGCTAGCACCAAAACGGTAGGCGCCTTCAGTGCCGGCAGCTTCGTGTGTCCAAGTGATAGCACCTGGATTGATGTAAAGAACTTCCATATGTGCAAGGTGTGACATTGCAGGGTCACCAACACTAGGAAGGATTGTTTCAATGTCAACCAATACAGAGCTTTCTAGCTCCATTACATAGTAAAGCTCTTCTTCACCACTTGCAGATATACGGTACCAATTAATAGTAACGGTAAGCTGCTCGCCTGATGTTAAGGCGTTGTGTAGTAGTGGAGATGCTTTATCAATGAACTTGGTGATTTTCATTGGCTTCATAGCAGGCATGCTAGTGATCTGGCCACTTTGCTCGTTTGTACCGCGAGGTACATTGTGTTGAAATGCCTGGATCATAATTTCATCTTCATGACCTTCTTGGGTAGCAGTACCCACAGAATCTTCAGATAAAGCGCCTGAGCTAATTTCACCTTGGTTTTGACCTTCGATAGTCATATAGGCTGGAATTGCCATTTTAATCTCCTTTTTAAGTTTAAGGTTTGGTAAAAAATAAAATCGAATTCAATATTGAAAACAGCTTTATTCTTTATCCAACTTACCAGCAAGTGACAATGTAAAGCTTGAACCCATGTATTTAAAATGAGGACGAACATGCATTTCCACTCGATAGAAGCCAGGGTTTCCTTCATCGTCAGTCACAACAATACGTGCCTCACGCAAAGGTTTACGGCTGCGTACTTCAGGTGGCGGATTATCTTGATCAGCCACGTATTGACGCACCCAGGTATTTAATTCGCGATCTAGGTCGTTGCGAGTTTTCCAACTACCTATATGTTCACGCTGCAGTACTTTAATATAATGAGCCAAGCGATCAATCATGAAAAGGTATGGTAATTCAGTCCCAAGCTTAAAATTTGTCTCGGCTTGTTTGTCTTCTGGAGAGTTACCAAAAAATTTAGCCTTTTGGCAGGTGTTTGCTGAGAAAAAGGTAGCGTTATCTGTGCCTTTACGAGCTATTAAACCTACAAAACCTTGTTCGGCTAGTTCAAATTCTTGTCGATCTGAAAGCATAACCTCTGTTGGGCTGTAAATTTTTGTCTCGCCATTCTCAACATATTTATGCACAGGTAAATCTAAAACTTCTCCACCACTTTGTGGGCCAACTACATTGGGACACCAACGATATTTAGCAAAACTTCTAGTCATGTTCGCTGCAAAAGCATAAGAGGCAGTACCCCAGCATAACTTTTCAAATTCGGTACCGATGCCTTCTTCATAGTTAAATTCTTTAACTTGATTATCTTCGCCGTAAGGAGAGCGCAACATAAAACGAGGCACCGTAAGTGCTACATTTCGAGAGTCATCGGTATCGCGGAAACCGCGCCATTTTGCATATTGTGGCCCTTCAAAAATAGATTCTAAATCTTTAAGTGCGGGCATGCCTTGGAAACTATCTAGACCAAAAAATTTGGGTCCAGCTGATGCTATAAACGGCGCATGCGACATAGCACCCACTGACGCCATATCTTGTAGAAGCTTCATGTCCTGTGCGGTTGGATTGATGCCGTAACCGCCAATAATAGCACCGTAAGGTTTACCACCAAATTGTCCGT
>JAPYOP010000196.1 GCA_029938115.1 Colwellia sp. | reverse complement strand
GAAACCGCGTGAACCAAGTGCTTACTATGGGGAATGCTATATCGTGGCTGGGTGTTTTACTGGGTAATTTTGAATTAGCGCTTGTTGTTGTTTGACTTTAGCTGGCATAAACGACTTATTAACGAGTAAAAACTCAATGAAGTATAGCGTCATATTCGCTATTCCGGTGTTTTTGGCAAAGCGATCCCTTATCAACATTCGATAATAGAGACACTTATTTCCATTTGCTAATTTACAAGCTTGATTGGTGGTGCGCGAGGTTTCAACTGACAAATCAGAATATCTCTAATAATCATTGGCTCACTACATTCTGGGCATGTAAATACAATACTTTTTGCAGGTGGAACTGATTTATCCTTAACTAATTCCGTTGTTGTTACTTCAGGCACTTTTACATTGAGTAGGCCCTTAATTTTAGTTAAATTCTTCTTACAAGTCGTATTTGCAATCAAGCCATAATGCCTGATGCGTTGAAACCCTGAAGGTAAAGCATGTAATAAAAACCGTCGTATAAATTCACCATGGCTTAATGTCATCGTTCGGTATCGCTTTGACGCTTTAGCACGATAGTTTTTACAACGAAACGTGACGTCCTTTTCATCACTTTTAACCAAGCGACTATTGGATATCGCTACGCGGTGTGTATAACGAGAAAGGTAAGCGAAAACAGCTTTAGGCCCTGCAAAAGGTCTTTTAGCATAAACTACCCATTCTTTTTTTCGTAACGGCGTAAGCCATCTCAAAAACGACACTTCATCTTCAAGCGACTTACTTTCACCAAAGAATACCAGTTGATTTTGTTGATAAGCTTCAGCTAATTTCTCAAGATATAAGCGACGAAACAATCGAGATAACACACGCACAGGAAGGAAGAAACCTGATTTACTCGATACCCATTTTTCCCCATCAAGAGATAACCCCCCGCCTGGTACAATACCATGCACATGCGGATGATGAGTCATCGCAGAGCCCCATGTATGAAGGACAAAAGTAACCCCTAATTTAGCGCCGAGTCGCTTTTCATCAGCGCCTATCGTTAGAAGCGTTTGTGCAGCAGTTTTCAGTAATAAGCCATACATTATCGACTTGTTGTAGTAGGCTATTTCTGCGATTTCTTTTGGTAAGGTAAAAACCAAATGATAATAATCGACAGGTAGCAGTTGCGCTTGTCTCGCTTCAAGCCATCTTTTTGCTGAACTTGCTTGGCATTTTGGGCAATGCCTATTACGACATGAGTTATAAGAAATATGAGTCTTATGACATGATTGGCAATAAAGTTGATGCCCACCTAGAACCTCTGTTCGACAATTTTCAATGGCTGACATGATTTTCAATTGACTGAGGTTAATATGTCCTTGATTGTGTTCACGCCATTGTTGACCATGATGTCGAAATATATCGGATACTTCTAATTGAGGACGAGTCATGGTGAATACTCACGACTTGTCCTTATCTTTTGTCTTATCCTTGTTTTCTAAAGCATCAAGTGGACTGATAACTTCGCGTAATAAGTTTGTTGCGACCTGAGCATATAAAGCCGTGGTACCTAATTTAGCATGCCCAAGCAATACCTGTATGACACGTATATCAACATGTGCTTCAAGTAAATGTGTAGCAAAGCTGTGACGTAAGGTATGCATCGATACCTTTTTATTAATACCAGCGTCCTTGGCCGTTGTTGTACAAACTCTAGCAAGCTGACGACTCGTCATATGATTAATCGGATTAAGCCCTGGAAACAACCAACCTTCACGATGCATTTGCCCATGTTTATTAGCAAACAACCACCAATGTCGTAAATGGTCGAGTAGCGCAGGAGATAACATAGCGTATCTGTCTCGGCTTCCTTTACCTTGTTCAACGCGAAGTACCATACGCTCACTGTCTATATCTGAGACTTTAAGAGAAACGACTTCGCTAACGCGAAGCCCCGCACCATAAGCAACAGAAAATGCAGCATGGTATTTAGGATGAGCAGCTGTTGCAAGGAACAGCTTTATCTCTTCTAGACTCAAAATAATAGGTAACTTACGTGCGACCGAAACAGTTATTAATTTGGTGAGTAACTGCGGTTTATCTAACGTAACATTATATAAAAACCTCAAACCAGAAAGGATGCAATTAATCGTTGTTCCTGTTGCGCCGTCTTCAACTAAAAACAATTGGAACTCGCGCAATTTTTCACGGGTAGCGTCTTCAGGTGAATGTTTCAAATATTCACATAAACGATTTAGTGCTCGGACATAATCTATTTGTGTTTTAGCCGTGAGATTACGAATAACCATGTCTTCAGTGAAGTGTTGGCTCAGCTCAGGATTAAAATAAGTAGAAAAATTCATGTTAAAACTCCTCGTTAATTGAGACGAAATGCCTCAATACTAAGAGTAGAAAAGAATA
>JAPYOP010000195.1 GCA_029938115.1 Colwellia sp. | reverse complement strand
AATGATCATTGAAATACTGCAATTGTTGTCATCTTTAGCATTAGGTTTACTGGTTGGAAGTTTACTGACCGAAGCCATGATATTAGTACCATATTGGCGTTCCATGGAGCCGGCTGAATTTTTAAGGTTACATAGTACACTGGGTCCACGGCTTTACATTTATTTTGCGCCATTAACCATCTTAGCGACTATGCTGCCAGTCTTTGCAGCGCTTATGCCGCTGTTGTTGAGCGCAACGACGCATTGGCTGTCACTAGTGCCTGCAATAATCACTTTGATCATGTTAGTGATATACTTTAGTTACTTTAAGGGCGCTAATGATAGTTTTAAATCGGGCTCTGTAGGCGTGGATGGTCTATCAAAAGAATTAAAAAAATGGGCCCAATGGCATTGGGTACGAGTTATTCTTGGCATGGCTGCGTTTTTTACATCCTTGTTAATTAACTTTTAAAATGTATAACAAAAAACTAAAACCAATGTTGAATCACACACACGACTTGTGAGTCGGGGTGTGACAATAAGGCGCCATATTGTCCAAATTAACAATGTTAAAGGTGTACGCTGCAATAGCATTTTACGGCTTATCACCAATGGCGTTTGCGGGTGACTATGCACATGATGCTAAATTGGTATTTATCGAGCACCGAAAACTGAACAATGATTTCCTTGCTACCGTTAAGTCTAGTGATCTTGAGGATCATAAACTTAAAAGAAGAAAGCTGGTGGCCCACACTGAAACTGCCTATACGGTCATGCTTAGCTCGTTGGAACAGCAATTCTGCATAAATCCACGTACTGATGTTCTTGATGAGTTTATAGCAACATTAGTCAATACTTCTAACTCTGCTGATGAATATCCTTCTTTGGTCTTTGCGGGCCTATTTTCATGTAAACCAGACCTTGTTGTAAATATGATCACTTTACTTGTTATAGATGATAAAAATACTGTGCGCGCGAACCTAAAATGGGGTTTCAAAAATATAACCTATAAAAAGGAAGGCATATTTGCCAACTACAAAGTTCTTTTAGATAAATTGAATTCTATAATGAAAGACAAGTGATTCAATTGAACGGCTAAATACGGCGCGCATTAATTTAGACGAAATGGTCCATAACGGAGGGTATAGGCGAAATCATGAACTCGAACATACTTGAACTACGCGCTAAGGCCTTCGATTATCTGTTTGACTCTGTGGTAGTCACGGACGCACAGGGTATTATTACCGATTGGAATAAAGGCTCTGAAACGCTGTATGGCTACTCTAAAGAGGATGTCATTGGTCAACCTGTTAATATCCTACATGTTCCTGAGGACACCGCTCACATCACCTCTGAGGTCATGTCTGCGGTAGAAAAACTGGGGAAATGGAGCGGTGAAATTAGGATGTTGCATAAAAATGGAGATATCGGCTGGGTCGAATCTATGTGTGTGCCCATTTATGATTCAAATAAGAAATTGATAGGCGCGTTAGGTGTTAATCGTGATATCACCAATCGCATTAAAGAAGTAGAACGACTTGAACATTTGGCTCATTTTGACCACCTTACAAAAATTCCTAATCGTTACCTGTTGTTCGACCGTGTGGAGCATTTAATCGCCCAGTCTGAACGTTATAAAAGTAGTTTTGCTTTGCTTTATATTGACTTGGATAAGTTCAAAGCCATTAACGATACAAACGGGCATTCATTCGGTGATCAGGTTCTGATAGAAACCGCTAAACGCTTAAAACAATCCATTCGTAACTCGGATACCGTCGCCAGAATTGGTGGGGATGAGTTTGTGATTTTGTTAGAAGAAATTACCGGTCAAAAGGATGTGTCTATAGTGATTGAAGCGTTAGACAATGCATTTAAAAAAGCATTTTCTATTCATGATGAAACTATTGAGGTTTGTTGTAGTGTGGGGGTCGCAATTTATCCTGATGAAGGAATAACAATGGATACCTTACTCGCCTGGGCCGATAAAAACATGTACAAAACAAAAAACAAGTGATGTTAATAAATATTAACTCAAGGCTGTATTCTTATAATGTGTTTAATGTTTTTAACAGTCTAAAAAGTAAAATGAATTACCACCTTAATATGAGCCTGAGCTTCATTTGGGGTAAATCAGTAAACGCACATGCATAATAGAAAGGTCTGAATAATGAGTTTAAAAAATATTAGTCGAATGTCACTTTTGTGTCTGGTTATGTGCTGCAGCGCATTATCAAATGCTGACACTGTTTGGATTGATGTGCGCAGCGCCGTGGAGCACAAATTTGACAATATAGAAGGTGATGTTCGTATTCCTCATAGTGAAATTGTTCAAGGAATACATACGTTATTCCCAAATAAATCAACTGAAATTAATTTGTATTGCCGTAGCGGAGGAAGGGCGGGTAAAGCAATGACGGCATTAAATTCAGCGGGATATTACAATGTATCAAATGT
>JAPYOP010000003.1:125605-147934 GCA_029938115.1 Colwellia sp. | reverse complement strand
AGATTATTCTGACTTTTAGCAATAGTTACATATAAAGCGCTTAAAAAACAGCTAACATGATCATGTTAGCTGTTTCAAATTAATTAAAGTTAGTTATTAGTTACCAGCGACCTTGATATGAAAAGCCAAACTCTACTTGGCTCATTGAGACCGTAATGTCTTGATTAGGATCAAAAACATTTTGACCTGACAAGCTATTTTCAGGAGCATACATCAAAGAAAAGTGTAAATTATCCTGAGAAGCTAATTGATATGAAGCCCCTATATTATGGCGATATTCAATCACTGCTGACGCTAAAATAGCAAACAGCACTTCTTGTTTTGCAATAGGCTGTTCTGTTTTACTGACTCCGATTCTAGTTGTGCGGGATTAAGGTTTAAGCCAAAGTTGGTATTAACTTGAGCAACACCTGCACCTGCTTGTGCTCTTTCAATGAGACTTTTTCCATGGGTAAAATAACCATTAGTCGCATAAATACCATCAATAAACTTAAAGGCAGCATTGTGTTTAGTTTCATGATCAAGTCCTGATAAACAGTAAAGGTAATTTTTCAGGGGGATTTTACGTTGAAAGCAAATGGCTGTCGTAATCAAGTTTGAATTAGCTATTCCATATAGAAATAAAAACAACAAAACACATTCCTTTTGAGCATAAGCAATAAAGTAGATATAATACCATTTGGATTAATTATGGATACAGAATTCAATGAGAATAAATTTCCAAGAACAAGGCGCTTGATCGAGTAATAGCTAGCTATTGGGATTAAAGCAACGATGTTATTGGATGTTTAGGCCACTTGAAAATGATCACTTAGTTAGTACAATTGGTATAAGGCTAGTGATGAATAAAAAGGGCGAGTAGTAAAAATACCACACGCCCATAATTTCTCTTGTAACTTAAAAGTCGCTACTTGCTTATTCTTCTTCAACCAAAGTCATTAGCGATGTATTGCCACCTGATGCAGTGGTATCAATACTGATAGTTTTTTCTGTTAACAAACGCTGAATTAAGTTATCAAAGTATTCAGAGGTGATCACAGGTAAAATAGCACCATTTCGCTCGGCAAGTTTCTCGCTTATGTAGTGCTTACGATCGCAATTACTATCAACAACGACACCAGCCAGTGCAGGTTGAGCCAACATAGTTTCTAAATGAGCCAGTTTTGCCACTTGTAGAACACCTTTATCTGCGCCCGTCGCAGTAAATTTATCTCTAAACGCAAGTGCTTCTTCATAAAATAAATCAGACACGACAGTAATCACAGTATTACCTGTTGCTAACGCTGTAACCAATGACATAACCCAAAAATGAAAACTTACTTTATCGTCGGCAAAACAAATTATATTGCCACGATTTTCTAAGTAAATCGTATTAGACTCACCTGTTGGACCTGGTAACCTTTGTGGATTTTTCATACGCTTTTCAATATTGATCAATTGATCACGAGCGGCAGCCAAAGTGCGATTTAAGTCATCGGCTAAATCATCAACAATTTCTACATGGGCAATTTTTGCTAATAATTGACGAACACAAGAAATACGTGTGTTTAGATCCGTCATACGCCACATTTTTTCAGCGCTATTAGCTTTATTCATTAAGCGAATAGCTTCATGTTGAGCACTTGTATCACCTTTTAGTGCCGCCATTTGTGATGGCAAAAAGTTAACCTTCTCTTCATCGGGTGTTGATTTTTCAATTACTAAACGTGATAGATAGTTTGGCCCTCCTGCTTTAGGACCTGTACCGGAAAGGCCTCGTCCACCAAACGGTTGTACGCCAACAATAGCGCCGATCATATTACGATTAATATAAACATTACCTGCACGAGATAGCTTAGCTAATTCCACAGCTCTGTGCTCAATACGCGTGTGAATACCCATGGTTAATCCAAAACCTGTGCTATTTACGTTTTCAATAACTTGCTCAATTTCATTCCCTTTAAAACGAACAATATGCACACAAGGGCCAAACACTTCTTTGGTTAAAACATTAATATCGCTAATTTCATATAAACGCGGGGCAAAAAAGAAATGGCCATCGGCTTCAGAGACTTCACTCGCGCTATTTCCTCCAAATAATTCACATTGATACAAAAGTTCACCATTAGTTTTCATATAATCAACATGAGCGTTTAGAGCATCAAGTGCTTTTTGATCGATTACGGGGCCAACATCGGTACTCAACTTTGCAGGGTTGCCAATGTATAACTCTGCCAATGCACCTTTAAGCATGGCAATCACGTTGTCAGCAATATCTTCTTGCAAAAATAATACTCGCAGCGCTGAGCAGCGCTGCCCTGCCGATTGAAAACCTGACGAGATAACATCATCAACCACTTGCTCAGGCAAAGCTGTCGAGTCAACAATCATACAATTTTGTCCACCCGTTTCAGCGATTAATGGCACTTGATCACCACCTCGCTCGGCTAGGGTTTGGGAAATACGGGTGCCTGTTTCAGTAGAGCCTGTAAACATAACGGCGGCAATACGTTCATCCGGCACTATAATGCTGCCAACAGCACTACCACGTGCAATAACGGCTTGTACCACATATTGTGGTAAGCCAACTGATTGCATCAGTTCAATAGTACGCAAGGCAATGAGTCCCGTTTGTTCGGCCGGTTTTGCTAATACAGTATTACCAGTCGCGATAGCCGCGGCAACTTGACCTAAAAATATTGCCAAGGGAAAGTTCCACGGACTGATACAAAGCACAACACCTCGCGCTTCAAGGCGCTCATCTTTGCCCTGTTCTATTGCACGTGCTGCGTAATAACGACAAAAATCCACCGCTTCACGCACTTCATCAATGCCGTCTTGCGCAACTTTTCCCGCTTCTTTAATGCAAAGCGCAATAAACTCATCCATATGAAGTTCTAATGTATCAGCAACTCTGCATAATAAAGCTGCTCGCTCAATAACAGGGGTTTGCGACCATGAAGTAAAAGCAGTTTCAGCTTTATCTATCATCACCAACATACCTTCCTTGTTGTGGTGACGATGAAAGCCAATAATCTCACTATGATTAGCCGGATTTTTCACCGAGTTTGCGTCATCTGGCACATCATTTTTGTTAAGTAAGTTTTTAACAAACCAATTATCTAAAGCGCCTTTTAATGGCATAATTACATTAACGTCTGTTAGATCTAAACCTTTAGAATTGTCTCGACCAACAATACCTCGGCCAAGAATATCTCGCCCTTCACTTTGAGCATTTAGTTCTTTGCGATAAAGATCAATCGGCATAAGAATTTGCTTGTTATATCTATCTTGTAAACGCAGGGTTTTCTCAACGGGATCTTCTAATAAAGACTCAACTGGTTGAGACTCATCAACAATAGCATTTACAAAAGAAGAGTTAGCACCGTTTTCTAATAGGCGACGAACTAAGTAGGCGAGCAAGTCTTCATGAAGACCAACAGGCGCATAAATTCGACATTGTATCCCCTCTTGTGACACAATTTGATCATATAAAGAATCGCCCATGCCATGTAAACATTGGAACTCAAAGCCTTCTTTATCATCTCCCGCTAACTCAACAATAGTAGCCGCAGTGTAGGCGTTATGGGTCGCAAACTGTGGATATATACTGTCTCGGTAATCAAGTAATTTATTCGCACAAGCGTGATAAGAAACATCAGTAGAAGATTTACGGGTAAAAACAGGGAAATGGCTGTGACCATCCTTTTGAGCATTTTTAATTTCTGTATCCCAATAAGCACCTTTAACCAGACGAACCATCATTGTTCTGTTAGTTCTCAGCGTTAATTCACGCAACCAGTCAACCACAAAAATAGCGCGCTTTTGATAAGCCTGTAGCGCAATGCCAAACCCTTGCCAATCGCCTAAATCAGTATCGGTGAATATCGCTTCAATAATGTCTAAAGAAATATCTAAACGTTCAGATTCTTCAGCGTCAACCGTTAAACCAATATTGTATTGCTTGGCTTGTAAACATAGCGTCTTCAACTTAGGCACAATTTCATTCATCACACGACTTTTATGAGTAAACTCATAACGAGGATGAATAGCAGATAATTTGACTGAAATACCGGGGACTTTACGCGGATCATTTTTACCAGAAGCTTGGGCAACTGCGCCGATAGCTTTAATCGCATCTTGATAAGATTTCAAATAACGATCAGCATCGGCCATAGTGCGAGCACCTTCGCCTAGCATGTCATAAGAATAAACATATCCTTGTTGCTCTTTAGTCGCAGCGCGCTCAGTTGCGTCAACAATATTTTCGCCCATAACAAACTGCTTGCCCATTATTTTCATGGCATAGTTCATTGATTTACGAATAACTGGCTCACCTAAACGGCCAATGGTTTTCTTTAATAAACCAAATTTATCTTGATTGCGTTTGTCGGCATAACCCACCATTGAGCCTGTAATTAACAAGCCCCACGAAGAGGCGTTAACAAATAATGAGTCGCTTGCGCCTAAATGAGAACTCCATTGACCTTGAGATATTTTGTCACGAATTAACGCGTCTTGAGTGTGTTTATCTGGAACGCGCAATAAAGCTTCGGCTAAACACATCAATACCACACCTTCTTCTGAGGAAAGTGAGTATTCATTTAATAACGCATCAATAGCGCCATTGCCCTCTTGGTCTTGACGTATTTGCAGCACCATTTGGCGTGCTCGTTCCCAAGCACGACTTCGAGCACTCACATTTACTTCGGCAAAGGGAAGAATATGATCAACCGCGTCATTTTCATCAATGCGGTAGAATTCGCGAATTTTTTGACGGATTGGGCAATCGGTTATTAATGAGCCAGTAAAAAGCATGAGCAGTCCTCTAAAATGAGCTAATAATGATTATAGTAAATAATTTTATCTGTGCATTTTAAAGCTAGAACAGCAGAATGTGCTGGTTATTTTCAGGATTTTGCCATTTATAATACTGAAAAAGCCATTATTAACCATAGAAAAGTCTATCGGTAATAATGGCTTATTTTGTATACTTTGAATGTATTTAGTAATTAATCAACATTAATTCGAGTAATATCAGCGCCTAACCCTTGCAGCTTATCTTCAATTTTCAAGTAACCGCGATCAATATGATAAATTCTGTCGACTTGCGTTGGTGTTTTTGCAACCAGGCCGGCAATCACTAAACTTGCTGATGCACGTAAATCAGTCGCCATTACTTGTGCACCATTTAACGAGTCAACCCCCTTAACTATAGCGGTATTACCTTCAAGTGCTATGTCTGCGCCCATACGCTGTAATTCTGGAACATGCATAAAGCGGTTTTCAAAGATGGTTTCAATAACGGTTGCGGTGCCTTCAGCCAACACATTCATGGTCATAAATTGTGCTTGCATATCTGTAGGGAAAGCGGGATGTGGTGCAGTTTTAACATTTACAGCCTTTGGTTTTTGAGTCATTGATAACTCAATCCAATCGCTTCCGGTAGTAATGTCAGCGCCTGCTTCTGTTAATTTAGATAATACCGCTTCTAAAGCACTTGGGTCAGTATTTAAACATTTAACTTTTCCTTGGGTGACTGCAGCGGCGACAAGGAAAGTACCTGTTTCAATTCTATCTGGCATAACACTATATTCACTGCCATGTAACTCACTAACACCTTCAATGGTCAGTGTATCAGTGCCTGCTCCAGAGATTTTAGCGCCCATACTAATTAAACACTTAGCAAGATCAACTATTTCAGGCTCACGTGCGGCATTTTCAATAACCGTTGTACCTTGGGCTAAAGCGGCTGCCATCATTAAATTTTCAGTGCCGGTAACGCTAACAATATCCATAAAGAGATTAGCGCCTTTAAGACGACCTTGTTTTTTGGCAACAATGTAACCATTTTCAACGTCGATATCAGCGTCCATCGCTTTAAGACCTTGAATATGCAAGTTCACTGGACGAGCACCAATAGCACAACCGCCCGGTAATGAAACTTCTGCGTGTCCCATACGAGCAAGCAAAGGACCAAGCACTAATATTGAAGCGCGCATGGTTTTAACAAGATCATAAGGTGCACAACATTGAGTAATATTGCTAGCATCTATTTTTAATTGATTCTCACTTAACCACTGTGTTTTAGCACCTAATTGGCCTAAAAGTTTTACAGTGGTTAAAATGTCATTTAGCTGAGGAACATTATTAAAAACAATCGGTGTTTTTGATAATAGTGCAGACATTAGAATAGGGAGGGCGGCGTTTTTAGCCCCCGAGATAGTAACTTCACCACGTAGTGGCTTGCCACCAATAACTTTAAATGCTTCCAAAATAACTTACTTTCTTAAATTTTGATTAATAAGGAGGGAACTGTTTATTCAGCTCTCAGATGTTTGATTAAAAACAATATCACATTAAATAGTGCTTTGAGCAGCTTTTTTTCTTAATGCATAAAAAGGAATACTCACCAAAGCCCCCACATTAACAAATAAATTACATATTAAACAATTTATCACGCTGCCATTGTGCTTTAGTAAAGGTTTTCACAGTAACGGCATGGATAGTTCCATCTTTAATTGCGCCGGCTAATGGAGCAAAAACGACTTGTTGGCGTTTAACACGTGATAAATCAGCAAACAAATCTGCAACGGCAACAATGCTACATTGTGAGCCATCAAATTTAACCTGTAACTCATCAAGTTCTAGCGCGTCATTAATTAATTTTTCAATTTCTATTACTTCCAAGGGAATTCCTTAATAATTTATAGCTCTATTAGCACTAGACAGAGACAGGTAAAAATCCGTCAACACCACTTAGGCTAATTAGTTTATTCAATTTAGTTGGAACATTGCTAAAAGTTAGCTGACAACTGGCACTATTTGCTTGCTCTAATAAAAAGAAAATCCAAGCAAGTCCTGCAGTATCAATACGAGTCACTTGCGTTAAATTCACTATTGGATACTGTTGAGAAGTTAACTGTTTTATACTCTTTTTTGTTATTTGCATAACGGTATGTCGGGTTAACTCACCAACTAAGGAGTTATTACCTTCAGCCACATTTAGCATTATTTTAGCCACAAGTTCTGTCACAATTTAACCCGCTTTATTTTGCGTGGTTTTATCTTTATCTGATTTATTTTTAAATACAATATTTCGTTCGCTTTTCTTCTTCAATAACTCAGTTACATAAGGCAAACCTTTTTGGCGAATAACGCCACCAAGTTCAGCTTGTTTACTATCAAGCAGGCTTACACCTTCAGCGACCATATCGAATGCTTTCCAGTCGTTAGTTTTTCTATCTTTTCTTACTTTAAAGGAAACATCAATGTTATCTCTACCCGACATAATAATTCGAGTATTTACCGCAACTATCTTTTTGTCTGAAAACTTTTTGGTTGGAGCAAACTCCACCGGCTGACTATCATACAAAGTGAAAACTTGTGCATAAGACGTGACTAAGTACTCTCTAAAAACAGGCACAAAGTCTTTTCGCTCTTGCGCAGTCGTTTTCTTTAAATGCTTGCCTATCACTTTAAATGCTGAATACTTATAGTTAATGTAAGGCATTAATTCTTCACGAACAATGTCTTTAAGAATATTAGGATCAGCTTGTATTGCTTGTTGTTCATTAGCAAAACGTTTAAAGGTTTTACCGGCAACAGTTTTGATCATCAAATAAGGGTCTTTTTTATCGACAAGCATACTACCTGCTTGCTCCAATGAGAAAACAGTGGTACTCGATAAACTCATCAATAGCAATGCGGCCTTAAAACAAGTGCTTATTTTCATTTTCATATTTTTAACTTTTATAAATATCACTACTAGTCACCACTTCCTTGGCTAAATAAAAACTGTCCTATTAATTCTTCTAATACTAATGCAGGTTTTGTATCTTCAATATAATCATTAGGTTGTAAAATTTCAACTGACTCATCCATAAAACCAGGTTGTAGGCCTATGTATTGCTCTCCTAATAAACCGGCCGTTAGAATAGCCACAGAAGTTGCTTCTGAAAACTGATTGTATTGTTGATAAATCTTCATTGTTACTACCGGAGTATAGTCCTCATCGTCGAGTGTAATATCGCTTACACGGCCAACAACCACACCACCTACTTTAATAGGCGAGCGAACTTTTAAGCCGCCAATATTATCAAATTTAGCAAAAAGATTATAGCTTTCACCGCTACCCGCAAGGCCACTGTTAGCAACTTTTAGCGACAACATAAGTAATGCTGCAATACCTAAAGCAACAAAAATACCAACCATTAATTCTATTTTTTTTGACATCATGTCTTTCACCAAACGCCTTTCTATCTATTTGAGAATAAAATTTAAAACAACCAACTTATCATTTGCAACAAAACTTATACTGCAAACATCAGTGCTGTTAAAATGAAATCTAACGCTAATACGAGTAACGATGATTGTACCACAGTAGAGGTGGTGGCTCGCGAAATACCTTCTGAGGTAGGTTCACAATCATAGCCTTTGTACACCGCAATCCAAGTAACTACAAAAGCAAAAACAACGCTTTTGATAATACCGTTGAGAATATCTTTACTAAAATCTACTTGATCTTGCATCACCGACCAAAATGTTCCGCCATCAACGCCTAACCAGTCAACACCAACAAGATGAGCGCCTAAAATACCGACCATAGAAAATATAGCCGCCAACAAAGGCAAGCTAATAAAACCAGCCCAAAAACGTGGTGCAATAACGCGGCGTAAAGGATCAACTGCCATCATTTCTAAGCTAGACAATTGCTCCGTAGCTTTCATTAAACCAATTTCTGCGGTTAAGGCTGAGCCTGCTCGACCCGCAAACAATAAAGCGGCAACAACAGGTCCTAATTCGCGTAACAATGATAATGCCACCATAGGCCCAAGGCTTGCTTCAGCGCCATAACCAACTAAGATGGTATAACCTTGTAACGCCAATACCATGCCAATAAAGCCACCTGAAACAATGATAATAACCAGTGACATTACCCCAACACTATAAAGCTGTTGTAATAATAACGGTGTGCCTTTGCGAAAGTTTGGCACATGTAATATAGCTGAAAGCAAGACAATAACCGCGCGACCTAAACCACTTATAAGGGCTAATGTGTTTCTGCCTAATAGCTGTAATTGTTGCATTACAATTTTCCTTTGCTATTTACGGCCGATGAGTCTTTAATCAATTCACCTTGGTAATCTGGTGCGTCAAAATGAAATGGTACCGGGCCATCTGCTTCACCTTGCACAAATTGCTTAACTAAAGGAGAGTCATCCTGCCTAATTTGCTCTGGCGTGCCTTGTCCTATAATTTTTTGCTCGGCAATAATATAAATATAATCAGCAATACTCATCACTTCCGGTACATCGTGAGAAACCACCACAGAGGTCAAACCTAAAGCATCATTTAATGAACGAATTAAGCGGACAATTACGCCCATAGAAATAGGGTCTTGTCCGGCAAAAGGCTCATCATAAAGAATTAATTCAGGATCAAGCGCTATAGAGCGAGCCAAAGCAACGCGGCGCGCCATACCACCCGAAAGTTCATTTGGCTGTAAATCTCGTGCACCACGTAAGCCTACGGCTTCTAATTTCATCAAAACTATTTTTTCAACAATGGCTTCAGGCAACTTACTATGTTCACGAATAGGAAAAGCGATGTTGTCATAAACACTCATATCGGTAAACAAAGCGCCACTTTGAAACAGCATGCTCATACGCTTACGCGTTTCGTATAAATCTTTTCTTGAAAGCTGTGGAATATCTTTACCCGCAAATAATATCTGGCCTAATTCAGGACGGATTTGACCGCCAATTAAACGCAGCAAAGTAGTTTTTCCAATACCACTTGGCCCCATAATCGCGGTAACTTTTCCTTCAGGAATAGATAAACTAATATCATTATAAATAACGCGTTCACCTCGTTTAAAGGTAAGGTTATGTATCTCAACTAAATTGGCAGCGTTTTCGTGTGATGTCATTATTATTGGTATGGCATTAATTGTATTATATTAATTATGAGTAATTTTACCTGAGCACTTACAATTGTTCACTAAAAATTAACAATTTAAGTAATATAAAGTGTCAGTAAATGTAAAAGAACCGATTTTTGAGTTTTTATTGCAATTATTTCTCTTTAATCGCATTAATTACTTTGTTTTTGCGCTACAAACAGCGACAATTTAGCTTCTCAAAATTGGAGTTGTAAATGTTAGAACACGTTGGTATTTTATTGGTTGCCTTAATTGCGCTCGTCTGGAGTGCTGACAAGTTTGTTTTAGGCGCGTCATCCTTAGCAAGAAACTTGGGCATTTCACCAATGATTATTGGTTTAACCATCGTAGCTATGGGATCTTCTGCACCTGAAATGATGGTAGCGGCTGCGGCATCACTACAAGGTAACCCCGATACAGCTATCGGCAACGCCATTGGCTCGAACATTACCAATATTGCTTTGGTCTTAGGTTTAACCGTCTTAGTAAAACCTCTGGTTGTTTCATCTTCAACTATTAAACAAGAGCTACCGTTACTACTTATATTGACCATGCTTGCTTATTGGATTTTATCTGACAATTTTTTCAGCTTTCCTGAAGGCATTGCTTTGATGATAAGTTTCTTTGGTTTTATTTCAATTTTACTCATTAAAGCTCTAAAGCAGCGAAATAATAATACCCTTGATGACCCCATGATTATTGAAGCTGAACAAGAACTGCCTGAAGCAACAAGCACACTAAAATCAGTATTGTGGCTCATTGTTGGCATCACCTTATTGGTGTTAAGTGCTCATTTCCTAGTTGATTCAGCAATATTTATTGCCAAAGCTTATGGCATAAGTGATCTGGTTATTGGTTTAACTATTATCGCTATAGGCACAAGTTTACCTGAACTAGCCGCCAGCATTGCCAGCATATTGAAAAAAGAAGATGACCTAGCTATGGGAAATATTGTTGGTTCGAACATCTTTAACATATTAGCGGTACTCCCTTTTGCAGGTATCATTGCGCCAGGTCCTGTAAACCCAGATGCCTCTCTTCGTGATGCTCCTGTTATGCTAGCAATTACGGGCTTACTCTTTCTCTTATGTTTTAGCCGTGAATCAGGCAGTTTTAGACTTACCCGCGCAAAAGGCGCATTATTGCTAGTATGCTTTTTTGCTTATCAAATATTACTTTTTAGCCAAACAACAATTAATTAGAGACAGTACTCATGACCTTGAAATCGTCTGTTTCTGGACGAATATTTCTAGCTAACATGAGTGTGACCATGCCATGAAGAATTTTAAAGAACTTGCCAGAAATGTTATCAACATTGAGCAACAAGCAATAACCGAGTTATTGCAGTATATTGATGACAGTTTTGAATACGCCTGCCAGTTAATGTTTAACTGCCAAGGGCGCGTCATCGTTATTGGTATGGGTAAGTCAGGTCACATTGGCGGTAAAATAGCAGCCACATTAGCTAGCACAGGAACACCCGCTTTTTTTGTTCACCCTGGTGAAGCTAGCCATGGTGATTTAGGTATGATTACCAATGATGATGTAGTGCTAACTATTTCAAACTCAGGAGAAACGGGCGAAGTGCTAGCGATTATCCCCGTTATCAAGCGTATTGGCGCTAAGTTAATTTCCATGACGGGCAATACCTCTTCAACCTTAGCAAAACTTGCAGACACCCATATTTGCATTAAAGTAACGACTGAAGCTTGTCCTCTTGGCTTAGCACCAACGTCAAGTACCACAGCCACATTAGTAATGGGCGACGCCCTTGCAGTTGCACTGCTTAATGCGCGAGGCTTTACTGCTGATGACTTTGCTTTATCACACCCTGGTGGTAGTTTAGGAAAACGTTTGTTGCTGCGTTTAAACGATATTATGCACAAAGGCGAGCGTTTACCTGTGGTCTCCCAAGGTGCACTAATAAAAGATGCCTTAGTGGAGATGTCATTAAAAGGTCTAGGAATGACAGCTATAGTTGATAATAATAATCAGCTTATTGGTTTATTTACTGACGGTGATTTACGTAGAATTCTCGATCTTAAAATTGATATTCACCAAGACAATATTGCCACCGTAATGACTAAATCGCCAACAGTGGCGCAAGCTGATATGTTAGCGGCGCAAGCGCTCAACATTATGGAAGATAAAAAAATTAACGGCTTAATTATAGTCGATGACAACCAAGTTCCAATCGGTGCTATGAACATGCATGACTTACTAAGCTCAGGAGTACTTTAATGAACTCTAACCATAACATTAGCACAAACACGCTTTACGGTGATGTTTCTCAAAAGACGCTTAAACAAGCTAAAAAAATCAAATTATTGGTTTGTGATGTCGATGGCGTGTTCTCTGACGGGCGTATCTATTTAGGTAATGATGGTGAAGAATTAAAAGCTTTTCATACTAAAGATGGTTTTGGCATAAAAGCGCTTGGTAGCAGCGGCGTTGATGTGGCTATTATTACCGGAAGACGTTCAGCTATTGTAGCTAATCGTATGTCAGCCCTAAATGTTAAACATATAGTGCAAGGACAAGAAGATAAGCTCCCGGCCCTTATTGAATTAGCCAAGCAGCTGGGCTTATCCTCAGAAGAAATTGCCTATATTGGCGATGACATTCCTGATTTAGCTTGTATTTTGCACGTTGGTTTAGGCATCGCAGTGCAAGATGCTCACCCTAGTATTGCAACAAACGCTGATTATATAACCTTTATCCGTGGTGGTTTTGGCGCAGTTAGAGAAGTGTGCGATTTAATTATGCAATGTCAAGGCTCTCTGAATAGTGCAACGGGCAGTAGTATATGACCCGTACAAATTTTTTATCGCTACTAGTATTATTACTAGGCGCTATGATTTACGGCATTATTGAATGGCGCAATTCGCAAATGTTGCCAGGAGAAAATGTTGATCGTGAGCTTACTCCCGACTTTATTGCTGAAGCGTTAAAAAGCAATATTTATACTAAATCAGGACAACTTTCTCACGCAATTATAGCTGATCGCATGGAGCATTATGCCAAGCTTGAAGTTACCCATTTTGAGTTGCCAAACTACACCTTATATCCCAAAGATTTCTCTGCTAAAGACTCAGTGCTTAAAAAGACTTCAGTTGATAATTTAGCATCCGGTTCACTAGCTCAAGACAATCAACCTAAAACAATAAGCTATCCATGGAAGCTTAGTGCAAATGAAGCAACTCTTTATAAAAACAATAGGGTTATATTGAATCATCGCGTACACTTAAGTGCGACAGATAAAAATAGTTTAATTCAGGAAATACATTGTAAATATTTAGAGCTTGATTTAAATACTAATATTATTAGTTCAGACCAAACAGTAATGGTACAGGGAAAAGACTTCACTATGTATGGCTCTGGTTTAATAATTGACTTAAACACTAAACAGATGACATTAACCGAACATGTACGTACAATTTACAAAAAAAACAATAGCTAATACATTGATGAGCATAAAAAACATTAACAAAGGTCTGTTATTAGCCTCACTGTTTTTCACACTTTCTGCCCCTGCAAGCGCAGCAAAAAAAGATCTCATTCAAGAAATCACCATTAAATCTAAACGCCAATCAGCTGATCTCAAAAATAAAATAGCTAGCTATTTGGATGAAGTGAGTATCACGCAAGGTTCGATTTCTATCATTGCTGACGTAGTACAGGTATACAGCCAAATTGATGATAAAACAAAAATTGAATCTGATACTTACCTTGCCAAAGGTAACCCGGCTATTTTCAAACAACAATTAGAAGATGGCAGCTTAATCAGCTTGCAAGCCAATGAAATAAAATATCAACCAGATTTAAACATAATTACGGTTTCAGGTAATGCACAAGTAAAACAAGCTGGCAGTAAAGTTACTGGCGAAACAATAACATACAACACCCTAAGTGAAAAATTAGAGGCCATAAGTAGTGACAACGAATCAGTAACAACTATTTTGCAACCGGCTCAACTTAAAGCGCAACAGAATAAGAAAACTAATGACAGTGACAATTAATAATACTGACAACATTTCAAGTAAATCAATGTTAATCGCTCAAGGTTTATCGAAGTCTTATAAAACTAAAAAGGTCGTCAAAAACGTCAGTTTATCCGTCAGTGCAGGACAAATTGTTGGTCTGTTAGGACCTAATGGCGCAGGAAAGACCACCTCTTTTTATATGATTGTAGGTTTAGTCGCCAATGATAATGGCAAAATAATTCTCAACAATAAAGATGTCACGCTTGCTCCCATGCATGAACGTGCGCGCCGCGGCATTGGTTACTTGCCACAAGAAGCGTCAATATTTAGAAAACTGACCGTTGCTGATAATATTCTGGCGATTTTGCAAACAAGAAAAGAGCTTAGCAAGCAAGATAGACAAGAAAAACTAGAACATTTGCTAGAAGAATTTAACATTAGTCATATTAAAGATAACTTAGGCATGAGCTTATCTGGTGGTGAGAGAAGGCGAGTAGAAATAGCCCGTGCACTTGCTGCTGAGCCAGAATTCATACTCCTTGATGAACCATTTGCTGGTGTTGACCCTATATCAGTTGGTGACATTAAAAAGATTATAATTCATCTAAAAGAACGAGGCATTGGTATACTTATTACCGATCATAATGTTCGTGAAACCTTAGATGTTTGTGAGCATGCTTATATAGTAAGTCACGGGGAAATTATTGCCGAAGGTAATGCAGATCAAATACTTGCAAATCAAAAAGTAAGAGATGTATACCTAGGTGAGCAATTCACGCTATAGTTACAGCATACAACGCTAACTTAGGCTATGCTTATCTTTAAGCAGGCAAAGTTAATAAAAGAAACAAAAATAGGATGTATATAACGTAGATGCGCCCAACTCTGCAACTCCGGATAGGACAACAACTAACCATGACGCCACAACTGCAACAAGCGATAAAGCTGTTGCAGTTATCAACGTTAGAGCTTCAACAAGAAATTCAAGAGGTGCTTGAAAGTAACCCTTTGCTTGAAGTGAACGAACAAGAAGCGACAGACACTAATTCAGACACTAATTCAGAAAAGCTTGAAGAAGCCTTTTCTGCCACAGCTGCAGATACAGAGCAAAAGGTTAATGATGGCAGTGAAGATGCTGCCGCGTCTATTGATGAAATTAGCACCACAGAAGCAATGGAAAAAAGTGATATTCCTGAAGAGTTAAATATCGACACTACCTGGGAAGAAAGTTATAGCGCTGGTGTATCTAATACTGGCGCTGTTAGTAGTCCGAGTGAAGATTTTACTTACCAAGGAGAAACTTCGGATTCAATACAAGATCACCTGTTATGGCAAATGGAGTTAACGCCTTTTACAGAAACTGACCGAGCAGTTGCTATTGCTATTATCGAAGCAGTAGATGATGCTGGTTATCTTACGGTTTCAAGTGAAGACATTTTAGAAAGTGTTGGCATAGAAAATCTTGAACTGGATGAAGTTGAAGCGGTGTTAAAGCGCATCAATGTTTTCGATCCTATAGGTGTTGCCGCTCCCTCGGTTGCTGATTGTTTACTTATTCAACTCAATCAATTTGATTCTGACACTCCCTATTTAAAAGAAAGTAAATTAATCATCAGCGAACATATCGACTTACTTGGCAATCGTGATTATCGTCAATTAATGCGTAAAACACGCCTAAAAGAAGATCAGCTGCGTGAAGTAATGCGCCTAATTCAAAGCTTAAATCCTCGCCCTGGCGATGCCGTTGTTAAAGGCGATGATCAATACGTTATTCCAGATGTCTCTGTAGAGAAAAAAAATGGTCGTTGGGTCGTTGAATTGAACCCTGACACTGCACCTAAGTTGTCAGTAAACAAGCAGTATGCCGCTATGACGAAAACGACAAAATCGTCTAGCAACGATGGCCAATTTATTCGGGCCAATTTACAAGAAGCCAAATGGTTTATTAAAAGTTTAGAATCACGAAACGATACACTATTAAAAGTGTCTAATTGTATAGTTCAACGTCAGCAAGGTTTTTTAGAACATGGTGCAGAAGCGATGCGTCCAATGGTGCTAAATGATATTGCCGAAGCAGTCGATATGCACGAATCAACTATTTCTCGGGTAACAACGCAAAAATACATGCATACACCAAGAGGTATTTTCGAATTAAAGTACTTTTTTTCAAGCCATGTTAGCACTGAGAACGGTGGCGAATGTTCATCAACAGCAATTCGTTCATTAATTAAGAAACTCATTTTAGCGGAAATACCTGCCAAACCGCTAAGTGATAGTAAAATGGCCAATTTATTGGCTGAGCAGGGAATTAACGTTGCTAGACGAACGATAGCAAAATATAGAGAGTCTTTGTCTATTCCACCGTCTAATCAACGTAAGAGTTTATTATAACAAATGGTATTTTCATCTAAATTTAGTTAAATAAGGATCATGCTTATGCAAATTAATCTTACTGGCCATCATGTAGAAGTAACTTCATCATTACGCGATTACGTTAATACGAAATTAGCCAAACTAGAGCGACATTTTGACCATATCAATAATGTACATATTGTTCTGACTGTTGAGAAATTAAATCAAAAGGCAGAAGCAACTATACATTTAAAAGGCAGTGAAATTCATGCCTCAGCAGTCAATGGCGATATGTATGCCTCTATAGATACCTTAGTTGATAAATTAGACCGCCAAGTACTAAAATACAAAGGCAAAATAACACAGCATTAATTCACTCTTTTATAATTATGACTTTACAAGATATTTTAACGCTGGACTGTACACAATGCGCAGTTCCAGCAAACAGCAAAAAGCGCTTGCTTGAACAAGTTTGTCAACTTGCCGCCAATGAATTAGGCGACTCTAACCCAAATGACTTACTTGATAGTTTGCTTAGCCGTGAAAAAATGGGCAGTACCGGCATTGGCAATGGTATTGCTATTCCTCATGGACGATTAAATAACACCAATAAAGCAATTGCTGTGTTTTTAACAACCGAACGAGCTATTGACTTTGATGCAATAGATAACAAACCAGTAGATATTTTTATCTGTTTATTTGTGCCAACAAATAATACCCAAGAACATTTAGAAACCTTGCAAAGCATTGCGAAGCTCTTTAGTGATAGAAAAACAGCTAAACAGGTACGAAAATGCATTAACAACCAAGAAATGTATAACCTTATTCAACAAACAACTTAATTCAGTTTCGAGCAAGTGAAGTTACGAGTTGCGAAGCTCTTTTCTCGAAACTTTTTTACTCGCAACTCGAGACTTAATTTATGAAACTTATAATTGTTAGTGGTCGTTCTGGCTCAGGTAAATCCGTTGCTTTAAGGGTTTTAGAGGATTTAGGCTATTATTGCGTAGACAATATTCCCGTGAACTTACTTCCGGCATTAACGCATACGGTGATTAATGATTATGAAAATGTCGCCGTGAGTCTAGACGTTCGTAATTTGCCAAAAGACCCCAAAGATATTCTAGAAATTATTGAATACTTACCCAGCGCTGTTGAAGTAACAACGTTATTTTTAGATGCCGATGACAATGATCTTATTCGACGCTTTAGTGAAACAAGACGTTTGCATCCATTAATTAAAAAAAATATTCCATTAGATCAAGCAATAGCTTTAGAGAAAAAACTACTAACCCCCATTTCAACAAATGCTGACTTATACATAAATACCAGCCAGTTGAGTCCACACCAATTAGCTGATTTAGTTCGAGAGCGTATTTTAGGTAAAAAAACAGGTGCAATGGTTTTAGTGTTCGAATCATTTGGTTTTAAACATGGCATTCCAGCCGATGCCGACTACGTATTCGACGCTCGATTTTTACCAAATCCTCATTGGGAAAAGGAATTAAAACCCTTTACTGGCTTAGAACAACCCGTAATCGATTTTTTAGCTAGTCAACCAATAGTTACCAAATTTGTTTGGCAGATTAATAGTTTTATGATGACTTGGCTACCACATTTAGAGCGTAACAATCGTAGCTACATGACTATTGCCATAGGTTGTACCGGGGGTAAACATCGCTCAGTTTATATTGCCGAATTATTAGCAAATAACTTTCGAAAAGAGCAAAAAGATGTGCAAACACATCATAGAGATATTGAAAAAAGCAAAAAGTAGATTTACCTATGCCTAAAAAAACAATAAGTAGTCATACATCAATAAGCAAAAAATTGACCATTGTCAATAAACTAGGTTTACATGCACGAGCGGCTAGTAAATTAGCTCAACTTTGTCAGCAATTTTCAGCACAAATAACCTTATCACTAGAAGGAAAAGAAGCTGATGCTAGTAGTATTATGGCCATAATGCTATTAGCTGGAGGCCAAGGTAAAATAGTCAATGTAACGGCTCGCGGTGAAGACGCGCTACAAGCCTTACAAGCTATTAGTCAGTTGATCTGTGATAAATTTGATGAAGCCGAATGACAATCTCATTAAACAAAAAACTGAAAAAAACACAAAATTACGATAAACTTAACAATAGTTTATGAAATATTAAGTCTATTGAATTCCCATTTAGTAATAGTTTAATAGAGTTGATATACGTTACCGCTCCAACTTTCAAGTAATATCCTTATGCCTGAAAAGATAGAACAAGAGAAGATTCAACAAAGACTGCATCAAGTTAATGAAGCGCTTGATAGTGGTATGTTTGTTTATGTGCGTAAATTACTGCAAGACATGCCCGCCTACGATTTAGCGTTACTTCTTGAATCTTCCCCCTCAAAAACACGTCCCGTTTTATGGCAACTTATCGACGTTGAGCATCACGGCGAAGTACTTGAAGAATTAAATGAAGAAGTGCGTAAAGGCATATTGCAAAGCATGCGGCCTGAAAAATTGGCTGCTGTTGCTGAAGGCATGGATGTCGATGATTTAGCTGAAGTATTACGTACCTTACCTGACACTCTTTTTCGCGAAGTACTTGACTCGATGGACTCTCAAGATAGAAGTCGAGTAGAAACAGCACTATCTTATGACGAAGATACCGCTGGCGGTATCATGAACACTGATACTATTACTTTACGTCCAGAAGTAAGTGTTGATGTAGTCTTGAGTTATTTGCGCCTTAAAGGACAACTTCCCGAAGCAACCGACTCCTTCTATGTTGTTGATCGTAACAACCGCTTTATTGGTGCAGTATCGTTAGCGGCAATTGTTACAGCTAACCCTGAGATAATTATTTCAAGCTTAATTGATGCCGACATTGAAGCGGTTCAAGCAGACATAGACGAGCAAGAAGTTGCTCAACTGTTTGAAAAGCATGATTGGTTTTCAGCGCCTGTTGTTGATAAAAATGGCCACTTGCTTGGTCGTATTACCATAGATGACATTATTGACGTTATTCGTGAAGATGCAGAGCATTCAATGATGAGCATGGCGGGTTTAGGTGATGAAGCGGATACCTTTGCTCCGGTAATTAAAAGTACTAAGCAACGCTCTTTATGGCTTGGCGTGAACCTTATTACAGCTTTATTAGCTGTAGCTGTTACCAGTATGTTTGAAGGAATTTTTCAACAATTAGCAATTTTAGCGGTACTTAATTCTCTAGTGCCAAGTATGGGCGGCGTTGCTGGTAATCAAACTTTAACGTTAGTTATCCGCGGCATGGCACTTGGTCATGTAGGTGACAGTAATGCCAGAGCTTTATTAAATAAAGAAGTGGCGATAGGTTTTCTAAACGGTATGATTTGGGCATTACTCATTGCCACTGTGGTCGCTATATGGAAGCAAGATTTGATGTTAGGTGCTGTTATCGCTTTTGCTATGCTGATGAACATGACCGCAGCGGGGTTAGCCGGTGTCGCTATTCCATTAATGTTAAAGCGCCTGAATATAGACCCCGCTCTAGCCGGTAGTGTAATTATCACAACAGTAACTGACGTAGTAGGTATTTTTGCCTTTTTAGGAACGGCAACTCTGTTATTGACTTAACTGTAGATAGTCATGAACGAAGTAGAAATTGTCATATGTAGGTCGTCACGAACGAAGTGAGGCACGACAACGCAATTGTCGCGGCATACATCGACCTACAATTTATTGTCCCGCGATTTGCATTTCATCAATGAGTATTGACCCTGTACTAATGCTCCCATGCTTATCAACATCAGCGCCAACAGCAACAATACCCTTGAACATTTCATCTAAGTTACCTGCAATAGTAATCTCACTTACAGGGTAAGAAATCTCACCATTTTCCACCCAGAATCCAGCGGCTCCACGTGAATAATCGCCATTAACAATGTTCACACCTTGTCCCATCAACTCAGTCACCAATAAGCCTGTACCTAAGGTTTTGACTATGGCATCAAAGTCAGCCTCTTTATTGCCTCTACTGACAATATTTTTATCATTAACTAACCAGTTATGAATACCACCGGCATGTCCTGTGGTAGTAAGCCCTAACTTACGAGCTGAATAGCTGGTTAAAAGATATGTTTGCAATGTGCCATCAGTAATAATATCTCGGTCTAGAGTTAGCACACCTTCACTATCAAAAGCACTACTAGCAAGTGCTTTCATAATGTGTGGTCGCTCTTCAATGGATACAAAATCAGGAAAGACATCTTTGTCTAATGCATCCAGTAAAAATGAAGATTTACGGTATAGGTTACCGCCACTGATTGCCGCAATAAAATGCCCCCAAATGGTATTAGCGATGTCTGAACGAAAAAGTACAGGTACTTTCATCGTCGATAGCTTTTGCGGGTTTAAACGCGATATAACTTCACTCGCGGCTTTCTTACCGATACTAACGCCACTCTCTAATAATGAAAAATCACGATTAACATCATAAGCGTAATCACGCTGCATTTGATCATCAGTACCCGCAATAACAACACAGCTTAAGCTATGACGCGAACTTGGATAACCTACTAATTGACCATGGCTGTTACCGTAAACTTTAAAACCAGCAAAACAATCTAAACTAGCGCCATCAGAATTAGTAATACGTTTATCACTATCTAACGCACTTTGCTCGCACTCTTTAGCTATGATTATCGCTTGTTCAGTTGTCAGCGCTTTGGGATGATATAAATCTAAATCTTGCGCTTGCATTGCTAAGTATTCTTTATCTGCCAAACCTGAGCAATCATCAACGGAGGTATATTTAGCAATATTAACAGCCGCCTCTACTGCTTGAGTTAACGCTTTTTCAGATAAGTCGGCTGTTGATGCACTACCTTTCCGACCTTGTTGGTAAACAGTTATTCCCAAAGCGCCATCGTTGGTAAACTCAACATTTTCAACTTCACCAAGTCGAGTACCAACACTTAATCCTTGTTGGCGACTCATCGCAACTTCTGCACCATCAGCACCTAAAGATTTAGCTAGTTCAAGTACTTTAGCGACTCGGCCTTTTACTTGTTCGAGTTGCTCGATTAATGGATCCATGGGCTGCTTTACTTCTGTCATAGTTTTTTATCTACTTATTGTTTTGCTCAAGTTTTAAATTTAGATTTAAAATATCAACTTTAGTTACTTTTGCGTATAATTAAAGGCAATATTTAAATAATTTACATTAGCAACTATTATGCCCCAGTCAGCCAACGATATCGACGACTTAACACCAGAAATGGAAGAATTAAAAAGTAAAACTGAAATAAAGAAAGAAATGCATCAATTGCAAGACTTTGCTCAGTCTTTGGTAGAAATGTCAAAGCATCAACGCAGTCTTATTTCGTTAACTGATGATTTAAAAGATGCCATGATTGTTGCCGATAAAATACGTAATAAGCATGAAGCTATGCGTCGCCATATTCGCCATATTGCTAAAATTTTATTAGAAACTGATCTTAAGCCCATTCATAAAGCAATTGAGGTTATGGAAAATAAGCATCAGCAATCGACGGCAAAATTTGTACGTTTGGAGAATTTAAGGGATCAGTTAATCGAGCAAGGCAATGACGCTGTAGAGAGTACTTTAGCTGAGTTCGAAAAAATGGAACGTCAAAAATTGAAACAATTAGTTCGCCATGCAGCAAAAGAGAAAAAAGCTGAGAAGCTCGGTAAGCATTATAAAAACTTATTTACTTACCTAAAAGAGAATAGTTAAAAACAGTTGCCCACGAATTCACGAAGATGTACAAAAATCAAACTGTAGCGTAGTAATGGTCTGTTTTTATTGCGCTTTTAATCTGCGTTAATCCGCGCTAATCTGTGGGCAAAAAAAAGATCTCTCGCCCGCGAATTCACGCAGATGTACAAGAATCAAACTATAGCGTAGTAATAGTCTGTGTTTATTGCGCTTTTTATCTGCGTTAATCCGCGCTAATCTGTGGGCAAAGAAAAGTTCTCTCGCCCGCGAATTCACGCAGATGTACAAAAATCAAACTATAGCGTAGTAATAGTCTGTGTTTATTGCGCTTTTAATCTGCGTTAATCCGCGCTAATCTGTGGGCAAAAAAAAGA